>CALEJU010000088.1 GCA_937898755.1 uncultured Acidobacteriota bacterium | reverse complement strand
TCTCGTGGGCTCGGAGATGTGTATAAGAGACAGTTCCGTTACTATCTTACGGATGGCGTCGTCCGAGCCTGTTCCCCCACCCCCTCCCGCGCCGGAGCTGATCTGGCTGGCGGCCTATACGCGGCCGCGGCACGAGGCGCAGGTGAAGCGCTTCTGGGAAGAGTCCGGCCTGCGCGTCTTTCTGCCCACCTACCACACCTGGCGGCAGTGGAGCGACCGCCGCAAACAGATCGAGCTGCCGCTGTTTGCCTCCTACGTCTTCGTCTGCATGGACCTCGTGCAGCGCCAGCAGGCGGTGCTCGCGCCCGGCTTCCTGTGGTTCGTGCACGACCAGCACGGCCCGATACGGGTCGACACGCAGGAGCTGGACGCGGTGCGCGCCGCGCTGGCCTCCGGCCTCGAGTACGACGCCGTGCCCACCTCCGAGATCGGCGACGAGGTGGAGGTGGTGCGCGGCTCCATGACCGGCTGCCGCGGCTTCCTGCTGCGCAAACAGGACGGCTGCATCGCCCTCTGCATCAGCGCCATCAACGGCGCCATGCGGGTGACGCTGCCGGACCCGTCATGGATCGCTCCGGTGCGGAAGACGGGGAAGAAAGGTTGACGAAGGGTTTTCGGTTTTCGGTTGTCGGTTGTCGGTGAAAACAGGTCGCGCAAGAGCGTAGCCAACGGCCGGTGCATCGCGAGGTGCACCGGCCGTCGTGTTTTGCGTTGTTGCTGTCAACCGACAACCGTCTCAACGAAGAACGATTTTGGTTGTTGGTTGTTGGATTTTGGAGGAATACGGTTCGCTTTTGACTGATAACAGACGACCGTTCTTCCGTCCACTTCACGGCACGCCAGCGGCCGGTGTTCAACTCAAATCCAACAACCGACAACTGACAACCGTCTTCAAAACCTTTCATTCATCGCCGTGGCGACCGCATGGACCGCCACCAGCGCCGCCAGCGGCAGCGGCCAGAGCCAGCGCCGGCGCGGCGGTCCGTGGCTGAGGCGGTGGGCGCTCCAGGCGGCGGCCAGCAGGAAGGGCACCTGCACGGCGTAGGCGCGGCCGCGCTGGCCGGTCAACAGCGGGTTGCCCTCCCGACAGGTGCCGCGATGCAGACAGCGCTGCGTGCTCTCGATGTCGGCTACGGTGACGAGCACGGTCGCGGCGAGCAGCAGGCGGAACGGTTTTCGGTTGTCGGTTAACGGTTGTCGGTTGTCGGTTGTCGGTTTTCGGTAACACAACACGAACGGTTGTTGGATTTTGGTTGTTGGATGTTGGCAACACGACGCTAACGGTGGTGAGGGCCAAGACTGCGGCGGGATCTGCGCTGCCGCGGGGAATACGGCGGCTACCACTGCCAGTGCGCCTGCCGCTACTCGAACCCATTTATTTCCACTGCGCCCTATCCCACTGCGCCCTGCACCGCTGCGCCTTGCACCCTGAAACCGCATGTCCGCTGCCACCTCGCGTCGAGGTGGATGGCGCTGTGGGCGGGGCGCGGTGGGCGCGGGATGCGGATTGCGCCGTTTGGGGAACTAGAGACGTGGGAGGAACGCGAAGTCCGAAGTCCGATAACCGAAAACCGACAACCGAAAACCGTTCAGGCCTTCAGCTTTCGGCTTCCTGGGCCAGCACGGCGGCGCCTTGCACGCCGCTGTAGAGGCTGGTCGGGGAGACCACCACGCGCGGTTGGCGGAGGGCGGCGAAGGGCAGGACCTGCTGCAGCGCCGTCTCCAAGGCGGCGATGAAGAGCGGGTTGTCCTGCACCACGCCGCCCGCCAGGATGACCGCTTCCGGGTCGGTGAAGTTCCAGACGTTGGCGAGGCCCTCGGCGAGGTGTCCGGCCATGGTGGTCAGGGCCTGCGTCGCGGCCGCATCCCCTGCCTGGGCGCGTGTCACCACGTCGAGCGCGGTCAGAGCGCGCGGCAGTGGTGGGGCGGGGGAGTGGCGGCGGGCGGCGCGGCGGTACTGCTTCACCAAGGCCCCGGCCGAGACGTAGACCTCGAGGCAGCCGCGGCGGCCGCAGTTGCAGGGGGGTCCGTCGAAGCGGATGGTGTGGTGGCCGATGCCGCCGGCGAAGCCGTGCACGCCGCGCAGCAGGTGTCCGTCGGCCACGATGCCGCCCCCGAGGCCGGTGCCGATGGTGATGGCGACGAAGTCGCGCAGGCCGCGCCCGGCGCCGAAGCGCTGCTCGGCCAGCACGCTGGCGTGCGCGTCGTTGTCGGCCACCACCGGCAGCTCAAAGCGCTTCTGGAAGTGTTCGGCGAGGGCGAAGCCGCTCCAGCCGGGGAGGTTTTCGGTGGCGGCGAAGACGCGTCCGGTGGCGTGGTCGATGGCGCCGGCGCTGGCGATGCCGATGGCGCGCGGCACGAGCCCGGCGCGGCGGGCCTCGCGCAAGACGGCGGCGATGGCGCGCTCGGTGCTCGCCACGATGACGTCGCGGCCGCCCTTGGCGCGCGTCTTGACCTGCTGCAAGTGGGCCAGCTCGCCCTGCGCGTTGACCAGCGCGGCCTTGACGCTGGTGCCGCCAATGTCGACGCCCACGACCCAGCCCCCGTCCGGCCCGGCCGGCGCGGTGGGCGCGGTGGGCGCGGCCAGCGCCTGCACGAAACGCGCGGTGATGGCCCGCGGCCGGGTGATGGCGGTGCCGACGACCACCGTCCAGGCACCGTGGTCGAGCGCCCGGCGTGCGTCGGCGGGGGTCTCGATGTGCCCTTCCGCCACGACCGGGATGCGCATGCGGGCCACCAGCTCTTGCAGCAGCCCCCAGGGAACGCCGCGGTGCTTGGCCGTGTCGGGCGTGTAGCCGCAGAGGGTGGTGCCGACCAGGTCGGCGCCCGCGGCCGCGGCGGCCTCCGCCTCGGCGACGGTGGCGATGTCGGCCATGACGGGCAGGTGCAGCTCGTCGTGGATGCGGCGCAAGAGCTCCGGCCAGGGCTCGCCGGTGAGCGACGGGCGCTGCGTGCAGTCCATGGCGATGATGTCGGCGCCCGCTGCGGCGAGGGCGGCGGCGGCGGCGAAGTTCGGGGTGATGCGCAGCTCGCCGCCGAAGTAGCGCTTGGCGATGCCGATGATGGGAACCCGGGCGCCGGCGGGGTCGCGGCGCAGCGCGGCGATGACGTCCGGGCCGTTGAGGCGGATGCCGCTGGCGCCGCCATCGAGCGCGGCGCGGGCGAGGCGGCGCAGGGCGTCCACGTCATCCAGCGGCTCGCCGGGCGCCGCCTGGCAGGAGACCACCAGGCCGCCGCGCACGCGCTGCAGCAGGCCGGACGCGGCGGATAAAGGGGAGGAGAGTGACATGGGTAACCCGGCTATCATACTCAACACGACGCTTTCCTCCCACAGCTTACCTGTATAGCCGTATAGTCAACAGCGCGGAGGCAATCACAGATGACTTCAGCCCTGGCCACCGGCGCCCTGCTCGCCCTGCTTTCCGGGGTGATGAACGGCACCTTCACCCTGCCCATGCGCTTTCTCGGCCGCTGGGAGTGGGAAAACGTCTGGAGCCTGTTCATCCTCGTCGCCTGCGTGCTGATGCCGATCAGCGTGGTGGCGCTGACCGCGCCGGGCGGGCTCGCCGTGCTGGCGCTGGCCCCCGGCGCCGCGCTCTGGGCCGCCCTGCTCACCGGCTTCGCCTGGGGCTTCGGGGCCATCATGTTCGGGCAGAGCGTGAGCGCGCTCGGCATCTCGCTGGCCAACACGCTGGTGCTGGCGCTGAGCTCGGCGCTCGGCTCCGCCCTGCCGCTGGCCATTCTCGACCGGCAGAAGTTCAGCCAGCCGCAGGGGCAGATCATCCTGCTGGGAGCGGCGGTGGCGGTGGTGGGCATCGTGCTGTGCGGCCGCGCCGGCTGGCTGCGCGAGCGCGCGGCGAGTCCGGCGGCGCGCGGCAACATGGTGGGCAAGGCGCGGCCCCTGCGGGTCGGCGTGCTGCTCTGCATCGGCGCGGGCCTGCTCTCGGCGGTCTTCAACATCGGCTACAGCCTCGCCCAGCCGATCGTCACCACGGCGCAGGCGCACGGGCTGGACGCCTTCGCCGGCAGCAACCTGATCTGGCTGTTGATGCTGGGCGCGGGCTCGGTCGCCAACCTCGGTTACTGCGCCTTCCTGCTGGTCCGCAATCACAGCTTCGCGAAGTTTGCGCAGCCGGGGAGCATCCGCCTCTACAGCCTGGGCGCGGTGATGGGACTGCTCTGGGGCGGCAGCATCTTCGTTTACGGAGCGGCGGCGCCGCGCCTGGGACACCTCGGACCGGCCATCGGCTGGCCGCTCAGCCTGGCGGCCGGGCTGCTGGTGGCCAACCTGCTCGGGCTCTGGTCCGGGGAATGGAAAGCGGCTCCGGCCGCGGCGCGTAGCTGGATGTGGTCCGGCATCGCGGTGCTGTTGCTGGCCATCGTCGTCTTGAGCCGCGCCAGCTAAACTACTGGCCAGCGAAGCTGGCCGCCCGTCAACAAAGTAGGATGCGCGTGAAACCGACCACCAGTACAACCGCACGCGGCGCCGTGAAACACCCGCAGAAACGCCTCGCGACGAGCCGCGAGCGCCGATCGAAAGACCGGGAAACGGCCCCGGCCGGCGAGACCGCGGCGCGGTCCGCGCCTGCCGGAACGCGGGTCCATGGCGCCGCCTCCTCGCAGCTCGACAAGCACAGCTTCGTCCCGCTTTATTTCCAGATCCAGGAGCGGTTGATGGAGCTCATCAACCGCGGCGAGGTGGCCGAGGGCGACCTGCTGGGCTCCGAGGACGAGCTCTCGCGGCGCTACGGGGTGAGCCGCATGACGGCGCGCCAGGCGCTGCGCGGCCTCAAGGAGCAGGGCTACGCCTTCAGCCAGAAAGGCCGCGGCACCTTCGTCTGCCGGCCCAAGCTGGAAAAGAACATCCTGCACCTGCAGGGCTTCACCGAGGAGATGAAGCAGCGCGGCTTCCGGCCCAGCTCGCGTCTGCTCGAACAAACCGTCGCGCCCGCCGACCCCGAGCTGGCGCAGCGCCTGCTGGTGGCGCCGCGGGACCCGGTGCTGCGCCTGGTGCGGCTGCGCCTCGCCGACGGCATCCCGCTGGCGCTCGAGACCTCGCACCTGGCCTTGCCGCGTTTTCCCGGCCTGGAACGCTTCGACTTCGGCCGCCGCTCGCTCTACGGCGTGCTGCGGGAACGCTACGGCGTGCGCGTGGGCTGGGCCGACGAGGTGCTGGAGGCGGTGCTGGCGGGGCGGGAGGATGCCCATCTGCTCACCGTGCCGCCGCGCTCCGGGCTGCTGGTCATCACCCGCACCGTGGTGACGGTGGAGGGCGCCCCGATCGAGAGCGTGCGCTCGCTCTACCGCGGCGACCGCTACCGCGCCGTGTTGCGCGTGCCCGCCACCAGCCTGCAGTAGGTGTCGTCCGGGTCCCGCATCCTGTATAGTCCACCTGACAGGTTGGGGGGCTGGCGGGACAGTCCCGCTCCTGTTGCCGAAACACGCTATGAGTCACTCGCGACGCACATTTCTTCAGGGTTTGGGAGCGGCCGCCGCGCTGGGGCCGGCGGCCGCGCACGGCGCCGCCCGCTTTCTCTCGCCCTCGGCCGCCAGCCTGGCCGCCGCCGCCGGCCGTAACAAGCAGATCACGCTGCTGCCCGACGGCGGCTTCGAGGAGGGCGCCTGGGGTTGGCAGTTCACCACCGGGGCCGCGATCGTGCCCGCAGGGGCGGCGGACACGCCCCACAGCGGCCGCCACTGCCTGCGCGTGCACGCCGCGAGCGGCGACTATGCCCGCTTCCTGGTGCTGACGCCGCGCTGGGGAGCGAAGTACACGCTCTCCGGCTGGTGGCGCTGCGCGGAGGTGGTCGGCGCGGGCGACGTGGGCGAGCCCGCCGGGATGTACTACTCCGCCTCGCAGTACGAGTTCCAGGGCCGCCCGGTGGACGAGGCGCGCTGGGGCCATGTGCAGGGGACGCAGGACTGGCAGCGCTTCAGCCACACCTTCACCTGCCTGCCCACCACGACCTGGTTTGAGGTGGTAGTCGGCGTGTATCGCTCCAGCGGCACGGCGTGGTTCGACGACCTGACCTTCGTCGAGTCGGAGACCGGGGCGGAGTTGGCCGACACGGTGGCGCCCGAGGAAGCCGCGCGCTGGGCGCACGAGTCCGGGCTGCAACGCGCCTCGCGGCAGAAGCCGCGCGCGGCGGTCTTACGCGACCGCCTGCCGGTCTTCGGCGCGGCCTCGGCGCCGGAGCGGCTGGCGGAGCTGCTGGCAGCAAGCCACGATTGCGAGTACCTCGATGCGCACGCGCTCGCCGACCCGCAGCGTTTGAACCGGCAGTTCTTCGACATGGTGGTCCTGCCCTACGGCGAAAGCTTCCCGGCGGCCGCGCAGGCCAGCCTCGAAGCGTTTCTTGCCGACGGCGGGGATTTTATTTCGACCGGCGGCTACGCATTTCAGTCGCCGCTGCTCGAAGAGAACGGCGCCTGGCGGAAGGCGGACGAAGTGGCGCGCACCGTGCCCGGTCGCGACCTGCTGGCGGGCGTCGGTTTCGACGCCGGATGGCAGCGTCCGGCGCAGGGCGCCAGCGAGCCCGCCGGCGGCCGCGGTGGCGTTCCCGCCGCACGCGTGACGCTGCCTCCCCAGGGCTGGGGAGAGAGCGCCGCTTGGTCGCATGACGTGGCCGCCGCGGGCGAGGGACAACAGTTCTGGTTCGAGGCCGACCTGCGTTGCGCCGACGTGGACGCCAGCCAGGAGGGCTACGCCTTCATCGGCGTCGAGCAGCTCGACGCGGCCGGCGACCCGGCCTATGCCGCCCCACTCGAGTTCCTCCGTCTGACCGGGACGCAGGACTGGCAGCACATCGCGCGCCTGTTTGTCCTCACGCCCGACGCGCGGACGCTGCGCATCCGTTTCGGTCTGCAGCGCGCCTCCGGTGCGCTCTGGGTGAGCGGGCTGCGACTCGAGGAGCGCGGCACCGAGATCCGCATCAACACGGCGCGCGGCTTTCCGCAGGACGAGCTGCGCATCACGCCGCAGCAGATCGGGGTCTTCGACGCCGACTACCGCCTGGAGCGCGTGGCCGCGCTGCGCCCGGCGCCGCAGCAGGTGTTGCTGCCGTCGAGCGCCGGCGAGCTGGCGGGCGCCTTCACCGGCTACGCCGCCGCCGGCGTGCTGGGCATGAACAACGCCCGCTGGATCCCGCTGCTCAACGCCCATGATCGCCTCGGCCGCTCGCGCGGCGCGGCGGCGGCGATGATGCACCTGCACCACGGGCCCTACACGCGCAGTAGCTGGGCGTTCTTCGGCGTGGACAACCACGACCTCTTCGCCCCCGAAAATGCGCTGCCGGCCGCCACGCTGCGCGCCGTCGGCCACGCCTTGGCGCGCAAGTGTTACCTGCATGAGCTGGAGACCGATCTCGCCTGTTACCGGGCGGGCGAGGGGGTGCGGGTGCGGGTGCGCGCCAGCAATTACGGGCGTGAGCAGCGCAACCTGCAGGTACGGGTGACGATCCATCCCACCGCGCCCGCCGCCGCCGCCGTTTTCACGCAGTCGTTTCCGGTGCCACTGGCGGCGGGCGAGACGCGCGCCGTCCTCGCCGCCTGGAAGCCCGCATCCTTCGCCGCCACCCAGTACCGCGTGACGGCGCAGCTCCGGGATGGGGACGAGCTGGTGGACCAGGACGAGAGCGGCTTCGACGTCTGGGACGCCGCCGTGCTGCGCTCCGGCATGCCGGTCGAGTTCCACGACAACTACTTCCACGTCGGCGAGCGCCCCGTCTTCCTGCAGGGCACGGACGACTACCTGCACACCTTTTTGGCGCGCAACGAGAACCCGCTCACCTGGCAGGCGGACGCCGAGGGCTGCCGCGACAGCTGCATCGATGTCTATGAAAACCTGATGGGGCTGCGCGGACCGCAGCAGAACCCCACCGAGGCGTGGTGGCGCTGGATCGACGCCATGCTGCTGAATGTGCAGCGCGCCGGGGGCGTTTTCTTTCCCGGCATGCTGATCTTCAGCAACACGGCGGTCAGCAACCGCGACCTGGCGGACCAGCAGCATTACGTCCGGCAATTCGCCGAACGCTACCGCGAGGCCGCCGGGCTGATGTACTACCTCAACGGCGACCTCGAGTTCCACGATCCCAACCTGCCCGACCTGCGCGCCCTCTACCAGCAGTACCTGCGCCGGACGTACGGCACGGACGCGCAACTGCGGGCCGCCTGGACGCTGACGCCGCCCGAGGCGGCGATCGGCAACCTGCCGGTGCGGCGGGGCAGCGACGACTGGCGCGACGTGCGCACCTTCGACGACTTCGCCTTCCGCGTGGAGCTGGTGCGCCGCTGGCTGAACGGTCTGCACGACGCCATCCGCGAGGTGGACACCCGCCACCCCGTCACCGCCGAGTTCTACCAGACCGCGGCCGAGGGGATTGACCTCGTGACCGCCATCGGCAAGCTGGAGTTGGCCAACTTCGGCTACTTCAACACCATTCACGAAGACGTGGACCGCTTTCCGCAGACGCTGAAGTTTCTCGATCTCAGCCTGCGCGGCAAGGGCATCAACGTCGGCGAGTTCGGCGTGAAGACGCACCCGGCGTGGGACGACGTCGGGTATTACATCCAGGCGCGCAGCCAGGCCTACGAACAGAACTACTTCCTGACCATCGGCCACTACGGGTTCGGGCTGGGGGCGTCCAAGATCCAGAACTGGTGCTGGAAGAACCCGGCCGATCTGCCCTTCGCCTGGGGCATCAACTACCCGTGCGATCTCACGCCGCGCGATGTCCGTTTCTACTACCGCAACAACGGGGTGCTGTTCCGCCGCTTCCAGCCGCGCTATGTGCCGGCCGACGTGGTCGTGGTGCTGCCCGGCAACAATCGCATGGGCGGCCAGGGTGCGAAAGTGCGCGAGGGGCTGCTGAACGGCATCCGCCTGCTGCTCGACGCGCGCGTGCACTTCGCCACCTTGGAGGACGAGTTCCTCGCCGACCTGCCGGCGACGACGCGCGCGGTGTTCTATCCGCTGCCGTACTGCCCCTCGGACGCAGTGGTCGCGCGCCTCGAGGCCTTTGTGCGGGCGGGCGGCACGCTGTATCTCTCCGGCGACATCAGCTACGATCCCCTGCGGCAGCGCACCGCCACGGCGCGCCTGCAAACGCTGTGCGGCGTTGAGTTCGTGGCCGAACGCTATCCCAACATCGCCTTCGAACACTCCCCGGCCGCAATTCAGCCCGCGCCCGGTGTGGCGTGGCCCGCCTATGAAGGCGCTCCCGGCATCCGCGTTCGAGCGGCGGGAGCGACGGTGCTGGGGACGACGGCCGAGGGCGACCCGGTGTGGGTCGAGCACCGCCTCGGCGCCGGCCGCGTCCTGTTCTCGACCGATCCCATCGAGCTGCACGCCGCCGCGCTGGCCAGCCCGGTGGGCCACGCCGTCTACGCGGCCGTGCTCGGCCGCATGGGCATCAGCGGCGAAGCGGCCGAGCCCGCCGATGCCGGACTGCATGTCATGCGCGTGCCGACCCGCAATGGGGAGACGGTGCGCGTGCTGGTCAACCACCACGCGGAGCCGCGCCCGCTCCGCCTGCCCAGCCAGCGGGGAGCCGTCGAGGTTCTGCTGGCAGCGCAGCGCACCGGGGTGGTGGCCACCGATGCCGAGGATGAGATCACGGCGCTCGAGACCGCGGGCCCCGTCCACCAAGGTTCCACCCTGTTGCTCGACACCGACCTGCACTGCATCGCGCTGCCCGCCGACCAGCGCCCGCTGCGCCACAGCCGGCGCTGGGTGCTGCTGCCCATGGGCGAGGGGACGGTCCGCATTCCCGACGCCGCGCGTTGGCACGACCCCATGGTCTGGGTGGGCGAGGTCGTCGACGGGCGCTGGCGCCGCGGCGAGGCGTTCCGCCCGCTGCGCCGGGAGGGGGATCTGCTCATCAGCGTGGATGCGGATCGCAATCTCAGCATGCTGCTCTGCGCGGAGCACTCCGAGGAATCAATCATGGCGCGAACTATTGAACAGTGGGTGAGGGAACCGTGGCGTTCTTAAAGTCAGCGATCCTGATGCTTGGTCTGGCCGGCGTCGTCTGCGGTCAGGCGACAACAACGTTGCAACTTCTCGATCCCTTGGCGGTGCCCGCCGAAGGTTCAGTGGCGGGCGCGGTGCTGACGCTGACGCCCCCCGCCCATCCGCCCCACCGGCGCTGCGATGTCGTCATCGTGGGCGGCGGGATGGGAGGCAGCGCCGCGGCCCTGGCCGCGCTGCGCCAACACGTCAGCGTCTGCCTGACCGAACCTTCGCACTGGCTGGGCGGCCAGATGACCGCGCAGGGCGTCTCCGCCCTCGACGAGAACCGCTTCTCGCCCACCAGCGGCTCCTCGGCTTCTTACCTCGCGCTGCGCAACGGCATCCGCGCCGCCTACTGGGCGAAGCAGCCCGGCGGAGCGATGCCGGAGAACTTCAACCCCGGCGCCTGCTGGGTGAGCCGTGTCTGCTTCGAGCCCCGCGTCGCCCTCGACGTGCTCGATCACATGCTGGCGCCCTATCGCGATGACCACCGCTTGCAGCTCTTCCTGCGCACCGCGCCGGTGCGGGTCGAGCGCCGGGCGACGGACGGGCGCCTGCGCAGCGTCCTCACCTACAACTTCGAAACGCATGTGTGGCTGGCGCTCGACGGCGAGGAGTTCATTGACGCCACCGAACTCGGCGACCTGCTGCCGCTCGCCAACGTGAAGTTCACCACCGGGGCCGAGTCGCGCGCCCAGACCGGCGAGCCGGACGCACCCGCACAAGCTAATCCGCAGGCGACGCAGAGCTTCACCTACCCGTTTATTCTCGAACGGAGCGCCCAACCCGACCCCCCGCCGGGAACGAGCATCCCGCGACCCGCCGATTACGACGCGCTGCGTTCGCACTACACGCTGGTGGTGGACTACGGGCGCGGCAAATTCCTCACCTACGGCATGTTTGCCGACCGGCCGGGCACGCCGGGATCCTTCTGGAAGTACCGGCGCCTGGTGCAGGCCGCCCAGTATCCGCGCGGCGTCTTCCCGGCGGACCTGAGCATGATCAACTGGCCGGGCAACGACGTCTGCGACCAGAACCTCCTCGCGCCCGATGCGCACGCGCAGGCGCTCGCCCTGCAGCATGCCAAGCACGTGGCGCTCGGCTTTGCCTACTGGCTGCAACATGATGCGCCGCGCGACAGCGGGACCGGCAGCGGCTACCCCGAACTGCAGCTCGTGCCGCAGCAACTCGCCACGCCGGATGGGCTGGCGCAGTTCCCTTATATCCGCGAGGCGCGCCGTATTCACGCGCTGCGCACGGTGGTGGAGCAGGATATTTCGGATCAGTTCCAGCACGGGGTGCGGGGCCGGCGGTTTCCCGACAGCGTGGGCGTGGCGCTCTACGCCATGGATCTGCACGGCTGCGCGCACGAGACGGTGCGCGCCGGGACCCGGCCCTTTCAGGTCCCGCTCGGGGCCTTGATCCCGCGCGAGGTCCCCAACCTCCTGGCAGCGGCCAAGAACATCGGCACCACGCACATCACCAACGGCGCCTTCCGCCTGCATCCCGGGGAGTGGGCGATCGGCGAGGCGGCGGGCACGGCAGCCGTGGTCGCCCTGCGCCATCATCTGCCGCTGAATGCGGTGGAGGCGAACCCGGCGCGCCTGGACGAGGTGCAGCGCCGCCTGTTGGCGCTGGGGGCGCCGCTCTTCTGGTACGACGACGTGACGCCGCGCGATACCGATTTTGCCGCCGCACAGTATGCCGGGCTGCATGCCTGGCTGCCGCTCGCGCCCGACACGCTGCATTTCGACCCCCTCGGGGCGGTGACCGGCGCCGAGGCGGCGCAGGCGCTGGCGCTGGCCGGGCCGGGAAACGCCGCCCGTCGCGCCGCCGTCGCGGCGCGTCTCGCCACGCAGGCGGCTCCCCTCACCTGGCGCGACCTGGCGCCGCTGCCCACCGGCACGCGCCGGGGCGTGGTGCGTCGCGGGGCGTGGGCGATGTGGCTCTATGCCGCCCTTCCGTCGCCGGGCGGGATGGAGGGTCTCCAGTGACCGGTCGTGACCCCACGCACAAAAGAGACACTTGCCTCCGCCGTATAGTTGTATATACTTGGCTCGAATCCCCCGCCGTATGTGTTCAGGAGATGGTGAAATGACAAGCCTCGCCGGACGTTGTGGCCGCCTGCTGCTGTTGGTTTCCCTGCTGGGGCTGCTGGCCCTCGCCCAGACCGAGAAGGCCTCGCTCAGCGGGGTCGTGACCGACCCCAGCGGTGCCGTGGTGCCGCACGCCCAGGTGGTCGCCACCGAGCGCGCCACCAACACGCAGCAGAGCACCACCAGCAACGCCAGCGGCAGCTACACGCTGCCGCTGCTCAATACCGGCGTCTACGACGTCACCGCGACGGCGCCCGGCTTCGAGACCGCCCGCACCAGCGGCGTGCAGTTGCAGGTGGGCAGCGCCGTGACGGTGAACTTCTCGCTGCAACTGGGTAGTGCGCAGACCGAGGCCACGGTCAGCGCCTCCTCCCTGCAACTGCTGGAGACATCGAAATCGGACGTCAGCCAGACCATCGAGGCGGTGCAGGTCGACGAGCTGCCGCTACAGGATCGCAACGTCATGGCGCTGGTGCGGCTGGTGCCCGGCATCGTCCCGGTGACCAAGGGCTTCGCCATCGGGGCGGTCGGCAACCGCAACTTCTTCGACAGCGGCTTTTCGATCAATGGCGGACGCACCAGCTCGAATGAGGTGCTGCTGGACGGCATTCCCGACACCATCGGCGACTTCAACGGCGTGGCGGTCATCCCGCCGCAGGGCTCGGTCAACGAGTTCTCGGTGGTCAGCGGCGACGTCTCGGCGCAGTACGGCCGCACCTCGGGCGGCGTGGTCAACATCACCACCAAGAGCGGCGGCAACAAGTTCCACGGCGAGCTCTACGAGTACCTGCAGAACAGCGCCCTGAACGCCAATAGTTGGAGCGCCAACCGCAACCACCAGCGCAGGACGCCCAGCAACCGCCACCACTTCGGCGCAAGCGTCAGCGGCCCGGTGCGGATTCCCGGCGTCTACAACGGGCACGACAAGACATTCTTTTTCTTCGATTACGAGGGGCGGCGGGAGCACAACCCGGCCGACTTCCTGACCACGGTGCCCACCGACGCGGAGCGCAACGGCGATTTTTCCAACGTCTTTGCCTTCAACAAGGCCACCGGCGGCAACCAGCTCATCCAGGTCTATGACCCGCTGACCACCACCTGCGTGAAGCCGGGAAGCAACGGCAACTGCGCGCAGTACGGCCGTACCGCCTTCGCCAACAACGTCATCCCGCAGAACCGCATCGATCCGGTGGCACTGGCCCTCTTGAAGTACTGGCCGAAACCCAACCTGCCGGGAGATATTTCGGGGGCCAACAATTACGCCTTCGCCGGCAGCCAGTTGCTGCACAAGAACCTTTGGGACTTGCGCCTCGACCACACGTTCAGCCCCTCGCATAGCGTGTTCGGCCGCTACACCCAGGAGCGCCGTTTTAATCAGTCCCCCGATTATTTGCGCACCGGGGCATCGGACGCGCGCACCATTTTTGACAGCTTCTACAACTTCGTCGTGGGTGACACCTACAGCCTCACCCCCAGCTTGATCAACGATTTCCGCCTCGGTTACGCGCGGGCCCGCGCCAACCAGGTGCCGATTGCCACCGGCTTCGACCCGACGCGCCTCGGCCTGCCTTCCTACATCCGCGATCGCGCCACCATCCTGATGTTCCCGAGCGTCGACATCGGCGGCAACGTCAGCGTGATCGGGCTGGGCGGCCGCGGCTACAACAACCAGCCCCGCGATACCGAGAGCGTGAGCGAGGGCATGCTCAAGGTGGTGGGCAACCACACGCTGCACTTCGGCGCGGAGTTCCGGCAGTATCGCTTCTACCCGTTCCAGATCTTCTCGCCCACCGGCGACTACGGGTTCGGCGCGGGCTATACCCAGGCCGATCCCCTGAAATCCTCCAGCTTCTCCGGCCTGGGCTTCGCCACCTTCCTTCTCGGCGCGACCAATGGCTCCATCGAGTACCAGACGCCGCTCACCATTTTTCACCACTACCTTGCCGGCTACACGGAGGACAACTGGCGCGTCACGCCGAAGTTGACCGTCAACACCGGCCTGCGCTGGGAGATGGAGACCGGCACGGCCGAGGCGCATGACCGGCTCACTTATTTCGACCTCAACGCCCCGTCGCCGCTGCAGGCGCAGGTGCCCAGCCTGAGCGTGCCGGGACTGTTGCAGTTCACCGGTCAGGGCAATCCGCGCAGCGAGTGGGCGGCGCCGAAGAAAGACTTTGCTCCCCGCGTCGGCTTCGCCTATGCGCCTTCCAACAACATGACGGTGCGCGGCGGCCTCGGCATCTTCTTCCTGCCCATGTCGCTCGAGGCGGTGGGCGCGCAAGGCGTCAACATCAGCATCGGCATTCCGCAACCCAATCCGCTGATTCCCCAAACCTTCTTGAGCAACCCCTTCCCCAACGGTCTACAGGGCCCTCCGGGACGCTCCGCCGGAGCGCTGACGGGAATCGGCCAGCCGCTCAATGCCATCGTGCGCACCATTAAGCCGGCTTTCAACGAGATGTGGGATCTGGCGGTGCAACGCGCCGTGGGCAACAACGTGGTGCTGGAAGCGGCCTACGTTGGCAGCCGCGGCTATAACCTGCCGTTGAACGGCATGCAGATTGACCAGCTCAATCCCCAGTACCTCAGCCAAGGGGCGGCGCTGGTCAAACAGGTTGCCAACCCGTTCTACGGCGTGATCACCGATCCGAACTCGAACCTCTCGGGTAAAACGGTGGCGCAGTTCCGTCTCTTGCGTCCCTATCCGGAGTATGACGGCCTGAATTACTTCCGTCCCAACAAGGGCGCCAGTTGGTACAACTCGCTGCAGATCAAGGCCACCAAGCGCTACTCCAACGGCCTCTCGTTCCAGGGTTCCTACAACTGGTCGAAGACGATGGATCTGGGCGGCGTGGGCAACGGTTCGGCGTTCTTCGACGCCACCAACATCCAGAACGTTTACAACCTGCAGGCGGAAAAGTCGCTGTCCGACCAGGACGTGCCTAGCGCCATGTTGCTCAGCTCGGTCTGGGACCTGCCGGTGGGCCGCAAACGTCATTTCCTCAACGCCCTGCCGGGCTGGGCTGATACCGCGCTGGGTGGCTGGCAGCTGGCCGGGTCCTGGATCTGGCAGGCCGGGCGTCCGTTCACCATCGGCGCTCGCAACAGCAATGTCGGCATCGGCAACGCGGCGGAACGCGCCAACCTGGTGGCGGGGCAGGACCCCAGTCTCGGCCTCCACGTCGCGCAGGCCAACGCGCGTAGTGGCCAGCCGTGGTTCAACATCAACGCCTTCGCCAACCCCGACCCCTACACCTTCGGCAATTCCTCGCGTACCCTCAGCCGCCTGCGCGGCGACACCTACAAGACGCTCGATCTGTCGGTCCACAAGTACTTCCAGATCAGCGACCGCATCCGCAGCGAGTTCCGCGCCGAAGCCTTCAACACGCTCAACATGGTGGTGTTCAGCAACCCGTCCACCTCGCTCGCCAGTCCCTCGAGCTTCGGCAAGGTATTCGGTCAGGACAACCAGCCGCGCGTCGTGCAGTTCGCGCTGCGCATTCTGTACTAAAAGAAACAGGGAGGAGGGAAGGGGAGGAAGACAGTAAACAGGGAGGGAGGGGAGTAAGGGAGGGGAACGCAAGCACGCATCCCTGTCTTCCCTCCACGCTGCGTTGGCGTTTCGCCTCCCCCCTCCCCGTTTTTCTTCCTCCCTTATTCCCTTCCTCCCCTCCTCCCTGTTTTGTTTTATGTATAATCCGCGGCAGGTCGGTAAGCGTTTACGTCTCCGGCCGCGATCTCACCAAGGCAGGCCAGCTTTCTCATGAGTGACACCCTTCCCGCTTCCACGCCCCTCAATCGCCGCGCTTTCCTGCAGACCACCGCCCAAGCCGGGGCGGCGGTTACCGCCGCGGCCACGCTGACGCGCCCCGCATGGGGGCGTGTGCTGGGCGCCAACGACAAGATCAACGTCGCACTGATCGGCGTCGGCGGCCGCGGCCATGCGCTGCAGCAATGGGTGATGTCGAAGCCGAGCGCGCAACTGGTGGCCGTCTGCGACCTCTACCAGCTGCGGCTGCGTCAGGCCATGGAACGGGGCAACTGCAAGGGCTACCTCGACTTCCGCGAAGTGCTGGCGCGCCCGGATGTGGACGCGGTGCTGATCGCCACGCCCGACCACTGGCACGCCCCCATCTCGCTGGCCGCCATTGCCGCCGGCAAGGATGTGTACTGCGAGAAGCCGATGACGCACACCGTCGAGCAGGCCAAGGAAGTGGCACGCGCGGTGGCGAAGTCAGGGCGGGTGTTTCAGTGTGGGTCGCAGACCACCTCCAGCGACCAGTGGTGGAAGGCCCGCAAGGCGATTCAGGACGGCATGATCGGCAAGCTCATTGAGAGCCAGGGCTCCTATCACCGTAACTCGACCACCGGCGAGTGGAACTACCCCATCAATCCCGCCGCCGGGCCGGAGGCCAAGGGCGACAACTATATTGACTGGAAGACGTGGCTCGGCGCGGCGACCGACCGGCCTTACAATGCCGATCGGTTCTTCCGCTTCCGCAAGTACTGGGACTACTCCGGCGGCATCGCCACCGACCTCTTCTATCACGTCATGGCGCCGTTGCAGATCTGCTGGGGCACGCCGCAGTTCCCCTCGCGGGTGAGCGGCACGGGCGGCATCTGGGTGTTTAAGGACGAGCGCGAGGTGCCCGACACCTTCATGCTGACGGCCGATTACCCGGCCGGCCACAGCCTGGTGATGAGTTCCTGTCTGGCGAACAACACCCATATTCCCGGGCTGGTCCGTGGGCATGAGGGCACCATCATGATCGTCCCCGACGGACAGTTCGAGGGTCATGTGGACCACATCACCGTCACCCCGCAGCCCGCCTGGCGCGATGCCTTCTTCAAGAAATACGGCACGGTGGAGATGGCGCTCGAGACCGAGCCGCGGCAGGACCACATGGATAACTTCCTCTCCTGCGTGAAGAGCCGCGAGAAACCGGTGCTCGATGCCGACACTGCCTACAAGGCGATGGTGACCATCGGCATGTCGGTCGACTCCTATCAGCGCGGCCAGACGCTGTACTTCGACCCGACCACGGAGACGGTGGTCGAGAAGCGCGTCTGAGGAACGTCGGGGGTGGGGGGACCAAACCGGTGATCCCTGCCGCCGGCGCCGCGCCCCTGACCATCGCCTGATCTTCCTCCTGACTGCATGCTTTCCCGTTTACTCTGGTAAACGCATGGCCGATGTCCGCTTCCGCTCCGTAGACCTGCCGCTCAAGAACGAGGTGAACCTCGTGGGGCGGCTGCTGGGCCGGGTGATTGAAGAGCAGGAGGGGAGCGCGACGCTGGCCCTCGAGGAAGAGATCCGCGCGCTGTGCAAGGCCATCCGGGCCACTGCCGATCCGGACGAAGCAGCGGAGCGGGAGAAGCGGCTGCAAATCCTGTTGCGCGGGCTGGCGCCGAAGGACTGCATCCGCATCGCGCGTGCCTTCACCATCTACTTCCAACTGGTCAACGTCGCGGAGCAGCGTCATCGGACGCGCCGCAAACGAGCCTACGACCGGGAGGGCAAGCCGCAGGGCGGCTCGCTGGCCGACACCGTGGCGATCCTGCGGCGTCGCGGTCTGACGACTGAGGCGATCTGCGCACTGCTGGAGCGAGTCTCGCTCGACCTCGTGCTGACCGCGCATCCCACGCAGGCGCTGCGGCGCACGGTGATGCACCGCCTCGACGAGATTGCGCGTCTCCTGCGGCTCTGGGAGGACGGCGACCCCACGCCCCCCGAGAAGCGGCAGCTCATCGACGACCTGCTGGAGCAGATCGAGGCCTTGTGGTTCACCAACCAGGTGCGCTCCGAGCGTCTCTCCGTTCTGGATGAGGTGCGCAGTACGCTCTACTACTTCGAGGATGTCTTCTTCCAGGTCATCTCGCGGCTGCGCGAGGAGTTGGAGCGCGTGCTGCCCGCCGCCGCCGGGGCGCGTCCCCTGCCACCTCTCGTGACCTTCGCCTCCTGGGTGGGTGGGGACGCCGATGGCAACCCGCACGTGGACGCCACCACCATTCGCAACACGGTGAGGCTGCATCGCGCCATCGTGCGCGAGTTCTACCTGCGGCAGTTGAAGAGCCTGATCTTCGAGCTGGGGCACGGGCGCGACATCTTCGTGCAACAGGACAGCCCGGCGCGGCGCGCCTTCCAGGCGGCGCTCACCGCCTACCGGCGGCGGCTGGGTCCGCCGCCGAACCGCCTGCTGGCGGAACCGGCGCGCGAGTTCCTCAGTTACTTGCGCATGCGCCTGGAGGACGAGGCGGAAGGCGCCTATGCCACGGCGGCCGAGTTCGCGGCCGACCTGCAGCTTCTCTGTGACGCGCTGGCCGGCGTCGACGCACCGCCGGGTTCGCAGCGTGGCCGGCGCAGCGCGCGTCGCGTCGAGGCCCTGATCACCGCCGTCCGCTGCTTCGGCTTCCACCTCGCCACGCTCGACGTGCGCAACAACTCCGAGGCGCATGAAGAGGCTCTGATCGCGCTGCTCGGGGAGCCCTATCGCAAGCTCCTGCCGGCGGCACGCGTGGTGCGTCTGCGGCAGGCGCTGATGGAGGCGACGGCCGCCCCCCTCGAGCACGACGCCGCGGAGCGCGTGCTGGGCATGTTTCACGCCATCCACACCGCGCAGCAGCAGGCCGGACCGGACGCCATCCGCAACTACATCATCAGCATGACGCGCGACGCGAGCGATGTCTGGGAGGTGCTGTTCCTGGCGTCGCGAGCTGGACTGGCCGGCGTGCGCGGCGGCAGGCTGCACTCCGCCATCCATCCCGTGCCGCTGTTTGAAACCATCGCCGACCTCGAGGCGGCCCCAGCGGTGCTCGACGAGCTGTTCCGCGACCCGCTTTACCGCGGCTACCTGGCCGGGCTGGGCGACGTGCAGCAGGTGATGATCGGCTACTCCGACAGCAACAAGGATGGCGGCTACCTGGCCTCGCACTGGCTGCTGTACCAGGGGCAGCAGCGCATGGTGGAGGTGGCGGCGCGCCACGGCGTGCAGTTGGAGTTCTTCCACGGCCGCGGCGGCACGGTGGCGCGGGGTGGTGGACGCGCCTACGAGGCCATCCTCGCCCTGCCTCCCGGTACCGTGAACGGCCGGCTGCGGATCACCGAACAGGGCGAGGTGATCAACAGCAAGTACGCCGACCCGGATATCGCACAGCGCAACCTCGAGCTGGCGCTCTCCGGCACGCTGCTGGCCTCCGCCCCGGCGTCCGACACGGCGAGTGCGCCCGAGGCGGCCCGCACGACGCTGATGCGCGCGCTCTCGGATAGCGCGTACGCCGCCTACCGCGACCTGATCCACGGCTCGCCCGACCTGCTGGAATATTTCTGGGAGGGAACGCCGGTGCGCGAGCTGACCGGGTTAAACATCGGCTCACGGCCCAGCTTCCGCGCCGCCCACCCCACCTTCGAGGGCCTGCGCGCCATTCCCTGGGTCTTTGCTTGGACGCAGACGCGCGCCCTGCTGCCCGCCTGGTACGGTACCGGCAGCGCGCTAGCTCCGGCGCTCGCCCGTGCCACGACGCGGCGCGAACTGCGCGCCATGTACCTCGAGTGGGACTTCTTCCGCGACCTGATTGACAACGTCGCCATGGCGCTCGCCAAAGCCGACCTCCGCATTACCCACATTTATGGATCGCTGGTCTCCGACCGCCGGCGCGCGCAGCGCGTCTACGTGCGCTTGAAGCAGGAATTCGAGCGCACGGTTGCCGCCGTGCTCGCCATTACCGGCGAGAAGACGCTGCTGCAGAAGGCGCCCGTCCTCAGCCGGTCGATCCGGTTGCGCAACCCCTACGTGGACCCGCTCAGCTACCTGCAGGTGCGCCTGCTGGCGGAACGCCGCGATGAAAAGCTCAGCCCGGAGGGGGAGCGGGCGCTGCTGCTCACCATGCAGGGCGTCGCGGCCGGTATGCGGAACACCGGCTGACAACGCGGAAAACAAAAAACAGGGAGGAGGGGGGACGGAAGACAGGGAGGGGGGAGGAGCTGTCTCTTATACACATCTCCGAGCCCACGAGACAGGCA
>CALEJU010000087.1 GCA_937898755.1 uncultured Acidobacteriota bacterium | reverse complement strand
TTCAACTCGGCTGCCTCAAGATCCTTCTGCGGCATTTATGAGATGGCTTCTAGTGCCTTAAGTCTTCGCCCTTCGGTCTGCCTGCGAGCTTATCCTGCGTTTTTTTTGAATCGGGAGTGGACCGGGGCGCTCCGGGCGTAAACGGATCAACCACAGTCTCGTTGTTCAGGGAAACATTGCTACGGATCGGCGGTGAAGCTGCATTTCGCTCGCGACAGCCCACCGCGATTCTCGCTTCGCGGCCTGTGATCCGCGCAGCGGGGGCGGGAGCGCACAACGCGCTCAGAGGGACCATGGTGGAACGCACCCGCCGCACCCAGGAACGTCGTTTGCACGACATCCGATTAGAGCGCAGGACTGTGAAAAAATAGTTACTGGCTGATCGCCAATGGCGACAGTCGGGCATCATGCTCGGTATCGCGGGCGCTGGGGTTCGGCAGCCGCTCAAATTTTCCGACGGCATGTTCCAGCGAGCTTACAATGCCGGCAAGGAACGCCCATGCCTGCATCGAGGCTCGGAAGAACATCGCGGGACAACGCGTTACTGGTTCGCAGGACCGTCATATCGCCGCGCCGGTACGGGAGAGTCGCGATTTGCCTTGCCTGTTGCCTGATGATCGTGGAACTGACTTCTCCGCAGACGTCGTCACAGCAGGGAACAACCTCGATGGACGCTGTAGTACCAAGCGAGAGCGAGCCACGGAGCTTGTCGGGGAAGAACGCCATCCCGGAGTCGGTGCTCCTCGATTTTGCGTGGAAGGGACCGATTCAGCATGCCGAGGCGCGCTGGTCAGGCGCGAACGGCTTGCAGTTGCGGCTGGATTTCAATGCTCAGCACCAGATCGTGAGGCGGGAAGCGGCGCGCGCGAATGGCCCTACGGAGGTCACCGAGTTCCGGTACGTTCTCGATGCCGGCGGCAACGTCATCGAGAGTACAGAGGCGAGGCCAGGCGATGAACCGGGGCAACTGCGCAGGTTCATGTATGAACGTGGTCGAATGGTCGAGACGCAGTTGATCTTTTTCGGCAAGGTGCAAGGACGCCTAAAGGTCTCGTATCCAAGTACCCACTTGGAAGTCCAGGAGTTGTTCGATGGTGAATCGCGGCCGGTTTCGCGCGTGGAGATCGAGCGGGACGCCGCAGGCCGCACGGTTCACATGGTCAACCATCGGACCGATCTCGCGGGAAGGTATGTCTTGGACACCTCAAGCGCGTACTCCTACGAACGGGAGGGCGCGGCGCAGATCGTGAAAGCGCAGGTGTCTGATGATCGCGGTCATGTCCGCAGGACCCTCACCCGCACGACGACCGAAGGCAATGTCGAAAAGGCGGTGGAATGGCAGGAAGGGGTGACGCATCCTGTCAGCGAGCGCGAGACAACGCTTGATCAGTTCGGCAACCTGACGCGCGTCCGTGTCTTCGAGTGGAAAGGACAGGCGCTGGCCTTAGTTGACGCGGTCTCTGTGACGCTTCGCTACCAGACACCGCAGGAGCCGGGAGTCGCTAATCACTAACCGCCGTCCACCGTCGGCCTTCGGCCATCCGCCTTCGCCCCTCGGCCTTCTCATGCATCCAAACCGCCGAGGGCGGCGAAGTCATACGCCCCGTGCGGACGGCAATACTCGCAGGTGCGCCAGTCCATGCCGTACTCCTGGTCCAGGATGGGCTGGCCGTCCGGGTTGCCGGCGATACCGTTCATGATGCCGCCCGGAATCAGGCCCACGAAGCGGGAGTGCGGGAAGGGGTTGCGCATCTCCTCGCCGCTCATCAGGCAGGGGGTGAATGGGTTGGCGGCCTGAACGCCGCCGCGCCGGAGCTCGCCGATCCGCCGCGTTGCGCCGGCCCTTGCGCCTTCAGGCCGCCGCCCGGCGCCATCGCCAGCGCCAACGGCGGCCGCCCGCCACTGCCGCAGCCGCGCCGTCGCCAGTGGCTCAGTCGCCAGTGACTCCGTCGCCAATTGCCCACCACCTCCCGGAGGGGTATCCTTCCGCCGTATCCCCCAAGGAGTCTGTCATGGTCGCGACCTCCACCCTGTGTCTGGCCGTCCTCGCCGCCGCCTCCGCCGTCTTCGTTGTCAGTGCCATCGTCCACATGGTGCTGCCCTACCACCACAGCGACTATCAGAAGCTGCCCTCCGAGGAAGCCATCGCGGCCGCCTTCCGCGCCGCCGGCGTCTCGCCCGGCCTGTACCGCTTCCCTTATTGTTCCCACAAGGAAATGCGCAGCGAGGCCCACATCGCCAAGATGAAGCTCGGTCCGGTCGCCACCCTCGCGGTATGGCCCAGCGGCCCGCCCAGCATGGGCAAGTATCTCGGCCAGTGGTTCCTCTACTGCATCGCTGTCTGCGCCGGCGTCGGCCTCCTCCTGCAGCGCTCCATCTGGCCGGGCGCCGCCCACCACCACGTCGTCCACGTGGCCCTGCTGGCCGCGTTCCTGCCCTTCGGGCTCGCCCCGGCCTCCAATGGAATCTGGAAGGGCCAGCCTTGGTCGGTCACCCTCAAGGAAGTCTTCGACGGCCTCCTCTACTCCGCCGCCGCCGCCTTGGCCTTCGCTCTGCTCTGGCCGCGCTAGCTGATTGGCCGCGCCGCCGCCGATCCTTGGATCTTCCGCCAGGTCGAGGCCTTGCGTCTCTCCGGCCGCTGTTCGCTCCGATGCCGGAGCGCGGCGAACTCATGCGCACCTACTTCGCCATGCTCGTCTAACAGCGCCAGCTTAATGATTCGGCGGACACGATGCCCGCCCTTCCCGCATCTCTTCATCATGCCTAGCGGGCGCCACCGCAGGTTTACAATGCGGTCACGGAACGCCAATGCCCACATCAAGGCTCGGAACAACCCCAAGGCGTAAGGCATTGGCAATCGCAAGGAGGGAGCATGGCAGCGGTAAACCCATCGCTGGTGTTTAAGGCATGGGCAGTCTGGCTCTTCCTTTTGCTGCCTGCGCTGCATGCTCCGATCGCCGAAGCTACGTGCCGAGGTGGGACGGGGCTCAACGCTTCGGCTGAAGCTGTTTTGAAAAGCCGCTTTCCAGGTTGGAAGGTCGTCACCTTGGCTGATCTGGACTCCTACGAGCGCGAGGCGTGGCAAACCGTGCGTCCTGGTCGCTGCCCAGGCGTAGTTTGGGGAAAGTTCGGGCCACGTCTCGAAGGGTATGCCGTGACTCTAATTAAGACTTTAGGCGTAGACAGGCATCGCGAAATGCTCGTGCTCCTGACGAAGACACCTCACCGCTACTCGCCAATCATTGTGGCCCCGGACTCAGAGGAGGACGGGCACGTTGGCGTCGTATGGGAAGCGCCAGCGGGAGTGTATGAGGAGGTTGAAAGTGACCGAAAAGTAAAGACCGCCTGGCCGGTCATGATGTATGAGGATATTGGCGCTGCCTTGGCAGCTTATTACTGGGTCAATGGCAAGTTCAAACACTTATTGTTGTCCGAATAATTCGGGCCAATGATCTTGGAAAGGGAGAAGCTTCGGGACTCCATCCTGAAGAAAGTTCTGATTCTTCCGCCCTCCGCCTTCGCCCCTCGGCCTTTTCACGCGTCGAGAATTCCGAGGGCGGCGATGTAATACGCCACGTGCGGGCTCCAGTACTCGCAGGTGCGCCAGTCCATGCCGTACTCTTGGTCCAAGATGGGCTGGTCGTCGGGGTTGCCGGCGATACCGTTCATGATGCCGCCCGGAATCAGACCGACGAATCGCGAGTGCGGGTAAGGGTTGCGCATGCCCTCCCCGGTCATCATGCAGGCGGCGAATGGATTGGCGCCCACGATCCATTCCAGTTGGCGGTAGGCGAGATCGGTGTAGGCTGCGGCGCGCGGCGCGTCTCCTGCTGCAGTCGACACGGCGGCGGCCCGCCCCAACAGCTCGGCATGGGCGGCGAGGTGGCAGTTGCCGCCCTGCCACCAGAACTGCTTGCGGGTGGGCAGGAAGTAGCGGTAAGTAAGTTCGCCGGCCAGCGGCCGGTAGTGTTCCGGCGATGGCGCGCCGCGGTACATGCCGGACGGCAGGATGGCGTAGGCGTTGCGCGCGCACTGCGGGCGGACGTAGGCGTCGAGGTAGAGCGCAACGGCGGCCTGCCAGCGCGGGCGGGACGCGGCGTCGGGAAAGAGCGCCGCGAGGCGCAGCAGCGCCAGGGCGGGCTGCGCGGAGTTGACGATGTCCACCAGCGGTTGGGCGTGGGGATCGTCCGCACCGGCGGTCAGCCAGAAGCCGCGCAGTTCCTGCTGTCCATAGAGAAACGCAGCGGCTTGGCGGGCGACGACGAGGTCGCCGAGGCGCAGCGCTTCCTGGCGGAACGGTACCTCCCCGGTGACGCGAAACAGCTCGCCGGCGGCCTGCGCCCACCAGGCAAGATCCGTCGTGCCGCCGCCGTGGTGGGAGGCGTTCCAGGCGCGCCGGGCGGCGGCCAGCGAGTTCGCGGCGTAGGCGGGGTCGGAGTCGCGGTAGTGACGCGCGACCAGCGCCTGCAGCAGGGCGAACTCGGCGCAGGCGCGTTCCGGCTTGCTGACGTTGATGTGGCGGTCGTCGGCGGTGCCGATGATGTCGTCGGTCCAGCGGTTGTCGCTGTTGTCGCCGTTGACGCCCCCGGCGGTGTCGTGCCAGACGCGGCCGTCGCTGTCCTGCATTTTCAGGAAATAACGGTTGCCATAGCGGACCTCATCGAGGATCGCGGCGTGGGTGGGTTCGCCGGGGCGGGGCGTGGGGCGGTCGTCGATCAGGCGCAGCAGGACGATGGCGTTGAGCATGGTGACGTCCATCCACTTGCGCAGGTCGCCGGCGTCATGCCAGCCACCGACCTCGTCCACGTGCTCGCCGGTGTCGCGGCGCACGGCGTCATCGAGGTGGCAGGCGGGATGGACGAGCGGCACCGCAACGCCGCAGCGCTGAAAGCGGTAGTAGCCGACGGCCTTGGGCAGCGTCTTGCGCCAGACCTCCTCGCCAATGAAAAAGGGAACCGAACGCTCCCTGCCCACCGTGACCTGGTACATGCCGGGACGGGCCAGGTCGCTGAAGTCGCCGAGCCACACCGGGCCGAAGTCCGAGGCCTGGGCGCGGAGCGGCGCGGTGAGGTGGAAGGGCGTGAAGCCCACATCGCGTACCGTGAACTCGCGCGGCGCGGGCGTGCCCGCATCGCGGACGACGAGAATCTTGCGTCCGGTCTGCGGCAGGAAGCCGAGATGGTTGAGGTGGATGGCTGGGCCCGCCCCGGCCACCTGCTGCTCGACCGGTTCGGGACGCGGCGGGCCCTCCTGGGCGGTGAGCAGAGCAGGGAAGGCTGCGACCGAGCCGAGGAAGGTGCGACGTTGCATGGCGGCAGTGTAGCCGACGCGTGGTGAAGCGCGAAGGCCGAGGGCCGACGGCGGAACCCAGCAAGACAGAAATTGCCTTCGCCCTTCGGCGCTCGCCCATCGGGCTTCAGCCATCGTCCCTCGTCGTACAATTGCCAGGTGAACCTCACCGGCATCTTCCCTCCCTTGACGACGCCGTTTGACGACTACGGCAACCTGCTGCTTGATCGTTTGCGGGACAACGTCGACCGGTACAACCACACGCCCCTGCCGGGCTACGTGGCGCTGGGCTCGACCGGCGAGGCGATCTACCTCACGACGGAGGAGAAGGTCGAGGTCCTGCGCGTCATCAGTCAGGCCACCAAGGGCAAGCGCACGCTGATTGCCGGCACCGGCGAAGAATCGTTGCGCGCCACGGTGGCCATGACGCAACAGGCGGCCGATCTTGGTTACCAGGCCGCCTTGGTGCGCACGCCGCACTACTACAAGGGAGGCATGACGGCGGCGGCGGAGATCAACTTCTATCGCCTGGTGGCCGACGCCTCGCCGATCCCGGTTCTGATTTACAACTTCCCGCAGCTCACCGGACTCGATCTGGCGGTGGAGGCAGTCACGGAACTGGCGGCCCACCCCAACATCTGCGGCATCAAGGAGAGTTCGGGCAGCCTGGAAAAAGTGACGCGCCTCATGCACGCGACGGCGCACGCGACATCCCATGCGAGCCATCCCAAGAAAAGCAACCATACCCACGAGGGTGGGGTGGCGGTCGCCGAGAGTGCCGCGAGTTTCACCGTGCTCCCGGGCAATGCCGCGACGCTATATCCGGCCTTGTGCGCCGGAGTGCAGGGCGCCATTCTAGCCCTTGCGGTTCCGGCCCCCAAGGCCTGCTGGGCCGTTTACGAGGACTTCCAGAAGGACGATCACGCCGCGGCGCTGCGTCATCAAAACACGCTGGTGGATGCGGCGGTGGCGTGCGCCCAACTGGGTGTCGCGGCCATCAAGTACGCCTTGGATCGCAACGGATTCTACGGTGGTCCGCCACGGTTGCCGATGTTGCCCTTGTCGCCCGCGCAACAAGAGCGTGTTGATGCTGCTTTCGCAGCGGTGCGCGGCTGACGAATGAAGCGAGAAGGCCGAAGACCGAGGGGCGCAGGCCAACTACGGGCAACGCACTTGGGCGCCATCGGCCCGTGGTCTTCGTCCCTCGGCCTTCGCGTGTTTTTGCGACGGCTGACCGGCGGTGACATCTAACGCAGGAGCCTGACCTGTTTCCGCCGCATGGGTCCGCCCAATTCACTATGGACGTCTGTATCGATCAGCGCCGCATCCCGGGACTCTCACGGCTCTTCGCCGACTTTCTGTACGACCCCGGCAAGGTGGCGGAGTTTTTCGGTCCCGTCGCGCCGCATGCTCCCGATTCCTGGGATGTCAGTGCGCGATTGCAAGGCTACCCGGAGGCGCGGCGCGCGGCGGTGTGCACGATTCTGGAGGCACAGAACAAGGAACTGGGAGCGGGGGCGGAGACGCTGGCCAACCTCGACCGCCTGCGCCAGCCGGCGGCGGTGGCGGTGGTCAGCGGGCAGCAGGCCGGGTTGTTCGGCGGTCCGCTGCTGGCGTTGCACAAGTGCATGAGCGCCGTGCTGCTGGCCGAGCGGTTGCGGCAACGCGGCATCAACGCCGTCCCGGTATTCTGGATCGCCAGCCAGGATCACGACCTGGCGGAGATCAACCACGCATGGGTGCTGGATGCGAACGCGACGCCGTTGCGCATCGAGGTGTCCGGCGCCGGGCAGGTTCAAGGACAGGCCGGGGGCCAGCCCGCCGGACGGGTGTGCTTCGGGCCGGAGATCACGGCCGCTCTCGACGCCTGGCAAAGCATCGCGGGACGTCCAGCCGAGGCGAGCGAGTCGTTGCGTCGCAGCTACCGCCCAGGCACGAGCTTTGCGCAGGCGTTTGGCGAGCTGCTGCTGCAGTGGTTCGCCCCTTGGGGACTGGTGGTGATCGATCCGCTGCATGCCGGCCTGCAGGCCCTGGCGCGCCCTCTTTATGATCGGGTGCTGGAGCGGCAGGCGGCACTGGAGACGGCGCTCGAGGCGCGCGCGACGGCATTGCAGGCGGCGGGCTACCACGTGCAGGTGCGCCATGTGCCCGGCTCGACGCTGTTGTTCCTTGAACACCAGGGAACGCGCACCAGCCTACGGCGACATGACGGCGGCTACCAGTTGGACGACGGGGTGATGAGCGGCGACGATCTGCGCCGCCAGATGGCCGCCGCGCCCGACACCCTCTCGGCCTCCGCCCTGTTGCGGCCGGTGGTGCAGGATTTCCTGCTGCCCACCGTGGCGCAGATCACCGGGCCGGCGGAAACGGCTTACCTGGCGCAGTCGGCGAGTTTGTACCCGGTGCTCGAGGTCGAGCGCCCGGTCACCGTCCCGCGCCTCAGCGTCACGCTGGTGGACGCCCGCGCCCGCCGCATCCTCGACAAGTACGACCTGCAACTCGACGACCTGTGGCACGAGCCCAGCGAGTCGTTGATTGCCCGACGCGCCGTGCCTCCCGAGATCGAGACGCGGGCGGCACAGGTGAAGACCACCATCCTGCGCGAGTTCGATGACTTGGGACGATTGATCCAGCAACTGGACCCCACCCTCAGCGACCCGGTGGCAAGCACTGCCGAGAAATTGCGCGCCCAGATCGAACAGTTGGAGGGACGGGTGGGGCGGAGCCTCGCCCGGCGCCACGAGGAAGTGCAGCGCCAGTCACAGCATGTTCTCGGCTCCCTCGTCCCGCAGCGCGGCTTGCAGGAACGCACCCTGAACAGCGCCGACTGGGTGGCGCGCACCGACGGCAAGCTGCTGCGGTTGCTGCACGACACGCTGCGGCTGGATTGCGTGGATCACCAGGTTGTGGCGGTGTAAGGGACGGCGAGGGAAAAGTGGAAAGTGGAAAGTGGAGAGTGGAAAGTGATGAGGCGGGCAGTCACTCTGCGCTCCATGCTCGAAGCGCTGGATTTTGATCGCCGCTTTGTTGGCGCTGGACTTCTGCTATCCCTATCCCTGTGTTTGGACTTGGTAGTAGCCGTTCTCCTGCCTGACTTGCACCGGTAAACCAAAAAGGGCTTCGAGTCGTTCAGGATTGAGCATGGCGGACTTGGAGCCGTCGCCGATGACTTCGCCGGCGCGCAACAGGATGACGCGCTCGATCTCCGGAACGATCTCATGCAGATGGTGGGTGACCAGGATCAGGCCGGTTCCTTGGCGCGCCAGCTGGCGGAGCACCTCGCGCAGCTCGTGCGTTGCGCGCAGGTCGAGGCTGGTGGTCGGCTCATCGAGCAGCAGAGCCGCGGGTTGATGCACCAGGGCGCGGGCGATGAGCAGGCGGCGTGCCTCGCCGGACGACATCTCTGTCATCAGGCGCTCGGCGAGATGATTGGCTTCGAGAACCGCGAGCACGGCGGCGGCGCGCTGCTCCATGACAGGCGTGACGTGGTGGTTCTGCCAGAGCCCGATGCCGCTGAAGAAGCCGGAGAGCACCACCTCGCGTCCGGTGAGTTCCTGGTGGCAGGCCTCCGCCAGGTCGAAGGTGACGATGCCCAGCCGGCGGCGCAGGCGGAAGACATCCCAATTGGCTTCGCCAAAGATGCTGAAAACCATCCCCGGTAGCGCCATGGGATAGCACTCGCGGGCGATGGCCTTGATCAGCGTTGATTTTCCGGAACCGTTGGGGCCAAGGATTGCGACATGCTCCCCCGCCGCGATCGAGAGCGAAACCTCGCGCAGTGCCGTCGTGCGGCCGCGACAGACAGTGACGTTGCGAAGTTCAAGCAGAGGTGGCGTCACGGGATGGCTGGCAGCGGTCAGGAGTTGGGTTCGAGTGTCAAACGGTTGGTCGCGCGGGCCGGGGGCCGCCGGGACTTGAATTGGCGAGCGTGAGGATTGTAGCGCAGGGGTGATTGGCAACTCGCCCGGTTAGGAGCAGGTATTTACAGATGACGTGTTGAATCCCGATGCCGAGCCGCACCCCACTTCGTTACAATAGAAAGTTGCCCACTTGCGCCAGGACGCGCGGATCGGGTGGCTCCAATCCCACGTTCGGAGGACACACTCTTGAAGTTCACCCCCGGGAAGTTGCAAGGCATCAATGCGGTCGCCGACAAGCGCGGCGTGATTGCGGCGGCGGCCATGGACCAGCGCGGCAGCCTTGAGAAGTCGCTCACCAAGGAAGGCGGCAAGCCCGCCACGCGCGCCATGATGGAAGAGTTCAAGGTGGCGGTCTCGAAGTTCCTCACACCCCACGCCAGCGCCATCCTGCTCGACCCCGAGTACGGGTTGCCGGCGGCGGCGGCGCGCGCCAAGAACGCCGGGCTGCTGTTGGCCTACGAGAAAACCGGGTACGACAACGCCCGGCCGGGTCGCCAGGCCGACCTGCTGCCCGATCAGTCGGTGTTGCGGCTGCAGAACCACGGGGCGGACTGCATCAAGGTGCTGATCTACTACACGCCGTTCGAGAAGCCGGAGATCAACGACGAGAAGCACGCCTTTGTGGAGCGTATCGGCTCGGAGTGCCGCGGTGAGGACATCCCGTTTTTCCTCGAGTTCGTGGGCTATGACCCGGCAGGCGGCGACGAGAAGGGCTTGGAGTACGCCAAGCTGAAGCCGGAGATCGTGGCGGGCAGCATGGCTGAGTTCTCCAAGGAGTGCTATGGCGTGGATGTGCTCAAGGTCGAGATGCCGGTGAACATGAAGTTCGTCGAGGGTACTGAGGCCTACACCGGGCAGACGGCGTACACGCGCGAGGAAGCCAAGGAACTGTTCCAGAAGACCTCCACCGTGGCCAAGCGGCCCTTCATCTATCTCTCGGCCGGGGTGAGCAACGCCGAGTTCAACGAGAGCCTGCTGCTGGCTGGCGAGTCGGGGGTGAAGTTTGCCGGTGTGCTGTGCGGCCGGGCGACATGGAAGGACGGCATCGCCGTCTATGCCAAGCAGGGCCTGCCCGCCTTCGAGGCATGGCTCGCCGACGAGGGCCGAAAAAACATCGATGCCGTCAACGCCAGCCTGAAGGCCGCCACGCCGTGGTTCAATTTCTACGGCGCGAAGAGCGCGGCGGCGCTGGCTTAAAACGCTGAGGCGGGTTGACGATCGCGAGAATTTGCCCCAGCGCCACAAAACGGGCGCTGGGGACCTCGCGGCGCCTGACCGGCATTTCCCAGCGTGAGGCTTAGCCACGATGCACTCCTTCACCGTTGCCACGCGCCAGCGCTGCGAGTTTGTGGATATCACGGACCGGGTGCAGACGCTGGTCACGAAGTCGGCGGTGGCGGAGGGACTTTGCGTTGTCTTTGTGCCGCATACCACGGCGGCGGTGACGCTGAACGAACATGCCGACCCCGACGTGGTACGCGACATGCTGGCCGATCTGGCCGCGCGCGTTCCGCACGAGGGCGACTACCGGCACGCCGAAGGCAACTCGGATTCCCACATCAAGGCCAGCCTGCTGGGTAATTCGCAGATGGTGCCCATCAGCCGCGGACACCTGACGCTGGGGCGTTGGCAGGGCATCTTCCTCTGCGAGTTCGATGGCCCGCGGACTCGGGACGTACAAGTCAAGCTGCTGGCCGGAATCGGGTAGTACGCCATGAGGAACGAGAGTCAACCCGGCGGGGAAGTGGGACCGCAGCCGCTGGGCGTTTATCTCGCCGTTCCGTTCTGCAAGTCGAAGTGTTCCTACTGCAATTTCGCCAGCGATGTCTTTGCACCGGGGCGATTCCGGGAGTACTGCGCCTTGCTGCGGCGCGAAATGGACCTCACCGCGGCGGCCGAAGGCCTAGCCGGAGCGGAGGTGGACACGGTGTACTGGGGGGGCGGCACGCCGTCCCTGCTGGAGCCCGACGATCTGTTGGCGCTGGCACGGCAGGTGCGCGAGGTGTTTCGCGTGGCGCCGGGCGCCGAGTTTACCGTCGAGGTGGCACCGGGAACGTTGACCGGTCCCGGTTTGGAGGCGCTCCTCACCGCCGGCGTGAACCGCATCAGCTTTGGCGTGCAGTCGATGAATGACGCCGAGGTGCGCGCGGTGGGCCGCCTGCATAGTCGCGCCATCGTGTTGGCAGATGTTGAACGACTGCAGGAAGCGGGAGTTGCGGCGATCAACCTCGACCTGATCGCCGGCCTGCCGCACCAGACACCGGCGTCGTGGCGTGATTCCGTTGCGGCGGTGATCGCCACCGGCGTGCCGCATGTCTCCGTCTACATGCTTGAGGTGGACACCGACAGCCGCCTGGGAACCGAACTGCTGGCCGGCGGAACGCGCTACCACGCCCACCATGTGCCGGACGACGACGCCATCGTCGCGATGTACGACGAGGCCTGCATGCGTCTCGAGGCGGCCGGCATCCGGCAGTACGAGATCTCGAACTTTGCCCGGCCGGGACACGAAAGCCGGCACAACGAACGTTACTGGCTGCGGCAGCCCTACCTGGGTTTCGGTGTCGAGGCGCACTCGATGCTGCGCGGAACAGCGGGGGAGACGCGCTGGGGAAACCCCGACACGCTGGAGACCTATCTCGCGCCGCTACGCGCCGGGAGTCTGCCGCGCACCGCCGTCGAGCGGGTCAGCCCGCAGGCGCAGTTGGAAGAGGCCTTGTTCCTCGGACTGCGGCGCAATGTTGGGGTGAACCTGAAAAGCTTAGCTGCGGAGTTCGGTCCCGAACCGGTCGAGCATGTGGAGACCACCCTGCGCGCGCTGCGCGAAGACGGGCTTCTGTGGACGACCGGCGAACAAGTCCACCTCACTGCAAGAGGCCGCCTGCTCTCGAACGAAGTCTTTGCATCGCTGATTGATTGACGGTTGACGGCTACACAGGTGTTTGCCACGGTGCAGCGGCCACGTAGCCGGCAACCGACAACCGACAACCGTTTACACTTCTCCATGACCAAGACGCGATCTGCCCCAACCGTTTCGCCTGATGCAGGCCACGCCGCCGCGCTTCCCATCGACCTGCGCAGCGACACGGTGACGCGTCCGACGGCGGCGATGCGGGAGGCGATGTTCCGGGCGGAGGTTGGGGACGACGTTTATGGCGAGGACCCCACCGTCAATCGCCTCGAAGCACGGGCGGCGGAGATGTTCGGGCGGGAAGCGGCGCTGTTTGTTCCCACCGGCTCGATGGGCAACCAGATCGCGGTTCACCTGCACGTGCAGTCGGGGCAGGAGCTGATCTGCGACAGCCGCAGCCATGTCTTCAACTGGGAGATGGCGATGCCGGCGGCCTTCTCGGGCTGCCTGATTCGCCCGGTCACGACCGCACGCGGCGTGCTGACGTTCGCCGATCTACTGCCCGCGCTCTCGCTTGAGGCGCCGTACCACAAGGCGCGCACCGGCCTGGTGGTCATCGAGAACACGCACAACATGGCGGGAGGCACGGTCTACGCGCAGGCCGAGGTGGAGGCGATCTGCGCGGCGGTACACGCCCGTGGCGTGGCGGTGCACCTCGATGGGGCGCGCGTGTTCAATGCCGCAGTGGCGCTGGGATGCGGCGTGCGCGAACTGACCGCGAGCTGCGACTCGGTGATGTTCTGTCTGTCGAAGGGCCTGGGTGCTCCGGTTGGTTCACTTTTGTTGGGAACGCGCGACTTCATTCACCGTGGCCGCATCGTGCGCAAGATGCTGGGTGGCGGCATGCGGCAGTCCGGCATCCTGGCCGCAGCCGGGTTGCTGGCGCTTGAGGACGGGCCGGCCCAGCTGCCGACCGATCACGCCAACGCACGTCTGCTTGCAAACGGGCTGGCCCGCTTGCCCGGCATCAGTGTGGACCCGAACGCCGTGCAGACCAACATCGTCATCTTCGACGTCAGCGGAACGGACCGGCCCGCCCCGGAGCTGGTGGCGGCGCTGGACAAGCGACAGGTGCGGGCCGGAGCCGTGGGAGCCTCAGCCATCCGGTTTGTCACACATCGCGACGTATCGCGGGCGCAGTGCGAGCAGGCTTTGCTGGTGATGGCCCAGGTACTGGCCCGGTAGACGCTCGAGCCGCAGCCATCCCCCAGGTTTGCGGTTGGCCGCCTGTGATCTCAGCTGCGCGGAGCCGACGCGGTGGTGACCTCGTGCGGTGCTACGATGAAACCACGATGGCTGACGCGCTCGTTATTGCGGGAAAAAGCTTCAACTCACGGCTGATTGTGGGTACTGGGAAGTACCGCAGCATGCAGCAGACGGCCCGCTGTATCGCGCTTTCGGGCGCCGAGATGGTGACGGTGGCGGTGCGGCGGGTGAACATTACCGACCGCAAGCAGGAGAACCTGCTCGATTATCTCGATCTGTCCAAGCTGGCCATTCTGCCCAACACGGCTGGGTGCTATACCGCCGCGGAGGCGATCCGCACGGCGCGCCTGGCGCGCGAGGCGCTGGACAATCCCTGGGTCAAGGTGGAGGTCATCGGCGATCCCAAGACGTTGTTTCCCGACACCATAGGATTGCTGGAAGCGACGCAGGTGCTGGCGCGGGAGGGCTTCATCGTGCTGCCCTACACCAACGATGACGTCATCATGGCGCGGCGTTTGATCGAGGCCGGGGCGGCGGCGGTAATGCCGCTCGGCGCGCCCATCGGTTCCGGCTTGGGGATCCAGAACGTGGCGGCGATGCGCATCATGCGCGAGATGGTGCAGGGAGTGCCGCTGATCGTGGATGCCGGGGTGGGGTGCGCCTCCGATGCCGCGCTGGCGATGGAACTGGGCGCCGATGCCGTTCTGATGAATACCGCCATCGCCGAAGCACAGGAGCCGGAGCTGATGGCCGAGGCGATGCGGCTGGCGGTCGAGGCGGGCCGCAAATCCTTCTGCGCGGGCCGCATGCCGCGCCGCCTCTACGCCAGCGCTTCGTCGCCGTTGGAAGGCGTGGTGCGGAGTCCGACTCAGTGAGAAGTGAAAAGTGGAAAGTGATGAGTGACGAGTGATGAGTGATGGGCCGGAGTACGGGGGGTAGTCACCCGCGGGTGCGCCGAGGGCGTCGCGCCCGATTGGCCGACGTGCCAGCGTCTATACTCGGGCTGCATGGCTTCTCTTGACGCGATGGCGGGCTTGCGAGCGCAACTTGAGCGGGAGCTCGGTCCCGAGCGGGTGCTGAGCGATGCCCTTGGCCGCATGCTTTACGAGTACGACGGCGGCGTGGACCGCGCCCTGCCGGATCTTGTCGTGTTTCCAAAGTCGAGGGAGGAGGTCGTTGCCGTCATGTGTCTGACGGCGGCGGCGGGTGTGCCACTGGTCGCGCGCGGGGCGGGCACCGGGTTGAGTGGCGGCGCGCTGGCGCGTACGGGCGGCGTCATCCTGTCGCTGAACCGCATGCGGCGCGTGCTCGAGGTGGACATCGAGAATGGCCGGGCGGTGGTTGAACCCGGCGTGGTGAACCTGGAATTTTCGCAGTCCATCGCCGCTAGCGGCTTTTACTTCGCTCCCGACCCGTCCAGCCAGAAGGCCTGCACCATCGGCGGGAACGTCGCGGAGAACAGCGGCGGTCCGCACACGTTGGCCTACGGAGTAACGGTGAACCACGTCACCGGCCTGGAGGTCGTACTGGCCGATGGGCGCGTCATCCACACCGGAGCGAAGGCGCTTGATGTGCCGGGACTCGACCTGACGGGAACCCTCGTCGGCTCGGAAGGAACGTTGGGCATTGCCACTGCCATCACCCTCAAGTTGACGCGGTTGCCGGAGGCCGCGAGGACGCTGCTGGCGATCTTCGACCGGGTGGAGGATGCGGCGCACACGGTGAGCGCCATTACGGCCAGCGGCGTCACGCCGGCGGCGCTAGAAATGCTCGACGGCTTCAGTTTGCGGGCGGTCGAGGCCGCCACGCATGCCGGCTACCCACTCGACTCGGCGGCGGTGCTTTTAATCGAACTTGAGGGACTTCGCGAAGAAGTCGAAGACGCGGCTACTGCAGTCGAGGCCATCTGTACGACGACGGCGCGCAGCGTCCGCGTGGCGCAGGATGCGGAGGAACGGGCACTCCTGTGGAAGGGACGTAAGGAAGCATTCGGCGCCATGGGTCGCATCAGCCCGAACTACTACGTCATGGACGGCGTCATCCCGCGTACCCGTATCGCGGAGATTCTGCGCAGCATTGAGGCGATCAGTGCAGGTTGCGGATTGCGGATCGGCAACATCTTTCACGCCGGCGACGGAAACCTGCATCCGCTCGTGTTTTACGACGCGCGGGTGGCAGGCGAGGCGGAGCGCGCGATGCGCGCCAGCCAGGAGATCATCCGGGCGTGCGTGGCGGTGGGTGGTTCAATCTCCGGGGAACATGGCATTGGGATGGAGAAAGACTGCCTCATGCCGCTGATCTTCACCCCGACCGATCTCGCGTTCATGCAGCGCCTGCGGCAGGCTTTTGACCCGGCCGGACGGCTCAATCCTGAAAAAGTGCTGCCGAGTCATAGCTGCCGTGAAACGACGGGCGCAGTTGTTCCAGGTTAAGCGGGTCGTGATGCGGCGCGGTGGTCGTGACAACGGCGGAAAAGTGGAAAGTGGAAAGGCACGCTTGGGCAGCAACGAGGTACCGGTTGGGAGGCGCTTGATCAGCGAGCGGCAGTGGCAGGAGTTGGAACGGCTGCTGGAGCCGGGAAGGGTGCAATCGGGTTGTGCGGCGCCGGCCTCGCTCGATGAAGTGGCTGCCGTGGTGCGCTGGGCGGCGGCGAATCAGGTGCAAGTGCTTCCGGGTGCCACCGGGGACGAGTCCGCGATTGGCCTTGACATGTCCGGTTTGCGGCGGCAGCGGTTCTACGATCCCGCAGACTTGACGTTGGGCTGTGACGCCGGGGTGACGGCGGGCGAGGTCATGGAGTGGCTGGCGGCGGCACAGCAGTTTCTTCCGCTCGATGTTGGACAGCCGGCGCTATCGCTGGGGGCCATTCTCGGAGGACATCATTCCGGCCCGCTGCGGCATTTCTTCGGCACGGTGCGGGACGCCGCCATAGGGATCGAGTGCGTGGCGACGGACGGCAGCATCGTGCACGGGGGCGGTCGTGTGGTGAAGAACGTCGCCGGCTACGACCTGATGAAGCTGTTCATCGGATCGCGTGGCAGCCTCGGCGTGATCACCGGGGTGAACTTCAAGGTCAGCCCTTGGCCACGCGAGACGGAGACGGTGCGGCTGCGCCCGGCGGACCTCGATGCGGTTGAGCGGGTGCGTCACTGGGTGTTGCACGCGCCGCTGCGCTTCCTGTGTTGCGAGCTGCGCAGCGACGGTATCGCCTGGGAAGTATGGCTGCGCTATGCCGGATCGCAACGCGTGCGGGAACGTTACCGGACGGAAATTGCCACGCTCCTGCCCGCCGAGCCTCTGGACGAATCGGTCTGGAGCGCGACGCTGGCGCAGGCAACCGGAAGCCGGTTCGACATCAGCGTTCCTGCCAGCGCGGCAACGCGGGTGTTGGCGGCGCTGCCGGTTGGGAACACTGCCAGTCTTGCCGGGCGGCTGGGGCTGGGCGTGTTCGCGATCCAGACGCAAACGGAACTCTCGGATGCGGAGATTGAGACTTGGCGGGCCGTGGTGGCCGAAGCGCGAGGGTTTCTTTCGGTGCGCGATGCGCGCGCGATGCCGGCGACGGTGCGATTTGGCGCGCCGACCCATGACTACGAATTGATGCGTCGAGTGAAGCGCGAGCTCGATTCGCAGGCGGTGTTTCCGGATCCGTGGGGACTGACATAGAGTCAGAGGAACGCGAATGAGTGCGCCTTCCAACTTCGTGACCGCCGACCCGCCGCGCTTCGAGGACTACTCGCGCTGCGTGCACTGCGGGTTGTGTCTCAATGCCTGCCCGACCTTCCGCGTGCTGGGACAGGAGATGGACTCGCCTCGCGGCCGCCTCTTTCAGGTCGCGCAGGCCGATGCGGGACGCCTGCCGGTGGCCGCCTCCTTCTTCCTGCACATGGATCGCTGTCTCGTATGCCGGGCGTGCGAGACGGCCTGTCCGTCCGGGGTGGAGTACGGCAAGGTCATCGAGAGGGCGCGGGCGGAGAGCGAGGCCCAGGTGCGGCGTCCGCTGTGGCAGCGGGCGGTGCGCGCCTACCTGCTGGAGCACGTGCTGGTTAAACCACGGCTGCTGGCCTGGCATGCGCGCGCGTTGCGGTTATATCAGCGCAGCGGATTGCAACGCCTGGCGCGCCGGACGCCGATCCTGCGCTGGCTGGGTATTGCGGACTCCGAGGCGCTGGCGCCGATCGTGGATCGACATTTTTTCAGCGAGGCATTGGGCCGGGTATATCCCGCGGAGGGAACGCGTCGCGCCCGTGTAGCGTTTCTGGCGGGTTGCATTCAGCAGGTGGCGTTTGCCGGGATGAACCGCGCGACGATCCGCGTGCTGCAGCGCAACGGCGTCGAGGTGGTGGTGCCGCGAGATCAAGGCTGCTGCGGCGCCCTGCACGTGCATGCCGGTCTGCGCGAGTTTGCCGGCGGTCTAGCCCGCCACAACATCGCGGCTTTTGAACGCGCCGGTTGCGAGGCGATTATCACCAACAGCGCCGGCTGTGGCTCGACGTTAAAGGAATACGGTGACCTGCTGGCCACTGATACGGCATGGCAGGCGCGCGGTGCGGCGTTTGCCGGTCAAGTGCGGGATGTCACCGAGTTCCTGGCCGCAATGGGACTGCGGCGGGAAGGTCTCAGGCCCGTCTCCCTGCGGGCGACTTATCAGGACCCCTGCCACCTCCTGCATGGCCAGAAGATTCGCAGTGCGCCCCGTGAGCTGCTGCAAGCAGTTCCCGGCTTGGAGCTGGTGGAACTGGCGGGGACGGAGATCTGCTGCGGCAGCGCGGGAATCTATAACATCGTCCATCCCGAGATCGCCCGCCCGCTCCTGGAGCAGAAGATGGACGCGATTCGTGCGACGGGCGCCACGCTGATTGTGACCGCCAACCCCGGGTGTCAATTGCAACTGCGCGCCGGAGTAGCCAGCCGCGGGACGGGGCAGCGCGTTCTGCACATAATGGAGTTGCTGGATGAGGCCTACGGGGGAGCGATGAGCAGCGCAGGATGAGCATGGGCCGAGCGGCCGCCGCAGCGCCCCCGCGAGAGCGACGGGGCAGCGTCGCGATTTACTTTTCTCCCTGAGCCGCCAGAGGGGACGCAGCCACCGCTTCCAGCTTTCGCCACGAGACGCCCTCACGAGCCGCGATGTAGACGCCAAAGGGGACGATGGCGTAGAAGAGGACGAGCCAGATCAGCAGGGCGGCACTCGTGGCCGGGGCGGCGTCGGCGCCAAAGACTTCCGTCAGGCCCAGGACCGTAAGAACTTGCACGCCGCCGCCGATGGCGGGGAGCTGGACGATGGACCCGGCCAGCGTGAACCCCATGAGCAGCACGGCCTCGGCGAAGCTGAAACCAGGCAGCATGTTGGGGTAGCTGCGCACGATATAGAGCAGCGAGAGGGCCACACCCATCCACATCAGCACGGTCAGCAGGATGGCGAAGAGCAGGGTGGGCAACCGCGTCAGGCCGTTCATCCCGCTCGCCAGGGTATGGATGAAGCGCTCCAGTCGGGTGGCGGCGCCGAGGCTGATGCCGCGCAGGTTACGGACGCAAGCGGCGACGGGTGCGGCGTAGCGGTTGAAGAGCACGAGCAGCACGAGCAGGCTGACGATAACCGCGCCGAGGAAGAGGCCGCCGCGATGGATCAGCGCGTAGTAATCGCGGTCGCCCTCGCGTGCCAGTGCTTTCACGCTGGGGTTGACGGCGAGGTCGATGCCCACCAGCAGGATGACGGCGCTGATATCCAACACCCGTTCCAAAACCCAGATGGCGAGCTGGGAAGGCAGAGTCGTGCCGCGCCGGCGCGCGATGTAGTAGGGTCGGATGAGCTCCCCCGGTCGACCCAGCAAAGCGACGCCACTGAAACCCAGCAGCGTGCCTTTGAGGATGGTCCAGAAGCGTGCTTCTCCTCCCATCAAGACACGCCAACGCAGGGCGCGGAGCAGGTAGCCGCCGTACTCGATCCCAATGGCCAGCAGAATGAACCGGCCGCGGGCGGCGCGCGTTGCGGCCCAGAAGGTGGCCCAGTTCAGGTCTTTCCACTCCGGGCTGCTGCGGAATTGGTGGGCCACGAGCCAGACCAGGACGACCAGTCCCAGGATGCTCAGCAAGGTTCGCCGCTGATTCATAGCGGGCTCACGCTTGAGGCGGGCGCGCTGGCCCGACGGGTGCCCAGACGGAAGCTTGGGTGGGACGGGAAAGGCATGCGGGTCGAATGATTGGCGGGAGCCATCCCTTCACCCGCGCCGGCGAAAGGACGATCCAGGTGCGAAGTTTCCCCCGCCTGTTGCGTAAGGTAGTATATGCGCGGTCCGGTTGGCGCCGTGGAAAGCTCGCTAAACCATTGTGAGGAGAAGGCTTAGAAGCGGCAGGGGTGGGGACGGCAGGAAGCGGGGGGCGGCCCGGGGCTGTCTCTTATACACATCTCCGAGCCCACGAGACAGGCAGAAATC
>CALEJU010000086.1 GCA_937898755.1 uncultured Acidobacteriota bacterium | reverse complement strand
TCGGCAGCGTCAGATGTGTATAAGAGACAGGAGGAAAACAGGGAATAGGGGAGGACGGGCAAGCAAGCGACTCCACGGGAGTGTCAATTTTTTTGTGTAAACGGGTGTAGCTGGATTCCGGCGCTGTGGTGAGGGAAGCGGGTTTCCCAAAGCAGAGCGAAGCGGTTGAGGGCCTCCTTCTAGCCCTGCACGGCGGTCCATTTTTTAGCCAGGTGGCGGAGCGCCAGGCACATCACCACTTTCGCGTTCCCTTCCTCCCTCCTCCCCGCTATCTTCCCTCCTCCCTCCTCCCCCCTCCCTGTGTGCGCGTTCCCCCTCGCGTTCAAGACAGCAGCACGCTCAGCGTCTCGCCGGCGGCCAGCTTGAGGGGGGACGCCAGGTGAATCTCGACGCGTTTTTCCTCGAGTTGAAATGTTGCGGCCAGCGTCCGGCCGGCGGCACGGACGCGGAGGCGTTGGGGACGATGTTCCGGCGCCAGTTCGAAGGCCAGGGAGCGCAGCGTCAGGCTGCCGTGCTGCACGCGGATCAGTTGGCGCTGCCGCCCCCGGCGCCGCGCCTGCCCGAGCGTGCCCCAGCCCTCGGCGGCGGTGAAGGGAGCGCGGAAGTCCTCCGGCGTGAGGCGGGGCGCGAAGCCGAGGTGGCCGCGCGGTCCGTGGTACTCGAAGCCGCAGGCGGCAAGGAAGACGCCGTAGGAGGCCATGGCGCGTGCGTAGTGGTCGCCGCACTCGACCTCGTTCCAGGGGTTGCGGCGCGCGGCGTGGTAGCGGTCGTGCACCATGCGGGTAATGGTCAGGCCCTCGGTCACCATGCCCTCCCAGAGCATGTGGGCGGCCACCTGGTACTCAAAGCCGGTCATGCACTCGTTGAAGTAGCCGACGAAGACCTGCTTGTTGCCGCTCGCCACCGCGTTTCCGGCGGCGTGTTCGGCGCCGCCGCGCGGCCAGGTGCACATCACCAACCCGCCCTCGCCCGGCATGGCGTACCAGCGGCCGCCGGGGATCAGGGTGAACTCCTTGCGGTAGGGGCCGACGTCGGGCGTGAAGTTGTGGCGGTAGAGGGCGCGTAGCGCCGAGTGCGTTTGCGCCGCCGGCAGCACGCGTCCCAGGCCGACCTGGAAGGCCCAGCTTTGTCCGAAGACCTGGTCGATGTGGCAGCCGTCGTTGGTGTTGATGGCCTCGGGGTGGCGGGGGTCTATGCGCTGGATGAAGTACTCGCCGTTGAAGAGCCGCTCGGTCAGGTGGGCGCGGCCGCGGGCGGCCAGCGTGCGGACCTGGCGGGCGAACTCCGCGTCCTCGGTCGCCGGAGCGATGGCGCCGCCCGTTTGGGCGCCCATCTCGTCGGCCATGGCCGCCCCGGCGTGCAGGGCGGCGATGTAGAGCGAGGAGAGCCAGGCGATCTCGCCGTACCAGGCGGCGTCGAGCGTGTTGTACTGCTCGCCTTCGAGCAGGCCGTCGCCGTCCACGTCGCGGGCCATGAGGCATTGCAGCGCGCGCTTGATGTGCGGCCAGTTGTGGCGCAGGAAGCCGGCGTCGGGGGCCATCTGGTGCTCGCGGTAAGCGCGCAGGATGGTGCCCGCCTGGCCGTCCACCGCCAGCCGGCGGTCGGCCTCGGCGCGGTAGTCGATCACGCCGCTGTCGGGGTGGAAGGCCAGGCCGAAATCCACCATCTCGCGCGTGGAGCGCTCCAGCGCGGGAAACAGGCGGGCCAGCGCCTGCGCGTAATGCCAGACGTGCGTGCAGGTGCCGGGGCAGCAGTAGTTGCCCTCCCAGCCGTAGAAGCGGTTGTTGTTGAAGCGATAGCAGGTGGCGGTGGCGGCGGTCGAGACGTTGAGCAGGGTGCGGTCGAGCAGCCAGTAGGGCAGCGTTGAGTCGTACCAGGTGTCGCGCCACAGGCGCGTGGCGGCCGCCAGGCCGGGGAAGGCGGTGGTGACGTACCGGACGACGTCGCCCGCCGTGGCGAAGCGCGTGCCGTAGTGACGGCGCAGCGCGGTGCCCCCGGTCAGATGCTTCACGGTTTCGGGCCAGACGCCGTCGAAGTGCCAGGCGAGGACAAAGGTGAAGAGGGCGTCCTCGCCCGCCGCCAGCGTGACCCGGTTGCCGACCGCTCCGACCAGCGGGCGGTGGAAGGGCAGGCTCGCGGACTCCGCTCCCGGCTCGAAGGCGGCCTGCGGCAGGGCCGCCGGGTCGAGGGCCGCGGTGGCCCATGCGCCGTCGCCGAGCAGCGCCAGTGCGATGGAGCCGCAGTCCGGGCGGGCGGCGAGCCGCGCCGCTGCGGCCGGCGGCAGGCCGCCCTGCAGTTGGGTGTACCCGGGCTCCGGCAGGTCGACGCGGGTGATGTGGTTGATCCGCTCGCCCGGCTCTGCCCCCGGCTGGTCGAGGGACAGGCAGGCGGCGTTCTGCAACCAGCCCGCCAGCTCGACCGTGACCGGGGCGGCGCTCAGGTTGCGCACCCGGTACTCCAGCACCGTGGCCGGCAGGCCGGAGTCGTCGGCGTCGAGCGGGATGAAGGGCGAGAAGGCCTCGAGCGTGACCGCGAGCGGCGCCGCTGGGTCGCGGTACTCGACCGTGGCGATCGGGTACTGGCCGCGGAAGCGGATGTCGGGAAAGCCGTGGCGATCGAGCGTGCGCAGCACCGGCGCGCTGCCGGCGGCGCTCCAGCGCACGGCGAAGCCTTGCTGAATGGGCGACTGCGGTTGTTCGGGGTGGGCGTAGTGCGGCCCTCGCCAGTCGCGCTCCTCGTGCGCCGGCGGCAGGTTGAAGAGATCCCAGTGCCAGAGAGTGCCGTCGCCGCCGAGGTAGAGCTGCCCGGTACAGAGCCCGCCGACCGGCATGCCGATCAGGTCCAGCTCCGAGCCGCGGTACTCGGTGGGCGCGCCCCGCGCGGTAAGCGCGGCCAGCCATGCCGGGCTGAGTTTCTTGTCGGCCGGGATGGGGTCCTGGTTGGGGTTGAGATCGTCGTGGAAGAAGGGTCCGGCGACCGCGGCGCGCGCCAGGGAGGGCGCCGCCAGGATGCCGGTCAGGCCGGCGCCGGCCCCGGCGACGAAACCGCGTCGCGAGATCGGGGCGCAACCGCAGGCCGGGCCACAGGGAACGGGAGGGTCGGGCATGGCTGCGGCGATTCTAACCGGAGAGGGGGCGAATGAAAGGGTCCGCACGCGTCAGCGCCTATACATAGACAACCGGTTTAATATTGCCAACCAAGAGGCGAATCGCATTGGTCACGCTCGAAGTCACAAACCGTTGGGTTCGCGCTCTTGTGGCGTGGTCGATCGCCTACACTGCACTTCTTGTTGTCGTGCTCCTGACCGGGAAGTTGAAGTTGTCGGGCCATGCGTTGCAGGCCATGTTCCTGCTGCACTGGACATCCCTCTTCGCGGGCGCGGTCATTACGGCATTCTCGGAGAGGCCGAGGCACTGGGTGGTTTCCGGCGCTCTCGTAGTTGTCGGGTCCGCCAGCCTCGTGGTGTGGGCAGACGTTCACGGCGGAGGAAATCTGTTCCTGGCGGTCATGATCTGGGTTTTTATATGTTGCTTGACCCCGATCTTGAAGCTGGTTGGCCCGATGTCGTCGCGAGAGGCAGCGGTGGTCGTTGTGGCTGGGAGTGTGCTGACCCTCGTGGAAATCTGTTTCGTCAACCGGCCACTGTTCAATGTTCCTGCGAAGTGGATCCTGGCCGCGATCGTGCTGACGGCCTTGTGGCCCTCGAAGAGGCGGCAACCAGCTACTGCTACAACGACCTCACCCAGTTCGTGAACGCGAGCATCGCGTGCTTCGATCTCCACGGCAACGGCGCCGAACTCGCCACAAATGGCTACAACCAGTCGATCCACAAGCATGTTCACTGAACGAGAGGGGAGCGGGTGTCGTCTCGCTTCGCATGCGGGTCTCAGCAAAAGCCGAGCGATTCAGCGCGACACGAGCGTGACCACATTGAGGCTTGGAATGGCCTGGAAGTGGCGCACGTTGAGCGTGGCGACATCGAAACCAAGATGCAGGGCTGTCGCGCCGATGAGAAGGTCTGAGAAGTCAATGCTGACGCCCTGACCCATCTGTTCGCCATGGATGCGTCCAGCCAGCCGCGCTACCTCCAGGGTGAGCGGATGCACGACCACGGTCCGGAAGAGTTCTTCGACAAAAGCCTCCCGGCGCTTGCGGTCGGCGTCAGTCCTGGCTCGATAGATGCCGTGTGTTAGCTCCACAGCAGTTACAGCAGCGAGAGCGGCGGTAGTCTTGCCACACACGGCCTCGACGCGCTCCAGGACCTCCCACACGCTGTCCTGCCGCCTCTCGCCTGCGATCAGGATGCTGGAGTCAAGGATTACTCCCATGCGGGCGGATTCCACGGCTTGCGGTTGCGGATGATCTCTTCCAAGTCAGCAGCGAACTCCGGGTCCATCCGTGGCTCATGGCCCAGCTCTTGCGCGTGCTGCTTGGCAAGAGCGATGGATTCGGAGAGCAGGCGGGGCCGGAACTCGTTGCCGGCGGGACGCATCACCGCCACAGCCCGCGCATCGGACTCGATGACGATCTCCGCGCCGGCGCGCACGCGGGCCAGCAGTCCGGCGAAGTCGCGCGCGGCTTCGGCCTCCGAGATGCGGATCACGGCCATATTCACGATGATAGCCTCATTCCTGTTGGTCCTCGGCGGCGACCTCCGGCGCCGATCTATCGGCGCAATCGGCGGCCGTTGTTGTCCGGGGGCGCGCCGCTGGCGCGGCTTGCCCCCGGCTACCATCCGCCGCCCCTGAACGGGGCGGAACGCGACGACGATAAGGGCTCAGGTCGCGGCAATATCATTTCATTGCATTGCAGCGAGCGCCGTTGCGTGGCAAACAGGGAGGATGGGAGTCAGGGAGGGGAGCCGCGCCCCCACCGCCCGGCTGCATCCTTCAAACAACCAACAACCAACAACCAACAACTAACAACCCTCCACCGTCAACCGTTCAAGAAACGATTTCCCGGTATCGATCCGCGTACCGAAGTTCTCGGCGATGGTGGCGCCGATGTCGGCTAGGCTGGCGCGGGTGCCGAGAGCGCCCGGCTTGGCTTGTGCGCCATAGGTCAGCAGCGGCGCGTACTCGCGCGAGTGGTCGGTCGAGCTGGTGGTGGGGTCGCAGCCGTGGTCGGCGGTCAGGATCAGAAGGTCGTCGGGGCGCAGGCGCTGGCGCATGGTTCCCAGGTAGACGTCGAACTCCTCCAGTGCCCGGGCATAGCCCTCGACATCGTTGCGGTGGCCGTAGAGCATGTCGAAGTCCACCAGGTTGACGAAGACCAAGCCGCGCTCCACCGTATCCATGGCGACCAAGGTCTTTTCCAAGCCGTCGGCGTTGGAATCCATCGCGACGTGCGAGCTGATGCCGCGTCCCAGGAAGATGTCGAAGATCTTGCCGACCGCGTAAACCGGGACGTCGCGCTCCGCCAAGCGGTCGAGCAGCATGCCGGGCGGCGGCGGGATGGCGTAGTCGTGGCGGTGGCGGGTGCGCTCGAAGTGCGCCGCGTCGCGGCCGACGAAGGGGCGGGCGATGACGCGGCCCACCTGCCACGGCCCCTGCAGCAGCTCGCGGGCCATTTCGCAGAGGCGGTAGAGCTCGGGAACCGGGATGACCTCCTCGTGGGCGGCGACCTGGAAGACGCTGTCGGCCGAGGTGTAGACGATGGGGGCGCCGGTCCGCATGTGCTCCTCGCCCAACTGCCGGATGATCTCCGTCCCGCTGGCGGCGACGTTGCCCAAGATCTTGCGGCCGATGCGCTGCTCGAAGGCGGCGATCAGCTCGGGCGGAAAGCCGTGCAGGAAGACGGGGAAGCCGGGGTCGAGGATGATGCCCGCCATCTCCCAGTGGCCGGTGGTGGTGTCCTTGCCGTCCGAGCGCAGGGCGCATTTGCCGAAACCGCCCAGCGGCGGCTGCGCTGGCGGCAGGTGAGGCAGGGGTCGGATGTTGCCCAGTCCGAGCGCAGCCAGGTTGGGCAGCCGCGCCGGCCGGGCGGCCAGCAGGTGGCCCAGCGTGTCGCTGCCCGCGTCCCCATAGCGCGCCGCATCGGGCATTTCGCCGATGCCGACACTGTCGAGGACAACCAGGAAAACGCGAGGGAAAGCGGGCATAGCGCCTCTATTGTGAGGCACCGGGGAAGGCGTTCGACCTTCGTGCCCGGCCGGCGCCCCCACCTATAATGGAAGATTCCCCACTGGCGACTTGGCCACGCAGGGGGAGGCGGCGGCAATTCGACCCATGGCAGAGGAATTCATCCGGGTGCTCGGCGCCCGGGTTCACAACCTGAAGAACGTCAGCCTCGACTTGCCGCTCAACGCCCTGACGGTGATGACCGGGGTCTCGGGCTCGGGGAAGAGCAGCCTCGCCTTTGACACCATCTACGCCGAGGGCCAGCGGCGCTACGTGGAGTCGCTCTCCGCCTACGCCCGCCAGTTTCTGGAGCGCATGGAGAAGCCGGCGGTGGATGCCATCGAGGGCATCGCGCCCGCCATCGCCATCCGCCAGAAGAATGCCACGCGCAACCCGCGCTCGACGGTGGGCACCGCCACCGAGATCTACGATTACCTGCGGCTGTTGTTTGCCCGTGCCGGACGCACCATCTGCCCGCACTGCGGGATTCCGGTGCTGCGCGACAGCGTGGACCAGGTGGCGGCGCGTCTGCTGGAGTCCGCCGCCGGGCGGCGCGCTTTCGCACTGTTCCCGCTCAGCGCCCAGCCCGGTCCGCCGGCCGCGGTGGTCTTGGAGGATGCGGACGCCGCGCCCGTCAAGCCCGCCCGCGTCGGCAAGACGACGCGTGTCGCAGCGCGCCGCGCCAAGGCCATCGCTGCGCCGCCCGCGGAGGCGCCGCATCTTCGTTTCCAGACGCGACTTTTTGAGCTGCGGCGCAAGGGGTTCACCCGCCTCTACCAGGACGGGCTGACGGTCGAGTTCTCGACCCCGGAGTCGTTGCTCGAGCTGGATTTCCATCGCCCGATCCATGTCATCGCCGACCGTCTGGTGATTGCCGCCGAGGGACGCAGCCGGATCGTGGACGCGGTCGAGTCCGCCTACCGCGAAGCCGGCGAAGTGCGCTTCGAGTTTCCCGCCGAGGACGAGCGGCCGGCACTGGCCGCGCTCCGGTTCAACGAGCGCTTCGAGTGCAAGCAATGCGGACGGCATTTCGAGGAGCCGCAACCCAGCCTGTTCTCCTTCAACAACCCGTTTGGCGCCTGCCCGCGTTGCCAGGGCTTCGGCAACACGCTCGACATCGCCATGGAGAAGGTGATTCCCGATCCGGGCAAGACGCTGGCTGAGGGCGCCATTGAACCATGGACGAAGCCCAAGGGTAAGGGCTGGACCAGCGAGCTGCGGATGGCCGCCAAGGCGGCGGGGATCCCACTCGATGTGCCGTGGTGCGACCTCACGCCGCAGCAGCAGGAGGTGGTGCTCGGGGGCAGCGGGAGCTTCGAGGGCGTGCGCGGCTTCTTCGCCTTTCTCGAACGGAAAAAATACAAGCTGCACGTGCGCGTCTTCCTGAGCCGCTACCGCGGATACACGCGTTGCCCGGAGTGCCACGGCACACGCCTGCGAGCCGAGGCGCGGCAGGTCAAGCTTTTGGCCGGGAACGGAGCCTGGCGCAACATCGCCGAAGTCTGCGCCCTCACGGTGGGGGAAGCGGAAGCCTTTTTCGCCACGCTCCCGCTGGGCGCGGAGCAGGCCGCGATCGCCGCTCAGGTGCTGGTCGAGATCCGCCGCCGCCTGGGTTTTCTGGTCAAGGTCGGCCTGGACTACCTCACGCTCGACCGCCTGGCGGCCACGTTGTCGGGCGGCGAAGCGCAGCGCATCCAGCTTGCCACCTGCCTGGGCTCGCACCTGGTGGGGGCGCTCTACGTGCTCGACGAACCCTCGATCGGCCTGCATCCGCGTGACACGCAGCGGCTGATCGAGATCCTGCTCGACTTGCGTGATCTCGGCAACACCATGCTGGTGGTGGAGCACGACCTGGACGTGATTCGCGCCGCCGACCACCTGGTGGATCTCGGCCCGGGAGCGGGCGAGCAGGGGGGACAGATCACGGCCAGCGGCACGGTGGCGGCGGTCACGGCCGCCCCGGCTTCGCTCACCGGGCGCTACCTGCGCGGCGAGGCACGGATTCCCATTCCCAGCGTGCGGCGTCCCCCCGGGAAGCACCGGCTGCGCATCCGCGGCGCCCACAGCCACAACCTGAAACACCTCGACGTCGAGATCCCGCTGGGGTTGATGGTCGCCGTCACCGGCGTCTCGGGCTCCGGCAAAAGCACGCTGATCCACGAGGTGCTGTACCAGGGGTTGCGGACGCTCGCGACCAGTTCACGGGCGGAGTTGGCGAACTGCGCGGGGATCGAAGGGGCGGAGCAGGTGAGCGAGGTGGTGCTGGTGGACCAGAGCCCGATCGGGCGCACGCCGCGCTCCAACCCGGTGACCTACGTCAAGATCTTCGACAGCATCCGCATCCTGTTCGCCCAGACACCCGAGGCGCGCCGGCACGGCTACAACGCCGGATCCTTCTCCTTCAACGTGCCCGGCGGCCGCTGCGAGGTCTGCCAAGGCGACGGGGTGGTGACGGTCGAGATGCAGTTCCTGGCCGACGTCGAGCTGGTCTGCGAGGAGTGCCGGGGCATGCGCTTCAAGAGCGGCGTGCTCGAGGTCACGTTCCGCGACAAGAACATCCACGAGGTGCTGCAGCTCACGGTGCGGGAAGCGACGGCGTTTTTCGCCGGCCATGCCAAGATCGTGCAGCGGCTGAAGATTCTCGAAGAAGTCGGGCTGGGCTATCTGCGCCTGGGGCAGAGCGCCACCACGCTCTCCGGCGGCGAGGCGCAGCGCATCAAGTTGGCCGCCCACTTGGCGCAGCCGACCACTGCGGCACGCACGCTGTTTCTCTTCGACGAGCCCACCACCGGGCTGCATCTCGACGACATTGCGAAACTCCTCGCGGCGTTCCGCCGTCTGCTGGAAGCAGGGGCATCGGTCGTGATCATCGAGCACAACCTCGACCTCATCAAGGCGGTGGACTGGGTGATTGATCTCGGACCGGAGGGCGGCGCGCGCGGCGGGCAGGTGGTGGCCGCCGGGCTCCCGGAGGAGATCGCGCGCAACAAGGCATCCTATACGGGGCGCTACTTGGCGCCCTTGCTCAAGAAGGAACGATGATGCGTACTCAAGCACACGCCCGCCTCGCCCTGCTGCTGACCGTCACGTTGGCGGGAGCCCACGCCGCCGGGCAGCGACGGGTCAAGCCCGTGCCCCCGGTCGCGGCTCCGGTCAATGTGCTGGCGCAGGCGGAAGCGGCGCTGGACAAGAACGACTTCCAGGGTGCCATCACTCTTCTGCGTCCCTACGTGGCCGCGCACGCGGGCGAAGCCGGAGCCCACCTCGATTTCGCCTTCGCCTTGGCAGGCGTCTCCGATAACGCTGCCGCGATTCAGGAGTACCTGGCCGGATTGCAGATCGAACCCGGCCACGCCGCTGCGCAGATGAACCTCGGCATCCTTCTGGTCAAGACGGGGCACGCCAGCGACGCCGTGCCGCACTTCGAAAAGGCGGCGGCGCTGGACGCCAAGAATCCGCGTCCCTGGCTGAATCTGGGCCGCACCGAGGAGCAGCTTGGCGACAAGCAGGCGGCCTTGGCCGACTACGAAAAGGCCATCGCACGGGACGACAAGCAAGCGGAGGCGCACCTCTCCGCGGGTCTCCTGCTGGTGGACCTCAAGCGTTTCGCGGAGGCCGAGGAGCACCTCACCGCCGCTCTCCGTCTGCGCCCGGATCTGGTCGAGGCGCGCGCCGGACTGGTGAATCTCGATCTCGCTGAGGGCAAGCTGCCCGAGGCGCGTCAGATGCTCACCAGCTACTTGGCGCAGGATCCCAAGAACCCGGTGGCACACCTCGAGATGGCGCGTCTGCTCGCTCGCCTCGGCGAGGGCGCCGCGGCACAACAGGAGTTCGCGACCACCCTGCAACTCGCTCCCAACGATGACCAGGCGCGCGAGGAGCTGGCGCAACTCCAGCTCAAGTCGAAGGACTACCCCGCGGCGATTGCCACGCTGCGCGAATTGGTGGCCCACCAGCCGCAGTCGGCCACGCTGCATCAACGCCTCGGCAACGCCCTGCTCGAAAGCCGCGATTTCGAGGCGGCCAAACCCGAGTTGCTGATGGCGGTGCGCTTACAACCCGACCTGGCAGAAGCATGGGGCGACCTGGCGGCGGTGTTCTACAAACTCAAGGACCCGGCGCAGACGCTTGCTGCGCTCGACCGGAGAACACAGCTCAAGGGCGACGACGTGGGCAGCGACTTCCTGCGCGCCATCACCTACGACGGGCTGAACGATCGGGCGCACGCGCTGGAGTACTACGAGAAGTTCCTCGCTGCGGATCAGAACCGTAATCCGGACGACGAGTTCAAGGCCCGCGCGCGTGCGGAACTGCTGCGCCGCGTCCTGCATAAGTAGTGGGGAGGAGGGGCGAGCATAGGACGCGGAGGGGGAACCGGGGGAACGTCCCGGCAGGCGCGCGGCGTCCTCCTTTACACTAAAGGCAGAGTCCTGTGAGCGCCCGGTCTGCTTCTAAGCGATAGGTCGGGAGGCGAGGTGCGGACCATGCGGCTGACATTCTGGAACAGAGGGCGCGGCAGCCGGGTCTGGTGGCTGGTGATGAGTTGCGGGCTGGGGGCGGCCTTGGCCCTGCAGCAGACGCCGCCTCAGGATCCGGCCGTGAAGCTCCTTGCCCAAGCCGATGCTGCCCAGGGTGGGAAGCGCGCCGAACTGCTGATCCATCTGGCCCATTTGGAAGTGGATCGTGCCACGCAAAGTTACGTCCAGCAGCACCCCGAGCAAGGCTCGGCCGAGTTGGGGATGGCTGAGCAGCATGCTGCTGCGGCCTACCAGGCGCTGCAGAACCAGGCGGCGCACGGCAAAAAGAATGGGGTGCGCAAGGTGGAGATCGAGGTCCGCAAGATCAGCCTTGGCTTGCAGGACTTGGCCCACGGCTTGGAGGACGAAGATCGGACGCCGGTCGAGCATGCCGCCAAGACCTTTACGGATCTGCGCGATCATCTCCTGAACCTGTTATTTGGGGATGGCAACAAGGGGGCCAAATGAGGTGTGCCATGGCGACTGGACGGCGTTGCGCGGCCGTGGTCGTGCTGGCGTTGCTGGCCGGCGGCGGCGCTCGAGCCGCCCAGGTGCGTCGCGATCCCCTCAACGAAGCTGAAGCCGATCAGGTGCGCAACGCCGCCGGACGTCCGGAGCAGCGGCTGAAATTACTGCTCGGCTTCGCCCAGGAGCGGCTCACGCGCTTTGACAAAGTGCGCGCCGATAACCTGCCGGATCGTATCTCGACGCTTTACGGTTTGCTCGAGGACTACTCGGGCATTCTTGACGAGGTCGGCTCCAATGTGGACGAAATGATGAGCGGTCGCACCACCAGCGAATCACCGACCGGCGCGCTGAAAGTCCAAAAGCCGCTGAACGCTTCCCTCGAACAAGAAAGGGCTTTGTTCGCCAGCCTGCAAAAGATCCAGACGAGTTCGAGCCCGGCAGATCTGGGCGGGTACCGCTTTCAGTTGCAGGACGCCCTCGACGTGACGCAACAAGCCATCAAGGACGCCGAGGAGGATCTGGTTGAAGCGGCACGACGCGAGGCCGCCGCTAAAGCGGAGAAGGCTGCCGCCAAGAGCCGCGCCCAGCAGGAGAAGCAGGAGAAAAAGGAAAAGAAGCACGCGGCTGCCTCCCCCTTGCTTTGAAGTTCACTCTCATCCCGCATTCGTCCGCTGCGCCTGCCGTACGCGATCTGACGCCTACGTTTCTGGCCGTCTTTCGTGAGATCCGGCCGCGTACGCCGCTGCCTGAGATTCGCATCGCCTTCTATCCCTACACCTCGCCGAACAGCACCGTCCGCGTGCGTGAGGGGCGGATTCTGGTGCGCATCAGCGATGTTCTGGCCTCCGCGCCCGAACCGTTCTTCGAGGCGCTCGCCCAGATCCTGCTACGCAAGCTCTATCGCAAGGAGATCCCGGAGAACTATCAGGCCCGCTACCGCCGTTACCTCGGCAGCAAGGACATCAATGCCAAGGCGCAGTTGATTCGCCAGATTCGCGGACGGAAGCGCATGACGCCTCCCGCAGGGCGACATCGCGACCTGGCTGCCATTTTCGAGGTATTAAATGGCACATTTTTCCACGGCCTGATGGCCCGTCCGGTCCTGAGCTGGGGGCCCGCCGTGGCGCGCCACAACCTGGGTCATTACGACCCCGCCCACAACGCCATCCTGATCAGCCGCGTCTTCGATTCACCAGCCGTACCGGAATTTGTGCTGGCCTACGTCCTTTATCACGAGATGCTGCACCTGAAGTATCCGGTGCGCATGAACGGCAGCCGGCGCTGCGTCCACTCCCGCGAGTTTCAGGCGGAGGAGAGGCGTTTTCCACAGTGGAAAGAAGCGGAAGCATGGCTGAAGAAGCTTTAGAAGGGCGGTGCATGTCTCGGCGTCGCGGCGCCGCTGAGTTGGCGGCGGCAGCGACTTCAAGGCGGGTGTCGCACGGCCTGCGGCCTATAATCAGGGGAGCGTCCATGAGGGCAGCCGATGATGAGTCCCTGCGATGAGTCAAATGATGGGTAGCCTATGAGCCGTTGTGATGGTCTGATCGCGTTACTGGCGTTGTGTCTATCCGGCACGCTCGGCCTTGCGGCGCAGAGCACGCAGACCCCCCCGGCCGGCACGCCGGCCTCGGCGGATGCCGGTGGTCCGCAGGGCGGGGCCGGTCCCATCATCATTCCGCGCAAATCCACCACGGCGCCCACTCCGCCGCCCCCTCCTCCGCCGAAGCCCGTCAAACCGGAATATTCGTTTTCCGTCACCGTTCCGGAAGTGCAGCTTCCGGTCATTGTTGAAACTAAGAACGGCGACTTCATCGGCCATCTCGGCAAGGACAACTTCCGCGTGGTCGAGGATGGCGTGCCGCAAACCATTGACAAGGTGGCGGTGACGGCCGACGCACCTATGACGGCCATCATGCTGGTCGAGTTCCGCAACACGTTTTATCCGCTGCTTTACGACATCCTGCAGGCCTCCTATTACTTCACCGACCAGTTGCAGCCGCAGGACTGGGTGGCGCTGATCACCTACGACATGAAGACGCAGATCGTGGTGGATTTCACGCATGACAAACGCGCCATTCTAGGCGGCCTGCGAACGCTGCAGTTCCCTGGCTTCAGCGAGGCCAACCTGTTTGACGCGCTGGCCGACACGGTCGACCGGGTTCAGGACATCCCCGGCCGCAAGGCGATCATTCTGATCTCGACCGGCGTGGACACCTTCAGCAAGCTGACCTTCGACAAGATTCGCAAGAAGTTGGAAGCCACGGACAATGTCAGCATCTTTGCGGTCAGCATCGGCTGGGCGGTGCGCGAGTACATGGAAACGCACGGCGTCAACGACCCCATTTACCGCTTGGACAACCTGCAGGCCGACAACCAGATGCAGTACTTCGCCAAGGTCACCGGCGGTCGGTTTTATCAACCGCGCTTCGAGGGCGCCTTCCCGGAAGTCTTCCAAGACATTGCCTCGGCGATCCGCAACCAGTACGTGCTCTCCTACAAGCCGACCAACAAGGCGCTCGACGGGTCCTTCCGCAAGGTGAAGATCGAGGTCACGCAGCCCAACGGCGAGCCGCTACATGTGGTCAACCAGAAGGGGAAGCCGGTGAAGTACGAGATCGTGGCCAAAAACGGCTACTACTCGAAGCACGTGGTCGAGTAGAAACGGTTGTCGGTTTTCGGTTGTCAGTTGTCGGCAAGACGGAAACGCAACATGGCTGACGCCGTTTCTCTCGCACGGCGTTGTGTTTAATGGGGCTTGCGCCCCAGGCTGCGGGCGGATTGCCCGCTGCGCGGGCTCTGGCGCGCGGTTGTGAACCTGCTCTGATGCCCCGGCCCCGGGAACGGGTCGGCCCATCCGCACGGTCCGAGCCCAGCGCCCCTACCGCCCACCGCCCACAATCCGCCCACGACGTCACCCCCGTACTCCTGTTGTAGCGATCGACAGTTCAAAACATCGATTTGAGGTGACAGTCCGTGAAAACCAATCTTTCCAAAGTTCTCTGCGCCCTTGTGTTGCTGACGGCCGCCGCCATGGCGGCGAAGACGCCGATGGTCGGCGGACACAAGATGTATGCCAACAAGAACATCATTGAAAATGCCGTGAATTCGAGCGACCACACCACCCTGGTGGCGGCGGTCAAGGCGGCCGGCCTGGTGGAAACCCTGGAAGGCCCCGGTCCGTTCACCGTCTTCGCTCCCACCAACGAGGCTTTCGCGAAGCTGCCTGAGGGCACGGTGGAGACGCTGTTAAAGCCGGAAAACAAGGAGATGCTGACCAAGGTGCTGACCTACCACGTGGTGGCCGGCAAGCTGAGCGCCTCGGATCTGAAGCAGCAGATCAAGGCCGGTCACGGCATGGCGACCCTGAAGACGGTCAGCGGCGGGTCGTTGACGGCACGTTTGGCGCAGGGCCACATCGTCCTCACCGACGAAAAGGGCGGCACCTCGATGGTGACCATCCCCAACGTGTTTCAATCCAACGGCGTGATCCACGTCGTGAACGCAGTGCTGTTGCCGAACTAACTCGGCGTTTCGGCAATCACACATAAGGGGCGGGGGCGGACCCCCGCCCCTTATGTGTTGCTGACCGCTTGCAGCAGCCCGCGGAGGGTTGCCAGCACATGCTCGGGGGCGGTGTGTTCCGCGATGCAGGCCACCGGCCGTTCGGCGCCGCTCAAAAACGCGCCGGCCCAAGTACCGCCCGCCGCAACCAGGCCCGCGCCCAGATCTCCGGGTGCGATCTGGGGAATCCACAGCAGCGCTTCAGCGGCGCTTTTGATGCGGGCATGGATCTCGTCGAGCAGCAGGGTGGTGTCGAGCTGCCCATTCCGGTAAAACAAGGGCGAGTACAGGGGCACGGCTCGACCTTCGCCACGTTCGAGCAGTGTCGCGGCGGCTTCGGCGAGCGTCGCGGCTTGCGGATTTTTCCCGCCGGCAAACGTGACGACCACGGGCAACGTGGGACGCCCCCAACGCGCCGCGCGCCACGCCGCAGCGGACCTCAACAGGGCGGCCACCGTGGCGGATGAGCGGTGCGGGGCATCCAGGCAGCCAAAGCGGCGGCCGTTGGCCTCGCCTTCCCACAGCGGTGCGCAGAGCAAGCCGGGGGACGGCTCCAAAAGGCTGAGAGCCGCCTGATCACAGGCGCCGGAAAGCAGGACGGCGTCGCAGTCCCCAGCCAGCAACGCCGTCAACGCGGCGGTGGACGGGTCCCCCAAGGCGCGCTCGGCCTGCAGATGGTCCCAGCCGCGGGCAGCCTTGCGCTCTAAAAGCAGCCGGATATAGCCGGCGCGCTGCAGGGAGCCGAGTGCGACTGGCTCGCGCTCCAGACGTGCCAGGCCAAGCTGGGTCGCCGTGTCCAACGCCGGTTGCCAGGCGGCAGGGGCGATCACTCGAACGCGCGGCTTGGACGCGGGGAAGGACATGCGGGCAGCGTCCATGATGCCTGAAGATCGGGACCTGCAACAGGGGCCGCCGCCCGCGCAATAGGTCAGAGGACCGAGAGCAGCGGGGTGGCGGCGGGTCGCGTCGTGCCGATCCGCGCGGCGGCCAAGCCGGCTGCAAGCAGTTCCTGAAGCAACCCTGCCGCCTCGCTTTCCGGCAACGCGATGAGCAGCCCGCCGGAGGTTTGCGGATCATAAAAAAGCGCGCGCAGGTCTTCCGGTACCGAAGTAGCGAACCGCACACACGGCTCAGCGAAGACACGATTGCTGTTCAGTCCGCCGGGCTGGAAGTGCGGGGCATAGGAGCGCGCACCGGGGAGCAAAGGGACGGAGGACGCCTCGATCTCGATCTGCACGTGGCTGGCGACGGCCATCTCGCGGGCGTGTCCGAGCAACCCGAAACCGGTGATGTCGGTGGCGGCGTGGGGGAGGTGGGCGAGCATCAGCTCGCAGGCACGGCGGTTCAGCTGCACCATGGAGGCGGTCGCGGCCGCAACCGCTTCCGCGCTGGCGGCTCCCTGTTTGAGAGCCGTGGTGATCACGCCGGTTCCCAGCGCCTTGGTCAGGATCAGGGCGTCCCCGACCTTGGCACCGGCATTGGCGAGGATGCGCTGTGGATGAATGGTGCCGGTCACGGCGTAGCCGAACTTCAATTCCGGGTCACGAATACTGTGGCCGCCGGCCAACGTGCAGCCCGCCTCCTGCAACTTGTCCAACCCGCCTTGCAGGACGGCCAGCAACATCTCCTGCGACTCGCCATCTGGAAATCCCAACACACTGAGCGCCGTCAGTGGCCTGCCCCCCATGGCATACACATCGCTGAGCGCATTGGCGGCGGCGATCTGACCAAAGGTCCGGGGATCGTCCACGATCGGGGTAAAGAAATCAATGGTCTGGACGAGAGCCAGGTCGGGCTGCAGCAGATACACGCCAGCGTCGTCGGCTGTATCGAAGCCAACCAGAAGATTCGGATCAGACGGCCGAACCAGGCGAGTTAGAACCGCATCCAACACCGTTGGACTCAGCTTGCTCGCTCAACCGGCAGCCTTGGCCATCTCGGTCAGACGGCGTGGCCCTCGCACTTCGCTCATGGGATTAACCTGCGCGTCATTATCCTCCCCTGGGAGGGGGTAGCGGCAAAGTGTAAATTCGCCTCACAATGGACGCAGGCTGGAGACCTCTCCCTTTCTATGGCTTCTTCGTTCCCCCCCGTTCGCAAGGCCGTGTTCCCCGCCGCCGGGTTGGGAACGCGCTTTTTGCCCGCCACCAAGGCGCAACCCAAGGAAATGTTGCCGCTGGTGGACAAGCCCATCATTCAATACGGGGTGGAAGAGGCCCTGCAGTCGGGCATTGACAACATCATCATGGTGACCGGTCGGGGGAAGAACTCCATCGAGGATCACTTCGACGTCAGCTTCGAGTTGGAGCAGTTGCTGGAGAGCCAGGGAAAAACCGAGCTGTTGGCGCTCGTGCGCCGCATCTCGGACATGATCCACGTGGCCTATGTGCGGCAGAAGGAGGCGTTGGGTTTGGGCCACGCGGTTCTGACCGCTCGTGAGCTGGTGGGCTGCGAGCCGTTCGCCGTGCTGCTGGCGGATGACGTGATTGATGCCGAAACGCCCGTTCTCGCCCAGATGTTGGCGGTGTACCGGGCCACCGGGAAATCGGTCGTGGCGGTACAGCAAGTGCCGGGTCCGATGATCTCGCAGTACGGGGTGATCCAAGCGGAGCCGTGGGGCAAGCCGGGCGCCTTTGCGGGCCCCACCTTTCACATTCAAGACCTGGTGGAGAAGCCGCCGAAGGGCCAGGCCCCTTCCGATCTCGCCATTGTGGGGCGCTATATCCTGACGCCGGAGATCTTCGACATCCTGGCGGAAACACAGCCGGGAGCCGGCGGGGAGATCCAGTTGACCGATGGGTTGCGCACCCTGGCACGGCGCGACGTCATGTATGCCCTGCAGTTTGCCGGACGGCGCCACGACGCCGGCGACAAACTGGGTTTCCTGCAAGCCACCGTCGAGCTGGCGCTCAAGCGCCCCGATCTGGGGGACGAATTTCGCGATTACCTGCGCGGACTGAAGTTGTAGGTCGGACATGGTGGAGCGCCAGGCGGGAGCGATCAGTGCAAGCATGGAAGCGGGCCGCCGCATGGCCGACCTTCCGGCGCCCCCGCTCCCACGCCGGTTTTTCGAACGATCCCCCGCCGAGGTCGCACCCGATTTGCTGGGAAACTGGCTGGTGCGGCGCTTGGGGCGCACATGGGTGGTGGCGCAGATCGTCGAGGTTGAAGCCTACCTCGGCGAGCATGATGCCGCGGCGCACGCGGCCCGCGGACGCACACCGCGCACGGAGGTGCTCTATGGTCCGGCAGGCCACGCGTACTTGTATCTCATCTATGGTCGACACGTTTGCCTGAACGTTGCGACCGAGCCCGCCGGTCGGCCGGGGTGCGTATTGCTCCGCGCCCTGCAGCCGCTACGCGGAACGCCGGCCATCCGAAGGCGCCTGGCGCGTGCAACGGCGCCGGATTGCGAGTTGCTCAGCGGTCCCGGCCGGCTGACCCGCGGGCTGGCGCTCACGCGCGAATGGAACGGCCACGATCTGACCCATGCCGGCGCCTTCTACTTGGCGGCTTCGTCTGGACCGCGTGGCCGCGTCCTGGTCACCTCGCGAATCGGCGTGACGCATGCCAAGGACTGGCCGCAGCGGTACTACCTGGCGGATGCGCCCGCGGTGACACGGCCGCGCGGTCCCGTGCTGGCGGAGAGAGCGGCACAATCGCGACCCTTGGGATCCGCCCATACCTCGGCGCGGCAAGGCTGAGTGCGCCTGCCCCGTCCGATTCCACGTTCCGTAACCCGGGCACGGGGGATGGAAAGCCCCCGCCTGGCCGACGCGCCAACGTCCCCGGCGTGGCCGCCGTCACGGTACGCTTTTGATGCACCGTGTCAAGCGGCGAGCCGATAATTTTTTTCGCGCCATTCAGGTCGGTCGCGCGTTGCGCGGGCGGATACGCAACGCTATACTCCGGCTTGATTCTTTCTCGCCGCAAGCACGGCGGACTTAACATCGAAAACACGCACGTTCTTATCTCATGGCTACTGACGCGCAGTTGCAACCCACTCTGGTCCCGGGAAACTTGGACGACTTTCTCGAGCTGGAAACCCGGATCGAACGTGTGGTCGAGGCCTTGCGCGTTGCGCGCGAGGCGCGCGTCAAGGCCGAAGCGGAAGTCGCCGAACTGCGCACCAAATTCAGCGAGTTGAAACGCGATTACACCCGCTCGGAGCAGGAACTGATCACGCTGCGCAAGGAGCGCGACGAGGTGCGGCAGCGGCTGGAGCGGCTGGCCAAGCGCCTCGATTCGTTGGCAGAATAGACATCGCACCGAAACTCGAACCGCCCGGTAGGGAAGACGCAATGGCAGAGCAGGAAGCGGCGAACGGCAAAACCCGGGTCGAGATCTACGATCAGGTGTATCACCTGTCGGGCGAAGGCGACGGGGCCTACGTGCGGCAGCTTGCCGCACGTGTGGACGCCAAGATGCGTCATGTTGCCCGTCAGAACCGCGTGGTGGATTCGCTGCGTGTGGCCGTGCTGACCGCGGTCAACCTGGCGGACGAGAACGAGCGGCTGCGCCGGAAGTACGCCCAGCTTGAAGAAACGCTCTCCGAAAAGGCCGCCTCCTATCGCCAGAAACTGGACCGCGCCCTGAGCCGCGTCGGCTAGGAACTCGCGCCATGACTGGCGGGAGCGAGGGCAGGGGGAGACGGACACTCAGCTTTACCAGCGTCTCGCGCCCCGCCGCAGAAAGGTCGTTCGTGAAAATCCTGTTCGTGGGCGATATCTTCGCCAGCCCGGGCCGTGCGTTGCTGCGCGCCCATCTTTCCGAACTCGTTGCCCGCCACCAAGTGGACCTGGTGGTGGTGAATGGCGAGAATGCCGCCGGGGGCTTCGGCATCACCGGGGCGTTGGCGGAAGAGATGCTCGCCCTCGGCGCCGATGTGGTCACCACGGGCAACCATGTCTGGGACCGCAAAGAGATCCAGGATTACCTGCGTTCCGGCACCAATGCCGCCCGTGTTCTGCGGCCGGCCAACTTTCCCCCCACCCTGCCCGGTCAGGGACTGTACCAAGGGGTGACGCGCGGCGGAGAACCGTACGCCGTCCTCAACCTGCAGGGCCGCGTCTACATGACGCCGCTCGACTGCCCATTTCGCAAGGCGGATGAGCTGCTGGCCACGCTGCCCGCCACCTGTCGCACGATCTTCGTGGACTTCCACGCCGAGGCGACCAGCGAGAAGCAGGCCATGGGCTGGTATCTCGACGGCCGCGTCACCGCCGTCATCGGCACCCACACCCACGTCCCCACCGCCGATGAACGCATTCTGCCGCACGGCACCGCCTTCCAGACCGATGTGGGCATGACCGGCGCCTACGCCGGGATCATCGGCTGCCGTCAGGACGAGGTGCTCAGCCGCTTTCTCACGGGCGTGCACACCCGGCTGGAGCCGGCCGAGGGCGATGCCTGTCTGAATGGCGTACTGATCGAAGCGCAGGACGGCAAGGCGGTGAGCATTGCCCGCTGCCGAGAACGCTCAACGGTTGTTGGTTGTTAGTTGTTGGTTGTTTGAAGCGTACGGCTGGGCTGCGATCCGGCTTTCGGCGGAATCGACGCAGGACGACGGCCCTTGGCCCACCCTTGCTCCCCGCCCAACAAAACGCTTCAAACAACCAACAACTGACAATTCAGTTCACCGTCAACTGCACCGTCATCGAGCTGGTGGCTTGGGTGGCATCGGTGGCGGTGACGGTCAGCGAGCTGGTGCCGGCCGGCGTGCCGGAACCCCCATTGCCCACCGGGGGAGGGCTGCTGGTACCTCCGCAGCCCGCCAGCAGAGCGCTTGCGAGAGCGAGGGTCGCCACCCGGCGGCGGCTTCCAGTACAAAGCCACGCGGTGGTCAGCCAGGCCAACCCCATGGCCATGGACGTGGGCAGGAGAAGGCGTGGCCGCGGCAGGACCTGCGAACGGGCGGTGGTGGTAACGGTCATCGTGACCGGCGTCATCGCAGCCCCGGTGAGCGTCACGCTGGCGGGCTGCACGGAGCAGGTGGCGCCTTGCGGTGTGCCGCTGCAGGCCAGGTTGACCGCGCCGGTACGCCCACCCTGCGGCAGCAGCCCGAGTTTGTAGGTGACTGACCCTCCCGCTGCCACGCTGCGCGCCACCTGATCTACGGAAAGCGCGGGTGGCGCCGGCATCTGATAGAGACGGATATTATCCACCAGCATGTCACTCGGAAAGGGGGTGGTCCCATCCGGATTGCCGGGCCAACCGCCGCCCACCGCCAGGTTCAAAAGAACGAAGAACGGCCGCTGGAATGCCGCCTGCATTTGCAGTGGCAGGCCGGCCATGGCGGCGGTGTAGTAGGCCTGCCCGTCAATCAGAAACTGCACCTGGCTGGGCGACCAGGAGATGGCATAGACATGGAAGTCGTCCGCAAACCACGCCCCCGCGGGGAGGGTCTGCGTACCAGTGAGCGTGCTGTCGCCGGCGTAGCCGGGCCCGTGCAGGGTGCCGTGAATGGTGGCGGGCTCACGACCGATGTTTTCCATGACATCGATCTCCCCGCATGCCGGCCAGCCGACGTCGGTGATGTTGCTACCGAGCAGCCAGAAAGCGGGCCAGAGTCCTTGGCCGGCGGGAATCTTGATGCGCGCCTCGAGCCGTCCGTACTGCAGTTGGAACTTCGCCTGCGTTTTGAGACGCGCCGAGGTATATCCGCCACCGCTCGCCAGGGCGCGGATCACCAGGTGCCCGTTGCCGTCGAGGAAGGCGTTGTCGGTGGATTGCGTGTAAGTCTCCAACTCGCCGTTTCCCCAGCCCCCGGCGCCCGTGTCGAAGCCCCACACCGTTGCGTCGGGAGCAGAGCGCGCGGGTCCGTTGAACTCATCACTCCAGACAAGGACCGGCGAAGTCTGAGCGACGGCAAAACGCAGGCCGAGTACGAGAATGAAGCCCACGCGAGAGATGAAGCGAGTGCTGTTCATGATTCTGTGCAGTTCAGGGCACCGGGGCCATGGTCTCCGTCGCCAGCTCTGGTCTGGCGGTCTCATAGACGGTCCGCATGCGCTCACGGACGTCGAAGGCCAATGCCTCCGCCTGGCGCGGCGTAAGATCCTGCGTGCTCACCGGCGGCAGGATGGTCAATGTCACATGAAAAGGATGCAGGTGCAACGAGCCCGGCGGCAGCACGTCCCGGCTGCCCACCAGCACCATGGGAACCACTGGCACCTGGGCACGGACGGCGAGCAGAAACGCCCCCGGGATGAAGCGCTGCATGCGGCCGTCCATGCTGCGGCCGCCTTCCGGAAAAACGAATACCGGCAGACCCTGCCGTACCGTGTCGGCGGCACGCAGCAGGCTGCGCAGCGACGCTTTGGCGTTGTCATCCACCGGCAGGTGGCGGCTGCGAGTCAAGTGCCAGCCGAGAAAAGGGATGGAAAACAGCCCCTGCCGCGCGAAGATGCGGAACTGCAGCGGCAACACCGCAAACAACGCGGGAATGTCCATGAAGCTGAGGTGATTGCAGACCAGGATGCAGGGGGTGTTGGGCGGCAGGTTTTCCGTTCCCTCCACCTGCATACGAATCGCGAAGAGGCGCAGCAGCAGCCAGGCCCAGAAGCGCGCCACCCGATGTTGCCGGCGTCCCGTCGCATCGAAGAGCGACAGCGCCAGCGATACCGCTCCACAGAGCGTCGTGGCCAGCACTAGAAACGGCACGAAGACCAGGAGGCTGCGCAAAAAGGACAACGCGTTGACCCAGGCCCAGCGATGCTCGGCGCGGCTCGGGGGCCCCTGGATCATGCCGGCACGCCTCCCGCCAGCAGCAAGCGGCGTGCCGCCCCGACCAGGTAGAGCGACCCAGTGACCACAATGCAGCGCTCGTCGCGGGCGCCGTGGTCGGTCAACTGCTTCGCCAGAGCGAGCGCAGCTGGCAGGTCGGCGGCAACGTGCAGCGCTTCCGGCCGGGCCGCTGCGTGGTCCGCCAATTGCTCGGCGAGCTCCTGCGCGGTGGCGGCGCGCGGGTTGTCGGGGGCGGTCAGGATCACGTGTTCCGCCATGGGGAATAGAATGGCCGCGGTCCGGCGCGCATCCTTGTCGCGCAGGCTGCCGAAGACCAACACCGGTCGCAGTTGCATCTCCGAGAGAAAGTCCGCCAAGGCGCGCGCTCCCATGGGATTATGCGCCCCGTCGAGGATGATGCGGGGGGAGTGCGATACCACCTCCAGCCGGCCCGGCCAGACCGTTTCCGCCACCCCCTGCTGCAGCGCTGCGCGCGGCACCGGAAAGTGTTGGGCGCTGAGCTGTTCGCAAACCTGAGCCACGGTGACCGCGTTGCCGGCCTGGTGCCGGCCGCGCAATGCGGGATGCAGCGGGACGGCTTCGCCACGGTAAGCGACCGTCACATGAAAACGGCCATCCGCATCGGGCATCGGGACGGGCTGCTCAGCTTCCGTCAACGGGGCCCCCTGCGCTTCACAACGCGCGCGCAGCACCGCCAACGTCTCCGACTCCTGCATCCCGCTGATGACGGGTACGCCGGGCTTGATGATGCCGGCCTTTTCACCGGCGATCTCCGGCAGGGTATATCCCAGGAAGCGCTCATGGTCCATGCCGACCGGCGTGATCACACTGACTTGTGGCACCAGCACGTTGGTGGCATCGAGGCGTCCGCCCAGTCCGACTTCCACCACGGCCAGATTCACCCCCGCTTCCGCCAGGTGGACAAATCCGACCGCCGTCATGGTCTCGAAGAACGAGGGCCGGTGCGGCAACGCGCCCTGCGTCAGCAAGGCCTCGATCACCTCATGGACGCGGGTCGTGGCGCGCGCGAAATCGGCGGGCGCGATCTCGCGCCCCGCGACCTGGATGCGTTCGGTGATGCGTTCCAGGTGGGGCGAGGTGTACAGCCCGGTGAGGAAGCCGGACCGGCGCAACACCGCTTCCAGCATCGCGGCCACGCTGCCCTTGCCGTTGGTGCCGGCGATGTGGACCGAGGCGAACTTCTGTTGCGGGTTGCCCAGGGCTTGCAGCAGGCGTGCGATCCAGGCCAGCTCGAACTTGGCATCGGTACGCAGCTCAAGTCCGAGCGAGTCGAAGTAGGTGAGGCTGGCGGAAAAGTCCATGCCAAGAGGCATTCTCACAGAAGAGTTGAGGGAGCCAGCCTGAGGTACAGCAGGCTGATGGGGCATTGACTCGCGATGCCGGCCTTTACGCCCCGGTCGCGGCGACGTCAGGGGTCATGAAGGCCAGCGCCCGGATGAGGTAGTCGCGCATCTCCTTACGGCTGACGATGGCGTCCAGCATGCCGTGTTCGAGCAGGAACTCGCTGCGCTGGAAGCCCTCGGGCAACTTCTGGCGGATGGTCTGCTCGATGACGCGCGGCCCGGCGAAGCCGATCAACGCCCCCGGCTCCGCGATGTTCAGGTCGCCCAGCATGGCGAAGCTGGCGGTCACGCCCCCCGTAGTCGGGTCCGTGAGCACGGAGATGAATGGCACCCCTGCCTCGTCGAGTTGGGCCAGCAGGGCGGCGATCTTGCCCATTTGCATCAGGCTGACGGCGCCTTCCATCATGCGCGCCCCGCCGGAGGCGGCAATGATGATCAGCGGGCGGCGCGAGGCCAGCGAGTACTCCACCGCACGCGCAATTTTCTCGCCCACCACGGCCCCCATGCTGCCGCCAATGAAGCCGTACTCCATGGCGCAAAGCACGACCGGCCGTCCGCCGAGCGTGCCCTCGGCGGTAATCAGGGCGTCCTGCAGTCCGGTTGCCTGCTGCGCCTTCTTCAGCCGTTCGCGATAGGGCTTGACGTCGGTGAAGTCGAGCGGGTCGGTCGACGTTAGGGTGGCGTCGCGCTCGACGTACTTCCCCTCGTCAAGCAGGTGCTGCAGGCGGCTGCGGGCGTCCAGACGGAAATGCTGATTGCAGCGCGGACAGACCTGCAGGTTGGCCTCAAGGTCTTTCTTCCAGATGATGTTGCGGCAGCCCTCGCACTTGGTCCACAAACCCTCAGTGCGCACTCGCTTTTCCGGCGTGGTGGCCAGCGGTTTGCGATCTTTGCGAAACCAAGTCATGGGGGGAAACGCCGGGAGGGCGCCGCTCCAGTCTATGCACTCGCGAGGCGGGGAGCAAGGGCGGGGGGCGGAGGCCAAAGGGTGAGGGCAGAAGGCCGAAGGCCGAACGGCAACATTGAAGACGGAGGCGGCGATGTCGCCGTCGTTTGCTGTTCGGCCTTCGGCCTTCTGCCGTCGCCCCTCGGCGCTTATCGCGCGTACGGGTGATGGTTCAGGATGGTACAGGCGCGGTAGAGCTGTTCGAGCAGCACCACACGAGCGAGTTCGTGCGAGAACGTGAGCGGGGAGAGCGAGAGGCGAGCGCTGGCCTGGGCGCGGGCGGCGGCGGTGAATCCCTCGGCGCCGCCAATGGCGAAGGCGACCTCGCGGCCCTCACGCTCGAACAGCTTGGCGAGATAAGCGGAGAACTGGGTGGAATCGAGCGACTTGCCTCCGGGCTCCATCAGCACCAGGCGGAGGTCGGCGCAGCGCTGCAGTAGGCCGGCTTCACCCTGCTTCTCGCTGAGTTCGTCGGTGGTGATGCGGGCGAAACGCCCGATGCGGCGGACGTACTCGGCCGTCCAGAGGCGGGTGGCCTCGTCCTTGGTGCGTCCGATCCAGATGACGCGTATTCGCATGGTGACCTAATTCTGCCCGGACGGCGTACGTTGAAAAACCGTCACCGGGTACGGGGACAGCAACCAACGGGAGCGTTGGTCGCGAATCGGCGTGGGTAGCTCCAGCGTGGCCGATGCACCAGCGTCCAGTGTCGCATCAGGCGGTCTCGGCCTTGCGTCGGCCGACCATCAACAACGAAGTTCCAAACGGCAGACCGAGCCCGCCGACCCAGAGCTGCTCGCGCCGGGACAGCCAGTACAGCGACCGATTCAGCCACACGGGGGGCAGGCGCGCCGGCCGGGGCGCCCGATGCAGCACCATCTCGGTCAGCCGTTGGGCGAGTTTGGCGGGAAACGTCCAGTGAAAGAAGTAGCGGAGTTCCTCCACCTGCACTCCCGCCACCAGCGCCACCTGCTTCAAAGTCGTGCGTGTGTAGCGGCGCTGGTGCTGGTTCATCACGTCATGCCGGGTCCACAGCAGCGGGAAAGCGGGAACGGTCACCAGCAACAGGCCCTGTGGCTCCAGCAGTTGCAGTGCGTGACCCAGCGCTCCGGCAGGGTCGGGCAAGTGCTCCAGCACATCAAGCAGAAGGATCAGACCGTAACGTTTGCCGGGCTGGAAGCGGGCATCAAAGGGCGTCATGGTGATCTGCGCGGCGTGCGCCGCTTGCGGGTCCACCAAGCTCCCGTCCGGTTCCACGCCTTCCACCCGGCCGAACTCCTGCAAACGGTCGAAAAAGAGACCGTCGCCGCAACCCACATCCAGGATCTCGTTCCAGCCGTCGGCGGGGCGTCGAGCCCGCAGCACGGTGAGCAGGAAGTCCTCACGGGCGCGCCACCACCAATGTTGGCGGTAAAGGCGGTCGTAGTGCTGGGCGTAGCGGGGGTCCATGGCCGTGGGGCCTCAGCTCTGGGGCGGGTGCCGGGGGACCGCCTGCGACGACGTGATGACCCGGTCCACGATGTACAAAGGGCGTGCCTTGAGTTCCTCATAGACCCGGCCGAGGTACTCGCCAATCACTCCCAGAAAAAACAGAATCGCACCGGAGAGGCCGGTGACCAACAATGTCAGCGCGGTGAACCCACGTGGCGACTCGTGCAACCAAAGTCTTGCGTACACGGCGTAAAGGGCGAACAGGAAGGAGAGCGCAATCACGCCCGCACCCAGCAACGCGGCGGCGCGCAGGGGCACGATGGAGAAGGCCAGCAATCCGTCGCCCGCCAACTTGAAGAGCCCCCAGGCGCTGTACTTGCTCTGTCCGGCCTGCCGCGCTGCCCGGCGTACCGGCAGCGCCTTCTGCCGGAAGCCCACCCAGCCGCGCATGCCGCGCAGGTAACGGTGGTGCTCCGGCATCCGCCGTAACTCGTCGACGACGCGGCGCGACATCAAGCCAAAGTCCCCGGCGTCCAGCGGCAGATGCGTATCGGAGAGACTGGCCAGCAATCGGTAAAACACGTAGTAGCTCGCGCGCAGCCACCACGACTCATGGCGTTGCAGACGCTGGACATAGACCACGTCGTAGCCCGCGGCGTACTCGGCCACCATTTGTGCAATCACTTCGGGTTCGTCCTGCAAATCGCCGTCCATGACCACCGTGACGTCGCCGTGAACGTGGTCGAGAGCCGCCGTCAAGGCGGCTTGATGGCCGAAGTTGCGTGACAGAAGGACGACATGCAGTCGCGGGTCTTGCTGTGCCGCCTGTTCCAGGAGGAGCGCGGTCTCATCCGTGCTGCCATCGTCGACCAGCACGATCTCGTGGGGTCCGCCCGGCTGTTGTTCAAGAACCGCGCTCAAGCGGCGCAGCAACTGGGGCAGAACGGCGGCCTCGTTGTGCAGCGGAATTGCGACCGAGATCCGCGGCGCACCGTTCATGGCTTTTTCCCTCCCTGAAAGTACACCATCTGCCAGAGCGTACGTCCGCACCCCTTCAAGGCGTAGGGCTGCAGGTGCCGAACCTCGAAATGATCGCTGAACAGACTGCGCCACTCGGCGAGGGGGCGCGCGTAGCGTCCGCGATCCCAGCGCGCGAGGCAGGCCGCAATGCCGGGATGTTCCGGTCGCACCAGCTCAAGGATATGAACACGGCCATCAGCGGTGAGCAACTGCCCGAGGTGCGCCAGTAGGTTCTGCACGGCTGGCGTCTCGAGATGATGCAGCAGGCTGTTGACCAGGATGAAGTCGAAGCGGTCTTCGGGAGGAGTCGCCAAATGGCAGACGTCGGCCACCTGAAACTGCCGCTGATAACGCTGCCGGGCCGCGGCGATGTAGCGCGGGTTGAGATCAACGCCGAGATAGTCGGCGGCCGAGAAATGGTGAGTGTTGGTGCCCGGCCCACAGCCGACGTCGAGGACGCGGCGAATGTTCCTGCGATCCACTGTAGCCCAGACTGGGGCCAGTTTCTGCTCGGCGAAGCCGCGCTGCCAGAGACGGTACACCCAGGGGATCTCGAGCAGGTGCGTCCGGATGCTCATGATCGCCACCGTACCGTGAAAGGTCCGACTTGCTGCGCGGTGGGGAATTGGCTGACCAGCGCCGCCCCCAGTGCCGCATCCAAGGCCGCGGAAAACGGTGGGTGCGTATTGATGACGACCACCCTGACGTCATGCTGCTGCAGGGCGCGCAGAATGCGGGTTGAACGACCTGCTTCACTGTCGAAGAAGTCAAACAGCGTGCGGGTTGGATTCCGTCTTGCGGAGAGAAAGTAGACCTCGGGGCAATCCGGAGCCGCATAGATGAACGGACCCTGGGCATGCTCCTGCACCAGCCCGATCAGGCGCTCATAGACGTCCGCATCAAGGTTGGAGACGCGCAAGCCGCCGGCCCGGGGCAGTCTCAGGACGGAGCTGGGCTGGGCGGGAATCGCGGCGTAACCGTAAGCGATGAGTCCGCCCGGGGTGAATCGCCAGACCGCGAAGACCAGGTAGAACATCAGCAGAAGTGCCGGAACAAGACCGGCTGCGGTGCCTGCGGAAGGAGCTCCACGGAGCGCCGGGAACGCCGCCACCAGACTCGCGGCCGCGAGGAATGTCAGCGGAAAAGCAAAGCAGAAGTAGATCGGCGCCGCGAAGGGGTATTCCACCAGGCTGCACAAGGCGGCTACTCCCAGTAACAGGAGCAGCCGCTGGCGGGATGCCGCCTCCGCCGGCGAATCTTCTCGCCAGAGCGCCGCCACACCAACCGCGATCACCGCGGGCGCCAGCAGCGTCAACGGATACCATGCCAACCGGTAGGCAACGCCGCTTTGGTGCGCCAGGACCAGGATCGCCGCGAGAGCCAGACCGAGCAGACCGCAGGCACGGCGGCTGGCGGCATATGGCGCTCGCATGGCAATCAGTGCGAGACCGAGGATCGGGAGTGCCGGCAGCCAGGTTTTAAGCGGTGGCGGCGGGAAAGCCGCAAATTGCAGCCGCTTGAACGGCAAAACGAAAAGTCCGGTCAACAATGCCGAGAAGGCATGCGCGTGGAGATACACCAGGACGAAGGCCAGCAGCGGTAGCGCCATGCCCAGGAGTAACGGACTGAGAAGGCCGGAAAGCGCGCGGAAGCGCGCGCGCGCGTCGTCGAAGCTCCCGCGCAGCTCGCGACGAACCAGCAAGGCAGCCAAGCAGGCTCCCGGCACAAGAAAGTGCACCGCTGCAATGAAGTTGGCGTGCGGGCGCAACAGTCCGGCCAAAGCGAGCACAAAAAGGGCAAGACCCGCCCACAAGAAATATCGGTAAGCGCGCGTCTGTTTTCCGGAACCAGTAGATGCGGGCGCGGCGACCGATGGGAGCGTCGTGGGGACCCGGTCCAAATCCTGCTCGTAATACAAGAGGAACAAGATCAGGGCGCTCACAAAATACAGCCCCACGATCTTGGCCAGAATGGAGAGCCCACCGCAGCACCCCGCAGCTACCAGCCAGCGACGGCGTCCGTTTATTTGGAAGCGCAGCGCGCAGGCGGTCCCCCAGGTTGCGAAAAACAGGTTGTACCAGGAGGGCAGCGCCGCGCTGTAATTGGGCACACTCCAGACCACGGCCAGCAGGGTCAGGCCACCGGCCCAGAGGGGCTTGGGCAGAACGCTGGCGGCCAGGAAATAGAAGACCGGTACCCACCCAAGGAAGGCGAGATAGAGCATCCAACGCGGGCCGGCCAGCGTCATGCCGAAGGTCCGCAACGCGGCAGCGTTCAAAAAGGTGAGTCCGCCGGTGTAGGGCTCATCGAAATCCCGGTGCGGCAATTCGCCGCTCAAGAAGCGGGTGGCGCTCTGGGCCAGCATGCCTTCGTCGTGTGGTACCCACCCCCGCTTCAGGAAGTGCCCGGTGTAGAGCGCGGCCAGGCTCCAGACGAGGAGCAAAACAACGGCCCATTGACGAGGCTGCTCCCGGCTGCCGCGCTCGGGCGTTGCCAGGCCCGCTGATGTCAGCGGTAGATTCGAGGAGCTGGCGTGGTGGGCGGAGGGAACCATCAGGGCGTTCCCGCCACGTCAATCATGCAGCGCACGGTCTGGGCGTGAATGTTGACGGTATCCTCCAAGCGCCGGGCGTAGCCGCCCGCCAGTGCGGTGGCGATGGGAAGATGGCGCTGACGCGCCAGGGCAAAGACCCTCCGGTCGCGTTCGCCCAGCCCCTCCATGCTCAGCGCCAATCCCCCCAATTGGTCGTCGCGGTAAGGGTCGGCGCCGGCAATGTACCAGAGCATGTCCGGCGTGAAGCGCTGCAACGCCAGGCCGAGCGCCGCCTCCATCTGCTCGAGGTAAGAGTCGTCGCCAATGCCATCGGCGAGCTCGATATCGAGACAACTGGGCGGCTTGATGGCCGGATAGTTGTTGGCCTGATGCAGCGAGAGGGTAAACACGGTAGGGTCGCCGGCGAAGACTACGGCCGTTCCGTTGCCCTGATGCACGTCGCAATCAACCACCAACGTATGCATGGCGTGGTGCTCCTGCTGGAGGCGATGAATGGCGATGGCCACATCGTGCAGGGCGCAGAACCCCTCGCCATGGCCGGGGAAAGCATGATGGAAGCCGCCGCCGAGATTGACCGCAAACCCGCGTCGCAGCGCTTCCTGTCCGGCGGTGATCGAGCCGCCTACCGCCAGAAGGCTGGCTGCCGCCACCGCCGGGGTCCAGGGAATCTCCAAGCGCTGCTGTTCCGCCACTGTCAGGCGAAATTCCAGCAGGCGATCCAAATATCCCGGCTCGTGGACCAGCTCAAGATCGGTGCGCGCCGCCGCCGGGGGGGCGATGACGTCGAGCTCGTCCGTCCAACCTTCCAGTTGCAGGCGCGCGAAGGTTGCCGCGTATTTCTCGCCGCGAAAAACGTGGGTTCCAAGCTGCAAGTGATAGCCCGGGGAGTAGATCAACGCCGGGCGCGTGGCAAAAGGCAGTGGGGTCATCCGGGGTGGCCTCCCACAACGGGCGGCGCCACGGGCGCATCATCGCGCCGACGATAGATGTCGGCCCAGTGGGTAGAGGTCACGAAGTGGTGCTCCAGAACGTAATGGTTCCGTACCCACGCCATCAACGCCTGATTGTAATCGGTGCCGAAGTAGCGCGCCACGGCGCCCGGAGCGAAGGTAAAGTACACCACCACGTCGCGCTCGACCACCACCACGTGGTCGGGAGGGTGACGATCGAGAACGGCAATCGCAGCCTGCTCGTGCTGGGGGCCGCTGACATGGCCCGGCACGAAGTGGGTGTATGGGAGCGGTGAGACCTGGTTGACGAACAGGTAGAGGAAGGCGTCTTCGGGCAACACCAGCAGGCTATTGCCGCCGTCGTGTCGCAGCGCGTCGGCGGTCTGCTGAAAAACCTGGCCTCGCGGTCCGTCACTATAGATGGTGCCGACCGCACCGTGAACCCGGTAGAAGCGCCACTCGCGGCTCTCCAGCGAGGTCTGCGCATAGAGGCCGACCACCATCCCGAGCAGCGCCAGGCTGGCGCCGCGCAGCAGCGGCGTGAAGCGGTCGTCCCACCCACTCACCCAGTCCGGCAGGACGCGGAAGAGCAGGTAAAAGTAGACCAGCGCGCTGGGCCAGACCAGCAGGTTGGGATAGAACGTCAGGGCCGGAGTGTTCAGGACGCGCAGCAACAACACCAGGCCCGTGGCCAGCAACAGGAAGACCGTCTTCTCGCGCGGCGACCAGGCACGCGTGCGGCGGATCGCCACCAGCCAGATAAGAATCGCCACGCTGAGGATCCAGTTATAGAAATCGGCGATCTTCCAGTCGTAACTGGTGTCGGCCAGCGCCTGTAGCAGCAGGAAGACGGGCAGACTGAGCAACAGCAGCATCACCGCCCAGGTGGAGACGCGCCGGCGCAGGCGCCGTTCCAGCAAACGGAGGCCATGGACCACGCCCGCCATCCACGCCAAACTGGGGGCGTACCAGCGCCCCAGCCGCCACCAGGTGTGGAAATAGAGCACACGAAAACTGCGCGGCCGTCCCAATTGCTCGTAAAACGCCTTCTGGGCGCGGACGATATGCGTGGCGAGAAGATTTTCCTCAAGCAGTTGATGGACGCCGACCCGCCAGAAGAAGAAGCCGTAGACCAGGGCCGGCAGCAGCAAGAGCGGCAGCGCCATGAGACGGAAGGCCTGCCCCCGGGTGCGTCCCCCCAGCGCCTCGGGGTGAACAACGAAAAGCAGCCCCACCGCCACCACGGTGGCGGCGCCGAACTCCTGCTTGTTGAGCACCGCGAGGGCCGTCAGCCAGCCGATGGCGCGCAGTTCCCCCGCCGTCAGACCGCCGGCGGCGAGGTCGAAGCGGCGCACGATCAGCCAGAGAACCCCTCCCAGCAGCAGCAGCCCATAGCTGGCGGCAAACGTGTAGGGAAAGACGTAGTTCATCAGGCTGGGGCGGAAGGCAAACGCTGCCACGATCAGACCGGCGCAGAGCGCCGCCCCCGTTTCGGAGAACATACGCGCGGCAATGCGAAAACTCAGCAACCCGATGCCGGCCGTCACCAGCAGGCCAATCACGTAGAGCACCGTCAAATGCAGCCCGAAGATGCGGAACAGCAGAGCGTGGAAGTAGGGCGTGAGTGGGCCGAACTGAAACTGCACGTCGCGATAGAGCAGTACCGCATGCTGTCCGCCCAGCAGGCCGGCCAGGCGGGCGGGAACGTAGGCCTCGCGGCCGCAGTCCACGTCAATATCGGGCCACCGGGCCCAAGTGAGCGCACCGAGCAGTGCGGTCAGCGCCAGCACCCCCGCCGCTCCCCAGGCGATTGCGTAGGGGCGCCGCACGGGCGTGGTGGCTGGGGCGGTGGCTGGATTCATGTGAGAAATGAAGCGCTTCCCGCGCCATCTTGTCACGGCGCAGAGGCGAAAGGGTGCGGTTTTCGAATGTTATAATCCGGCCACCCGCATGAAAGCCTTTGTCACTGTCGCGCTGAAGAAGACTGTCCTCGATCCGCAGGGCAAGGCCGTGCAGGCCGCCCTCGCCAAGCTGGGTCATGCCGCCATTCGGGACGTACGTCAGGGCAAGTGTTTTGAGCTCGATCTGGCGGCGGGTACAAACCCGGCAGCGGCGCGCACCGAGGTGGAGCGCGTGGCGCGCGAGGTGCTGACCAATCCGGTTATCGAGGAATTTTCCATCCGCTGGGACGACTGACTGAGTCGCAGGAACCGCGTCCGGTTCGGCCGGGTTGCCGGGGGCGCGGGCCGAAACGCGAGAAGGCGAGGCGCACATGTGCGGCATTGTCGGCTACGTGGGCAAGCAACCGGTGGTCCCCATCATTCTCGAGGGACTGAAGCGCCTTGAGTATCGCGGCTATGACTCCGCCGGCGTGGCGGTGGTCAATGGCGATCACGGTACCGCTCGCCTGGAGTTGCGGCGCGCCAGCGGCAAGCTGATCAACCTGGAAGAGGCGGTGCGCGAGCACCCCCTCAGCGGCAGTTATGGCATCGGCCACACGCGCTGGGCGACCCATGGCCGTCCCACGGAAGAGAATGCCCATCCGCACCGCGACTGCAAGGACGAGATCGTCGTCGTCCACAACGGCATCATCGAAAACTATGTCCGCCTGAAAAAGGAGTTGGAAGGCGAGGGGCACGTCTTTCGCACCCAGACGGATACCGAGGTGATCGCGCACCTGATTGAGAAGTATGCCGCCCAGCTTGCCGGCCAACCTCTGGAGGCCGCGGTGTTGCGCGCCGTCAAGGACCTGACCGGCATCTACGCCCTCGCGGTCATCTCGGTTCACGACCCGGACAAGATCGTGGCGGTGCGCAACGGGCCGCCGGCGGTGGTGGGGCTCGGCGACCACGAGTTCTTTCTGGCCAGCGACATTCCCGCCATCCTGCACCATACGCGCGACGTCTACTTCCTCGAGGACGGCGACATGGCGGTCATCACCCCGGCCGGCGTGCGCCTCACCGACCTGCACGGCCAGCCGGTCACGCGCGCCATTACCCACATCACCTGGGATCCGCTGATGGCGGAAAAGGGCGGCTACAAGCATTTCATGCTGAAGGAGATTTACGAGCAGCCGCGCGCCGTGCGCGACACGCTCGCCGGGCGGCTCTCGCCCGAGGACGGCGCCATCTTTCTCGATGCCATGGAGATCACCGAGAAGCAGTTCCGCCGTTTCGCGGCGCTGCGCATCGTCGCCTGCGGCACCTCCTGGCATGCCGCCCTGGCGGGCAAGTTCATGATCGAGCGCCTCGCCCGCCTGCCGGTCGAGGTGGACTACGGCAGCGAGTTCCGCTACCGCAACCCGCTGGTGGACGAGCACCAGCTCACCGTCCTGATCTCGCAGTCCGGCGAGACGGCGGACACGCTGGCGGCGCTCCGCGAGGCGCGTGACAAGCACTCGACCACGCTCGCCATCACCAACGTTGTCGGCAGCATGCTGTCGCGTGAAGCCAATGGCACGCTTTACACGCACGCCGGCCCGGAGATTGGGGTGGCCTCCACCAAAGCCTTCAGCGCCCAGCTCACGGCGCTCGTGGTGCTGGCGCTCTATCTCGGCCGGGTGCGCGGTACGCTTCCCGCCGATGCCGCCATCCGCTTCATCGAGGAACTGGAGCGCCTGCCCGGCAAGTTGGAAAAGTTATTGGAGCGCGAACAGGATTACGAGGGGCTGGCCCGCGAACTGCACAACAGCCGCGATTTTCTCTACCTCGGGCGCGGCATCCACTACCCGATTGCGCTCGAGGGCGCCCTCAAGCTCAAGGAGATCTCCTACATTCACGCCGAGGGCTACCCGGCCGGCGAGATGAAACACGGCCCCAACGCCCTGATTGATGAGAACCTGCCGGTGGTGGTCATCGCCACGCGCGACCCTGCCGATCCCGGTTCGCTGCTGCGCTACGAGAAGACCATCAGCAACATCCAGGAAGTGAAGGCGCGCGAGGGACGTGTGGTGGCGATCGTCAACCGCGGCGACACTGAGGCGCGCGCCGCCGCCAGCCACGTGCTCGAGATCCCGCCGGCGCCGGAGATCCTGCTGCCCATCCTGGAGATCGTCCCGCTGCAACTGCTCGCATACCACATCGCCCTGCGCCGCGGCTGCGACGTCGACCAGCCGAGGAACCTGGCGAAGTCGGTCACGGTGGAGTGAAGGGAAGACCGAAGGGCGAGGGCGAATGGGCGAAGGCCGAAGCCGCAATGGCGGAGTGAAGGTGGCGGCCTTCCCACCCCCTACTCCCTACTCCCAACCCCCTACTCCCTACGTGCCTTCTCGCGCTCCAAGAAGCGCCGCACGCGGTCCAGGCTGCGGGCTTTGCCGAGCACCAGCATGCTTTCCAGCAATGGCGGTGAGGCGCTCTTGCCGGTGATGATGGCACGCACCAGCATGAACAGTTCCTTGGCGCTCCAGGTGTGGGCGGTGGCGAGGTCGCGCAGCGTCTTCTCCAGCGCGGCGTGCTCCCAGTCGGCGGCTTCGAGGACGGCGAGCAGTTCGCCACCCAGTTTCAAGGTCTCCGGCAGCGTGCGCTTCTTGGGCAGGTAGACCTCGGGCGGCGCCACCACCTCGTCCATGAAGAAGAAATCGGCGAGGTTCATGAACTGTGCCAGCGTTTCGATGCGTTCCTGGATCAGCGGCGCGATGGCGCGCAGGTAGGCGTCATCGAGGACGACGGTGCGCACTGTGTCGAGGAAGGTGTCCGGGGAGAGGCCGCGCAGGTAGAGCCCGTTCAGCCACTTGAGCTTCTCGAGGTCGAAGACCGGGCCGCCGAGGCTGATGCGCTCGAACTGGAAGCCGGCCTGCATCTCGGGGAGCGTGAACTTCTCGACGTCGGCGGGCATGCCGCCGCCCATCAGGCCGAGAAAGTTGACCAGCGCCGCGGGCAGGAAGCCGGCTTGGCGGTAATAGATCAGCGAGACCGGGTTCTTGCGCTTGGAGATCTTCGATTTGTCGGTGTTGCGCAGCAGCGGCATGTGCCAGAAGCGCGGCACCTCCCAGCCGAAGGCCTTGTAAAGCAGAACGTGCTTGGGCGTGGACGAGATCCACTCCTCGGCGCGGATGACGTCGCTGATCTGCATCTCGTGGTCATCCACCACGTTGGCCAGGTGGTAGGTGGGGAAGCCATCGGACTTGAGCAGCACCTGATCGTCGACGTTGTTGTGGTCAAAGGTGATCTCGCCGCGCAACTCATCGCGAAAAGTGGTGGCGCCGTCAACCGGCACCGCCAGGCGAACGGTGTGCGCCGTGCCTGCGGCATGCAAGGAAGCGGATTGAGCGACGTCGAGGTTGCGACAGTGGCGGTCGTAGCGCGGTGGCAGCTTGGAGGCGATCTGCAGGCGGCGCATCTCGTCCAACCGCTCGGTGGTGCAGAAGCAGCGATAGGCGTGGCCGCCGGCCAGCAGGCGCTCGACCGCCGCAGAGTAGAGCGCGGTGCGTTCCGACTGCCGGTAGGGTCCGAACGGGCCGCCCACGTCCGGTCCTTCGTCCCAGTCGAGGCCCAGCCAGTGCAGGGCATCGAAGATCATCTGCTCGGAGGAGGCGACGAAGCGCGTGCGGTCGGTGTCCTCGATGCGCAGCACGAATTTCCCGCCGCGCTGGCGCGCAAAAATGAGGTTCAGCAGCGCGATGTAGGCGGTGCCCACGTGGGGATCGCCGGTCGGACTGGGAGCTATGCGGACACGTACCGAGGACGCCATGGTGGAGCGTTCAGTCTACCAGCCGTACTGCGCGCGGTTGTTGGTTGTTAGTGGTTGGTTGATGCGGCTCGCACTGCCGGCTTGCTCGTCGCCCTCCGGAGCCCGCCGCGCCTACTGGTCCAGAAAGTCTTCGACGGTCCTGATGAACAGTCCCGGCTGGTCGACAAAGGTCATGTGACCGCTGCGCGGGAAAATGACCAGCTTCGAGCCCGCGATCTTCTCGTGCATCTGGCGCGACAGCGCCGGGTCGCACTCGTCGTGATCTCCGGCGGTGATCAGGGTGGGGACGTGGATGGTATGCAGGCGGTCCACGTACTCCACTGATTTTAAATTGCCGTCAATCACGAACTCGCCGTGCGAGCCCCACATGGCGCGGTACAGGTCCCAGGCCATGACCCCCGATTGCAGCGGGTCGTAGTTCGGGTCGGGGTGGTTACGGTAGAGGTAAGGGAAGTAAGCATCGCCCCACGCCGCGACCATGTAATCGGCTGGATAGCGGTTCTGCTCATAGGGCTTGCCGTGTCCGTACAGGCCCGCCGCTTCCAGCCGGTGGATGCGTTGCCGCAGGGCGGGCGTCATCTTCTGTTCCATGCGGACGAACACCTGGTTCATCTCGCGGGTGCTGGGAAAGGTGCTGCACAGGATCAAATGGCTGAGGTGCTGCTGGTACTTGAGGGCATACGCCTGCGCCAGCACTCCGCCATAGGAGTGGCCGAGCAGGCTGATCGCTCCCAGATCAAGACCCTGCCGCACCGCCTCGACGTCCTCGACCATGTTCTCGACGGTGTAGCCGGACGGGTCCTCAAGTTTCTGCGAACGTCCGGAGCCGCGCTCGTCGATGAAGATCAGGCGGTGATGGCGGGCCAGGGGCAACAAGTAGGGCAGGAAGTAATCGTGCGAGGCGCCGGGCCCGCCATGCACGATCAGCAGCGGTGGACCCTGCCCGAGCGTCGTGTAGTAGATGAGGACGCCGTGGGCGTCCACGAAGCCCTCCTGCTGCGGAAATACCTGCGGCCGCTGTGCCGCAAGCGCGAGAGTGAACAGAGCCAGCAGCAGGGGAAGAAATCGCTTTGACATAGACCGCCTCGGTCGGGGAGATTTAAAACCGCGCGAACTTCTGCCTGGCGGAATCGTTTGAGCAAAAGGCCGCGTCCACTCCACAGACTGCGGCATTGGCCCGCCGATTCACTTCGGTTCGTTCCAGGTCATGGAGACAACCTCCTGTGTGCCGGTGTCTTTCAGCAGCAGCAGGCTGTCGTTCGGCGTCAGGCCGAGCCATTGACCATAGTACCCGGCCGAGTGGAATCCCTTGAGCGCGGCGACGGGTTCGATGGTCGCGTTGGAAACATTTAAGCGCTCCACCCCAGGAAGCCCATGCAGAAAGTAGACATACTTGCTATCACGCGACCAGTTCGGATAACCGGCACGGCCCGACTGAATCACGCTCCATTTTCTGGACTTCACGTCCCACAGGTGAAGGGAGTTCGAATCCCTCGAGAGCGCAACGATGAATTTCCCGTCCGGCGACCAGCGAGGACTGAAGAGGGCATCCGAGCCCGGCAATTGAGTCAATTGACGGGTCTGCAGATCCACAATAAAGATGTAACTCGTTGGACCGAATCCAGTGGGACCGCCAAAGACCAGGGATCTTCCGTCCGGTGACCAGCTCGGGTCAATCTCCGCGCGACGGTCGGAAGGCAGGACAGGTTGGGGCGTGCCGCCATCAGCTGAAACGAGATAGATACGTGATAGGCCAGGGCGTCCCGAATAAAAAGCAATCTGGCGGCCATCGGGCGCCCAGGCCGGAAGCAGGGCATACAGCGGCGGCGTGCTGAGCTGTCGCGGATCGCTGCCGTCAGCGCGGCTGCGCCACAAGGTGCCCTCGGGAAACTTCACGTAGGCCACCCACTGACCGTCTCGAGAAAATGTCACATCCTGCGCGGAAATCCCATCAAGGAAAGGCTCGAGGCCTTGGGTCGTCGCATTGAAACGCTCCAGTTCGCCGCGCCGATTAGCGGCCACCGCGTAGAGGTGGCGGCCGCGTTTGCCCGGCACCGGAGAAAGGTAGCCGATCTCGCTCGCGGTCAACTGCACGGGTGCGTGGTTGACGCGCGCGAAAACGCCGGCGGTCTCGGGTCGCGCCCAAAGCTGGGGTACCTGGGCGCCCTGTCCGGGCAGGGCTTCAAAGACGAAGTACTTACCGTCGTGGGTCCAACTGCCGCAGCAAGTCCCGTTCACCGCATGCCACCCCGAAAACAGTGGCTGCAACTCGCCGCCCTCGGCGGACACCTGCCAAATTTCACTGACCTGCGTGCCGGGGTTGCTAGTCGTGAAACGAATGAGCCTGCCGTCCGGCGACCATGCGGGATAGGACGCGCGTCCGGGCGCGGCAATGAGCTTGCGGGACTGTGTGCCATCAGCATTCGCCACGAAAAGAGAGCTGCCATTGACGTAGAGGAGCCGGCTGCCATCGGGCGACCATGCCCCATCGTGGCCAATGGCGTCGCCCAGGCGTAGCCGCGAGCCGCCAAGGATCGGGGCCGACCATAATGTTCCCTCCGATGCGGTGGGACCAGAGAATTCACCTACGAGCACATTGGACGCATCCGGGGAGACACTCAACGCTACGGCGGGACTTGGTATGCCTACTGGTGCAATCGCGCCACCGTTTATGGATATCTGGGCGGCGGTCAGATTTCTCAAGTCTGCCCGCTCTTGAAAATAGAGCCGGGACCCGTCGGTCCCGATCAGCCACTTGGGGGTCGCATCGCTGGTCAGTTGCGTGTAGTCCGAGACCGAGGGTGGAGGCAGTGGCGGACGCAGCCAGTAAACCAGGCCCAGGATGACCGCTACTGCGGCGACCAGGCCGCCGCCCAGGAGTCTTCTGTGTCGCGCCGCAAGGGTGGCCAGCAGATCACGGTCGCTGGACGGATCCTCGCGGCGGGTTGCCGGATCGACCGGCGCGGATGGGGACAGCACCGAGGAGGACGTTTCCGAGGTGTGGTGGGACTGGAGATCGCGCCGCAGCCGCTTCAAATCGGAACGCATTTCCGCTGCGCTCTGATAGCGCAGGTCGCGATCCTTTCCGATCGCCTTATGGATGATCTCCTCCAGCTTGGCCGGCAACTCGGGGTTGAGCCGCAACGCCGAAGCCGGCGTCCGGTTCAGAATGGCGTCGAAAGTGGCCGCCGTGGAGTCGGCCGCAAACGCCATGCGCCCTGTCGCCATTTCGTACAGCACCAGGCCGAAGCTGAACAGGTCGGTACGCGCGTCCAGCGGTTTACCGTGCGCCTGCTCCGGACTCATGTAGGCCACGGTGCCGATCACCGCGCCGGGGCTGGTCAGATGCGCGGGCTCGATGCTGGCAGTGAGCATCACGGAACCTGTCGGGGTCGTTGCAGGTGCGGCCGTGACCTTGGCGAGGCCAAAATCAAGAACCTTTGCCTGGCCGCGCGCCGTCACCAGGATGTTGGTGGGCTTCATGTCACGATGCACGATGCCCTTTTCGTGCGCCGCGTCCAGCGCGTCGGCGATCTGGATGGCCAGGTCCAGCAGTCGCTCAGTGTCCAGCGGCGCCCCCTGGATCACATGCTTGAGGGTGTGGCCATCGAGCAGCTCCATCACGATAAAATGGCGCCCTTGGTGTTCGCCGGCGTCGTAAATCGTGCAGATGTTGGGATGGTTCAAGGCCGAAGCCGCCTGCGCCTCGCGCTGGAAGCGCTCCAGCGCCAGCGTGTCCTTTTCCATCTCTTCGGGAAGAAACTTCAGCGCCACGCTGCGCTTCAGGCGAAGGTCTTCAGCTTGGTAGACCACCCCCATGCCGCCACCGCCCAGTTTCTCGACAATTCGGTAATGGGCGACGATGGCGTCATTCATGGGGGGGGACTCGCGCTGTAGTGTATACGATCCCCACTGTTGGTTGATGCGGCCCCGCGACCCTGCCAGCACCGACTGGTCGGCTCCGGAAGCACCGGCCTCCGGAGTTCTAACGGGCGCAATTCATTTGCGGTGCTCCGGCCCCGCGGCCCTTGCGGGGACTTCCAAGCTGGCCGGCGCTTAGGTTTCGACTTCGAGGGCCGCCATGCGCTGCTCCCACTTGGCGTAGAGCTTGGCGCGGCGTTCGCGCTGTTCCTCGTAGCGCGCCACGGTGGTCTGGGCCTTGGCGCCGTCGCGGTAGGTGTCCTGGCGGGACATGGCGCCTTCGAGGACCTGCATCTCGGCCTCGATGCGGCTGATCTCCTCTTCGAGCGTCTTGACTTCGTCGCGCATCGCGTCCTGGCGCTGCGGGTTGAGGCGCTTTTTGCCGGCGTTCGGGGCTTTGTCCTTGGGGAGGCTGGGCTTGACGGGGGCGTTCAACGCGGGCGCCTCAATGAACGCGCCCGGGCCGCCGCGTTCCTTGCGGTAGAGGTAGTCCTCGTAATTGCCGGGGTAGACCTCGATGCCGCCGCCGCCCACCTCGATCACCTTCGTAGCCAGGCCGTTGATGAAGTAGCGGTCGTGGGAGACGAAGACCAGCGAGCCGGAGAACTGCTGCAGGGCCTCGAGCAGCACATCCTTGGCGCGCATGTCGAGGTGGTTGGTGGGCTCGTCCATCAGCAGCAGGTTGGAGGGCTGCAGCAGCATGCGCGCCAGGGCGTAGCGGTTGCGTTCACCGCCGCTCAGCACCCCGATGCGCTTGAAGACATCGTCCTCGCGAAACAGGAAGCAGCCCAGCAGGTTGCGCAGGTTGGGCACCATCAGCACCGGAGCCACCGAGGTCAGGTCGTCGAGCATGCGCTTCTCGGGGTCGAGCACCTTGTACTGGTCCTGCGCGAAATGGTCGAGCGTGACTCCGTGGCCGACCGTGCGCGCGCCATGGTCGAACGGTTCGACGCCGGCCAGCAGCCGGATAAGGGTGCTTTTTCCGGCGCCGTTGTGGCCGACCAGCGCGACTTTCTCGCCGCGTTCGAGGATCAGGTCGAGGTGGTCGAAGACGCGCTTGGGGCCGTAGCTCTTCTCAACACCGCGCAGCTCGAGGGTGCGGCGCCCGCTGGGGGGCGGCTGCGGAAAGCGGAAGTGGATGGCCTCCACCGGCGGCGGCAGCTCGATGGTCTCCATGCGCCCCAGCTCCTTGATGCGGCTCTGCACCTGGGAGGCCTTGGTGGCGGTGTAGCGGAAGCGGTTGATGAAGACCTCGAGCTGGTGCCGCTTGACCATCTGGTTGTCGTAGGCGGCCTGTAATTCCACCAGCCGCTGCTCGCGCTGCTTCAGGTAGGCGGTGTAGTTGCCGCTGTAAAGCGTCAGGCGCGACATGCCGAGTTCGGCGATTTTCGTAACCAGGGCATCGAGAAAAAAGCGATCGTGCGAGACCACGATGCAGGCGAAGGGGTACTGGTGAAGGTAGTCCTCCAGCCAGTTGCGGGCCTCGAGGTCGAGGTGATTGGTGGGCTCATCGAGCAGCAGCACCTCGGGTTGCGCCAGCAGCAGCTTGGCAAGCGCGATGCGCATCTGCCAGCCGCCGCTGAACTCTGCGCAGTCCTTCTGCCACTCCTCGGTGCTGAAGCCCAAGCCGGAGAGCACGGTGCCGATGCGCGCCTCCAAGGAAAACCCACCGCGCACTTCGAAGAGATGAAGCAGCTCGGCATAACGCTCGTGCAGCCGCGTCGCTTCGGCCCCCGTGGCGTCCTGGTGGTCGAGTTCGGTCAGACGGTGTTCCACATCGCGCAGCTCCTGCTGCATGTCCAGCAGGTCCGCGAAGACGGAGCGGCACTCCTCGAAGAGGCTGCGGCCGGCGAGGGCGAGCCCATCCTGCGGGAGATAGCCCACCTTCTGGCCGCGCGTCTGAATGATGCGCCCGGCATCGAGCGTCTCTTCCCCGGCCAGGATGCGGAGCAACGTGGTCTTGCCGGTGCCGTTGGCGCCGACCAGCCCGACGCACACGTTGTCGGAGATCTGCCAATCGGCGTCGGCAAACAGGGTTCGCCCACCGAAATGCTTGGCTGCTGCTGTGAGTTGAATCATCAGGTCCGGAAGCCGCGACGCAGGACGTCGCTTCTCAATTATAAGAGCAGTGTCCCCGGGCTTCAGTTCGCGTAGTGCGTGAGCCGCCCCGCACAGAGCTGCGTGCCGATCAGCATTTCCGTTGCGGCCCCTCAGCGGCGTTCGCCGGTAGCCGACGCCAACTCGCGCCAGCGGCGACCACCCACCAAACGCAGCGAGGACCGCCACGTCGCCCACGGGCGAACGCGGCGGTCCTCGCCTTTTGCCGATGAACGTGAACCGGTTTAGTTGAAGCTGCTGACGGCCTTGGCTTGGTCGTCGTAGACGTCAAAGACGGTCAACAGTTTGGTGATCGAGAGCAGGTCGCGGAAGCGCTTGGTGATATTCGCCAGGCGGATCTTGGCGCCTTGGGCGCCGGCGGTGCTGTACAAGCCCACCAGTGCGCCCAGGCCGCTGCTGTCAATGAAGTCCACCTGCCCGAGGTCAATGACGATCTTCTTGGTGCCGCTGGCCAACAACTGCTTGACCTGTTCGCGTATCGCGTTGGTTTCCTCGCCGAGAACGATACGTCCCTGGGCGGTGACGACGGTCACGCCATCGGTTTCATGTGTGGAAAGTTTCAAAGCCACGTGTGTATTCTCCGTTGCTGGGCGGTCCGACTCGATGATCGCAGCAGTCAGGATACTCCGGATTAATCTCCGACCCACCTGCAGAAATTCTCAGGGAGCCTACCGCAGCCCTTCCACGACCAAAGAAGCCGGATTCTATGCAATCCGGCAGGCGTTTGCAACCCGTTAGGGCAGGTGGGGAGGCTGGGGAGTGGGCCAGAGTGGGCTGGTGGCTCGGTCGAACGGGGTGGTAGCGCCGCCCCTGGCATTTACCGCTCCTCCCCCTTTAGACCGCGAGCGCGCCGCCGATCGGCGAGTTCCTGCATGCGCTCCCGCACGCGGCGCTCATGGCCTTCGGCCCCCGGTTCGTAGTAGACGCGGTCGCGCAGGCCTTCCGGCAGGCAGGGCATGTCGGCGACACTGCCGGGCTGGTCGTGGGCGTACTGGTAACCGCGGGCGTAACCCAGGCCGCGCATCAGACCGGTGACGGCGTTTCTCAGGTGCAGGGGCACCGGCTCCGCCCGGGTGCGTTGGACGTCCTGCTGGACGGCGCCGTAGGCCTTATAGAGAGCGTTGGATTTAGGCGCCAGGGCGAGGTAGACAGCCGCCTGCGCCAGCGCCAGGTCGCCCTCCGGGCGGCCGATGAAGTGCACGGCGTCACGCGCGGCCATGGCCTGCTCGATCGCCCGCGGGTCGGCCAGGCCGATGTCCTCGCCGGCAAAGCGCACCATGCGGCGGGCGACATAGAGCGGGTCCTCGCCGCTTTCCAGCATGCGGGCCATCCAATAGAGCGCGGCATCCACGTCGCTATTGCGCATGGACTTGATGAAGGCCGAGATGACGTTGTAATGCTGCTCTCCACCCTTGTCGTAGAGCAGCAGCTTGCGCTGCGCCGCCTCCTCCAGACGCGGCGGGGTGAGGCGAATCACGCCGGCCTCGGGCGGCGTGCTCCGGACCATCGTTTCGAGCAGGTTCAGCGCCACGCGGGCATCGCCATCGGACATTCCTGCAATGCGCGGCAGAATGTCGCCCTCGGTGGTGATCGAGCAGAAGGCCAGCTCGGGTGAGGCGAGAACGCCGCGTTCTCTATCGTCCACGGCGCGTTGCAGCAATGTCACCAGCGCGTCATCGGCCAGCGGCTCGAGCACATAGACGCGGGCGCGCGAGAGCAGGGCGGAGTTCACCTCGAAGCTCGGGTTCTCGGTGGTGGCGCCTATCAGGGTGATAGTCCCCTTCTCGACGTAGGGCAGGAAGGCGTCCTGTTGCGCCTTGTTGAAACGATGGATCTCGTCCACAAACAGGATGGTGCGCCGGCCTCGGTGCGAAGCGCTCTCCGCCTCCGTCATCACCTGGCGGATTTCTTTGATGCCGCTGGTGACGGCGCTGAAGGGGACGAAGCGGCGCGCCGTGAGGTGGGCGATGATCTCCGCAAGGGTGGTCTTGCCCACGCCCGGCGGTCCCCACAGGATCAACGAGCCCAACTGGTCGCTCTCGATCTGCACGCGCAGCGGCTTGCCTTGGCCGACCAACGCTTCCTGCCCGATCATGTCTTCCAGCGTGCGCGGTCGCATGCGGTCGGCCAACGGGCGTGAGGACGCGCCCGGCGCCGGATCAAGCGGAGCTGGGGGAAAGAGGCTCATCGGAATCAGGGGAACGAGTGGGGAGGAGAAGGGGTGGGCGCGATTGTTAACTTCGCTCCTCTTCTTCGCCCCGCGCCCCACGTCTGTGTCGCGCCGCTTCGTACAACAGGATGGCGCCGGCCACGCCGGCATTCAAGGACTCCACCTCGCGCTGCATGGGGATGGCCACCGTGGCCTCCGAGGCGCGCAAAATCTCGCGCGGCACGCCGCTCGCCTCCTGCCCCAGAACGAGACAGAGAGGGCGGCGGAAGTCGACAGCGTCCAGTTCGACCTTGGCCCGGGCCGCCGCACTCAGGATGGCGACGCCGTGGGTGCGGCAGGCTTCCAGAAAATCGGTCGCAGGCAGCTTACTGAGCACGGGAAGATGAAACCCGGAACCGGCGCTGGCACGCACTGCTTTAGGGTTCCACGGGCTTACCGTGCCTGCCAGGGCGATGAACGCCGTGGCGCCAAAGGCGTCGGCGGAGCGCAGCAGGGTCCCCATATTGCCGGGGTCCTGCAGACCGGCGGCGACGACCAGCAGGGGAGGCTCGCCATCGGAACGCCGGGCTGTGCAGATCTCTTCCAGGTCGGGAACTTGCAGGGCCAGCATGGCCGCCACCCCCTGCGGCTGCTCAACCTCGGTACAGGTCCGGAACAGGTCGTCCTCGACCACCGCCACTTCGACGTGCTTGGAGAATTGATTGAGCAGTTTTTTGCCGTGTTGGACATGACCGGTCTGGCTGAAGAGCACCTTCTCGATCTTCCAGCCGCTACGCAGGGCCTCGCCCATCAGCCGCGCTCCCTCGATGGCCAGCTTCCCGCTGTCCTCGGGTGCGGTGCGAAACGCGGCGCGGAATTCCTTCAAAAAAGGGTGATGACGGCTGACGACGGGACGAGGAGTGGGCACCGTTCGAGTGTACGCGGAAGAGGCGGGGGTAGGGGCTGTCTCTTATACACATCTCCGAGCCCACGAGACAGGCAGAAAT
>CALEJU010000085.1 GCA_937898755.1 uncultured Acidobacteriota bacterium | reverse complement strand
CTCTGAGCCAGGTCAAGCGCAAACGCGTCGAAGAAGTGTTCGGCTGGATGAAGACCGTCGCCCTGCTGCGCAAGACCCGCCACCGGGGGCGCGAAAGAGTGAACTGGATGTTTGTGTTCGGTGCGGCCGCCTACAATCTGGTGCGCATGAGGAAACTGATGGCGACGCCCGCTTGAAGAAACAAATCGAAGCGGCGCAGGCTGCGAAATCGGGCCGTCGGGCAACGACAACCCGCACCACCCGCCCCGAAATCAACACGCAACAACCCGCCGCAAGCCACTTTATGGCAGCATCAGACCGTTTTTCAGCAGCCTGTTAAGCCCGGTTTGCCTTCCCATGAACGTCGTGGACATCTCCAAGGCCGTCGGCCTTGCCGCGCTCTACCTATTGACGCTCAACATTCATCTCGGCCTGCTCATCTCGATCCGTTACAGTCCGGTGCGCTACTGGCCGCATCGGCAATTCAATCTCTTCGCACTGCACAACTGGACGGGGACGGTCGCGTTGGGAACCGCTGCGCTGCATCCGCTGCTGTTACTGGCCTCCTCGCCGGTGCATTTTCGGTGGGTGGACATCCTGTTCCCGCTCTGGTCGCCACAACAACCGATCATCAACACGCTGGGTGCGGCCGCGCTGTACACGCTCACCTTCGTGGTGATCACGTCGTATAACCGGGTGGCCTTGGGCCGTCGTCTGTGGAAACGACTGCATTTCGCCGCTTACGCCGGCGCCGGATTATTCTTCACCCACGCTCTGCTCACCGATCCTCATCTGCGCCACACCCCCTTCGATCCCTGGGACGCCGAAAAGGTCAGCGTTGAATTCTGCCTGTTCCTGGTCGCATGCAGCATCGCCGCCCGCATTGTCTACGGACGCCGTCGCAAACGTACCCCCCTCTAGGATGCTGGCGCGTCGGCCCAGTGGGCCGGCGCGCCCGTGGGTCACACGGTCCGCCGTTCCCGGGTTCTGGCCGACACACGGCCCGTTGCCCATGCCCGTCAAGCGGGCACCAGACCACCCGCAGGAAGATTGCGGGCCGTTTTGCGGCCGGGCGTCTGCGCTCGCGGCGGGTGCCTCGATCAGGGAGGAGACTGGGAGGTGGCGGGCCGGGCGAAGGGCCAGAAACGCATGCGCCATGCCCAGATGAAGAACACCGGAACGCCCGCCACCAGGCTCACGGCTCCCCAGACCATATTGCTGTGCGTCATCGTCCCCAGCGTCGTGTCGCCGGAGCTGATGAAAACGTAGGTCCACCCCACCATCGCCAGCAACACCGGCAGCGGATACAGCCACATGCGAAACGGTCGCGCCGCCGGCGGGAATTTCCGGTGCAGGAGAAACACGCCCACGCCTTGCGCTAAGAACTGCACCAGGATGCGCGAGGTCAGCAGGATGGTGATCTCGGCGGCCAGCGGTAGAAAACTGACCGCCATCGTCACGAGCCCCAGTACCAGAAGCGAAAAATCCGGGAATTGCCCGCGCGCATGGCGATGGCGAAAAATCTTGAAAAAGTAGCCGTCTTCCGCCGCCGCGAACGGAATCCGGGAATAACCCAGCATGAGCGCAAACACCGACGCGAAGCTCGTCCAGAGAATCAAGCCCGTGAGCACGCGAGCCGCCCCCACGCCCCAGATGCGCTGCATGAACTCGGAGGCGATGTAGCTGCTGACGCGTGCCTGCGCCAGCGGCACCGTTCCGACCAGCGCCAAGTGGATGGCCAGGTAGAGCACCGTGACAGTCAGTACGGAATACACGATTGAGCGCGGCAGCGTCTTGCGCGGCTCCTGGACTTCGTCGCCCATATAGCAGATGACGTAGTAGCCCAGGAAGTCGTAGATCACGAAGGCCATGGCCGCCCCGACCGCGGCCGCACCGGCATGGTTCCAGTGAAATGGATCCCCGGCATGAAACGCCAGTGCCGGATGAAAATGGGTGGCGCCGGCCACAATGGTCATGCCCAGCGTCAGCATCATTCCCGCCCAGAGCACCACCGTGATGCGCGCCACCGCTTCCAAACGGCGATAACAGAGCACCAGGGCCAGGAGCGCGATACAGGCGGCGAGCAGGCCATGTGCCACCGCCCCAAGATGGGGCAGGAAATAGCGCGAGTAGTCCGCGAACCCGATGCTGCCGGAAGCGATCTCCAAGGGCCCGCTCAAGATGAACTGCCAGATAAAAAGGAACGCAAACAGGCGCCCCCAGCGTTCGGGGCCGAACGTTTCCCGCAGGTACAGGTACGATCCGCCGGCTCCGGGGAATGCGGCGCCCAAGTCACACCAGATCATGCCGTCACAGATCGCCAGGAGCGCACCGGCGAGCCAGCCTAACAGCGCTTGCGGACCGGGCAACTGCGACAAAATCAACGGCACCGTCAAAAAGACACCGATGCCCACCATGTTGGACATGTTGAACGCCGTGGCCTGGAGCAGGTTCAGCTTGCGGGTGGCGCGAGGCGAGGAGGAAGAAGCGGCCATCGCGGCCTAGTCTAGCCGAGGCGACGCCGGGGCGTCGGTCACGCCGATTGGGAGCGCACCTGGGCTGGCCCGGCGTCATCGCCCGAGGCGATGCCTGCGTACGCCTGCTATCATCGGCATCGATCTATGGAGCCTTCCAGTCAGCCTTTTCCCGCGCCCGCTTATGCCATCGGCGTTGATCTCGGCGGCACCAACCTGCGTATCGCCAGCGTCGGCATTGACGGCACGATCCATGAACGTATCGCCCTCGACACACAGATACGGGAGGGTCGCGAACAGGTGATCCGTGACATGTGTGAGGCCATCGGGGATCTCACCCGACGGATGCGGGATTCAACGCTTCTGGGAATCGGCATCGGGGTTCCCGGCATCATCAATCTGAGCACCGGCCTGATCCGACAATCGCCCAACCTGCCAGGCTGGAACGATTTTCCGGTGCAGGCCGACATTGAGCGCCGCCTGGGCACCCGCGTGGTGCTGGAGAATGACGCCAACGCCGCCGCACTGGGTGAAAAATGGGTGGGAACCGGCCGCAATGTGTCCGGCCTTTGCATGCTCACGTTGGGGACCGGCATCGGCGGTGGCCTCATCCTGGACGGACAGATCTGGCACGGGAAAGACGGCATGGGCGGCGAAGTGGGACACATGACAATTGATCCCAACGGTGCGTTGTGCGGCTGCGGCAACCTGGGGTGCATCGAGGCGTACGCCTCCGCTACTGCCATCGTCCGAATGGCGAGTGTCGCCATTCGCGCCGGCCGCTCTCCGGCGCTGATGAAGGCGGCCGCAGAGGTCGGCGAAGTCACCGCCGAGATCGTTTACATCCACGCCAAAGAGGGCGATCGGGTGGCGCGCGAGATCTTTGACCGTCTCGGCCGTTCCCTGGGCGTTGCGGTGGCCAACCTGATCAATATCTTCAACCTGCCGCTGTACGTCCTGGCCGGCGGCGTCTCCAAGGCATGGGATGTCTTCGGGGCCCAGGTCCTGGAAGAAGTGGAGAAGCGCTCGGTGGTCTTCCGGGCAACGCAGGCCCGCATCGAGGTCACCGCCTTGGGACAGGATGCGGGCTTGCTCGGCGCCGCCCATCTGGCCATGCGCGCCGCCCAGCAGAATGAGTAACTACTCGGCTTCACTTGGCGTTGACCTGAATAGCTGCAACCGGTAGGCTCTTGCAAGAAAGTCCAGTCCATCGCACTTTCCGTCCCCCCCCACAACGACTATGCCGACAAGGCTACTGATCGTCGACGACGATCCCATGATTCGGGCCTTTTTAGAGCAGGCCCTTGCCGCGCAACCCTACGTGGTGACCCCCTGCAGCAGCGCCGAAGCGGCGCTGGAACGGTTGCGGGAACAGCCCATTGACTTGGTACTGATAGATCTCCGCCTGCCCGGGATTTCCGGCATGGATCTGCTGGAGACTACGGGACGCGAGTTTCCCCACTGTGCCCTCATCGTGATTACCGCCAGCGACGACGTCAAGACCGCCTTGTCCGCCCTGCGCCGAGGGGCGTGCGACTACCTTGTCAAACCGCTTGATCCCGAAATCGTGCTGAGCAGCATGGAGCGGGCCCTCCAGAAGAAGCGCACGGAGATGGAATTGGATCTCTATCGCCGCCACTTGGAGCACATGGTCGAGGAACGGACACGACGCCTGGAGGAGAGTTCCGAACAGATCATCAAGGCGTTGGGCACCGCATTGGATCTCCGTGATTCAGGCACCGCCGGTCACAGCCTGCGCGTGTGCCTCTATGCCCTGGAGTTGGCGCGGGTCATGGGCTGCGGCGACGACCAGATCCAGGATCTGATGCGCGGCGCGTTCTTGCATGACATCGGCAAAATGGCCATTCCCGACGTCATCCTCATGAAACCCGGCCCGCTCACCCCGGAGGAACGGCGCGTCATGCAATCGCATGTGCGCATCGGTCACGGCTTCATCAGCAACGTCACCTCCCTGCAGGCGGCGGCCGAACTCACCCTGTGCCATCACGAACGCTATGACGGCAGCGGTTATCCCCAAGGCCTGCGCGGAGAGGCCATCCCCGTGCAAGCGCGGATCTTTTCCGTGGTGGACGCCTTTGATGCCATGACCTCACAACGTCCTTACCGCAGCCCCATGCCTTTTGCCGCCGCGATCGCCGAATTGCAGCGTGAAGCCGGGAGCCAGTTCGACCCCCAGGCGGTGGCGGCGTTTCTACGCGTCCCGCATGAGACGTGGCGCCAGATTCAGCAGTCGGCCGATGAGTCAACTGCTCGTCGAATCGAACAATCGAGCCCACACCCGGGCACGGCGCCGCACTCCCGGGTCATCCGTCCCGACGACAGTCTGTAACTGGGTGAACCATCGGGCGATCTGCTTGGGTTCTACTTCTTGAGCCGGCGCAGGGCCTCCGCCGCCACGGCATTTCCAGGCTCCAACTGCAAGGCATGGCGCAGCGTGGTTTCCGCCTCGGTGCGGTGTCCCTGCTGGAGTTGCGCGGTCCCCAGAATGGCGAGCGCCCCTGCGGCCCGAGGATCCTGCCGGAGCGTGTCGCGCATCAGCTGCTCCGCAACGGCGGCCTGCCCGGCCCGCAGATACAGGTATCCCAGATTCAGCCGGGGCGGCAGCAATCGGGGGGCGGTCGCGACCACGTGTTGCAGGAGCCCGATCGCGCCCGCGGTATCGCCGCGCTCCGCCAGAATTTGGCTTAGCGCGTTCAGCCCATAGACATCGTCCGGTTGCAACTCCAAGGCGCGGCGCAAGGTGGTCTCGGCCTCGGCCGCGCGTCCCGAATCCAGCAGCAGCAGCCCCAGTTGCCGCAGCGAGCGCGCATCACCCGGGTCAAGCGCCACCGCCTGCCGATACCAGCGTTCCGCCGCCGTGCGATCGCCCAGTTGCTCGTCGGTATGCGCCAGCTGCGCCGCTCCCGTCGCAAAGAATGGGGCCACCCGCACCAGCTGGGTCAAGGTCGCCTGCGCCGCCTTGAGGTCGTGGCGCTCAAACTGCACCGTCCCGAGATAGTCCAAGGCGAGTGGCTGCCGGCTATCGTGCGCCAGAATGGCCTGCGCCCGCGCTTCCGCCTGTACGAAGTTGTGCGCTTGATAGGCATGCGCCATGGAAAGGAGCTGTTCCTCTTCCCCAATCCCGTCTTTGGGGTCGCGCCGATCCAACGTAAACACCGGCGCCAAGCCCCCGGGAGCGCCCAGGTATCCCAGGCTGGCAAACGTTTCGGCGGTGGCGGGATCGACGGCCGTGCGCGCGCTTTGGCTCACGGCACTGTGCCGCCTCACCAGCGTGTCCAGCACCTCCTGAAAGGCCGCCATGGGCGCCTGGTGAGTGGCTTCCACGTTGTGTCGCTCCGCGGGATCCGTGGCCAGATCATAGAACTCGCGGCGTGGCGCCTCGATGTACTTCTGTTCGCCCATCACCAGGCCACGCAGCGGGTTCCAGCCGAGATGCAACAGCGGGTAGTAGGACTCCAGGTAGATCGGCGTCGCGCTCCCGCCATCCTGACCCAGCACCGCTGCCTCGCGATTGCGCCCCTGCATTCCCGCCGGAACCGACAGGTTGCACAGACGCAGCAGCGTCGGGGCAACGTCCACGATGCTGACCGGGGTGGTCACAATGTGCGGGCTCGTCGCGCCGGCAGGTCGGATCAGGAGCGGGATCCGCATGGTGGCGTTGTAGATGAAAAAGCCGTGCGTGGACTCGCCATGTTCCCCGAGTCCCTCGCCATGGTCGGAGAGCACCACCACGGTGGTATGCGCCAGCCATCCCTGTGCCTTGCCAACGGCCAGTAGACGTCCCAGCGTCTGATCAATCAGCGCAATGGAGGCATCGTAGGGATCGCCCGGAAAACGGGCACGCAGAGCGGCGGGAGGCGCATACGGAAGGTGGGCGTCGTAAAAGTGCAGCCAGAGAAAAAATGGCTTGCCGCCGCGCCCATGCTCCACCCAATCCAAGCCGCGTCGCGCCACCTCGGAGGCCGGCCGCTTCACCACCGTGGCCCCCTGCACCGCTTCTTCTTGCATGACGCTCGCAATGCGGTCGTCGTAATAGGAGAAACCGCGGTTCAGGCCATAGCGCGCGTCCAATACCGGCGACGCCAGAACCGCTCCCGTCGCATAGCCCGCCGCGGCAAACCGCTCCGCCAAGGTCGGGATTCCGTCCGGCAGCCGGTAGCCGGGTTGATCCCGGACGCCATGGAAAAAGGGATAGGTGCCGGTCAACAGCGTGGCATGCGCCGGCAGCGTGAGCGGCACGGTGGTGTAGGCCTGCGTGAAGCGCGTCCCAGTCCGCGCCAACTCATCCAAGGTGGGTGTCAAGGCATGGCGGTCGCCGTAACAACCCAAGTGGTCGGGCCGTACCGTATCCAGGGTCACCAGCAACACGTTGGGCGGCGCGCCGGCGGCGGCGGCCAAACCACACAGCATCGCCGCCCCGAGCGCTACAGCGAAAACGCAGAGGGTGCGTCGCAAAACCATATGCATCCTATCCACCGCTAAACCAAGCCTAGTCGGACACGTTGTCGTTCAACCCGCGCCGGGTCTAATAACCGCTCCGGACGGAAACCTTGGAAGGCGCGAAACAAGAAGAAATACCCGCCCGGGCGCAGCGGGTTCGACCACCAGTCACAGAGCAAATGCAAGCTCGCTCCCAGCCACGCTCCCCAGAGCCACGGCGCCAGGGCCGGCCGGGGGCCGATCCAAACGAGCGCCAGGCCCGCGATCAGGAGGAGGTCAAAGCCATGCAGAACCAGAACCAAGCGACGCATCTGGTTGCCGTAGAAGTATCGCTCGAACGCAGGGCGTCCCTGCCAGCCGCCGCGGTCAAGGACATAGTCCGCCACATGATCCACATCAATCAGCGTCCCACCCAGCAGACAGCCCAACCCGCCCGCAACTCCGAGCCAAGGGCTGATCGCCAAGCCGAGAGCCGCGGAGAACGCAAAATGCCGTGAGGGTTGCACAGTCCATTATGAATGACCCGCTGCGCTGAAACGCTGGCGAGTCGGCCACTGCGGGGGTCTTCCCTCCCGGCGCTCCCGTGGATCGCTGCCCGGTTCCCGGGTTCTGCCGGAGTTGCGCCCCCCTTGCCCGCGCGGAACAGCTCCGCGCTTCTGCGCCAAAAGGCACAAGCCAAAGGAGGTAAGCACCCTTGGCATGATCCCGCCATCTACCTGCCCGCGCCGAACAGGCCGGATCCCAAGCCGTGCTGTGCTGGCGTGAATCTACCGGGAGAGTGAACTGACATGACGGCATTGGAACTCTTGCAATCGACCGTACAACGCGCCACCAAGCGACGCACCTTTCTGCAAGGCAGCGGCGCACTCGGACTCGGCGCCCTGGGGGCCTCGCTGGGCGGGGCCACCACCCTTCTCGCGCAGTCGGCCGGCACCGTGACCGCGCCGGTTGATGCCGTCCTCAATGACAACGACATCTTGAACTTCGCGCTGAATTTGGAATACCTCGAAGCGGAGTTCTACACCGCGGCGGTCTACGGCAAGAGCCTCACCGAGGCTCCGTTCAGCCTCGATGTCAGCGGCACCGGCACCGCCGGCAGCGTCAGCGGCGGTGTTCAGACCACGTTTGCCGACGCCGAGCGCAAGGCCATTGCCACCGAAATCGCCTTCGACGAACAACAACACGTGAAGCTGCTGCGCGCCGCGCTGGGCGCCAAGGCGGTGGCCCGCCCGGCGATCAATCTGGCGGCCCTCTCCAGCTTCAGTTCCGAAGCGCAGTTCCTGGTGTTGGCGCGCGCGTTCGAGGATGTCGGGGTGAGTGCCTACGCCGGCGCGGCACCGCTCTTACACGATCCGAAGATCGTGGGCACCGCCGCCGCAATTCTAGCCACCGAGGCGTATCACGCGAGCAACATCCGCCTGCAGTTCATTCAAATGGAACTCGACAAGACCAATTCGAAGCCGCTGGATGCAACGGATATTCCTCCCGCCGACGGCCGTTACTTCGCGGACGATTCGCACGGTCTTGTCGTGCCGCGCACCCCGCGCCAGGTCCTCGACATCGTGTACGGCGGGAAAGGCAACACCAAGGGCGGCTTCTTCCCGAATGCGATGAACGGCACGATCGTGTGATCGGTGTGCAGTTGAGGAAGAGCGGAGGCGGACCACGCGCCGATGCCGGCGCGTGATCCGCCTCCGCCCCCAATGCTGCGATTGGATGACGTCGGAGAGTGGTGGCCAGGGACGGAATTCATTCAGTCCAGCCAGAAAGTGGCGGTTCACCCCGGCCAAACTGATGGCAAACAAGGGCTTAGGCCCATTTCCGCCGCACGGAATCGAGTCCGGCGCACGTTGAATTGGTTGGGTTTTGGGGATCTTGGGGGAGAGCCAACGTCACAAACACGTCACAGTCCCGCGAACTTGCCGCTGGCAGTACCACGCTTGCCCGGCCTTTTGTCAGCCCACAACTTCAGCCTTCCCGGCAAGAGCTGCATCGAAGCAGGAGTGTAAGCGTAGTCCTTACGCAGGGAATCGAATCCGAGGGATAAGAGACAGGACGATCCGGAACTGCTTCCCTCCCATGGGTTCGGCAAGGTATAGCGCGGAGAGGATTCCGTCCATTGCCTCCTCCAGCACATCCGGAAGTTGAGCTTAGCGGGAGATGAGCGGACAGTTTGGGGTATCGAGGCGCTGACCTGCGGAGTGAGGGCGTAGCCCGAACGCAGCAGGTCAGCGCAGGGTGCCCGGGGCGTGATTCCGGTAGGATTTGGGTTTTCCACGACTCAAAGATCCCCTCGGAGGACACGACCATGAGCACCCCTTGCGAAGCTTGGTCAAGCTTCTCAAGGGGCCCGGCTTGGCATGCTGGCCCTGGCCGAAGAACTGCAGAACATCAGCGTGGCCTGCAAACGGGCCGGCATCAGCCGGAGCCACTATTACGAGATCAAGCAGGCTTTCGAGAAGTTCGGGGCCGAGGGCCTGGCGCCGGCCGCCCGGCGCCGCCCGCGCATGCCCAACCAGACCCCGCCCGAACTGGAGGCACGCATTCTCGAAATGACCACGCAGTACCCCACCTACGGCTACATCCGCATCAGCGGCCAGTTGAAGCTCATCGGCGTCGGCGTGTCGCCGGCGGCGGTGCGGGCCGTCTGGCAGCGTCATGGACTCACCTTGCGGCTGCAGCGCTTGCTCTGGCTCGAGCAGAAGACGGCCGCTGCCGGCGGCGTGCTGACCGAGCGGCAACTGCGTCTGCTGCAGCGTCACCGCGGCCGCATCGCCGACCCCGAGCAGCACGTCGAAGCGCCTCACTCCGGCTACCTGCTCTGCCAGGACACCTACTTCGTCGGCACCATCAAGGGCGTCGGCAAGATCTACATGCAGAGCGTCGCGGCCGCGAACTGCACCATCCCTTCGAGCTCTACCTGGCCATCAACCAGATCCGCCATCGCCGCACCGAGGTTCGCAGCCCGCAAACCAACGGCTTCTGCGAACGCTTCCACCGCACCGTCAAGGAGGAGTTCTTCACGGTGGCCTTCCGTCAAAACCTGTACCTCAGCGTCGACCAACTGCAGGCCGACCTCGATCGGTACCTCAACTTCTACAACTGCGAACGCTGCCACCAGGGCTACCGCACCAAGGGCCGCACCCCTTATCAAGCATTTCTGGATGGCTGCGCTTCGAGCACCGCTCAGGCGACCGTCGCCTGAGCTATCATCAACCGGCCGGAATCGCGCCGACTGTCTCCGATTCTTCCGCTAAGTACATTTGAGGTATTCACCAGGGCTGGCCCCGACAACCCGCTTGAACGCCTTACTGAATGCAGCGTCGGACTCATAACCGACCAACCGAGCGACTTCTATGATCTTTTTGTCACGCTGTTGTAGTAACTGCATCGCCTTCTGCATCCGCCACTCGGTCACATATTCCAGTGGTGTTTGTCCGAGTAGCTCTTTAAAACGTGCTGCGAATGCGGAGCGAGACATGCCCGCCGCTTCGGCCAGGGATTCGACCGTCCAGGGTGTATTCACACTGTCGTGAATGGCACTCAGGGCAGTGCCCATTTGAGGATCGAAAACAGCACGAAGCCATCCTTTGTTGCGTTCCGGTCCCGACGCGATATGCGCCCGGAGTACCTGGATAAATAGGACCTCGGCTAGCCGAGTCGCGACTACTTCAGATCCCGGCACCTGTTCTGCCATTTCTGACGCCAGCGCTTGCATTGTGATGTGAAGAGCAAGCGTGCGTGCCTGATCGGCCTTAATCAGAATGAAGCTCGGCAATAACTGAGTGATCGGCTTCAGGCTGGCGCGATCGAAACTCAGGGACCCACAGACGATTGTCGTCGGTGCGCCACCACCTCCATAATGCGCGACATTGTTGTTGGCTTTGGCCCCGATCTCGCGGAAACTCCACCTCGGACGTGTTCGCGGGCTGTCGCGCAAAACAATCGAAGTCCCCCGGGCCAGCAAAAAGCAATCACCACCGGTGAGGGGAATCGGCTCCGGAATCCCTTCCACACCCAGCCAGCAGTTGCCGCGCGAAAGCATGGCGAAGTGCGCCAAATCTGTGGGTGAAGTCTTTTTATCGGAAGGCGTGACTCTTTCTTCAGTCTGCTTTTCCTGTTTTACGCCCCACGGGGCTGTGGCTTCGAGCCTGTGCAGACCGAAAGCGGTTACGTGCATCGTTCTGAAGATGTCTGTTATGGGGTCCAACTTAGCCTCCCTCTTTTGGACGAATAGACAAAAGATTAGGACTCCCGAGCAGTTCTCGTCCACCGCCAAAGGAATCTACTCTAGAAGCCATCTCATAAATGCCGCAGAAGGATCTTGAGGCAGCCGAGTTGAACC
>CALEJU010000084.1 GCA_937898755.1 uncultured Acidobacteriota bacterium | reverse complement strand
CAACTCGGCTGCCTCAAGATCCTTCTGCGGCATTTATGAGATGGCTTCTAGCCAGCTACCTACGAGCACAGAATTAATTAAAAGGAGCCGGACAATGCACCCGGACTACGATAACTACGATTCGATTCTCCCGATTGACGGCAGGGTATTCAATACAAGCTGCGGAACATGGACCGCCAACGTTTCCAAATGGCCCAGCCCTGCACAAGACAGCACGGTCTTGACTTACAAAGTTGAATTCAAAGGCCCGTCTGTGCGACGGCTGGAGCTTTGGGTGCCAAGAGAGATCGTCGTCGGGAAGCTCCAACAAGAAGTATTCGGCGACGTTCAACGCTGGCTGGAAGAGCAAAATGGGGATGGAGAACTCAAGTCTTGTTTTTCGTGAGGTTCGACGATGACCGAAAAGTTCGAGGTGCATGCACGTGAAGGTTTTGCTCGATGCATCGATGGGCTCGGCGAAAGGACAAAGAGGATGCGAGAATTGCGTTCCAGACGCGGCCATTGCCTCGGCGTTCTATTAATAGTTCTGGTCACGGCCCACTGGGGTGAGCCTCTGGACGCCCAAGAGGCCGCTCAGGCCCCCCACCGGGTGGGTCAAGCGGGTAGCGTTACTGCGTCTCAACGACCCGTTGAAGTCAACAACGCCGCTGCACAGTTTCAGCGCGGCCAATATTACGAGACTAAAGGTGATTATGCTACGGCGGTGCGGTGGTACCGCAAAGCCGCTGAGCAGGGGCTCGCCAAAGCCCAGGTTTATTTAGGCTCCTACTACGACAAAGGTCAGGGCGTACCGCAGGACTTCGTTAAAGGAGCAAAATGGGATCGCAAAGCCGCTGAGCAGGGCTATGCTGCGGCGCAGTTCAATCTCGGCGTCCATTATGACCAAGGTCAGGGCGTACCGCAGGACTTCGTTGCAGCAGCGCAGTGGTATCGCAAAGCCGCTGAGCAGGGCGACGCCAAGGCCCAATTCAATCTCGGCGTCCATTATGACCAAGGAAAGGGCGTACCGCAGGACTACGTTGAGGCTGCACAGTGGAATCGCAAAGCCGCTGAACAGGGATACGCTGCCGCGCAGTTTAGTCTCGGCGTTGCCTACGACGAGGGTCAGGGCGTACCGCAGGACTACGTTACTGCGGCGCAGTGGTACCGCAAAGCCGCTGTGCAGGGGCTCGCCAAAGCCCAGTCTTATTTAGGTGCCTACTACGACGCAGGTCGGGGCATACCGCAGGATTACGTTAAAGGAGCAAAATGGTATCGCAAAGCCGCTGAGCAGGGCGACGCCGATGCCGAGTTCAATCTCGGTGTCCATTATGACCAAGGCCGGGGCGTACCGCAGGACTACGTTACTGCGGAGCAGTGGTACCGCAAAGCCGCTGAGCAAGGCGACGCCGATGCTGAGCTCAATCTCGGCGGGCTCTATTCCCAAGGAAAGGGCTTGCCGCAGGATTACGTTACGGCGGCACAGTGGTACCGCAAATCCGCTGAACAGGGCGACGCCGATGCCGAGTTCAATCTCAGCGTTGCCTACGAAAAGGGTCAGGGCGTACCGAAGGACTACGTTACGGCAGCCCAGTGGCTCCGCAAAGCCGCTGAGCAGGGGATCGCCAACGCCCAGTTGTTGTTAGGCGTCGACTACGACGTAGGTGCTGGCGTACCGAAGGACTACATTGCGGCAGCACAGTGGTTCCGCAAAGCTGCTGAGCAGGGCGACGCCCCTGCTCAGAAAGCACTTGGTGACCATTACCAGCAGGGCGACGGCGTACCGCAAAATTATAGTACGGCGGCGCTTTGGTTTCGCAAAGCTGCTGAGCAAGGGAACGCTCCAGCGCAGCTAAATCTGGGGGAGGGCCTTATCGACATGCAAGGGAATAGCGATTTTGTACAGGCTTACATGTGGGTTGTCCTTGCCAAGGCTGGGTCTACGCCAAACACCAATACCTACACCCGCTCATCCGATCTTTTGAAGTCGCTGGCCTCGCGCATGACCAGTGCACAGGTAGCCGAAGCGCAACGAGAGGCCGACGTATGGTTTCAAAAACATCATGCGCAGTAGGTTGCGAGACGGCCTCCGCCAGTCTTGCTGCCGTAATCATGCATTCTCGCGCGAAACCCCAGCCAAGCCCGCCAGTGCCTCCCAATGCCTCGGATGCGGAAGGCGCCGCCCCGCCCGGATACCAGCGGCGTAGGGCAGCGAAACACCGATAGCGGCGGCTATCGCGGCGTACGGCACCTCAGCGAGCCGAGGCTGAATTCTCTGCGTGTAGGTTTCGCTGTCGAGCCACGCGGGTTGCTTCGCTGCCACCCATCCGAGCCGCGCCGTGGTTTGGCGGCGTTGGGTTTCGCTTCGCTTGGCTTCGGCTTGTGCATGATGCGACGCGATGCGTCCGGAGCGGGCAGCGTCAGCGAACTTTGCCGCAGAGATCGCGATGGAACAATGCATGCAAAGAGTGGCATCCGATTTGACGGTTGAGCCGCAGGACTGACAGACCCTCTGCGGTCGGGGCGCTGCCTTGGTTGGCGGGAGTAAGTCTCCCCCTTTGACTTCGAGCCAAGGCCGGACATATCATCCCGGCAGCCGGCATCAGTTCGGCGATGTTGTAGACGCGGCCACGGACGCGTCTTCGTGGCAGGGGGCTCATGTTACTGCGAAGAACTTGGGGGCATGTGTTGAGCCAAAAGAAGCCCAAGGGGGCAGCACCGCGCACCTCCATGCCGACTGGCGAACGCTGGCGACCACAATAGGTCCGGGCTGGACCAGTTGCCCATACAATTCGTAACGATGCCTCGCCTCTTGTTTCTTTGTCTCGGACTATTGCTCTGCGCGGGCGGGACCCGTGGTCAACAGGCACCTACGCCCGACCTCGCTCCCCTGCTGGCCAAGCTTAACGCCCCCACTTGGCCTCAGCGCAGCGCGGCCTTCCAGCAATTGCGGCCTTGGGTCGATCGGGAACCGGCGGTGCAAGCGGCTCTGGTACGGTTGTGTCGGCGCGAGGGTTTTACGCCCGACTGGGAAGACGATAACTTCATTCGATACTTCACAACCCTTGCACATCTGGTGCAGGACATCGCTGTCCGGACCAATGACCCGCGGGCTTGGATGGCACTGGTCTCAGGCTCCTACAACCCCGATTCTGATGCCGGCCGCTGGTTCTCCACTCAATGGGGGGCGGTGCGCGCCGAGGTTGGCCTGCTCGACAGCCAGTACGCTTCTCAACGGGCCAACGCCGCCTACGTTTTGGCGCTTTCACTGGGGGAACAGGAGCTGCATTGCGATGGGGTCGCATTTCACTTCCCCGCCAACGAGAAGCAGGTCGTTCTGAAGCGAATTCTTGCGCTCGCCGCAGAAGACCCCGATCCAACCACTCGTTACTTCGCGGTTGAGGGGCTTGAATTCATCAGCGGTGACGAAAGGGAACGAGTTCTCGACAAGATCATCCACTCCAATGCTGGACCCTTTCAGCGCAAAATTGCTCAGCGGATCAAGGACATCCCGCGGGCACAGGCGGTCAAACATACCTGTGCTTGCCCCACGAATTACTGACTCAGCCCCCCACAAGCCGCAGCTTGCCTTCCGAGGCGGCCAGTCCTTGCCTGCTCTCACTCATGTGTACTTAGCGGAAGAATCGGCGACAGTCAGCGCGGTTCCGGCCGGTTGATGATAGCTCAGGCGACGGTGGCCTGAGTGGTGCTCGAAGCGCTGCCCTCCAGGAAGGCTTGATAAGGGGTGCGGCCCTTGGTGCGGTAGCCCTGGTGACAGCGTTCGCGGTTGTAGAAGTTGAGGTACCGATCGAGGTCGGCCTGCAGTTGGTCGACGCTGAGGTACAGGTTTTGACGGAAGGCCACCGTGAAGAACTCCTCCTTGACGGTGCGGTGGAAGCGTTCGCAGAAGCCGTTGGTTTGCGGGCTGCGAACCTCGGTGCGGCGATGGCGGATCTGGTTGATGGCCAGGTAGAGCTCGAAGGGATGGTGCAGTTCGCGGCCGCAGAACTCGCGGCCGTTGTCGGTGAGCAGGTGCTCGACAGCCAGGTCATGCTGGTCGTAGAAGGGTACGATCTGGCTGTGCAGCACGTCGACGGCGGTCATGGGGACCTTGGAGAGATAGAGCTTGGCGAAGCCCAGCGAGCAGTGGGCATCGACGACGCTCTGCATGTAGATCTTGCCGACGCCCTTGATGGTGCCGACGAAGTAGGTGTCCTGGCAGAGCAGGTAGCCGGAGTGAGGCGCTTCGACGTGCTGCTCGGGGTCGGCGATGCGGCCGCGGTGACGCTGCAGCAGACGCAGTTGCCGCTCGGTCAGCACGCCGCCGGCAGCGGCCGTCTTCTGCTCGAGCCAGAGCAAGCGCTGCAGCCGCAAGGTGAGTCCATGACGCTGCCAGACGGCCCGCACCGCCGCCGGCGACACGCCGACGCCGATGAGCTTCAACTGGCCGCTGATGCGGATGTAGCCGTAGGTGGGGTACTGCGTGGTCATTTCGAGAATGCGTGCCTCCAGTTCGGGCGGGGTCTGGTTGGGCATGCGCGGGCGGCGCCGGGCGGCCGGCGCCAGGCCCTCGGCCCCGAACTTCTCGAAAGCCTGCTTGATCTCGTAATAGTGGCTCCGGCTGATGCCGGCCCGTTTGCAGGCCACGCTGATGTTCTGCAGTTCTTCGGCCAGGGCCAGCATGCCAAGCCGGGCCCCTTGAGAAGCTTGACCAAGCTTCGCAAGGGGTGCTCATGGTCGTGTCCTCCGAGGGGATCTTTGAGTCGTGGAAAACCCAAATCCTACCGGAATCACGCCCCGGGCACCCTGCGCTGACCTGCTGCGTTCGGGCTACGCCCTCACTCCGCAGGTCAGCGCCTCGATACCCCCAACTGTCCGCTCATCTCCCGCTAAGCTCAGGTAACGCGCTGGAACGCCCTGTCTGCCATGTATGGCATTGAGCAATTGCTGCAATGCTTTGTAACGAAACCTCCTTTCTAAGGGGGTTTCGTTACATACCGTGGTTGACTCCTCCCTTCCGGATCGCTATACTTTTCATCAAAACCCCCTTGTTCGGGGGGGTTCGTTACAAGGAACGACGTGGACCCCATAACCCGATCATTATCGGCGCAGGAGAGCAAGGTCGTGCTGGCGCTCACCGAAGGGCGGCGGCGTGAGACCACGCGGGCGGAGATCGTCCGGCTGCTCGGCGGAAGCGACAAGGCTGCCGACAATGTCATCGAATCTCTGCGCCGCAAGGGCTGGCTGGAGCGGGCGACCTGGGGAGAGTACCTGCTGGTGCCGCCGGAACAGGGGCCCGACGCGCTCGGGGACAGCAATCTCCTCGCGCGTGCCAGCCGCATCGCCGATCCTTATTACATCGGCTTCGGCACCGCCGCCGCCCACTACGGCCTGACGACGCAGCATCGCAGCGTGATCTTCGTCGTGACGCCGGTGCGCCTGCGCCCGCGCGAAGTTGGGGAATCACGCGTCCGCATCGTCAACCTGTCCGATAACAAGTTCTTCGGCTTCGAGCCGGTCGATGTGCTCGGCTACAAGGTGATGATCTCCGACCGCGAAAAGACCGCCATCGACTGCATCGACCGTCCGGCACTGGCCGGCGGCGTCGGCGAGATCGCCACCATCCTCGCGACTGCCAGCCGCCGGTTCGACTGGAACAAGGCGGCGGGTTATCTCGAACGCATAAATTCAGGAGCGCTCGCGCGCCGTCTCGGCTGGCTCGTCGATTACGTCAAAGCCGACCTTCCGCCGGAAGGCCGCGACCGCCTGCTGCGGCTGGCCGCCCGGAGCCGCAAGACATATCTCGGGCCCGATCCCGCGCGCGCGCGCGCCGTGGAAGGGGCGATAGGCTACGACGAGACGTGGCGCGTGTTCGTGAACGTAAAACTGGAAGAGCTGCAGGGCAGCGCCGGGCTCGGCCGGCGCAAGGCCGTCAGGAAGGACGCGTAGCGATGCTGACGCAGGCGCAGGTGCAACGTTACGCCGTTGAATCCGGACTGCGCGACATCATGATCGCTGAAAAGGAAGTCGTGCTGACGTTCCTTCTACAGCGGCTGTCTGAGCGCGGCATCCTGAACCGGCTGGCGTTCAAGGGCGGCACCTGTTTGCAGAAAATGTTCGTCGGCAGCCAGGGAAGATTTTCGACCGATCTGGATTTCACGGGCATCGAGGAACACGATCACCAGGACATTATTCTCGAAATGATGGCGGCGTTCGAGCAGCCGTTTCACGGAATCGCGTTTGCGATTCCCGATAACTACTACGAGACGCAGGACGGCCAGTCGTGGGGCGTGAACCCGACCTATTCCCACGACTGGAACGCCAGCGGCGTGAGCGAAATCAAGCTGCAGGTCAGCCGGCGCGAAACGCCGACGCTGCCTGTGGAGTCGCTCGTGCAGATCGAACAGAGTTATTTTAAGTTCCTGCCGTTCGCGCCTGCGGAAATCACCTGCCTCGCGCTGCCAGAAATTCTGGCCGAGAAAATCCGCGCCTCTTATCAGCGCAACAAGGCGCGCGACATCTACGACCTCGGCATGTTCGCGAGGCGGCCGCTCGACCAGGCGCTCGTCCGCCGCCTCGTCGTGCTGAAGCTCTGGCAGGCGCGCGATACTTTTGATCCTGCGCGCCTGATGCAGAAATTCGAGGAGGGCAAGGAGTTCGACTGGGACGATCTGCGTCAGCTGCTCAACCGAACGGTGGTCGTCGACCGCGAGAAAATCTGCGCCGATTGCGTCAGGGGGTTTGGATTCCTGGTGAATCTGACGGACGAGGAGCGCAAGCTCGCCGGCGACAAGTATCAGCGCGAGCAGGCGACAGCGGAAAAACTGCGCGCGCCGGCCTGAGGAAGCGACGGTCACATGAAAATTTCCGAAAGAACGATCAAGCGCCTCGGCGAAATCATTACGGGGGACAAGGCGCTCTCCCCGTACCGTTCAGGGCCCAAACTCGTCACTTTTTTCAACGATCTCGGCACCAACCACACGTATGGTCAGAGTTTTCCGTCACGCTGGAAATTCGCGGAAGACTGCCTGCGCCAGTTCAACGATACGCCAATACTGAAGAGGATCATTTTGTCGGCGCTCGATCCGCGCGCTTTCATGGGGGCGACCGTCTACGACAAGGCAAGCCAGCAAAACAAACCGGCCAGTGTCCAGGATGCGCTGACATACCTGAACGAGTTCCTCGCCTATGACGGATACGAAGTGGTGCCGCACGGCAAGAACTACGATGTCGTTGACAGGACGCGAGGCGAAATTCTCGTCGACGTAAAGCTGGAGCCCAGCCATCTTTCTCGTGCCTTCATCGTGGAGCAGATCGAAAAGTGCAGGGCGAAGATGGGACAGGGCGACTACGACGGCGCCATCACAAACGCCCGCTCCCTGGTCGAAGCCGTTCTCGCGGCGATTGAGAAAGAATGCGATATCAGTCCGCCTGCCTGTGACGGGGATCTTCTGAAACTCTACAAACGGGTGCAGAAGCACTTGAATCTGTCGCTCGAGAACCCCGGCATCAACAAGAGCCTGAAACAGACCCTCACGGGGTTTGTCAGCATCATCTGCGGACTGTCCGGCCTTAGCAACAAGATGGGCGACCGCCACGTCCGGGAGTACAAACCGGCGGAGCATCACGCGACGCTGATCGTCAACGCGGCGATGACGTTCAGTAATTTTATCTTTGATACGTACGCATACCAGAAAGCGCCGCAAAAATAGCAGATGGCATTGACCTGCTCCCCTGAATCCGTACAGAGCTGAGTAGATTGTCAGCTTAAAGGAGGAAGGGGTGCCGCGGGGCAAAAGAGGCCCCGCTCTACGACTCTCTCCAGTGACGGCCATGTACGGTACGCCTCCGGCGCCCTCACATTCGGGAAGGACCACCGATTCCTCCGATTCGGTGTTTGGATTGGACTTCGCCGCGCCTCACGTGCACCCTCCTTCCATGAACGAGCCGATCACCTTTCCGCTCACTCGGGAGCGAGCCCACCTCTTTGCGGAGGATTGGATCAGAGCCTGGAACGCCCACGACATCGATCGGATCCTGCTGCATTATGAGGACGATGTCGTCCTCACCTCCCCCGTGCTGGCGCGCCTCATCGACCACTCCCACGGAATGCTGAGTGGCAAGCCCGCTCTGGCCGACTATTTTCGCCGTGGCTTGGAAGCGTTTCCCGACCTGCAGTTCGTTCTGGAAGACGTTTTCTTGGGGATCGACACGCTTGTCCTTTATTACCGCAACCAGCGCGGCGCCAAAGTAGCCGAAGTGATGCAATTGGCCGCTAACGGGAGAGTGCGACGGATATGGGCCAATTACTCCGCGTGAGAATGCATGGCCGCTTTTGACTCGGGGCTGCGCACCACGCTCCCGATGGTTGCTCCCCTTCTCCGTGAAGGAAGGGTCAGCGGAGCATCTTTCCCTAACAGCGGTCCGACCTTCGGAATTTCGCCGACCTTCGCCTCGATCTCCTTGCTCCTCAAAGGACTCGGTGACTGTTGCGACTGCTTCTCACCCTTTCCGTAGTGCCATCACCCGCTCCTGCGGAGTTCACTCTTTCAAGACGCCCAAAACGCCCAGCAAAATCCACCGGCTGGCTTTCCTTCCGGGGCAGAGTGATAGGGGCGCACTGGGGGGCGAAACGTCCATTCCGCGGGTTGCCGAAGGGAGGGCTCCCAGACGACGTTGCTTGCCATGAATGTTGTAGCGTTGCCCGCCGCCGCGTTGCCGGTGAGGCGGGATTTGACGTAACGTACCGTCGCAGACGTTCGGAAAGGCGGCCTGTGCGACCTATCTTCCCGCTGCCGCTGACCTTGAATTTGCAGTAGTCATGCATTCAACATGATTCCAATCATCCCTATGAAACCCGCACGCGGGTTGCCACCCTCTTTCCGAACTGCTATCGAACCAGAAGCGGCTTCCACTTGCGGATGGTGCAGGTTACGCTGAGCGCAGCTAAACTTCGTGCGAGAGTTGGAGCTCTACATGAAAAGGCCCGTCCCGGTGGAATCTGCCTCTGCCTTAATCGACGAGAAGATCAAGGAACTTGGGGACTGGCGCGGGAAGACGCTCGCGAAAGTGCGCAAAATCATACACGAGGCAGACCCTGAGATCGTCGAAGAGTGGAAATGGATGGGGACTCCCATCTTTTCCCACGGCGGCATCGTCTGCACGGGAGAGACGTACAAGAACGTCGTCAAGATGACCTTTCCCAAGGGAGCTGCGTTGAAGGACCCTGCAGGTCTATTCAACTCCAGCCTCGATGGGAATGCCAGGCGCGCCATCGACATCCACGCAGGCGACAAGGTCGATGAGGCGGCCTTGAAGGATCTCATCCGCGCTGCAGTGGCGCTCAATCTCAAGGCCAAGAGCAAGCCGAAGCCCCGGCGAGCGAGCAGCAAGCGGGCCGACTCGCTTCATCGCCGGTCCCGGCCGGGTGACCCGCATGACTGACACACCCTCTGCGGTCGGGGCGCTGCCTTGGTTGGCGGGAGTGAGTCTCCCCCTTTGACTTCGCGTCTGTGCCTTTGCGTGAAATGGGCGAGGCGAGCCGGACAACGGGGAGATGCGAGCGCCGAAGACGCGCCAGTGCTCCGGCACACGCGGCACGTTTTTCGTTGGGACGGTGATTTGTACTGCCCGCCATGCCGCAAAACTGCCGGCATCCGCCTGCGTTACGCTCCTCCCGCATCGCTGTCTTCACGCCGGTGCCACCCTGCGCGTGGCGCTTACAATCACGAGAGCGCTTCTGGATGAAGTGACTCTGATAAGCTGACCCTCGCCTGCCGGATCGTCCATGAACGACACCACCGTTTCCCATTACCGCATTGAGGCCAAGCTGGGCAGTGGCGGCATGGGCGTCGTGTATCGGGCCCTCGATCTGCGCCTTGACCGTCCGGTGGCCCTCAAGTTCCTGCCCCCCGAGCTGGCGCTGGACACCCAGGCCTTGGAGCGCTTCCAGCGGGAAGCCCGCGCCGCGTCCGCCCTCAACCACCCCAACATCTGCACCATCTACGACATCGGCGAGAGCGAGGGACGCCCCTTCCTGGTGATGGAGCTGCTTGAAGGCGAGACGTTGCGCGACCGCATCGCGCGCGGCCCCTTCAAAACCGAGACCTTGATTGACCTGGCCATCCAGACCGCCGACGGCTTGGATGCCGCTCACCAGCGCGGCATCGTGCATCGCGACATCAAGCCCGCCAACCTCTTCCTGACGCTGCGAGGACAGATCAAGATTCTGGACTTTGGCCTGGCCAAGGTGGCCACGCGCTCGCCGGCCGGTAACTCCGCCACCCGGGTCACGGCGCACGAGCTGCTCACCAGCCCCGGCATGACCTTGGGCACCGTCGCTTATATGTCCCCCGAGCAGGCGCTGGGGGAGGAACTGGACGGGCGCAGCGACCTCTTTTCGCTCGGCATGGTGCTCTACGAGATGGCCACCGGGCAGGCCGCCTTTTCCGGCAACACCTCGGCCGCCCTGTTTAATGCCATTTTGAACCGCACCCCCGTCTCTCCCTTGCGCCTGAATCCGGAACTGCCCGCCCTCCTCGAAGACATTTTGAACAAACTTCTGGAGAAGGACCGCGAGCTGCGTTACCAATCCGCCGCCGAGCTACGCACCGACCTGAAGCGCCTGAAGCGCAGCACAGAATCCAGTCGGGCCCACGCGTTGGCGGCGGTGGCGTCGCCAGTTGAGGCGGCTGCGACGGTGGCTCGGTCGAGGTGGCAACCGTGGATGTCGGCGGCTGCGGTCGCAGGTCTTGCAGTGCTCTTGGCCGTGCTCTATTGGGGGTCTCGCCCGACCGCTCCCCCCGCTGTGTCACGGTACACCCAGCTCACGCATGACGGCCGACTCAAGGCTGATTTCTACACGTCCAACGTCATCGTCACCGACGGGGCCCGCGTTTATTTCCGGGAAGGCGTCGCAGGCAACGCGGTCATTGGCCAAGTCTCGGCTTCCGGCGGAGAGACGGCGCTCATCCCCTCCCCCTTTCCTTACGTTGCTCTCTGGGATCTCGCGCCCGACCATTCTCAACTATTAGTCTCGAATCTCAACGGCTTGGAGCATGAGCGGCCGCTATGGACCTTGCCGCTCCCCGACGGAACCCCGCGGCGGCTTGACGACCGCGTGGGCCACGACGCTGCTTGGTCGCCGGATGGGCAGCGCATTGTCTATGGGCTTGGAACCGACCTCTATACCGCACGCAGCGATGGGACCGATGCGCGGAAACTCGTGACGCTTCCCGGCGTGGCTTCATGGCCGCGCTGGTCGCCGAACGGCAAACTCCTTCGGTTCACCTTGCAGGAGTCGAGGACGTCAAGTTCGATCTGGGAAGTTGCAGGCGACGGAACCGATTTGCATGCCGTCCTTCCCGGCTGGAACCATCCTTCCAAAGAATGTTGTGGGAACTGGACCGCCGATGGGAAGTACTTCGTGTTTCAGTCCCAGCGCGACGGGGTCACAGGCATTTGGGCGCGCAGTGAAGAGCGGGGGCTTTTCGGAAAACGGGCGGCGGCTCCGGTTGCTCTCACAACCGGCCCCATCAACTACGTTTCACCGGTTCCCAGCTTGGACGGAAAGAAGATCTTTGTCGTCGGGGTGCAGCAAAAGGGGGAGTTGGTACGCTATGACAAGGCAATCCGCCAGTTCCTCCCTTTCCTCTCCGGTATCTCGGCCTACGCCGTCAGCTTCTCCAGCGACGGGAAATGGGTGTCTTATGTCTCTTATCCCGACGGGACGCTGTGGCGGAGCCGGGTGGATGGAACTGAACGGCTGCAGCTGACCTCGTCTCCCATGCTGATCTATCAAAATTATTGGTCGCCGGATGGCCGCACGATCGCCTTCATGGGCACGATGCCCGGAAAGCTCTGGCAGGCCTATACCGTCCCGGCTGACGGCGGCAGTATACGCATGGTCTCACCGGACGATCGCAATCACGCCGATCCCAGTTGGTCGCCGGACGGTCATTCGCTGGCGTTCGGTACGATACCTGGCAGCGAAGCTGACAACGCCGGCGGCGTCTTTATCCTGGATCTGGCGACGAATCGAATTTCCCCGGTCGCCGGCTCGGAGCACCTGTTTTCTCCTCGCTGGTCGCCGAACGGACGTTACATCACCGCCATGACCGCCCGCTCCCTGAAGATTCTGCTCTACGACGTGAAGACGCAGAAGTGGGAGGTACTCACCAGCGGGGATCAAGTACTGGGCTATCCGAACTGGTCGCGGGACAGCCAATACGTGTATTACCGGGATAACGGCAGTGACTTCTTCCGCGTGCGAATCAACGACCATAAGGTCGAACCCGTGGTGAGCGACAGCCATTTTCGGCTTGCCGGCGGCATGTTTGGTACGTGGTCCGGGCTGGCCCCGGACGACTCTCCCATCACATTGCGCGATTCCAGCACGGAGGAAATCTACGCGCTCGATGTGCAGTGGCCGTAGAAAGTCCCGCAGCCCGTGCAGCGGGATCCGTAGGCGGGACAGGTAAAGTGGGGAGGTGAAGCGAGGAGTGCAGCGCGCACTTCACCGTCGTCCTTCCGCCTTCGCCCTTCCGCCTTCGCCCCTCCGCCCTCGCCTTTCGGCCCTCCCCTCGGGGGAACGCCCGATGGTGCGCCGCGTGCAAGCGCGCGCACACTGGAGCGTGCGCTGTACCGCCTTCCTGATCGCGCTTGGCATGACCGCCGCGGTAGCCGGCCAGGCCGACTTGCGCACGCCGCCACGAGGCTCCTTTGACCATTGCAGGGCGGCAGGCTGGGGTGAAGATCCGGCCTTGAACCGCCTTAAAAACCGCGCGCTTCCCGTGATGCAGCCGCGGGCCATGACCGTGGACGCGATCCGCGCCTTGCCCGACCCCCTGCTGCGCCACGAGGCTCGCCGCTACTGGCCGGCGCCAGCCCGGGCACAGATCGAGTCCGACGAGGCGCGCGGCGTGCAGGTGGAGGGTTACGTCATCGGCTGGAATCGCGAACGCATGGAAGCCGGCAACTGCTATCGCCCCGATCTCGGCGACCTGCACCTCTGGATCGCCGCCCTGCCCAACCTTCCCCGCTCCCAAGCCGTCATCGTCGAACTCACGCCACGGTGGCAGAGTGTGCGTTCCAACTGGACGCAAGCATGGCTCCGCGACCTGGAGCGACGGCGAGTGCGGGTGCGCGTCCGTGGCTGGCTGATGTTCGACCAGGCGCACCCGGCGGAGGTCGGCCGCACGCGTGCCACCCTGTGGGAGGTTCACCCCGTGACGACGCTGGAAATCGTTCCTGGCCCGCTGCGGGCTCAACTCCCCACGCCGCCGGTCGTAGCCGGAAACCGTTAGGGCCCCGCCGGCGCTGCAGCGTGCCAGCCGTGGCTCAGCTCGTCGCCAACGTCTCCAACTCGGTGCGCGTGCCATGAAATCGGTTCCGGTCCACGTTCGCTGCGACTCCAGCCACGCGTCCCGCCTGACTGTATTGCCAGAACGTCCAGGTTGGCCACGCGGGAGGAACGCGGGGTTGCATGACCTCGTACTCCGCAATCCAAAGCGGGAAGGCGGACAATGCGACCGAACCGCCCAGAACGTCCCGCCAGAAAGCGGGCGAGACGTAGATCAGGGGACGACGGCCGCTGCCCTGCTTGACCGCCTCCAGCCATTGCAGGACGCGCGCGATGCGCTCCGCGGGCAGGAGTTCCACCCATTCTCCCGCCAAGGAAGTGGGCTCGAGGTCCAGCGCCGGGGGCAGATCCCCGGGTTGGAGTTTGCCGACCACTTGCAAAAAGTGCCACGCCTGCGCCTCGGCCTCCTGCTGCGGGCGGAAAAAATGGTAGGCCCCGCGCAGTAGCCTCTGCCCGCCCGTGCCCGCCCAGTTCGCCGCAAAGCAGGGATCGGCGAAACGCACGCCCTCGCTCGCTTTCATATACACGAAGTCAATGCCGCTGACCCCCGACCAGTCGAGCCTGCCCTGGTGGTGCGAGACGTCGATGCCTTCCAAGGGCGCTGTCGCGGTGAGCTGCAACGGACTTACTGGTGACGCAATGGCTGGTGGCGCAATGGGACTGCCGCTCATGCGTGATCTCCGGGGTGTCGGCGGAATGCCGTGTCTGGTGTTACCCCGCGAAGATCACGGCTTTGTGACGGCGCGCGCGTTGGTGCGACGGGGCGGGGATCCCCGCGCATGGCCGACGCACCAACGTCCGAGTTCCTCTTCGGTTTCGGTCCTGCCCAGCCTCGAGACACGCGCTGTCGCGCCGTCACAATGTGTCCATTTTTGGTTGTTACGCTCCCGCCATGCCGCGCCTTCGCCTTCTGTTGTTGTCGTTGTGCCTGGTCACCCTCTCCATCGCCGCGCACTCCCCCGTCGCAGGCGTTTTTGACGGCTGCGCTGCGGCGGGAACGGGGGGCGATGCGCGGCTGAACCAACTCAAGAATCGCGCGGGGATCGTTGCCGCGCCGCGGCCCTTGACCGTGGCTGCTTTGCAGCACTTGCCGCTGCCGGCGTCATTCACCCGGCAACGTCGCACGTGGACACAAGCGGCGCGAGCCGTGGTCGCTCCTTGGGAAGCGATGACCGTGATCGTGGAGGGTTATCTCGTGGGGGCGAAGGAGCAGGGGCTGGAGGCATCCAACTGCCGGCGCAGCAACCAGCATGACGATCATCTCTGGCTGGCAGCGGCGGCTGGAGCCACCAAGGCACAGTCCACCGTCGCCGAAGTCACGCCACGTTGGCGGGCAGCCAACCCCGCGTGGACATTGCGGGAGCTGAACCGATTGGTGGCACAGGGCACGCATGTCCGCCTCACCGGCTGGCTGCTGTTTGACCAGGACCATCCTGATCAGGTCGGCAAAACGCGCGCGACGATCTGGGAGTTGCACCCCATCACGAGGATTGAGGTGCAGCGCAGCGGACGTTGGGTGGAACTCGCGCCTGCACCTGCGATCAACAAGGCGACGCCCCGCACGAAGAGACGATGACGCCGATGCCTGCCCCAATGCGGGGATGAAGCGATCCTCGACCTCTAGCTCGCGAAGCCGAGAAACACCGGCTCGGGTTGCAGCTCGATGTCGAATTGCTGGTGAACGCGCTGTTGAATCTCTTGTTGCAGCCGCATCAAGTCGTGGGCCGTGGCGCCCCCGCAATTAATCAGAGCCAAGGCGTGCTTGCTTGAAATCGCCACCGGAGCCGGGTTGCCGTTCCAAACCGGGCGGAATCCTTTGCGCAGCCCGGTCTGTTCGATCAGCCAGGCTGCCGGGATCTTGACCATCCCCGTTTCCGCCGGGAATTGTGGCGGCGGCGATAACAGGCGCTGCGCCAACTTGGCGTAGGCGGACGCGCTGACGATCGGATTCTTGAAGAACGAACCGGCACTGCGGGCGTCCGGATCGCCCTCCACCAGCAACATGGCCTTGCACTGGCGGATGCGGCGCACGGCAACGCGGGTTTCACGCAGCGTTGGAGCCGCCCCGAGCGCCCGCCCGAGTTCCGGATAGCGCACCGTCGGCGCGCCCCCGGGACGCAGCGCGAAGTGCACCGCGGTGACGATGTATCGGTCGCGGTCGTGGGTGTTGAAACGGCTGGTGCGGTAGGCGAAGCCGCACTCCGCGGCGTCCATCTCGACCCACTCGCCGCTCGACCGATCCAGCGCGCGCACACGGCTGATGGTCTCGGCCACTTCCTGGCCATAGGCCCCGACATTTTGCACCGGCGTGCCGCCGACGGTGCCGGGAATGCCGCTCAGGCACTCCACTCCGGCCAGGTCCTGCTCGACCGTCCAGGCGACGAAAGCATCCCAGCCCTCGCCCGCTCCCACGACGATCTCCGCTCCACTGCGGCGCACGCCGCCCACCGCCAGATGCAGCGTGATGCCCCGCAAGCCGCCGTCCGCGATGACCACATTGCTGCCGCCGCCCAGCACCTGCAGATCGAGACCTTGCTCCTGCGACCAGTGCCACGCCTCGCTGACTTCACGTTCCGAATTGGCCCGCACGTAAAACTGCGCCGGGCCGCCAATACCCAGCGTGGTCAATGGCGCAAGCGGAACGTTCTCTTGGAGCAGCACGCTGCCAGCATAACGTGAGACGCCGGCGCGCCGGACGCATCGCGTTGAGATTCGCGGCGTAGGTTCGCATCGCCGCGAGCCAGGAAAAGACGAACCGACATCCGTGTGGAACCGGCAGGCACAACTTTCCAACAGCACCGGGTGGGGTGGCCGACCGCTGCGAGCAAGCCTGCGGCCGGTTGAATGCGAGTGTCTCCGGCTGCCTATGCCGTCGTTGCGGGCGTCAGATCCAGCGCTTCGACGATCCGGGTGAACGGGAGATTCGCTTTTTCGTTGACCTCTTTCACCAGGTTCGGGTTCGACGCCTCGAAGAGGCACATGCAATGCGCTTCACCGGGCACAAACGTGGTGCGGATGTAGCGGACCGGCTTGCCTTGGCTCGTGAACTCCTGGCTCGTGGCAATCGCGGCCTGTTGTGCCCCGGCGAGCTGGTCCATCGTGATGCCTTGCAATTGACGATCCACCATGTAAACGGGCATATGAACTCCTGTAAACGACGCAAGCCTACGCCCGGGCTCAGTGACGGTCAACGCAATTCGAGGGCTGAGGAGGGACGCTGACCTCCGCACAGGTGGGGCAAGGCAACTGGCCGACACGCGGCACCTTTGTTCCACCCGAGGCGTTGCGCGCCACCCTTCTCAAGGTTCAGTAATAATCGGCGCACGACATGTAGTAATGGCAGCGCGGGCACGACAACTTGCAGCCGCGGTCAACCAGGTGGAAGTCACAGATCGGGCAATACATCAGAGCGGGTTCCAAGGCGGCAGGCGAGGCCTCGGTAGCTACCTGCCCTGCACGTGGATGATCGGGGGCGTGGGTCGATTCCATGGCTCTCGTCTACTTAGATGCATCCCCGGGGCTCGGCAGCCAACCCTCCTTCACCATTCCGGGCGTGCTGTGTCTCGGCTTCATTCGGGCATCGGCTTGCGGCCGACGCGGTAGAGAGAGATACAGAGCAAGCCGAAGACGACCACGGCCACAATGTTGCTGTTGGCAATGGCTGGGAACCAGCGTGGACCATAGGCGAACGCATCGGGCGCCAGTTTGCCGGTCGCCTCGAAGTAGGCGATAGCGGCAGCAACAAGGCCGAATACCGCGGCGCCGGCGATCAGTCCCGAGGCATACAGGGAACCGCTGCCCGTCTCCTCTTCCTGGGTGGCGGGCCGACCGCGTTCGGCGAGCCAGCGCACCACGCCGCCCACGAAGATGGCGGCTGTGGTTCCCAGCCCCAGGTAGGAACCCACGGCGAAGGGCAGCGAGCGGATGCCAAGCAGTTCAACCACCATCACGATGAAGACACCCATCAGAATCAGCGCCCACGGCAGCTGCCGCGTCAGGAGCCCGTTGATGATGGTGGCCATGAGTCGCGCTTGCGGCGCCGCCACTTGCTGCGAACCGATGCCTTGTACCCACTGCACTTCGATCGCACCGGTGCGGGGATTGTAAAGGTACTTGCCATCGGGAATGGTGTGTGAGCCGATGACGTTCAGCTCCCAGTACGTGCGCTGCGTGATCTCGTGGGCGACGCCGGCCGGCATGGTGTAGTTGAGATTCTCGATATTGACTCCCGGCTCGGATGTAGGGCCCGTGTGTGCCTGCGCGGCCAGGGCGGGCAGCGACAGCGTCAGCGGCTGGAAGGAGGAATAGGCGGTGTTGAGGAACGGTACCGTCCACCCCACCACCAGCACGGAGGCCACCACACCGATCATCAGCCCCACCTGCTGTTTCCATGGCGTGGCCCCGACGAGGAAACCGGTTTTCAAATCCTGCGACGTGGCGCCGGCGTTAGCGGCGGCGATGGCGACCGTGCCCCCCACGCTGATGGCGAGCGCACCATAAATACCGCCGGTCCAGCCGGCCACGAGAAAAAAGAGACAGGTGGCCACCAAGGTGGCGATCGTCATGCCCGAAACTGGATTGGAGGAGGTGCCGATGATGCCCACGATGCGGCTGGATACGGTGACAAAAAAGAAACCGAACACCACCACCAGCAGTGCGCTCAGCACATTGCTGAACCACGCGGCATGGGTGTTGTAACGGAACGCCAGAATGGCCCACATCAACACCGCCAACAGCCCTGATCCCAGCAGCACCAGGCTCATCGGCAGGTCACGATCGGTGCGCTGCGCCGCGACCGGGTTCTGGCCGCGGTCCCGGCGGAAATCGCGCAGCCCGCCCGTGAACGCCTTGACGATGGTGGGGATAGTCCGGACCAGCGTGATCAGCCCCGCGGCCGCCACGGCTCCCGCCCCGATGGGGCGGATGTAGGCACTCCAGATCGCATCCGGTGACATCGTGGAGATCGGCACGGTCGAGGGATAGATCGCCGTCGGCAGTCGGCCCCCAAAGAACTTGATGGCGGGTGTGAGCACCAGCCACGACAGCGAGCCTCCGGCGAACAGGATGCCGGCCGTCCGCGGACCAATGATGTAGCCGACGCCGAGGTATTCGGGCGTGACATCGGCACGGAAGCTGGCGCCGGGAAACCAGGAGGGCTGATATTCGGGCAGACCTTTCCAGAACCCCAGGCCATCCATGAGGAACTTATAGGCGCCGCCGACCCCCAGCCCCCAGAACACGCGCCCGGCGAAGTCGCCCCCCCGCTCGCCGGCGCGCAGAACATCAGCACAGGCGGTGCCTTCCGGATAAATCAACGTGCCGTGCTCCTGCACGATCAGGTAGCGCCGCAGCGGGATCATGAACAGAATGCCCAGCCAGCCGCCAATCATCGCCAGCAGGAAAATGCGGGAGTATTCCAGCGGAAATCCCAGAAAGATCAGCGCCGGCAACGTGAAGATCACGCCGGCGGCGATGGATTCGCCCGCCGATCCGGTGGTCTGCACGATGTTGTTTTCCAGGATGCTGGACTTGCCCAGCTTCTTAAAGATGCTGATCGCCAACACCGAGATGGGGATGGAAGCGGATACGGTCAATCCGGCTCGCAAGCCGAGATAGGTCGAAACCGCGCCAAAGAGCAGACCGAACAACACACCCAGGATGACCGCGCGCCAGGTGAATTCCGGCAGGTTCGCCTCCGCGGGAATGAAGGGCTGAAAGTTGCCGGCCGACGTGGAGGGGGTTGACGTGGACATGCCGAAGGCGAAAGTAACACGGGCCGGCACCCCCGTCGAGAGCCCCCGATCTTGATCACCGCCGCGTCGACGCCGGCGCGCCGGCCAGGCAGGGCTCATGCGTTTCTTCTGGTCACTCCCTGCGATGCCAGGCGGCTGGCAGACGCCCCCTCCCGGCTCGACGACAGGATGGAAGGGAACGCTGGGGGACCAACCGATCAACGGCTCAGAAGTGGTGGCGTGCTCCTTCCGCCGGGGCCGCCGCAACCTGCTGGCACTCCTCCAAACGCTTCCCCGTGAGCGGGTGGATTTCGACAGACTTCCGCACGCAGATGAGGCAACCCCGCGAAAAGATGGCGTTTTTACAGGTGGATCATAACTTTCGGCGTGCTCACAGGCTGTGCAAAACCGCAAATCGGCGCGAATTTGCTAGCTCTGCCGTCATGGATTTGTCATCCATTGACAACGGCCGCTGCAACTACTTGAAAACAAAGCTGATTGATTTGTTCGGATCTGCGCTTCGGATCATCGGGCACCAAGGCGCGAGTCTCACATCACGCGAGGGGAAGCTCAAAATTTCAACCTGTTTTCCACACAACAAGGGAGTTTTCTGGCCCTTGGGCACGTCGTGTCGAGCCCAGCGCGGTAATTCAGCCACACTCCAGGCACCTCTGCCATCACGGGAATAGGCCCTCTCGTTTGCGGGGATCTCCCGGGGGTCCTTATGTTTTAGGTCGGCGGCGTACGGGCGCCCGTCGTGGCTTCGCTGGAGGCGCGGTTTTGGGCGATGCAGCGGTGAGCAGCCCCTCGATCCGCACGCGTAAAGAATGGGGCACGCGGGCGGCAATCTGCACGTTCGTATCGGCGTGCTCTTCATGCATCACCTGCCCATGTTCGTGGAGCAGGTGCACAATACGACCGGCAGGATGCGGAACGGCAAACTGCACCTCTTCGATCGGATCCAGTTCCAACGCGTGGTCCAGTTCCTGCAAGAGGAGCGGAAGTCCCGCTCCGGTCAGGGCGCTGACCAAAACGCGCGTCGGAGAACGCAGGGAGGCGCCCTCGCCGGGTGCCGTGACCGAGGAAGAAGGCGGAATGGCGGCCAATTCGGCGGCGGCGAGCAGGTCGCTTTTGTTCCAGACCTCAATCTGGGGCGTGCCGGCAAGATCCATTTCTTCGAGCACCAACTGCACCTGGCGTCGTTGCTCGTCACGATAGGCGGAGGTGGCATCACAGACCACCAGCAGCAGGCTGGCGCGCCGAACTTCCTCGAGCGTGGCGCGGAAGGCGCTGATCAGACCGTGTGGCAGGTTGCGCAGGAAACCGACCGTGTCGGACAAAAGGACACGCCGGCGCGAAGGAAGTTCGACGGCGCGCAGCGTGGGATCAAGGGTGGCGAACATGCGCCCCGAGATGAGCACTTCCGCCCCCGTCAGTCGGTTGAACAACGAACTTTTGCCGGCGTTGGTGTAACCCACCAGGGCGACGGTGGCAAGTGGTACTGCCTCGCGCTTCTTCCGCTGTTGATCGCGATGCTGGCGGACGCTGTTGAGCGTCTCTTTCAGGCCGCGGATACGGCGATGGATGCGCCGACGATCGGTCTCGAGCTGCGTCTCCCCCGGTCCGCGCGTGCCAATGCCGCCTCCCAAGCGGGACATCTCAATGCCGCGACCGGCCAGACGGGGCAACAAGTATTCGAGTTGCGCCAGCTCCACCTGTAACTGTCCTTCACGGGTGCGGGCGTGGCGGGCAAAAATGTCGAGAATCAATTGCGTGCGATCCACCACGCGGACGCCGACCGTGCGTTCCAGATTGCGCTGCTGCGTGGGGCTGAGGTCGTGATCAAAGATCACCAGGTCGGCCTTCTGCATGGCGACCGCGGCATGAAGTTCCTGCAGCTTGCCACGCCCGATCAAGGTGGCGGGATCCGCCGCATCACGGCGCTGCAGCATGCTCCCGATGACGGTTGCACCCGCGCTCCAAGCCAGTTCCTGCAGCTCGAGCAGCGACTCTTCACTGGTCAGGGCCGTGATGGGCAACGCCGGACGGGCTGCCGCAGCACGGGTTGCCGCAGCCAAGCTGGGTTCAGCCGGACGACGGGAAGCGCCCGAGCGGTGTTCGACGCCCACCAGAAAGACGCGTTCCTGCGCACTGCGAGCCGGGAGCCGAATCTCAAGCCTCCGTGACCTCGGTCGTGGGCGTCACCGCTGGCGCGGGAAGTGCGCCCGGGTGGGTGGCTGGGGTGGTCGGGGAACTGGCCGCGGCGCGCTCCGGGAGATTGTCCCGCATCGCATAGCGCTGCATGACCACGGTGGAAATGGCGTGCTTGAAGATGAGTTGTTCTTGATTGCTGGTTTCCAGCACCAGGCAGTATTTGTCAAAACTGCGGATCCGGCCCGACAGCTTCACGCCACTGACCAGGTAGATGGTGACAATCCATTTCTCTTTGCGGGCATTGTTAAGAAATGAATCCTGAATATTTTGTGCAGGTTTGTCCATGTGCTTTCTCAGGCCGCGAGAGCTCGTCGTCCCCTGCGGGGATGCCGCAGCCTTGGTTTCTCCCACCTTCGTGCCTCGCATCGTTCTGCGCGCACGAAAGTTAGGCTACGGCGGAACCCACGAAACGTCAAACAGTTATGCTGGATTCAAAGCCGCGCAGGGTAACCGCTGGCGCCTGCCCGTGGTCGCCATCCCCATGCCGGCCTCCAACTGACTCCCAACTTCGATGCCGCATCGCCGGGAGGAATGGCGGAGATGTTTCCAGCCGGCGATCGAGGCTCCCCGGGATCCGACCCGGCGGGCGCCTCGATCGGAAGCCTCGATCGGAATCAAGGAGCGACGTTGATGGTGTAGTTCTGCGTGCTGGTTGAGTTCTTGGCGTCGGTGGCTTGCACGGTAAAAGCGGCGGTACCGGCCGCGGTTGGAACACCGGAGATCAATCCAGCACTCGCACCCGAACCACTTAACGTCAGTCCGGCCGGCAGGGCTCCGGCGGTGACCGCGAACGTGAAGGGAGCGACCCCGTTTTTCACCTGCAGGGTTTGTGAGTAGCCCTGGCCCACCTTTCCATCCGGAAGCGTCGTGGTGGCAATGGCAAACGAGTCGATATTCAGCGTGAAGACTTGGCTGGCCGTCTGGTTGGACGCATCCGCGACTTGGATGGTGAAGGTGCTGGCGCCGGCGGTCGTGGGCGTCCCGGTGATCACTCCGGCGGTGCTCAGGGTCAAGCCGGCGGGCAGACTGCTGCCGGTGGCCAGCGTGAATGTGAACGGCGCTGTGCCATTGGCCGTCAGCAGAGCCTGGCTGTAAGCCTGATTGACGGCCCCATCCGGCAAAGCGGCGGGCGTGGAGAAGGTCAACGGTGAGACCTGCAGCGTGAACGCGCGCGCGTCGGCATGCGCAGTCGGAGTGGACGTATCGGCGGCGCCGACAACGAAATTAAACGTTCCCTTGGCAGTCGGTGTTCCGCTCAGCACACCGGCGGAGGACAACTGCATGCCGGCCGGCAACGCGCCGGAGTTCAGCGTCCAGGTGACTGCGCCGGTGCCATTGACCGCGGTCAAAGTCTGGCTGTAGGCCTCGTTCAACGTGGCCAACGGTAATGTTCGCGGCACGATCGTAAAGTTGCTGTTGATGGTCAGGGTCAGCGGCTGCAGGACCTGTACGCCCGACCCGTCGGTCGCGCGCACGGTGAACGTTGCGGTGCCGGTGGCCAACGGCGTCCCGGTCAGGGCGCCCTGCGTATCCAGCGTCAACCCGCCGGGCAGCGACCCGGCCGCCAACGTCCAGAGAATGCCGTTGAAGCCCGGTGTTCCGTTGATGGATTGCAATTGCACCGCGTAGGGCACGCTCACGGTGCCGTCCGGGAGGCTGGAGGTAATGACGCTGAAGGCGGGCGCCGCGGTCTCGCGCACGATCATCAGCCCCGAGTTAATGTCAGTTGCCACCACGTAGCGCCCATTGGAATCGCTGTAAGCAGCCACGCCGTAGACCAGCGCTTTGCTGGGGTTGTTCAGGGCAGGGTTGCTGCCCTGCGGATCGGCACTGTCGGGAGGCACGAAGCCGGAGAGCAAGGCGGGCGGGTTCAAGGACGCCAAGCTGGCATCAATAATCCCATTCGAAAACCATGCGATATAGGCGTGCGGATTCTGCGTATCGCCGTTCCAGGCGATATTGTGCGCGCTGTAAATGCCCTTGTCCGGCGCCGGGTTGGATTCGCTCTGCGGGGTGAACAGCACTCCCTGCGCTGCCGGTGTGTTGACGGCCGGCAAGCTATAGGCGCGCAGAAAACCGGCGCCGTTGGTGGGAGTCAGATCCACGTTAAATCCACACACCACGGTGGAGCTGGGATTGGCCGTCCCAGGCGTCGAGGGACAGACCTCATCGGCGACCAGCAACCCGTTGCTGCCGTTCACCGGAACGGCGGCGTGCGTATTGCCCTCCGGGCTGGAAGGCGCGGTGGTGGTGGCCACGCTGTTGGTCGGATAAATGACGTGGCTCAGGACGATATTACTGTTCGCATTGGACACAACCGTGGGGTCGGAGACATTCAACTCCACCACGCCTTCGTCCCAGTACGCCAGAAACGCCGTCTTTTTGTCGTCGGTGAGATGAATCGTGTCCAGGAAGACGCGCTGGTCCTGTCCCAACTTGACGGTAGCCGGGTCAATGGCGAGGGCGGTGAACACGCCCCAGCTCCCGATCTGGCGGGGATTGGCCGGGTCGGTCACCTCGATGATCCGCAGGTCGTCCTGCGTGTCGCTCTTGCCGGCAATCTCGCCATTCGGCACGGAGGCAAGAATGAACACCCGGTTGGAGCTGGGTGTGGCGCTATTGAGAACCGGCACGATTGCAACGTCGCGCACGCCATAGGTTCCGGCTTGTGAGCCGCTGCCGCCGCTGGTGGCGTCCCAGAAACCCAGGCTGACCGGATTTCCCGGCGAGCTGACATCGTAAAGCGCGATACCGCCATGGGCGGCGCCGCTGGCACCCGGAGCGCAGGGCTGCACCGCCACCGCCAACAAGTCACCGCTGCCGCCGGCGTGGAACTGCGGCGTGCTGACCGTCTCCACCTTCGCTTCTTCCTGGCTGGTCCCGGTGGTACCGCTGATGGTGGCGATCAATTGCGGCGAGGTCGGTTGCGTGAGATCAACGATCTTGACGCCACTGGCTGGACATGAGCCGGCCGAGCCGCGCGTCCCCACAAAGGCGAGGTGCCCATGCACCGTGACGTCGGCGTTTTGTCCCTGGCCACCCAGGTTGTTCTGCCCAATCTCCGTCAGCACGGCGCCGGGTAGGCGGACGGTAATGGCAAAGGTAACCGGGTTGCTGGTTAACGGCGTTGGCGAGCTGTCCACGGCACGGATCGTGAACAAAAAGACACCTGGCTGCGACGGCGTCCCGTGAATCAGACCCGCCGGATCCAACTGCATCCCCGGAGGGAGGGGATTGGAGCCCGTCAAGCCGAACGTCACGGGCAGATGCGCCCCCGTCGTCGAGTCGTCCGCGTTGCTCTGAATGCCGAATGCATAAGGCACGTTTTGGATCGCCGCCGGCAAGGTATAAGCCGGGCTCAACGTGCGGATGATGAAGGCGGTGGGAGGCGTCGCGGCAGGGGCGGGAGTCTTCTTCGGCGTGCCCCCACAGGCCGCCAAAAAGGAGAGAGCAACAAGGAGGCCGACCAGGCTACTCGCCCGGAGGCGAAACTTGAAAAGCTGCATTCGGGTACCGTGACAAACGGACCTCTAAAGTACCGGAAAATCACGGGTTCGGTCAAATGAGACTGCGTGTGAAGAAATACAAAACTCGACCGTGCATCGCCCCTCCATCCTAGAAAAATGCCCATCTGCCGGTCGCCGCGACGTCCGGTGCCCCTCCCTCCCGTACAATACGGACCGTGACACGGAGACGCAGCAGGGGCGGCCGATGGATCGCACGTCTGGGGTTGCTCCTCGCCGCTTCCATCGCGTGGTGGCTTTATGCGCCCTACGCCGCCTTCTCCAGCCCGCACCTGCTGGTCATCGCTCCCGGCACGTCCAGTTGGGAGATGGCGCAGCGGCTGGCAGACGAGGGAATCGTTCGCCGCGCCGCCGTGTTCGAAATCTGGCGACTGCTGCATCCCGGAGCGGTGTTAAAGGCCGGCACTTACCGATTCACCGCTCCCGCTTCAACCGTCGACGTTTTCGATCGGCTGGCGCGTGGCGATGTCTACTTTCTGGCGCTGACCGTCCCCGAGGGTTTTTCGCGCTTCGACATCGAGCGCGCGCTGCAGACCTTGCATTCTCCCGCCGCCGCGGATTTTCTGCGCGTCAGCGCAGATCCCATGTCGGTGCGGGATCTCGATCCGCAAGCGCCCTCGCTGGAAGGGTTTCTGTTCCCGGCTACCTACCGCCTTCCCCCGCTGGCCACCGCCCAGGATGTGGTGGGCTTCATGGTGCGACGGTTCCGGGAAGAATTGCGCGCCCCGGCACAAGCGGCGGTGTTACGCCAGTTGCGCGCGTCCCCCGCGGGACGCATGCCGACATCACTGCACGACTGGCTGACCATGGCGTCGCTGATCGAAAAGGAGTCGGCCCTGCCCGGCGAGAGGCCGCGCATCGCCGCGGTGTTCTACAACCGCCTCGAACGCCATATGCTCCTGCAGTGCGATCCCACCGTGATCTACGCTGCGGAACGCGATCAACGCTACAGCGGCCATATCGGGCACGATGACCTGACCTACGATTCCCCCTACAACACGTATCTCCATCTGGGGCTGCCGCCGGGACCCATCGCCAATCCCGGCCTCAACGCGTTGCAAGCGGCAGCTCACCCGGAAGCAAGCGACTACCTCTATTTCGTCAGCAACGGCGCGGGGGCGCACCGCTTCGCACGCACTCTGGCAGATCACGAGCAGAATGTTGCCGGCTTTTTACAGAGCCGGAAAAAAGTCCCCGACTCGTAGCGCCGGAAGACATGCGCTATTGTCGGCGGGTTGCACTGGCCGTTCGTCGGCATCCCCCGCGGTTATCCCCATGGTTGCGACCCCCAACCGCCAGCTCCTGATTCGTAACTGGGTACAGGAACACTCCGGCACGGTCTTGCGAGAGGCCGAACTGCAGGCCTTGGGAACCTACCTCCAACAGCAGCTTCCGACTCCAGGCCGGCTGTCATTGGCTCGCCTGGCGGAACTGGCACACTCCGCGGGCGCTGCGGTGCGCTGGGGCGATTTGTCGGGCAGGGAGGAGGACCACCTGTTGCATTTGGGTACGCTGGCGGAACTCGAAGCCGGCCTACGCGCGCTCCAAGTGCGGCTGGAGGCTTATCAGGCCACAGGAAACCGCGACGGGGTCGAAGCCTGCCGCGCGGCGGCACGGCGGCAACGGCGGCGCGCTCTGTGGGTGGCGGAAAATCCGCGGGTGACCGCCGCGAAACGCACCGGCAAACAGGAGATGGCGGACTGGCTGCTGCTCTGGCTCGAGATGCCGACCGCTTTCTTCGATTGGCTGTCGCTGCGCCAGCGCACGCCTGAGTACCGCAGACTTTCCGAACTCTAAACCGTACCCGCGGCTGGCGGCTGCTCGCGCAGGCGATGACTTGGCCTGCCTGGAGTCAACGCAGGACCCTGGGCGCGCCCCCGCGAGCCGCCCGATCAACGCCTGCCGTAGCGCCGACGGGCGCTGCCCTTCCCGTGCGATGCTGAAGCGAGCCTGCCATGACCCTTGCATCCCGTGATTTGCAGCGACGTGCTGAGGCGCGCATTCCCGGCGGCGTGAATTCGCCGGTGCGCGCGTTTCGCGCCGTGGGCGGAGATCCGCGCTGGATCGCGCGCGCCGCCGGCGCCTACCTGTTCGATGTGGACGGTCGGCGTTATGTGGATTACGTCTGTTCCTGGGGGGCGGTGCTGTTGGGCCACGCATCGCCCGAAGTCGTGGCCGCCGTGCAACAGGCCGCCGCGCAGGGCATCAGCTTTGGCGCATCGTCGCCCGGCGAACTCGCCCTGGCCGAACTGATCCACGCGGCCTATCCGCAAATGGAACGGCTTCGCCTCGTCAACTCGGGTACCGAGGCCACCATGTCGGCCATTCGCGTGGCCCGCGGGTTCACCGGACGCGACATGGTGATCAAGTTCGAAGGCTGTTATCACGGCCACGCCGACGCCTTGCTGGTCAAGGCGGGTTCCGGAATCGCGACACTCGGACTGCCCAGCTCGGCCGGGGTCCCCCATGGTGCGATAGCGCAAACCTTGGCGATCCCTTTTAACAATCTCGAGGCGGTGGAGGAGGCATTCACCCGCCATCCCGATCAGATTGCCGCCGTCATCGTTGAGCCGGTGGTAGGCAACATGGGTTGCGTGCCGCCTGCGCCGGGGTTCCTCGCCGGCTTACGCCGCCTGACCGCGCAATATGGCGCCCTGCTGATTTTGGACGAGGTCATGACCGGCTGCCGGCTGGCGCGCGGTGGGGCAACGGAGCGCTTGCACCTCGCCGCCGACCTGTTCACGCTCGGTAAGGTCATCGGGGGCGGCTTGCCGGTTGGTGCGTATGGCGGGCGAACCGACATCATGAACCAAGTGGCGCCCTTGGGGCCCGTGTATCAAGCGGGAACGCTCTCGGGCAATCCGGTCGCCATGGCCGCAGGGGTGGCGGCTCTGATGCGTTTGCGCGATCAGCCTGAGCTCTATGCCCAGCTTGAAACGCGTGCTACGGAGCTGGTTGTGGGCTTGCGCCACGCCGCGCAGGCGGCCCAGGTCGCGGTGCGCGTGCAGGCGGTGGGCAGCATGCTGACGGTGTTTTTCACCTCGACCGCAGTCGAGAACTATGAGCATGCCGCGCAGTGCGATACGGCCCGCTTTGCCCGCTTCCACGCGGCGCTGCTACGTCAAGGGATCTACTGGCCCCCTTCGCAGTTCGAAGCCGCTTTTCTGACCATCGCCCATGGCCGCGACCAGATCGACGCCACCCTCGCGGCCGCAACCGAGGCCTTTCGGGAGGCCGCCCACTGATCGGAAGTTGTTGCACCACAGTGCTTTCGGATCGCCACGGGCTTGTTGATTTCCCCGGAGTGGGCTAGAGTTTGGGCGACGTAAATTGTGGCAGGATGGCGACAGCATGACCAAAGCGGATTTGATCGATGAGGTGGCCCGGGCGGTCGAAATGACGCGCAAGGACAGTGAGGTCATCGTCGAGACCATCTTCGAAAGCGTGGTTCGCTCGCTGCGGGCAGGCGACAAGGTGGAGATCCGCGGCTTCGGCAGCTTCCGAACGCGTCAACGTCAGCCCCGGATCGGCCGCAACCCCAAGACGGGAGAGCGGGTTGATGTGCCCGCCCGGAAGATCCCCTTCTTTAAGCCCAGCAAGGAGTTAAAGGACACGATCAATAGCCAGCCCGAGGGCGCGCTGGCGACGCCCAGCGACCCGAGCACGCCTCTTGTTTAACCCACGGCGCACTTGCTTTTGGGGTCACTGTGTTTCCGCGTAACAGCCTGCGGTTGGCTTTCAAGCGCGCCCGCCCGGCCCGGCCTGTGATCGAGCCGGGAGGTCGGGCCGCTTCACGGCCCCGTTTTTGTGCTTGAACCGGGAGGCCCGCCCTCTTAAGATGACGCGACAGCGCGCAACAAGGGGTCTACAGCGTGACCCTTGGACGTGACGGCGATCGGCTCACCTGTATGCTCAAAATCGGTGAAACGATTCGGGGGTTCCGAACACAGCGCGGGCTGTCGCAAGGCGACATCGAAAAACGCACCGGTCTCCTGCGTTGCTATCTCTCGCGGGTTGAGAACGGGCACACCACCCCGTCCTTGCAGACTTTGTCCAAGCTGGCGCTGGCGCTCGAATTGCCGCTCTCCCATTTCTTCACCGAGACTCCCGGCTTCAGTAACACGCCCCCGCTGCCCAGCTTGAGTGAAGAGGAAGTACTGTTTCTCTCGCAGATGCGGCAGTATTCCAGCGGCCTCAGCGATACCGACCGGCAACGCCTGCTGGCCATGGTCAAACAGATGGCGCAGACTGCCGGGGTCGAGCGCTGAGAACCGCGTTCGAGCGGTTCCCCCTTTAAGCGGCCCGACCGGAAGGGGTCCGCTGCGGCGCCTTGACCTTGGATTTAGTGCGCGGCTTGGGGGCTGGCGGCTGGGCGGCTTTCGGCTTGGTACGCGCGCCGCTCGCCTTCTTCTGGCTCGCGCCCGCGGCCGGGCTGGCCGCCCGAGCACGGGATGCAGAGCCCCGGCTGGGAATGGAGGCGGCACGCCGACCGCCCCGGCGTTTTCCCCCATCGGCATCCCCGTCCTCGACCTGCAGGCGCTTCCGGGAGCGGGCTGGGGTGACCGCCGGCTTGCCTTCCGCCTCTGCCTCGCGCGTCTCGGGGTACACAAATTTATGAAAGCGACTGTTGGGCTTGTCGTCGTAGATCAATTCCAAGCCTTTCGCATCGAGGACTTGGAAGAACTCGTCCCACGAAACCGGTTTCAGTTCTCCCCCCGAGGCGGGGTCAAACTCGAAACGTAACAGCCCCCCGGTACGGCTGACCAGTGCCGGTCGCGCCTGCCGCTCCTCGGCCCAGTGCTGGATGGTGGCGTGATCCCGTGTACTTTGCGTTGCCATGGCGACCTCGCTTTCATAGAAGCGCCACCGGGCGCCGGGGGTTGTGTAGAACGCCATCCGCCGGTCCAGGGGAACAGCAAAACAGGCCCGGCGAGAAATCTCGCCGGGCCTGATCGCGATGCGAAACAGCAATGCTTCTCAGCCGCCTTGCGCCTCGCCGTTTCCGGAACGTTTCAAGCTCATCATGTCGCCAATGGTCGCGGTGGCGCCGGCCGGGGAGTGGCGATACGCCTCGATCTCCTCGCGCTCCGCGTCACTGATGGCCGCCCGCAGGCTGAGGCCGATCTTCTTTTCTTCCGGGCTGAGCTTGATGATCTTGAACTCGTAGTCCTTACCAACCTCGAGCGGGCCGCCGCCGGTCACCTCGGGATTGATCTCCGAGTTGTGGCAGAGTCCCTCGATGCCGGGCTCCATCTCCACAAAGGCGCCGAAGGCCGCGATGCGCACCACCCGGCCGCTGAGAACATCGCCCAGTTGGCGGGTGGCGAAAAAGGTCTCCCAGGCATCCGGCTCGAGCTGGCGGATGCCGAGCGAGAGGCGTCGGTTGTCGACATCAATGCTGAGAATCTTGGCGCGGATCTTCTCCCCCTTCTTCACTGCCTCGGAGGGATGCTTGATGCGCTTGGTCCAGGAGAAATCGCTGATGTGCACCAGGCCGTCAATGCCATCCTCGATCTCAATGAATGCACCGAAATCGGTGAGGTTGCGGACCCGACCTTCGACAATCGTGCCCGGGGCGTAGCGCTCGTGCAGCGACTCCCAAGGATTGGAAAGCGCCTGCCGCAACGAGAGGCTGATCCGTCGTTCTCCCGGGTTGACGTCGAGCACCACCGCCTCGAGTTCGTCGCCGGGATTGAGCAGCTTGGACGGATGCTTGGTGCGCTTCGACCATGACATCTCGGAAACGTGGATCAATCCCTCGATGCCCTGTTCCAACTCGACGAAGCAGCCGTAATCGGTGAGACTGACCACCTTGCCTTTGACGCGCGCTCCGAGCGGGTAGCGCTCGGATGCATCCAGCCAGGGATCGGGCAGGAGTTGCTTGAAGCCGAGCGAGACGCGCTGCTTGGCCTTGTCGAACTTCAGGACTTTGACCGTGATTTCGTCGTTGGGCTGCACCATCTCGCTGGGATGGTTCACCCGGCCCCAGGAGAGATCGGTGACGTGCAGCAGGCCGTCAATGCCGCCCAAGTCCACGAAGACGCCGTACTCGGTGACATTCTTCACCACGCCGGTGACGATCTGGCCTTCTTGCAGCGTCTCCAAGGTCGTGTCACGCAACGCGAGTTGCTCTTCTTCCTGCACTTCCTTGCGGGAGACGACGATGTTGCCCCGCTTTTTGTTGAGCTTGACCACCCGCACCCGCACGTCCTGGCCCAGAAAGGCATCCAGGTTACGTACTGGTCGGATGTCCAACTGCGAGCCGGGCAGGAAGGCGCGCACCCCGATGTCACAGCACAGGCCACCCTTGACGCGCTCCACAATCCGCCCTTGGATGATGGTCCGGTCGCGGTGCGCCGCCTCGATCTCATCCCAGAGGCGCAGCCGTACTGCCGCCTCATGGGAGAGCCGGTACGGAGGGCGCTGATCGCGCAGGACGACATCCACCACGTCACCGGGGCGGACCTTTACATTGCCTTCGGCGTCGAGAAACTCGCGCAACGGCGCGAACCCCTCGGACTTCTTTCCAACGTCGATGATGACGTCTTCGCCGGCAATCTTGAGAACGGTGCCTTTGACGACCTCGCCCTCTTCCTGCTGTTCGGCCAGTTGCTGTTGTTCAAACGATTCTAGGATTTGTTCGAAGTCTTCCATCGCGATGTAAGCGCACCCAAGCGGACAACTACGCACCTCTGTCGGCCGGAACAGCGAATCGGACGGAGGGAGAGAGCGCTAACGCGGAAGGCGTCGCAGGACTCTGGACCGAGGATCGGCTGGAAATATTTGCCGGGGCACAACAGAAGCGCTCCCACATCATAGCGAGCCGGACGCGGCAGTGTCAATCGTTCACCCGTGCTGCGCACTGACCCATGCTCCACGCGCGCACCCTTGGCACGCAGGATTTGGAGCACGGCAACAGTCTAGCGGACGAATGTGACAAGAGACGACCGGGCGGGAACGACGCAGCCCGGCGCACTGGATGGCGGAAACCCGGCTGCGCTCCCCCGCCCGCGTGGGCCCCGGTTCCGGCCGAGACGAAACTTTTTGTGACCAGCCGCCCCCCGTGGCGGAGAAGGACAGGGCTTGCCGGCACGCCCAGAAGGAACCCTTGCTCTCACAATCCGGGGGCGTGAATGCGGCGGCGGAAGTCCTCCCCGCTCATTTGTACCGGACGGCACATCTCGTAAAGTCGGGAGCGCATCCGCTCCCCAATGGCGCTAACCAGTGACTTGCCCCGCTCGATCTCGCTGCCGTCGGCCAAGCGTTGCCGGCCGGCCGGGCTGTCGTCAAAGTTGGTGGTGATCAGGGTAGTGCGCTCGTGGGTGTAGCGCTGATTCAGCAGATAGTGCAGTGTCTCCTGCACCCACTCCGTCGCCCGGCCCACCCCCAGATCGTCCAGCACCAGCACGTCGGCCTTTAACAACGGGTCGAGAACGTCGGACTCGGAAACCGGGTTCTGCGGGTCAAACGTCGCCTGAATGCGCTTCAGCAGTTCGCGCGCGTCGGTGAACCGACCTTCAACGCCTTTTTCCTGGATCAGTTTGCTGAGAATCGCCACCGCAAGATGCGTTTTGCCGACGCCGCAAGGCCCCATAAAAAGCAATCCCGTGCGGCTCACCGGGAAATTGTCAACGAAGCCCTGGGCCAATATCCTGGCGCGACCGAGCGCGTCGGGCGCCCCCGGATAGGGGGTGATATCGAAATCCTCCAGGGTGCAGTGGTAATAGCGCGGCGGAATGCTGGCTCTGTCGAGCAGCACTTGCTGGTGCTCGACTCGCTGGCAGTCGCAACGCGCGGCCTGCATCCCGGCCCCCGGGTCCGCCGCCGGCATGAGCTTCCAGCCCGTTCCGCGACATTGCGCGCAAGGCGACGAGGTGGGGCTGGGGAAACTGAGGGGAGGGCTGCCCATGGGATGGCCGGGGTCAGGATAGCGCAGGTGCGCGATTCCCCTTCCCTCCGCGCCCGACCGCCACCCACATTCTTGGCTGGAACTTCCCGGCCGACGCGTCGTATCAGACAACGGTGTTCCTCGGCGAAACCATCTCGCAAAGCCTGGGTAATCTGCGCGCGAATCGGCTGCGCTCGTTCCTGACCATGTTCGGCATCGCCTGGGGCATCTTCTCGATCATGCTGCTGGTGGCCGCCGGGGAAGGCCTCAAGCAGGGCTATGAGAACGCGCAGCGTACGCTTGGCAAGGATATTTTGCTGTTATTTCCTGGCCGAACCAGCCTGCAAGCCGGCGGTACGCGCGCGGGCCACCCGGTATTTCTGCAGACGGGTGACGTGGCGGCCATCCGCGAGCAGTGTCCCGAGGTCAAGCTGATCACGCCCGAGCTGTCGCGCAGCCAGAATGTCAGCTCGCGCTTCAACAGCGGCCATTTCCGCATGACCAGCGGCTACCCGTTTTACGCCGATATCCGCAGCCTGACGCTGGCCGGCGGCCGTTACTACAACGATGCCGATGAAGCCGAGGGCCGACGCGTGGTCGTCCTGGGAGCGCTGGTCGCCGATCAGTTGTTTCACGGTCAGCCGCCCCTGGGCGAGATGCTGCAAATCTCCGGGTTTCCCTACACCGTCATCGGGGTCCTGGTGAAGAAGGAGCAGAACTCGAACTACAACGGGCCCGACAACCGCAAGATGTTCGCTCCTTTTGCGAGCATGCAGCGCGACTTCCCCAAAGCGCCCCCCGCGCCGCCCGATGGCGTGGACGACCTGATCGTGGTGCCGCGCCATATCGCGCTGCACGCCGAAGCCGACCTCGAGGTACGGCGCGTGCTGGGCCGTCTGCATCGCTTCGACCCCGAAGACCGCGAGGCGCTCTTCGATTGGGACACGATTAAGGAAGCACGGCTGTTCGAGACCATGACCAACGCCATGCAGACCTTTCTCGGCATCACCGGCCTCATGACGCTGCTGTTGGGCGGGATCGGCGTGACCAACATCATGCTCGTCTCGGCCGCCGAACGAACGCGTGAAATCGGCATCCGCAAGGCGGTGGGCGCCACACGCCGGGCGGTGATGCTGCAGTTCCTGGCGGAAGCGATGGTGCTCACCTTGCTGGCCGGCGCAGCGGGCATGCTGATCGGTTTCGGCCTGTGCTGGCTGGTCAACCGTTTGCCCATGCCGGCGTTTTTCGCCGGACTGATCGTCACCCCCGCCGTCGGGGTCATCGCCGCGGGCGTGCTCGGCCTGGTCGCCATCCTCGCCGGCTGGTATCCGGCACAACGCGCCGCCAGCGTCGACCCCATCCAAGCCCTGCAGTATGAGCACTGACGGCTGAGATTTTTTCTTCCTATCTTCTATTCCCAGCATGTTGATCCTTTCCCAAGCCTGGGCCGCCCTCCGCGCCCGTCCGGCGCGCGCGCTGATGACCATGTCGGGCATCGCGTGGGGGATTGTCTGCGTCAGCTTGCTGCTGGCCTATGGCGATGGTTTTGGCGCGGCGCTGAAGGTAGGACTTGATGCCTTCGGCAAGGGCGTCGTGGTGTGCTGGCCATCGCAGACCAGCCAGCAGGTGGGTGGCCAACGCGCCGGGCGCCGCGTGCTGCTCGAGGAGCGCGACGCCACCCTGCTCGAACAAGAAGCCACCCTGCTCAAAGGCGTCAGCCCCGAAGCAGACAAAAATGGCGTGCCGATCGTCTACGGCACGGTCAGTATCGCCAGTCCAACCATCCGCGCCGTCTGGCCCAGCTATGGCGCCCTGCGCGATGAGGTTCCCAATGAAGGGCGCTGGCTCGACGACGACGATGAGAGCGCGCACCGCCGCGTGGTCGTTCTGGGCCATATGACGCAACAACATCTCTTCGGCGCCCGCAGCGCGGTGGGCGAGACGATACGGATCGGCGGCGTTCCCTTTCTCGTGGTCGGCACCATGGACCGCAAGATCCAGCTTTCCAACTACAACGGCAGCGACGATGACAGCGTCTTCATGCCCTACTCCACCGCCAAGGAGATCTTCGACGTTCGCTATTTGGAGGTCATGGTCTTCGCCGCCAAGGCTCCGCCCTTAACCGCGGCCGCCGTGCAGCAAGTACGCGAGATCCTCGGGCGAGAGCACCGCATTGCCACCTCCGACCACCTGGCGCTCTCCATGGATAGCTGGGAGGAATCGAAGCAGATTGTGGATGGCCTCACCATCGGACTGCAGATCCTGCTCACCTTCATCGGCGCCCTGACCTTGGGCATCGGCGGGGTGGGGGTCATGAACATGATGTTGGTCTCCGTCAACGAACGTACCCGCGAGATTGGGCTGCGCAAGGCGCTGGGCGCGACGCGACGCCGCATCCTCGGCCAGTTTTTTGCCGAAGCCATGATCATGGTGATGGGCGCCGGACTGGTCGGGGTCGTGCTTGCCAAGCTGATCACCGCCGCCGTCGGCACCATACCCATGCTCGGCCCGATGTACGAGGACACCAGCGGCAAAGGCGATATCCACCTCGCCGTGGCCGGTAGCACGCTCCTGATCTCCTTCGTCATCCTCGCCGTGGTGGGCGTCATCAGCGGCTATTTGCCCGCCCGAAAAGCCGCCAACCTCGACCCGGTCGAGGCCCTGCGCTACGAATGACCCCGGTCGAGGCGGCACGGTTCGTCTGGCCGCTTGCCCACCGCCGCCCACGACAACACCGGACGGACGCACCCTCGGGTACCATTAGGGTCATGCTTGTCTGGCTGGGTCTGGCCTTGACGGCGGGCGCGATCGGAAGCCTCTGGCGCCTGACGCTCTCGCAGCCGGCGCGTCGTCCATACCCCCTTTATGGATGGGTTGGCGTCGTGGCGCTGATCGGCCTCGAGGCGCTGCTCGTGCTGCGCGTGCCCTTCGTCACCGCCTTTTTTACGGCTCTGGTTTGGACCGCCTATATCCTTGCCACCGATGGCGCCGTCTACCGCCTCACGGGCACCTCGCAACTGCACCACCCAGGACGCTTTTTCGCCCTGAGCCTGCTCTCCATTCCCGGCTGGCTGGTGTTTGAGGCTTACAACTTTGCCTTGAAGAACTGGGTCTACGCCGGCGTCCCGCAAAACTTCTGGATTTTCGCCGTCGGCGGCTGCTGGGCCTTTGCCACGATCTACCCGGGCGTGTTTGAGACCGCCGATTTGATCTACGCGGCGCGCCTGCACCGGGCACGCTGCCGGCCGCTGCGCTTCACCCGTCCAGTCCATCTCAGCCTCGCCCTGCTGGGTGCGGGGCTGCTGGCCTTCCCCCTTCTGATGGACCGCCATTGGGCGCCGTATCTGTTTGGCCCGGTATGGGCCGGTTTCATCTTTCTGCTCGATCCGATCAATCGCCACTTCCGACTGCCCTCCGTGCTGGGCGATCTTGCCCGAGGTCGGCCGGGTCGTTTCTCGGCGCTACTGCTCAGCGGTCTGTGCTGCGGGTTCTTCTGGGAGTTCTGGAACTACTGGGCGTCGGCGCGCTGGATCTACGTGTTTCCGATCCTGCAGCGCAGCAAGGTGTTTGCCATGCCGCTCCCCGGTTTCCTCGGCTTTCCGCCGTTCGTGGTGGAGTGCTTCACGATGGCCATCTTTCTTGCCGGTATCCTGCTTCCCGAAGAATTGCGCCCTGCATTAATGCACGACCGAACGGAGTAATCCGTTCAAAGCGGCTCCGTCGCGACCAACAGGAAGAACGTCTTAGATTGGCCCTGCTCCGCTTCGAAAGCGCAGGGGTGGACTCCGCCAGATTGAAGCGCCAACGTCTTGGTGCTTCTCTGGCATCGTGTCCCGCGGCTTCCGGTATCATCACCCGGACCGCGCCGGGTGTCTGCGAGTTCTCCCAAAGGAGGAGCGGAAGACCCGCGCGACCGGCATTCCAAGTCAACAACTATGGCGATTCCTGCCACTCCGACTGCGACTCTGCGCCGCGCCGTTGCCGCGCACCCGGCAACCTTAGTGGGCGTCTTCGCTCTCAGCCTGGCTTCGCTGCTGCTCGAGCTTTCGCTGACACGCCTGTTTTCGGTGGTCCTGTTTTACCACTTTGCCTTCCTGGCAATCTCCATTGCGCTGCTCGGCCTGGGCAGTGGCGGTCTGATGGCGTTTCTGGTCAGTGGGCGCCGCAAGGCGGGCAGTCATGCCTCCGGCAACGGCAACTTGACGGCACCGCAGGTGGGGATGGTGGCGCATGCCTGTCTTGGATCGGCCGTGACCACCGTCTTGGCGCTGCTGATCATCCTGCACGCGCGCATCACGCTGGACGTGACGCTGGGAAACTTTCTGCGCTTGAGCGTGATTTACTTCGTGGCCGCCGTGCCGTTTTTCTGCAACGGCATGGCGCTCTCGACGGTGCTCGCGGTGTGCGCGGACGATGTCCACCGTGTGTACTTTATTGACCTGGCGGGAGCGGCAGCGGCATGCCTGGCGCTGGTGCCGATCATGAACCACCTCGGCGGGCCCAGCGCCGTGCTGCTGGTGGCGGCGCTGGCCGTGATTGCCGCGGGGGGATTTTTCGCCTCCATCCCGGCGACGCCTGCCGTGCGGCTGCGTCGCTATGCCATCCTGGGCGGGATGGCTGTCCTGCTGGTCGGCCTGGCACTGGCTGACGCTCACGGACGCTTTCTCGATCTGGTTTACGCCAAGGGCCAGAAGCGCGAGCACATCGAGTTCAAAAAATGGAACAGCTTCTCGCGTGTGGAAGTGCGTGGAGGGGCCTACAAAGACATCCTGATTGACGCCGACGCGGACACCGCGATTGTCGGCGCCTCACCCGAGGAAGCACGGTCCAACCCCGATCTGTTCGCGAATTACATGCGCTACAGCGCAGCGCTTCCCTATATTCTCCGTCCCGCGGGCAAGGACCTGATCATTGGTCCGGGCGGCGGCTCGGATGTGATGCGTGCGCTGTTGAGTGGCTCCAAGGATGTCACGGCAGTCGAGATCAACCCGATCATTGTGCGCGACATCATGCAGGACCGGTACCGCGACTGGTCCAAAGGTCTCTACCTGCGACCTGAGGTCCATGCCGTGGTCTCCGAGGGTCGCAGCTTCGTGCGCCGCAGCTCCGATCATTACGACGTGATCCAGGCCACCATGGTCGACACGTGGGCCTCCACCGCCGCCGGCGCCCTGTCGCTCTCCGAAAACAACCTCTATACCGTGGAGGCATTCCGGGAATACCTGCGCCACCTGACGGCGGACGGCACCATCTCCATGACCCGCTGGGAGTTCCGCGAGCCTCGCGAGGCTTTACGCATCGTCGCCGTCGGCATGGACGCCTTGCGCCAGGAGCTGGGCGTCAGTGACGCCAGCGACTATGTGGCCGTCATCTCCGACGGCCCCTTGGATGAGTTTGGCAAGACTGTCACCACCCTGATTCGACGCCGCCCCTTCACGCTGCCCGAGATCCAGACCCTTCAGGCCTACGTAAAGCAGCACCCCCCTCTAACCGTGCAGTACTTGCCGGGAATGGCCGGCCAAAACGATGCCTACGCCCGGCTGCTCGCCAGTCATGATCCGGCGGCGTTCACCGCAACTTATCCCTACAACGTGCTGCCCTCGACCGACAACCAGCCGTTCTTCTTCTATACGGTCAAGACCGCGGCGGCCCTGGGCGTGATCCATGCCGTACACGGAATGGACTGGAAAAACAACCTGGCGCTCTTCCTACTGCTCTCGCTTCTCGGCATCTCGCTGTTGGCCGTGGTGGCGTTTCTGTTGATCCCGGTGGCGGCACTGCGCGGCATTCCCAGCGCTCATGGCGCAACGCTGCTTTATTTCGTGGCGCTCGGGCTGGGCTACATCCTGATCGAGGTGGCGTTCATTCAACGCTTCGTCTTGTTCTTGGGCCACCCCACCTACGCCCTGACGGTGGTGGTGTTCTTCATGCTGGCGGCGAGCAGCCTCGGCAGCCTGTGGAGCCGTCAACTGGCGGGTACGCCGGGGCGTCTGCGCTTCGGGCTCCTGGCCATCATCGGACTGGCCCTCGTTTATCGGGCATTCCTGGGCGGCTGGCTGGGGGGCGGGGTGGGCCTGTCACTGGCTGTCAAGATCGGCATCAGCGCGCTCTTGCTGCTGCCGATTGCCGGTCTGATGGGGATTCCGTTCCCATCCGGAATCCGTGGCCTGACCATGCAGGGACACGGCGGGGTGGAGTGGGCCTGGGCGCTGAATGCAGCCGCCAGCGTTCTCGGCTCGGTGGTGGCGATCCTGCTTGCCATTCACTTCGGCTTGAGCGCCGTGCTGCTTGCCGGGGCGGTCTCCTATCTGCTGGCTTTAGTCCTGGTGGGACGCGTGCTGCCGGGGAGGGCGGCGTAAGCCCTGCGGCCCCTCGCCCCGTGGGGGTCATACGGACACGGCCTATGTTAGTCTGAGCCACGAGAACAGGAGTTTGGGTGCCGACGCGAACCGATCTAAAGTGGGCGCAGTTGAAGGTCGGCATTCTGGTGGCGGTGGCCATCGTCATCCTGCTGATCGTGGTCTTCGCGATCTCCGGCAGCTCCGGCCTTTTCACCCACACTATCCGGCTGGTAAGTTACGTCGCCGATGCCGGCGGCTTGCGCTCCGGCGCCACCGTGGATTTACAAGGGGTCCTGATCGGCAACGTCAAGAGCGTGCGGCTCGATCCCAACCCCCCCGATCCCAACAAGCCGGTGCGCATTGATTTGGAGGTCTCGCCGCACCACGAGCGCTGGTTGCGCACTGATTCCAAGGTCGAACTGGGCACCGCGGGGCCGCTCGGCGACACGCTGGTGCACATCCACGGCGGGACACTTCAAGCCGCTCCGGCCAAGGACGGCACCGTTTTAAACGCCGAACTGAATGCCGGTATCAACGACCTGCTGGTATCAACCCACACCATCCTGCAGAAGGTGAATGACTTGCTGGACCGCGTGGGCGGCGTCCTCGATCAGATTCAAAACGGCAAGGGCTCCATCGGCAAACTGGTGTACTCCGATGAGCTGTACCAGCGCATTGATGCCATCACCCAGGACGTGCAGTCCCTGACCACCGGCATCGCCGCCGGTCGCGGCACGATCGGCAAGCTGGCCACGAGCGACGAACTCTACACCAAGATCAATGGCACGCTGGACAGCGTCAACCGGACCTTGGACAAGGTCGAAAAGGGCAACGGCACAGCCGCCAAGCTGATCAATGATCCGACGCTCTACAACAACCTCAACCAGACGGTGGCCAATCTGCGAGCCATCACCGGCGACCTTAACGCCGGCGGTAATGGCTCGTTGAAGTTATTGTTCAACGATCGCGGAATGGCGGACCGCATTCGCGACACCACCACCCGGCTCGACAATCTGCTGATCGAAGTCCAGAGTGGCCAGGGGACGGCGGCCAAGTTCCTGAAAGATCCGGCGCTGTACAACAACACCACGCAACTGCTGGTCGAGATGCGCAGCCTGGTCCAGGCGATCAAGACCAACCCGAAGAAATATCTGACGATTCACCTACGAATCTTCTGAGGTGGGGGCGGAGGGATAGCGCATATGATCCAACACGGTAACCGGCCAGAACCCGGCGTTCGGCGTTCCTCGGTCATCCCGCACACACCGTTTCGCATGGTGACCGTTTTGCTTCTGGCGTCCGCCGTCCTGGCTGCCGCCCCTGCCGGGACGACGGCCACGCCGAACTGGGCGGCCCTGACGGCTGAGGCGCGGCAGGTCCTGACGCACTACCTGCAGATGGACACCACCAACCCGCCGGGCAATGAGGCGCCCGCGGCCGAGTATCTCGCCGACGTCTTGCGGCGGCACGGCATCGCTGCGCAGGTGATTCCCATTGCGCCCCATCGCGCGGCGGTGTATGCGCGCCTGCCGGGAAGCACGGCGCGGAAGGGCCTGCTGCTGCTCAGCCACATGGATGTGGTACCGGCCGACCCGCAACATTGGACCATGCCGCCCTTCGGCGCCCTGGTCAAGGGCGGCGAGATGTATGCGCGCGGCGCAGTGGACACCAAGCCCTTGGGCGTCGAGGAACTGTTTGCCCTCATTGCCCTGCACGCGACCGGACAGGCGCTCGCTCGCGACGTCGTATTCCTCGCCACGCCCGACGAGGAAGCCGGCGGGCAGCAGGGAGCGGGCTGGATTGTCTCCCACCGTCCAGATCTCATTCACAACGTGGGCTTCGTCATCAATGAAGGCGGAGGCGTGGAGCAGGACGGGAAGCACGTCGTGGTCTCGATCGAGACCACACAAAAGGCTCCTTTCTGGCTGCGCCTTACCGCCGTGGACCGTCCCTCGCATGCCTCCGTGCCCGCGGCGGCGTACTCCACGACGCGCCTGCTGGACGCGCTCCACCGCATTCGCGCCCTGACGTTCCCGCCACGGGTGCTGCCGCAGACGCGGGCCTACTTTGAAGCGCTGGCCTCCGAACAGCATGATCCGGAATTGCGCCACGACTTCCACCATCTGGACGAAGCCATAAACCAGCCGCGCTTCTGGTCGGCCCTGCACCGGAGCCCCTATTTCGGGACGCTGAACTCACTGCTGCGCTCCACCGTCGCAATCACCCGGCTTACTGGGAGTAACAAGATCAACGTCATAGCGCCGGAGGTCAGCGCCGAACTCGACTGTCGCCTTCTGCCGACCGATGACCCGGAAGCGTTTCTCGCCCGCCTCGTGCAGGCAGTGAACGATCCGGAGCACATCCAATTCAGGCAACTGATGCTGTTCCACCCCTCACAGTCACCGACGGACTCCCCGCTGTACCGCACCATCGCGGCGGTGATGCAGCAGGTCCATCCCGGGGCGCGCATCGAGCCCACGCTGGAAACCGGCTTCACCGACAGTCATTATTTTCGCGAGCTGGGCATCGCCGCCTATGGCTGGGATGCCATCGTCCACACCCCCGAACAGGGGGCCGGCGTGCACGGCAATGATGAACGCCTCACACTGACCGCCTTCGACGCAGCACTGCCGGTGTTCTACGATGTGGTGGCGCGAATGACGCGCTGAAGACGGCGCACTGTGGGCGGAGCTTCGACGATACCGTCCACTCCTTACCGCCCACCCCCGAACGAGACGCTTCTCACTTCCTTGTTCACGACAAACGGCATGCGCGCCGGATCACCGCCGTAATTCCCCTCCAGCACGTCGCGCAAACCCTGTACGCAACGCCCGGCCATGCCCCGTTCCGGATCGGGAGAGAGCCGCGTCGTGCGGCTTCCGCTGGCGAAGTGGTGGAACAAGCGCAAGCGGTCGGCAAGATCGGCATCCCTCAGGGGCGAGTCAGCCGGCAGGGGCTCGGTCTCAAAAACGTCGAGCGCCGCGCCCGCCAAGTGCCCGGCCCGCAACGCGCGAACCAGCGCCGCCTCGTCCACCACCGGGCCCCGTGCCGTATTGATCAGATAGGCAGTGGACTTGCACCACCCCAGTGTCGTGTCGTTGATCAAGTGCTGGGTGGGATGCGGGCTTTGTCCGGGGCGCAGGAGCGGGACATGCAGGCTGATGAAATCCGCTTCGCTCAATACCGTCCGCAGGTCACCAAAGGCCAGCGTAGCGCGCGTCGCACGATAGCCCAGTTCGAAGCGCAGATCCATCTCGCGCTGCACGGCGGCGCGCAGAACCTCGTCCTCGCCGCGCCCGCTGTAGCAGCGAATCTCCATGTCCATGCCGACGCATTTACGGATGAACGCCCGCCCGATGCGGCCGGTCCCGATGACCGCCACCGTTTTCCCCGTCACCTCGTCACCCAGAAAAGGGAGCGAAGGATGCCAAGCGCCCCACTGTTGCTGACGTACCAGTTGCTCGCTCGGCCAGAGCTTGCGGGCCACCGCGCCCATCATGAAGAAGGCGAACTCCGCGGTGGCCTCGGTCAGCACATCCGGCGTATGCGTGAAGGGGACACCGTGACGGTTGGCAGCGGCGCGATCAATGTTGTCCACCCCAACCGCGTCCTGCGCCACCACCTTGAGCCGTGGCGCACCCGCCGCGAAGACCGCTTCGTCCACCCGATCGCGCAGCGTGGTAATGAGCCCGTCTACACCTTCCCGCAGCTTGCTCAACAACACCTCGGCCGGGGGGGCTCCAGGATGTTCATAGACCTCCAGTGCGTAGCCGTGCCGGCGCAGGAGGTCCAACGCCTGGCTCCCGATGTCGGCCGTGGCGAAGATGCGGAAGCGATCAACCATGCCCCGAATGGTACGACGTCGCGGGGCTGACGTGGACAGTCCGCATCGATGCGCCTTTCAGCGTCTCGCCCGGGACTGCGAGCTTGCGCGTTGCAACGTGACAACAACAGACACGCTCATGACTCACTTTGAGCTGTCCAGCAGAAGCTTAAATTATGTCGCGCCCGCACCGTGCCCGTCAGGAGAGGGCCGACGCTGAGACCAGAGGACATCCGGTTGGGTGGGGTGCCTTGACCGAGTGGACAAAGTTGCTCATACTCGCGCCAGTTAGGACCGTCGCTTGACAGTTGCAGACGGGTGCCGCGAACGGGGATATAAGTCATGCGGGGGGGGCGTCCCGCGGTGGCGCTCCTCTGATGGGTTGTTTCAAGATGACTGGGCGTGGGTGCGAAGTGGAATGTTTCCAGGCACGACTCGCCGCGAGTAACTCGCCGATGTCTCGCGATCTACTCCACCCTTGTGCGCCGGGTGAGTCAGGAGCCCTATGAGCCGGACGGATCTTGCCCGCACTCCGCAGCGGCTGACACCTCGGGAACAGCAGATCGTGCGATTGGTCTTACGCGCCCAGGGGGTGGCGGCGATTGCGCGCACCCTCGTCCTGAGCGAGCATACCGTCAAGGATCATCTGAAGTCCGTCTACCAGAAACTGCAGGTGCATTCCGCGCGCGAGTTGCTGGTCAAACTGCACGGCCAAGGTCCGGCACCGGCGCCGACCGAGTTGCCGCTGCTCGATGCCGCGGAATCCATCATGGCAGCGGCTCATACGAACGCACTGTTATCGGCCCTCCTGGCGGCAGTGGAGCGGTGCGTGAGCCCGCGTGCCTTGCACGTGGTGCAGTGGCGGCTATCGGGAACGCAGGTCGAACTCACTCCGACGGCGCCCGGGATGCGTGTCTGCCTTGTCAACCGCGTTTGGGCGGAGACGGCAACCAACGACGGGGTTTCCCAGGGCCGCCTGGGCGCGCAGGTGCTGACGGCACTCGGCCTGTCCGGCCCGACCTGGGGATTCCTCCTCCTGATCAAGCCGCGCTATCTACTCTTGGTGGCGCCTCCCACTCGCCTGCTCACCTTGCCGCCCCAGGACTACAAGGTCATCTGCTTCCTGGTACGCCTGACCGAGACGCGCGCAGGCGAGATGCGAGCTGGACGCGGCATGGCCGGCGCGGGAGCATAGACGCCGACGCCGGGCGGAAAGGTGTGAAGATCTGGCGAGCGGCACGGCACAGGGCCAGCCCTGCTTATACCGGCTGATTCGCGGGTCGCGGCGAGGCGCTCGCACCCACTGAACCACCGCCCACCGCGGCAATCAGACTGAGCAGGGACAGCCAGAATCCGCCCCATGCCACCGCACTCGCGCCAGAGGCCGCGCCCTGCGCGACCTGCCGTCCCACCTTCGCTGGGCTGACGCCTCCGGTGCTTTGCTGGGCCTGTACTGCGGCCTGGTTCAGGAGACTGTTGGCCTGCGCCGTCGAGATGCCACCCTGCCGCGAGAGCAGGTCAGCCGCGCCGCCATGGTCGCCGCTCGCCCAACGCGCCGCAATCTCTCCGGCTTGCGCCTGGGTGACGTTGACGCCGTTACTCTGCAGGGTGCTCTGCACCTCGCTCACCGCCCCTTGCGCGGCAATGGGCACAGCCGCACTGGCGGTTCCGGCGGCAGCTTGTGCAGCGCCCGCGGCAAGCGAGCCCACCAGCATCATGGCGGTAATCATCACCAAGCCCCAAAGAGCCACGCCCCGCATCATGCCCTGCGTCCGATTCGCGAGCGGCGCGCGCGCCGCCGCCCAAGCCCCAAAGAACGTGGCAATGAGAATTGCGATCCCGCTCCAGATGGCGGCGCCGCCCGCCAGTGATTTCCAGGAACCGACGTCCAGAGGGTTGACGTTTGAGAACCCGATCCCCAGCACCAGAAAAAGTAGCAATACAGCGGATCCGGCAAAGGCCAGGTACCCAGCCCAGATCCCACTCCACTCCGTGGCTACTCCAGCGGGCGCCGCGCCCGGCTGAACAGATGCCAATCGCTCGCTCTGTCGGCGCAGGAACATGCGCCGTTCCATGGTTCGTACCGTACTCATGACACCTCCGTACTGAACAGATGGATGCAAAGCAATACGCCGAGGTTGGGGGACCAGCGCTGAGACCCCATCCGGTGGCGCTGAGGCACGGCGCCTCGCAAGCTCATCGTGTCCCCTCCACTCACATCCCAACCGGGGAGCGCTGGCAAGCCCCTTCTGAACACCACGCCAGCGCCCCACGTCGAGATGGCTTACGATGCCTGCTGGACTCATGAGCCCTTCCGAACCCTCCCCCACCACCCAAGTCTTCGCGGTTCTTGGTGTCGATCCCGAGGTCAACGCCTACGCCATGGCGAAGTACAGCCGTTCCGCGCTCTCCATGCGAGACAGCCTGGAGGAGATTGATGCGCAACGGGCGGAAAAGTTCCTCAACACCTTTTACTTCCAGTATGGCCATCGCTCGATCGCGGACCTGGCACACATCAGCTTCGCCGTGGAACGCCTCTCCATGCTGGCGGCGATCGAGTTGGCGGACGAGACGCGCTGGGACGGCCAGGAACGCTCCACCCGTTACCAGGAGTTTCGCCGCACGGGATGGTTCACGCCTTCCGGGCTGGCGACGGAGGCGCAGCCTGGGTACACCGTGGCGGCCGAACAACTTTTCTCTGCCTACGAGTCCGTCTCGGAAGCGACCTTCCAGCACCTGACCGCGACCGTCGCCCGCCCCGAGACGATGAAGCGGGAGGCCTATGAGCGCACCCTGCGAGCGCGTGCCTTTGACGTCGGCCGCTACCTGCTCCCCTTGGCGACCATTACCAGCCTCGGCCAAATTGTCAGCGCGCGCACGCTCGAGCAACAGATCGTTCGCCTGCTCTCGTCTCCCTACGCCGAGGTGCGCGAGCTGGGGACGGCGCTCAAGCGCGCCGCGTCGGAACCCGCTTTCGATCTGCGCCAGGCGCGCGCGCTGCATCTGGTCGAAGGTCTGCGCCAGGCGGGCGCCGACCCGGCCCTCATCGCCGAAGCCGAGCTGATGGCGCGGCCCGTGAAAGCCTCGCCCACCTTGGTCAAGTACACCGATCCCAGCGCTTATCTGCTGGAGACGCGCCGCGCCCTGCAGGCGCTGGCGCAGGAATTACTGGGAACGTTCTCCCCGCAGCCCACGGCGGCCGTGGACCTGCTGGACGAGGAGCCCCTCGAGATCGAACTTGCCACTACGCTGCTCTACTCGGCCAGCGATCTACCCTATCGCCAGATCCGCGAGGTGGTCGCCGGACTCGACGGCGCCCGCCGGGCGGAGATCATCGCGCTCGGCTTCGCCCACCGCGGCAAACACGATGAGCTCTTACGCGAGTTCCAGTCCGGCGCCGGACTGCGCTTCGACATCCTCATGGATATCGGCGGCTTCCGGGATCTGCACCGCCATCGGCGCTGCGTGCAGCTTCACCAGGCGTACACCTTCCGCCATGGTTTCGACGAGCCGGACACGATCGCGGCCTGTGGGGCAACATCACAGTACCGCCGCGCCATGGCCGAGGCGGAGAGCGCCGCGGGGGCCCTCGCCGACCCTGCGCTGGCGCCATACCTGATGCCCATGGCGTATCGCAAACGCACCCTGTTTAAGATGGATTTTGCGCAGGCGGCCTACATGGCGGAACTGCGCACCGCGCCCGCTGGGCACTTCTCCTATCGGCGCGTCGCCTGGGAGATGTTCCAAGCTCTGCAGCGGCGCTACCCCGATCTGACCCGGTCATTGCGCGTCACCGACCCGAACGCGCCGCTGGACCTCCTGCAACGTTGACTGCCGGCAGGTTCCGGGCACATGTCCGACCATTCGGTCGCACGTCGCCCGCTCCTATACTTTGTTGAAGAGGTTTTCTATGGATGACGCGGTGATCGTAGCCGGAGTTCGGACTCCCGTCGGGCGCTTCCTGGGCGGGCTCGCGCCGTTGGCGGCGCCCAAGTTGGGCGCACTGGTGGTGCGCGAGGCCGTGCGCCGCGCCGGCCTGCAGCCGGAGCAGGTGGACGAATGCATCATGGGCAACGTGGTGCAGGCCGGGCTCGGCCAGAACCCGGCGCGGCAGGCCGCCCTCGGCGGCGGACTGCATCCGCGCGTTGCCGCCATGACGATCAACAAAGTCTGCGGCTCAGGTCTTAAATGCGTTGCCCTGGCCGCGCAGGCGGTGCGGCTTGGAGAGGCGGAGGTGGTCATTGCCGGCGGCATGGAGTCCATGTCCAACTGCCCCTATCTCGCCCCCGGGGCGCGTCAGGGTTACCGCATGGGCAATGTCGAGCTCGTGGACTCCATGGTGCACGACGGCCTGTGGGACGTTTATGAGAACTACCACATGGGCCAGACAGCGGAACTGGTCAGCGAGAAGTACAAGGTCAGCCGTGAGGAGCAGGATGCCTACGCGCTCGACAGCCACCGCAAGGCCCTGGCCGCCATTGAGCATGGCTATTTCACCTCGCAGATTCTTCCGGTCGAGATTGCCGCCCGGAAGGGCGACCCTGTGATCATCAGCCGGGACGAGGGGCCGCGTGCCGACACCAGCATCGAAGCTTTACGCAAGCTCAAGCCCGCGTTCAAAAAGGACGGTACCGTCACCGCCGGCAACGCGCCTGGGGTCAACGACGGCGCGGCCGCGGTGGCGGTGACCAGCGCCGCGCACGCGATAAAGCTGGGCTTGCAGCCGCGCTTTCGCATCGTGGCGCAGGCCACCAGCGGCATGGAACCGAAGTGGGTCATGATGGCTCCGCTCGAAGCGGTCCGCAAACTCTGGCAAAAAACGGGCTGGACGCGCGCGAGTGTGGACCTGTACGAACTCAATGAGGCGTTTGCCGCGCAGGCGGTCGCGCTGATTCGAGAACTCGAGCTTGACCCCGCTCGCGTCAACGTGAACGGCGGGGCGGTTGCCCTCGGGCATCCGATCGGAGCCAGCGGCGCGCGCGTCCTGGTTACGCTGATGTACGAGCTGGAACGCCGCGGCGCCCGGCGCGGCATCGCCGCCCTCTGCCTCGGCGGCGGTAATGCGGTTGGCATGGCGATCGAACGCATCTGACGCGCGCTCGGCTCTACCGGAGCCGACTCCGCGGATGCCTCAAACCGTCAACCGACAATCCACAACGTTTTTGTGTATCGTTCCGGTATGTTCCTGACCGCTTCTCTTCGTCTGGGCGGCGTGTGCGCCGCTCTCTGGTGTCTTCCCTTCCTGGCGGGGGCGCAGGCGCCCCTGCCGACGGCTGGACAGCCGATGCCGCTCTGGCCGCAAGCCGCGCCCGGAGCCCTGGGCACCGCGCCTGAAGACATCCCGACATTGACGCCCTTCTACCCCGCGACCGGAACATCCACCGGCGCGGCGATGATCGTCTGTCCCGGCGGTGGGTACGGCATGTTGGCCGCGCATGAGGGCAAACCAGTAGCCCAGTGGCTGAACACGCTCGGCATCACCGCCTTCGTGCTCAAGTACCGTCTCGGTCCGCGCTACCACCACCCGGTGGAACTGGAGGACGCGCAGCGCGCCATCCGCACCGTGCGTGCCAACGCCGCCGCTTGGGGACTTGATCCCCACCGGGTCGGCATCCTCGGCTTCTCCGCCGGAGGACACCTCACCACCAGCGCTGCCACACACTTCGACGCCGGCGATGCCGCCGCCGTCGACCCCATCGCGCGCGTCAGCTCACGCCCCGACCTGCAGATCCCGATCTACCCGGTGGTTTCCATGGGGCCGCTCGGCCATGCGGGCTCGCGCACCAATCTGCTCGGTCCGTCGCCTGCGCCGGCGCTGGTGACCCTGCTCTCCAATGAACTGCAGGTGACGGCGGACACGCCCCCGGCATTCATCGTTCATACCGCCGATGATCACGTCGTGCCGGTTGAGAACAGCCTCATGTACGCCGAAGCCCTGCGCAAGGCGGGCGTCGCGTTCGAACTGCACATCTTCCAGCACGGTCCGCACGGCTTCGGACTGGGCGGCAACGACCCGGTGCTCGCGACTTGGCCACACCTTTGCGCCCTGTGGCTGAAAGCGCAAGGCTGGGGAACTGGTTCGTAGTTCGTGGTTCATAGTTTGTGGTTCGTAGCTCTATGGTTCACGGCCTGGGACGGAATGAGGTTTTATGATTTCTCGCGTGGCAGTGATCGGCGGCGGCACGATGGGAAACGGCATCGCCCATGTGTTGGCGCGCCAGGGGCTGGCGGTCATCCTGGCGGAGGTTGACCAGGGAGCTCTCGAGCGGGCGCGCGCGACGATCGAAAAGAACCTCGGCCGCGAGGTCTCCAAAGGCAAACTCACCGCGGAGGCGGCGGGGGCGGCGCTGGCGCGTATTGCGACCACGACCACGCTGGCGGATGCGGCCGCGGCGGAACTGATTATCGAAGCGATTCCCGAGCGCCGCGAATTGAAGAGCGACCTCTTCCGCCGGCTCGACGCCCTGGCGGCGTCCGCCACGATCTTTGCCAGCAACACCTCTTCCCTGTCCATCACGGAACTCGCGGCGGTCACCCGACGTCCCGAGCGCTGCATCGGAATGCACTTCATGAACCCGGTCCCGCTGATGCCGCTGGTCGAGCTGATCCGCGGCATCGCCACCTCGGATGCCACCTGCGCCACAGTGCGGGAGCTGGCGCTACGGCTCGACAAGCAGCCGGTCGAGGTGGCCGACTACCCCGGCTTTGTCTCCAATCGCGTCCTGATGCCGATGATCAACGAAGCCATCTTCTGCGTCATGGAGGGCGTGGCCGAGCCGGCGGCGGTTGATGCGGTGATGAAAATGGGCATGAACCATCCCATGGGCCCGCTCACGCTGGCTGATTTCATCGGCCTTGATGTCTGTCTCGACATCATGGAAGTGCTGTACCGTGGTTTCAACGACAGCAAATACCGCCCCTGCCCGCTGTTGCGCCGGATGGTGGCGGCGGGATGGCTGGGCAAGAAATCCGGTCGGGGGTTTTTTCAGTACTCCTAGGGGAAGGCAAGCCGCCCGTTCCGCGGAGACGATGGCAACCGCTCTACACGCCAGAAGCCCGGCGCCACCCGCTGCCATGCCTCCGCTGCAATCGCGGTCTGCCGGCGCCGAAGCAGCGCAGCGACGGGGGCGGCGACCACGCCCAGCGCTGTCGGCCTTGCTGGCCTGTCTGATCGTTCTCGGTACGCGCGGGCTGGCGGCGCAGGAGGTGGTCCCCGCCGGCTCCGCCGGTCACACCGTGCTGTTTCTGCCGCAGGATGGGCTGGCCTTGGACGCCGCCACCGGGCGGCTGCGCTGGCGCTTTCCACGCTATCAGGGAGCCACCTACAGCGACCATGGACAGCTGCTGCTGACCAATTTTGTGACCCGCATCAATCGCGCGTTCCATCTGCATGAATCCCGTCTCTGCCGGCTGAATCCCGACACTGGCAAGACGATCTGGTGCCGCAATCAATCTCAATTCCTGAGCGGCGCGCTGGATGCGCGCGGGGACGTCTTCTATGTCCAACGGGTGGACCGCGTGGACGTCCTGCGCCTGACGGATGGGCGGCGTGTCCAATCCGTGTCCCTGCGTCCGCTGACCGGGGGACGGCTTCTGCCGTTGCCGGATGGCGGTGTGATGATCGTGGAAAGCGACGGGAACGGCACGAGGATCCTGCAGCTTCTCCCCGCCGCCGCTCCCTTGGTGCGCCAGCTCCCGACCACGCTCTACCCGTTTCAAGGTGACCCGCGCGGGCTGGTGTTCTACAACCCGCGCAGCGGCGAGTTCCTGGATCCGCTGACGCTGCACATCGAGGTCCGCCGCTTGGCGGAGCCTAGGCGACCTTTTCCACGCGTAAGCGTCGATGCCCATGGGCTGGTTTTCAGCGACTGGGACTCGCGAGGTCCGCTGGCAGCCGGCCGCGCTGATCATCACCCTGCCTGGAGTTCACCCAGCGCAGACGTCGAACCCCGACCCCTGGTCGTCGGCACTCTTGCCCTGCTGCTGGAAAAGATTCCGCCCGGCCCTCCGAACCCGACAGCCCTGACCCGTCTGGAAGGACGTGATCTGGAGACCGGCGGCCCGCGCTTTGCCACCAGCCTGGTTGAGGACTTCCCGGAGATGCACAGCGACGGGACCAGTGTGGCGCTCCTCAACCCCAATTACCTGGTCGTGCTGGACGCCCACAGCGGCGAAGAACGCTGGCGGCTGGCCCAAAATCAGTTCCGGTTTGGCGCCCTGACGCCCGATACCGTCATCGTCTGGGAAAACCTCGATCTGACCGGTTTCAGCGCCCGCAATGGCACCGTGCGCTGGCGCGTGCAGTTCCGGTTTGCGGGCAAGAGCAAAGGCGAGCAGTGATGCCCGAGCCGGGCTTCGGTCCGGGAGGCTTCCCCTCTTCGGCTCCCCCCATCGGGGATCTCTATTTTCGTATAAACTTCGCCCCAAGCGTGGTATGATCCGCTGCGTTCCCTAGAGCGGGTTTTCACGAGGACTCTCCCCATGGCTGACGATCGTTCACGCGCATTGGAAGCGGCGTTATCACAGATCGAAAAGCAGTTCGGCAAGGGCTCGATTATGCGTCTGGGCTCGAAGGACGCGATCGTGCCGATCGCCTTCATCCCCACCGGCAGTCTGTCGTTTGACGCTGCGCTGGGTATTGGTGGCATGCCGCGCGGGCGCGTGGTCGAAATCTTCGGCCCGGAATCCTCGGGTAAAACCACGCTGGCTCTGCAGGTGGTCGCCCACGCACAGAAGAGCGGCGGCATGGCGGCGTTCATTGACGCCGAACATGCCCTCGATCCGGCCTACGCGCGCAAGCTGGGCGTGGACGTGGACAACCTGTTGATCTCGCAGCCGGACTACGGCGAGCAGGCGCTGGAAATCGCCGAGGCGCTGGTGCGGTCCGGTTCGCTCGATGTGCTGGTGATTGACTCGGTGGCGGCGCTGGTGCCCAAGGCGGAGTTGGACGGCGAGATGGGCGACAGCCATGTCGGCCTGCAGGCCCGCTTGATGTCGCAGGCGTTGCGCAAGCTGACCGGCATCGTTTCCAAGTCGCGCACCTGCCTGATCTTCATCAACCAGATCCGCGAGAAGATCGGAGTCATGTTCGGCAGCCCGGAAACCACCACTGGCGGCCGCGCACTGAAGTTTTACTCCAGTATCCGCGTCGACGTACGCCGCGTGGCGGCCATCAAGGACGGCGACGTGGTGATCGGCAGCCGCACCCGCGCCAAGGTGGTGAAGAACAAGGTCGCCGCGCCCTTCCGCGAGGCGGAGTTCGACATCATGTACGGCGAGGGCATCTCGCTCGAGGGCGACCTGATTGATCTCGGGGTCGAGAAAAACGTGGTCGAGAAGTTGGGCTCGTGGATGTCCTACAAGGGCGAGCGGATTGGCCAGGGGCGCGAGAACGCCAAGCAGTTCCTGCGCGATAACAAGGACATGGCCGCCCGTCTCGAGACCGAGTTGCGTCAGGTCATGGGCCTGGTGCCCACTCCCACGGACGTCGGCTCGCCCTCGACCGAAGTGACGCCCAATGGCGCGGTAAAGACTGCCGCCGCTGCCCTCCCGCCGGCACGACGGGAAGCGCCCGCGGCGACGAAAAGATGATTGTCGTTCGTAGTACGTCGATCGTGGTTGGAAGCAAGACGGGCGTCGCGTTGAGCGACGCCCGTCTTGCTTCTACGTTATCTTCAACCACGAACCATCCTAGTTTTTCGCGATCGTCTTCTCCGCCAGATACCAGTCGTGGATCTTCAAGTTCGGGTCGGCGGCGCGTTTTTCCGCGTCGGCCTGTGTCTGCGGCGGCGGCAGCACGACGTTGCCGCCCTTCTTCCAGTCGGCCGGGGTGGAGAAACCCTGGCTGTCGGTCAATTGCAGCGCCTCGAAGACGCGCAGGATCTCATCCACGCTGCGCCCGGTGGAAGCCGGGTAGTAGATGATGGCGCGGATGACCTGCTTGGGGTCGATAAAGAACACGGCGCGAATGGGCGCCGTGTCGCTCACCCCGGGGTGAATCATGCCGTAGGCCTGCGCCACCTTGGTGTCGAGATCGGCGATCAGCGGGAACGCCACCTTGACGTTGCCATGGCCCTCGATGCTGCGCACCCATGCGATGTGCGAGAACACGCTGTCAATGCTGACGCCGATGGGCTGCACATTCAGCGCCTGAAATTCGGAATAGCGGCGCGCGAACTGGATGAATTCGGTGCTGCAAACCGGAGTAAAGTCGGCTGGGTGCGAGAAGAGCATCACCCACTTGCCCTTGAAATCGGAGAGCTTGATGACGCCGTGAGTGGACTTGGCTTCGAACTCGGGGGCCGGCTCGTTGATGCGCGGCAGAGAACGGGGGGCGATGTCGGACATGGACTGGTTCCTCCTGAAGAAGTCCCGGCTGGGTGCCGGGCAAGAAAAAACCCACCTGGTGAACCCGGGTGGGCGGCGTAGGGGTCGGAAAGCGGCAGACCTGCTAGCCACACCACGGGCGCATGCAGAAACGACAACACCGGCGGCGCGTGGGGCAGAGCATCGCTTTCAAGGCTAACCAAAACCGACGCCAGCGTCAAATCCGCGGAACGGGGAGAACTCCCACGCCGCCCCCTAGTCTTCCGCGATCACCTGCGCCATGGCGTAGTCGGGCGTGTGGGTGAGCGAGACCGACCAGTGGCGGATGCCCAGAATGAGTGCACGCTGCTGGGCAGCGCCATGCACGAGCAGCGTCGGTTTGCCGCTGGCTTCGCGCCCCACCTCGAGGTCAAGCCAGGTCACCCCTTGACTCCAGCCGGTGCCCAAAGCTTTCATCGCGGCTTCCTTGGCGGCGAAACGCGCCGCGTACCGCTCGCCGGAGTTGGCCTTGTCGCCGCAATAGCGGCGTTCACTTTCGGTAAAAATGCGGTCCAGAAAGCGCGCACCAAAGCGCGTCACGCTGGCCTCAATGCGGGCCACTTCCACCAAATCGATGCCGATGGCGATCAGCAATGGTCCTCCGCTTCGCAGCGCCGGCACCCGCGCCGCCACGCCCAGCCCAGTAGAATCATAGGCAGGTTCTCATGACTTTGCATTCCCGTTCGAAGACGGTATCCGGAACGGCGGCACCAGCAACGGCTCCCGCGCCGTCGCTTCCGCCGCTGTTACGCTCGGAGTTGCTGAGCAGCCTCCCCGGTCTGGTGCATGGCTTCAGCACGCGACGCGGAGGGGTCAGCACCGTCTATGCCGTGCGTCCGCGCCGCTCGCAACGCGCGCAGCGCTCCCTCCCCGCCGACTTTGGTGAACTCAACCTGGGATTGACGCCGGAAGACACGCGCGACAACGTCGAAGAGAACCTGCGCCGCTTTCTGGCCGCCTTGGCCTCGGGCAGGACGCCGGGTGGGAAGGTTTCCGGATTACGGTTGGTCACCCTGAAACAGATTCACTCGGCGCTCGTCTGGCGCGATCGCGAAGGTCAGGCAAGCGGCGATGGCATTTGGACCACCGCCCCCGGCGTCTGTGTGGGCATCCGAGTGGCTGACTGTGTGCCCATACTCTTGGCGGACCGCCGGAGACAGGCGGTGGCCGCCGTTCACGCCGGGTGGCGCGGCACGCTGGCCCGTATCGTCGAGAAGGCGGTGGGCGAGCTGCGCGCTGCAGGCTCCCGCCCGGACGATTTAGTGGCCGCCATCGGCCCTTGCATCCGCAAATGCTGTTACAGCGTCGGGCCGGAGGTGGTGCAGGCTTTCCGCGGACGTTTCGATGACGCTGCCACGCTCTTTGGCGACGCCGAAGGCGACCCCGTCCGGGATCGCTTTCCAATGCTGTTTCTTACCGGGGCCCCCCCGGGTCACCCTTACGACGCACGCTGGAACAACGACATCGGTGCCCGTTTGGACTTGGCCGAGGCCAACCGCCGGCAGTTGCTCGCCGCCGGACTGGCCGCGACGGCGGTTGACCTCCTGCCCTATTGCACAGCTTGTCAACCTGAACTGTTTTTCTCCTATCGCCGCGAGGGAACGCAAACCGGCCGGATGCTGGCGGCCATCGGCCGTCTCCCTGCGAAGACCGGGACGAGTCGCTCGATTTAACTCCTTTTCTGACTGAAAAAACTGTCATGAATCCTTCATTTTTGGGCTTGCACTCCACCCGGATATGGGGGACACTGAGTGCAACTTCGGGCAGTAATTTTTCCCGACTGGGCGCGGTCCGACCTCCCCGCGCCCACTTAACTCCCACCGCATCGGCCCCGCTCCTCACACTCTGAAACGTCGCGGCAAGAGACGTGGTGCCGGCGTGTGTCTGCCCCCGCTGGGTGCAGAATGCTTCTCCTGCACTACACACAGCGCTGGCCGCGGTTGTTTCGAAGGGGGCGGCTACGCCAGACTGTGAGGGCGTGCACTCACCCCGCTCCAGCCCACCGCCGCTCGCAGCCCGCGTCGCCATTGGGATCGGCTTTTTCACGGGCACGTGGATGGTGGTGGACGGACTGCACCACATCATCACCGGCGAGTTCGTGCGCTGGCACGATGGCGTGGGAGCGTGGGCGGGGCTGGTACAGCGGGCGGGATTCGATCCATCCCGATTCGGCCCGGTCTTGATCGGACTGGGGGTGTTGTGGCTGCTGGTCGGCAACCTGTTCTTATACCGGCGCACGCGCGCCGGTTGGTACGGCATGCTGGGCTTGCCCGTGCTCTCGCTTTGGTACGTCGGCTTCTACACGCCGCTCGCCGTGCTGCAGGTCGTCTGCCTGCTGTTGCCCTCGACCCGGCGCGCCTTGCGGTAGGCGCAGACTCGATTAGTCCCCCACCTTAAGCACGGCCAGGAAGGCTTCCTGCGGGATCTCGACCTTGCCGATGCGCTTCATGCGGCGCTTGCCTTCCTTCTGTTTTTCGAGCAGTTTGCGTTTGCGGCTGATGTCGCCGCCGTAGCACTTCGCGAGCACGTTCTTGCCCATGGCCTTGACGGTCTCGCGGGCGATAACCTTGCTGCCGATGGCCGCCTGGATGGGGACTTCGAACATCTGCCGCGGGATGAGTTCCTTCATCTTGGCGACCAGGGCGCGGCCGCGCTCATAGGCGTGCTCGTGGTGCACGATGAGCGAGAGAGCATCCACGGGCTCGCCTGCCACCAGAATGTCGAGCTTCACCAGGTTGGAGTCCCAGTAGCCGCTGAGGTGATAGTCGAGTGAGGCGTAGCCGCGCGAGACGGTCTTCAGGCGGTCGTAGAAATCGAGCACGATCTCGTTGAGCGGCAGCTCGTAGGTCAGCATGGCGCGACCTGGGCCGACGTACTCGAACGCCTTCTGCACGCCGCGCTTGTCCTCGCAGAGCTTGAGGATGCCGCCCAGCGCCTCTTCGTTGCTGATGATGGTGGCGCGGATGACCGGCTCCTCGACCCGCTTGATCTCGCCCGGCGAGGGCAGCTTGGCCGGATTGTCCACCTCGATCATGGACTCATCCTGCAGAAAGACGCGGTAGCGCACGCCCGGCGCGGTGACGATCAATTCCAGGTTGAACTCACGCTCCAGCCGTTCCTGTACCACTTCCATGTGCAACAGCCCGAGAAACCCGCAACGGAAGCCAAAGCCGAGGGCGGTGGAGCTCTCCGGCTCGAAAAAGAAGGACGCATCGTTCAAGCGCAGTTTTTCGAGCGCCTCGCGCAAATCGCCGTGCCGATCGCTCTCGATGGGGTAGAGGCCGGCAAAGACCATGGGCTTGATCTCTTCGAAGCCGGGCAGCGGAGCGGCCGCAGGACGTTCGTCGTCCGTCACCGTGTCACCGATCTTGGCGTCGGCCACCCGTTTGATGTTCGCCACGATCAAGCCGACCTCGCCCGCCGAGAGGCTGGGCACGGGCACCGGCTTGGGGGTGCGCACCGCCAGTTGTTCAACGAGAAAACGTTCGCCGTTGATCATCAGGCGAATGCGCTGCCCGAGCGAGAGGGTGCCCTGCATGACGCGCACCAGCAGGATCACGCCCCGGTAGGGATCGAACCAGGAGTCGAACAACAACGCCTGTAACGGGGCGTCCACCGTGCCCGCCGGGGGCGGGATGCGCCGCACGATCGCCTCCAGCACCTCGTCGGTACCCAGGCCCGTCTTGGCGCTGGTCAGGACGGCATCGCTGGCGTCCAGGCCGATGACGTTCTCAATCTGCTCGCGCACCCGCTCCACGTCGGCGCTCGGCAGATCCACCTTGTTGATGACCGGGATGACCGTCAGGCCCTGGTTGACCGCGAGGTAGGAGTTGGCTACGGTCTGCGCCTCCACCCCTTGCGCGGCATCCACCACCACCAGGGCTCCCTCGCAGGCTGCCAGGCTGCGCGACACCTCGTACGAGAAGTCGACATGGCCCGGTGTGTCGATCAGGTTGAGCTGGTAATCGAGGCCGTCAAGGGCGCGGTAGGTGAGCCGGACGGCGTGCGCCTTGATGGTGATGCCCCGTTCGCGCTCAAGATCCATGGCATCGAGCACCTGTTCCTGCATCTCGCGCGCCGTGAGCGCCCCGGTGCGCTCCAGCAAGCGATCCGCGAGGGTGCTCTTGCCGTGGTCGATGTGGGCCACGATCGAAAAATTTCGGATGAAGCGAGGTTCCATCGGCGGGGAGCGAAAACCGGGTCGCAGGCAGCGGGAAACCCGGTCAATTCCGGGCTTTAATGTGCCCCTTCCACTCTACACGGGTTGTCGGTTTTCGGTTGTCGGTTGTCGGGAAAACACCCATTCGACGTGGGTACTAACCTTGCCCGGGGCACAGGCTGTCTCGCCGGGAACCGTCCACCTTCGAACGCTTCCGCTCCACTCTCCCCGCCCCACGCGTCACGTCACCGGAGCCCGCGTAGCGGGCGAACCGCCCGTAGCCTGGGGCGCAAAGCCCCAGGAAATCCGAAGCCGCGTACGCAGAACCGGCGTCAGCCCGTGACCCGCAACGGACCGCGGCCGCCTTGCGGGCCGCCTTGCGGGTTCATCCCGGCACGCGGCCAAACCGCTGTGTTTTGTGTTGCCGACAACCGCTCAGGGCACTGCGCACAGGAGATCGAGTGCGTCGGGCACCACATCCAGGCGCACCGGCGTCGAGCCGGCGGCTTCGCCGTCCAGTTCCAGCGCCACCGCGTGCCCGCTCAGCGTCGCCGCGTGCGGCTCGCCGTGGAAGACGCCCGGCGCCAGGTGCAGCCGTCCCGCGATCAAATGCGCTGCGGCGAGCAACACTGACCCGCCGGGACGCAAACCAACCAGCGTGGGCGTCAGCAAGGCGCGCCGCCGCCCCAGTCGGAACCCGCCGGCGTAGTACTGTGCCAAGCCGAAGATCACCAGCGTCGCCTCCGCTGATTCATCCCCGTAGCGCACCTGCATCGGCTTGGCGTGAAACCGGAACAGTTCCCGCAGGGCCGTCCTCACGAAGGCCAGCTTTCCCCAGCGGCGCTTCTCACCAGCACCTACCGCCGCCACCACATGGGCGTCAAAACCGGCACTAGCCAATGCCAGGAAGTAGACCACCCGACCGTCCTCGTACGTGGCGCGTCCGATGGGAATCCGCCGCGGCTGCGTGTGCGGCAGGGCGCGCGCCGCGGCCAGCAGGTTTCGTGGGGCGCCGATCTCGCGCGCAAATACGTTGGCCGTGCCGGCCGGCAGCAACGCCAGGTGCGGCTTCGGCAACGCGGTCGCAGCGGCGTCCATGATCACACCGCCCACTTGTGCCAACGTTCCATCGCCACCGCAGGCGATCAGCACGTCGTAGCCCGCCGCCACCCCGCGCCGCGCCGCGGGTTCCGCCCCGCCAGCGGCTTCTGTTTCCGCCAGATCAACCCGCCATCCGGCCGCGCGCAACAGCCCCGCTGCCGCTTCCACTGCTGTCCGGCGGCGTTCCGGACGGCGTCCGGCAATGGGGTTCCAGATCAAAAGCGCATGCGGGTTGGTCAGACTCATGCCGGCGCCGAGTGTAGCAGCGAGCGCACGAGAGGCATGCTGTTCCACCCCTTCCTCCCCCACCCCTGTCTCTTATACACATCTCCGAGCCCACGAGACAGGCAGAAATCT
>CALEJU010000083.1 GCA_937898755.1 uncultured Acidobacteriota bacterium | reverse complement strand
CTCGCGCCACTCAAAACACGCAGGGGGAATCAACTTTATAACACAGTAGTACTAGTAGAAGGATTTTTCTTGCGAGCAGGCGACGCGGGGATGCAGACTGGCTGGCGACGGTGGCTCGGAGGCCGCTAGGATGGCGGAGCTGCCAAAATGGAGGAACTGGATGAAGTTAGCACAGCGTATTGCGCCTTTAGTGGTGTTGGGATTGCTATCTGTCCCTGCGGTTGGCAAGGGCAACGCGGTTCTGAACGTGAGTTGTAAGGTGGCTATTTCGCAAGCGGAACTGGTCGCGGCCAATCATAAATGGAGCCCCCAGAGACCCGACCCATCGTCTCCAATTCTCAACATCACTACTAGCATGAACTATACCAAGGCCATCGTGCTCGGCCCCATGTTCTCGCACCCGAAAACTGGAGAGCTAATATTTGACGAATCACGTGGCGCGAACGTCTGCGAGGTAACCTCGAACGGCCATCCGGCGGACGTTGTGCTGAAGGATCTAGAGACGAAGTTTTCACTGCGGGAGCAACCCGTACCGCCGCCGGCAACGAATACACCGACCCCTGTGTCGGGTGCCGGCGTGCAACCCACAAAAGTGCAGCCGGTGACTAACAGCGATGTGCTCGCTCTCGTAAAAGCGGGGCTGCCGGCTGAAGTGATTACAGCGAAGATTCAAAATTCGCTGGACGCCTTCGACACAAGCGTAACGGCTCTGGCCCAGCTTAAGACCGATGGCGTCCCGGATGCAGTGATCTTGGCGATGGTGAAGGCCGTGTCGAAGGCCGCCCCGCCAAAACAGTAGTTTCCAAGGCGGAAGTGCTGAACCGCGAGGCAAAGGAAAAGCACCGGAACGCTAGGACGCGAGCGAAGAAAAGGAATGGGCAGTGAAATGACAAAAAAACGTGCCGACGCTACCGCTGAAGGCATCGCCGGTTATTTTGTTGGCTTCCTCGTTGAAAAATTTCCTCGCAGGAGGCACGTTAGACGCGTCGCGTCTTGGGTTGGGTTTATTGTGCTCGGTATAAAAAAATTGACGGTCAACTACCGTATTCTCCATACCCGCCAACTTAGGTTTGATTATGCTGGGCGGTCCTTCAAAGCTAAATTCAACCACGAGGCGGGTCCGCGTGGAGGTATTGATATTGTCGAAATAGTTCCGGGGAAAAGATCACCAGAAGGCGCAATAATCTGCTCCATCACAAACTTGGAGGAGGCAGCTAATTTTTACGATGCTCCGGAACCGTATTTTGAAACGTTGCTAGCGGATTAGCTAAATATATAATTGCCATAGTTTGCGAGCCGCACTCATATCGTCCCGAAAGCGGCGGATCGAACGAAGAAGGGCTGTCCCTGTACCGGCCAGGGCGGCACAAAAATCGAGTGATTTTGGGACGGCTTTCGGGCCGCGCACGGGCGCGGTTTTTGGAGCGCATTCGGCCCGCGTCCGTGCCTGGGATTCTGGGACGGCGGCGCGTTATAGCGACCAAACGAACAGCGTCAGCCCCGCCAGTATCATAAGCACGGCAATCTGCCGTCCCAAGCACCGCTCTGGCGGGTTTTGCGGCCCGCCTGGCGGAAACTGTTCGGCGTAGTTCATAACGGCACCGGGCATCCCATCGCCCACAACAGCAGGCCGCCCGCGATCAGAGCGATGCCCAGCCAACGCGTACCCTCCGATTTCGGCACGGCGGGCTGAAAATCTTGCCCCTCAACCTGCATGCCGTCGCCCCAGCGGCGGTAAACCAAATGCCGGGCATGCTCGCGCCGCCGCCGCCGTTCCTCGGCATCAAGCGGCGCGGCATCCTCACGACCGCGAGCCAGCTCGCTGGCCCGCTCGCCGAGTGGCATCCGAGGTTCCAGCGGCGGCTCGGGCGCGGACGGCACCCGCGCCAGCGCGCGCGCCACCGTCCCGCGCCCGCAGCCCATGAGTGCGGCAATTTCATTCAGGGTCTTACCTTCGTCCCGCAGCCGCCGCATACGGGCCGCTTCCAAGGCGCGCCGGGGCCGTCCCGGCCCCTTTTTCAGGTTTGCCTGCGTCATTGTTGCTCTTCTCCCTTCGATGCTGGCACGGCCCGGAGGGCTCGCGCCAGCGTTCCCCGGCCAATATTCATCAGCCGGGCAATCTCCCGCAACCCGCGCCCGTCCGCCTGAAGCATGCGGGCCAGTTCGACATCCAGCATGCGGCGCGGCCTGCCCAGGCGCACGCCCTTGGCGCGGGCGTTCCCGATCCCCGCCCGCACCCGTTCCCGAATTAAATCCCGCTCCAGTTGCGCCACCGCCGCCACAATCGTAAATAGGGCCTGCCCCAGCGGACTGGAGGTATCTAGATTTTCCTGGTAGGAAATAAACTGAATCCCCAAATTCCGAAATTCCTCAAGCGCGGCCAGCAGATGCCGGACGCTGCGGGCGAAGCGGTCGAATCGCCAAACCAGCACGGCATCGAATTGCCGCTTGCGCGCCGCGTCCATTAATCGGTCCAAGCCGGGCCGCTTTTCGCGCGCGCCGCTCCAGCCGATATCGGAATATTCCCCCGCAATCGCCAGGTTGCGCGCGACGCAGTAGGCGCGCAGTTCCCGCGCCTGCATTTCATCCGACTGCTCGCGGGTGGAAACCCGCGTATAGAGCGCTACGCGCATTTTGCGGCTCCACAAATCAATGTTCCCGAGCGTTCCCAAAACGCGCTCGGCAGCGTTCCTGGAACCCCGATTTTCGGGAACGCTGGCGGACGCCTTGGGAACGTCTCGCGTTCCCGCAACTGCCTTTTCTCTGGCGGCGCACCGAAAAAATCGCGCCGCGTTTCGATATAAGCGGCGATCTGCTTCTGTCCCATGCCCCCGTACCTCCCGCTTTCACGTTTTCGGGGACGCCTCAAGCTCGCCGATAATCTGATCCGCCCGCGCCCAGATGAGACGTGGTATCGGCTCCGATTCGCCGGGCACCGCGAATAGCTGGATCAATGCCTCGGCTTCGCTCCACCCGATTAATTCACCCGCGCCAGCGGGCGTCCGCACCCATTCGCCCGGCGCCGGCCAGTCCTCGGGCGCACGAAAAACCAATTCCCGGTCATGGAGCACGCGCAGCAACGCAGGCTTTTGCTCGGCCAGGGCAGCCCGGAGCGCATCTGGAACGGAACAGGCCGGGCCAAAGCGCAAGGCACCGCCAGCGGGCCGCAGTTCGATATGGCCGCGCCGTAGCGCTGAGAGGATCTCCAACAGCGTCATACCTCGCCCCAGTACGGCTCAGCGTCGCCGGACAAACCTGCCACACCTGCCACACTTGCCACGGCCCCGCCATTGACGCGGGCTTTGGGGGTGGCAGGTACGGATTCAGCCCCTGCAATAAGGCTCCCGGCACCTGCCACGCCATTGCCAGACGTGGCAGGTGCCTTAAGCGACGGTGGCAGAGTGCCTGGGCGATCTGCCACGCCGTAAGTGGTTGATTTTTCGGACTCGGTTGCAGGTGTGGCAGACGTGGCAGGTTTTTCGGGAACGATGGCGCGAAGTTTTTCTATCGCCTCATTCGTGGCGTAGCGCGTGCCCCGCCGCGTGCGCTCACGCGAGTGCAGCCGTAGTTTGCGGATGAAATAGCCCACCTGCACCGCCTTGGCCTTGTCTTCACTTTTTTCCGACAGCCGCGCTCCCCAGACTTCGGCCTCACTCAAATGAGGAACAAGATCGCCGGGCGCGAACTTGTCCTGTCCGTGTTCCTCCAGCGCTTCGAGCAATTCCCGTGCCAGGGAATACTCCTGATCCTCGGCCTGAATTTCTTGCTTGCGGCGGGACAAGGCGAATGCCGCCTCCAAGGCCCGTTTTTCTATCTCCGGCCCGGCGCGGCGCGCCTGCGCCAGCAATGGCTCGAAGATTTCAGCCTCGCGGTCGCTTAATTCAAGCCAATACCCTTCGTCGGGCGCGCTTTCGTGCAGCAGTACCAGGGAATCGCGCTCTTGAATCTGATATGCCTCCAGGCGCTCCCGCAATGGCTCCGCCGCCCGCCGCACGGCGGTATGCCTGGCCGATTTCAGTCGTACGTTGGGCGGGCGTTTGCTCATGGAAACGACGATGCAGCGGTCCAGCAACGCATCGCGCAGTCCGCCGATGCTGGCGAACACCTTGGGGCAGTAAACGTGGAAATCATGAACCTGCGTCTCGGCCCCTTCGCCCACGCATCGCGGTACCGTGGCTCCGCGCTTGTATCCGACATTGGCGATGGCGCGGATGGATTCGGCTCGCTCACCCCGGCCCATCAGGGTTTCGGCTTCGTCTATCAGCAGGGTGGGATTGCGCGCTTCAATGATGCGGAACAGCGCCGCCTCGCTTGTGGCCGTGGCCTGCCTGGGCTCGTGCACCACAGCTTCGAGCAGGTTTAGCACCGTGGTCTTTCCGCACTGAGGCACCGGGCTTTCGAGGGAAAGATAGGGCGTCGTGTCGCATGCGTCGAATGTCCACGTATTGAGCGTGAACAGCGCCAGAATCAGCGGGGAATGTAGTGGCAAATGGGCGCGCTCTGCGAAGAAACGCTCCAGTTCGCCGACTAGGGCTCCCAAATCCAGCGGCAAAGTGCGCAACCGTGCTTCGCGCGCCTGCCTCTGGGCCTGGGAGCGGGCCTGTTCAGCGTTCCGCCGTTCGGTCTGGATCTTGTTCTCGACAATTTCTTTGCGAATTTTGAGTGCTTTGGCGGCGCGGTTTACCAGTGATTCCCGTCGCTCAGGATCGGAAATGGCCGCCAGCGCTTGATACGCGGGTAAATTGCCATTTCTGCGCGCTGCGTTAGGAGCGGCCTCGATTGCCGCTATGGCCGCCTCTGCTTCTGTTTCCGCCACGGCCTCAGTCGCTCGGGCGCTCTCCAGCAACGCCAGCATTGTTTGATCGCCGCAGGTTGCAATCAAGTCATCCGGGCCGTTCACCGCTTCCAAAACCGGAAGCTCCGCAACGCGGACCCGCGCTCCGCGCGCTTCCAGTTCTTCGGCCAGCGCCCGGCGTGCCTGCCGAACCATGGGGTTGCTTGCCGCGTTCGCATCGAAGCAGATCACCACATCCCGCCCGGCCCACCGAATCAGGTCAAAATCGGGTAGTGCGCCCTTGACCTGCACGCGCTGGCCGGTTGAATCGGTTTCAATGCCGATCTGACCGCGCCACCCCCAGCATCCTCCGGTGCCGATGGCGACCAGCTTGTGTCCGGAACGTCCAGCAAGGGCAGTCAGCGCGAGCACCGATTTTTCGGCCTCGACAATAACTACCGGACATGCACTGTCGGCCAACAGTTCCTTCGCACCCGGCAGGATATAGAGGTGACGCCCATCGCCGAACGGGCAGAGGTACTTTTGCAGTGGCTTGCCCTCCAAGTCCAGTTCTGGATGGTCCCGGCGCAGGCGCGCTGTCACGCGCTGGCCGGTAACGGAGGACAGGTAGGGGAAGACGATCCCTGATAGATCGGAGACGGGTGAAAACCGGATGCCGTAATCGTTCCGCGCCTGTTGATCCCCGACACGCTCCACGCGGGCCTGGGCAAGCAGTTCCGGGCCGATCCCCAGGCGTTTAAACGCCGTCAGGTCAGATTCGGTCAGCGATGTGGGAACACAGGCGTTCAAGCGGCCCCCCGCCGCCGATTCGCCTCGGCAACATTTTTGTTGCGCGCGCGCGTGCGATCCAGCGCCGGCACGGTCCCCCGCTCGATCAGGTCGCTGATGGTCCGCGAAGAAATGCGGACCGCACGCGAGATTTTGGTGTATTGAATCTGCCGCTTCCAGATCCACATTCGGACCGTGGCGGGTGAAACGCCCAGCGCCTCCGCCGTCTGCTCCACCGTCAACAACGTCGTTTTGGTTTCTGCTGACATCTTGGCCTCCCTGCCGCCAGTTGCGGCTGCTGGTTGACAGCTTGCACGAACTGCGCTTCACTATGAAGTCATGCAGACCGTGAAGCAGAACTATCCAATGCCCCTCATCGCTTGGGCAGCTGGAATCCATGCTGTTCGGGAGGGCGAGAAAATTGTTATTTCCGGCTGCAACCCGGGTCCAAGTGAATCAAGCGAGGTTGAAATTCTGGGCTATTCCCGAGGGCAGAGCGATACCCAGCCGCCGCACGTTCAGTTAGCAAATGCCACATCGGACGAAAAATTGATCGAGTTTGTTGCGCAGTATGGGCCGGTTTTCGCTGACGGTCTTGAGGTTGCCGGCGAGCGAAGTTTCACGGTAAAGGGAGAACGACGAGTTGAACTGCCCGATAAGCCACAAAACCTGATCGCGCTTCAAGGGCTTGCCACACTCCGGGAGGAGCGGGAGCTCATGCGAACGGCAATTGCCCTAATTGCTGAACTCGAAAAGCGTGACAAAGCAAATCCGTTCGTTGCCTTTCTTCTAGGAATCAGGCTCAGCGCGGCTCTCGGTACATTGCAGGACCAGTGGGAGCGGGAGCGGAAATGGCTCGGCGAGCGTGGTCTTGCGGGGCCGTTCTGGCGCGCGCAATTCCTGGGCGCTTGGCCACAGATCACGCTCCCATCCCTCCCGCCTCCCGCCGACGGGGAAGCAAGCGCCAAGCAGGTACGCGCGGGAATGGAAGCTGCACTCCGGACGCCGGCAGCTCTTAGAAATCTCCTCGTTGGCGATGGCGCAGCGAGTTTTGTGGATGCCCGCGTGATCGGATTGTTCGGAGCGGGCGGCATCGTAGGACTGTTGCAATCGAGCGAGGTGTCACGCATCGCTGAAGAAGTCCTTCAAAAATTTAGTCAGCAGAACCCATCCGCCGCTGGTCGGCTTCTGCCATTGCTTCTGGGCTGGGCCAAAAGTGCGCTCTGCGATCTGCTGAACGCTTTTCCTCCCATCCTGAGCCTCAGCGGTGGGCTGCCGAGTGAAACCCCGCCCATGCCCCTGCTGTTTGGCGTGAGGCCAGCACTTTATTTCTTGCTGCGGCGCGATTACCTGGCCCAAGGTCGGATCGCCATCTGCGCCAATGCACGGTGCGGCAAGGCGTTCGCTACTCAGCGGTTGGGTCAACGGTACTGCGACCTTGATTGCTCGCAACGGCAGCGGGCGCGGGTCTATTGGGGCCGGAGCGGAAAGCAGAAGCGCGCGGAACGGCGGCAAGCAGCGGGCAAAAAAGGGTAATCACCAATTCAAACCGACGCGCAGGGAGAACTAAAAATGGCGATCTACAGGCAAACAGGTAGCTGCGTTTATTGGATGGACTTTTTCTTTGCCGGTCAGCGTATCCGGGAGAGCACGGGGACTCGGTCAAAGAAGCTGGCCGGAGACATCGCGAAGAACCGCCGGTACGACCTGGAAGCGGGCGCAGCGGGAGTTCGCTCGCGCCGTGCGCCGCGCATCTTGGCGGTGGCCGCCGGGGAATGGCTCGCGCTAAAGAGAGCAAGCATCGCGCCGCGCACCTGGCAGATCGAGAAAACCAACCTCGGTCACCTGCTGCCCGTCTTGGGCAAACTATTGGTTTGTGATATCGAAGCGCAGGACGTGGCGGAGTACCAGCAGGTCCGGCTTGCCGAAGGCGCGTCGCCGAAGACGGTCAACCTCGAACTCGGCACCTTGCGCGCGATCCTCAAGCGCAGCGGCGCTTGGGCGCGGATTCAACCGGAGATTCGGATGCTGCCCGTCAACAACAATGTGGGCCGGGCCATTACTGCGGAAGAAGAAGCAGCGCTGCTAAGGGCCTGCGGCGAGTCGCGGTCAAGATCGCTGCTGGCGTTTGTCACACTAGCTCTGGCTACCGGCGCGCGTTTCAACGTCATTCGCACGCTCACCTGGCAGCAGGTGGACCTGGAGCGTGGCGTCATTTGTTGGGGTAAGGATAAAACCGCTGCGGGCAGCGGGAACATGGTCCCGCTGAATACCCGAGCACTAGCGGCACTACGGTTCTGGGCCGGTCACTTCCCGGATCGCAGGCCGGATCATTTCGTCTTTTCGCGTGAGCGGTACGGTGGGAGTGGCCAGCGCGGGCCGGCCGGCAGCCGTCAGGCCGCTCATTTCGTCGGTGGCCATGCCTACGCCACTGACCCTACCCGGCCCGTAGGCGACATCAAGGAAGCTTGGGAGGCGGCCAAGAAGCGCGCCGGCTTGCGTTGCCGTTTCCACGATCTGCGGCACACAGCGGCGAGCCGGATGTTGGCCGCCAGCGTGGTACTCCCGATTGTGGCGAAGATTTTAGGCTGGAGTCCATCAACCGCAGTGCGGATGGCGGCGCGCTATGGCCACTTTTCAGAGTCGCAGTTGCGGTCCGCAGTGGAGGCCACCACTCTGAATGTCCGCCCCGACTTGGATCGGGGTCCCCACGATTTTCCCCATAGTCGGGGCGAGCAAAATCGAGGAAACAACGCCAACTGATTGAAAAGATTGGCTCCTCAGGTAGGACTCGAACCTACAACCCTCCGGTTAACAGCCGGATGCTCTGCCATTGAGCTACTGAGGAGTGCGGTGGGCCTGCGGACGGCGCGCCACGGCGCGCCAGCGCTGCGACGAACCTCTTTTTTATACCATTCGGCGGGCGGGCTGGCAAGGGTGGCTTGTGCTTGCATCGCGTGCGCGGGGACCCGCCACCACGGCCATCCGCTGGCCTACAGTTTCAGTTCTTCCATCACGCTGACCACCAGCTCCTTGGCCTGCTCGATGTCGCGCAGCACCATGCGCAGGTCGCGCATCGCTTCGCTCGGGAACTGCGTGCTGTGGCAGTAGACGTTGTGCTGGCCGGTGAGCACGATGGCGTCGGTGAGGACGTCGAGCGCCACGGCCAGGCGGCCGCGCGGCACCCCCATCTGGAACTCGAAGCGCTCCAGCGCCTCGCGATGGGCGTCAAAAGCGGAGACGGCGGGGAGAGGAGGCATGCCTCCATGGTACGGGGCCGCGGGCAAAACAGGGAAGACTGGCCGCGAAGGCTACCGTCCCAGGCTGCGGCTTACGCCCCTCGCCCCTCGCTGCCGCAGGGTAGCAACGCGGCGGCGGGCGCCAGCGTCAGCGCGACCAGCACTCCCACCACGCCCGCCGCCGTGAAACTCAGGATGACGCCGAGCTGGTAGATCAGCGGCGCCCAGAACGCCATCGTGACCAGCGAGGCCAGCAGTGGTCCCGGCCACGCGTCACCGGGGACCGCGGTCCAAGGACGTTGCGGGCCCCGCTTCGCCATCCAGAGCAGTCCCAACGTCATCGCAACCGCCGGCCACAGCAGCAGGTGGGCGCCGCCCGGCAGCCACAGCGCGCAGGGCAGCCCCAGGGCGAGGAACAGCGCCAGTGCGCCCGCCAGACGTGTTGCGGGGCGCAGGCGCGGCCCCAGCCATGTCCAGGTGAGCCGCCACGCCGCGGCGCCGATGAGCGCGAACCCGGCGATGTACCAGTCGGCGTGCGTCGGTTGCCCGTTCCACGCGAGGGCGAAGGCGGGGTGCAGCAGGCGCAGCACTCGCCACGTGATGAAGATGGCCAGCGCCGCCAGGCCAGCCGCCGCCAGCGTCACGCCCATGGCGACCATCGCGCCCAGCGGCCGCACGATGCCGCGCGCGGCGGCCCAGAGAACCGTCGCCAGGCCGCCCAGCAGCAACAACAGCATTGCCGGCCGCGCCCAGCGCTGCCGGTAGCTGACCATGCCCACTCCCGGCAGCTTGAAGTACTCGCGGTCTGCGCCCCGCAAGTTTTGGAGGTCGCCTTGGTCGAGGGTGCGGATGGTGGCCAGCGCCGTCACGCCCTCCTGTGCCAGCGAGCCCGGGTTGAGGTGGTCGGCGTCGTCGTTAGCGGCGTGGTAGCGCGTGAAGCCGTCCACGTAGGCGAAGTTCAACCCGGCCATGCCGGCGCGTTTGAAGACGGTGAGATCGGTGTCGTTCGGCATCCGCTGGTAGATGGCCTGGGTCAGGCTGTCGGCAAAGGCCGGCACCGGACCACGTCCCAGGGCGGCGATCAGCGGGCCGTTTTCGGCGCTGGTTTCGAACATGGCGGCGGGTCCGGTGTCGCCGCGTCCTTCGAAGTTCATGACCACCGCGACCTGGCCGCGCCACGGATCGGAATGGACGAAGGCGTCGGCGCCCAGCATGCCGCGTTCTTCGCCATCGGTGAGCAAGAGCAGAACATCGTGCCGCAACGGTGGGCCGGAGCGCAGCGCGCGCGCCAGCTCCAGCACGGTGGCCACGCCCCCGGCATCGTCGCCGGCACCGAGACCGCCGGGCACGGCGTCGTAGTGCGCAGCCAGCGCCAGCAGACCGGCCGCGCCGGTACCCGGAATCCGCGCGACGATGTTCTCCACCCTGCTCGCGATGGCGAGTTGGCGGGCGTGGCGACCCTGGAAGTGTCCCGTGCCGGCGTGGACCTCGGGCGCCAGCCCGAGCCCGCGCAGCCGCGCCAACACCCGGTCGCGCTCGCGGTCATGGCCCGCGGTGCCCAGCGCGTGCGGCTCCTGTGCCAGCTCCTGAACCAAGCCCCGCGCCCGCCCCCCGGAAAAGGCGGTGGGAGGCGGATTGGCGGTCGGCGTGGCGGGCCAGATGCCCCAGACCACGGCGAAGCCCAGGAGCAGGAGCGCGGGCAGCAGGAAGCGGTGCATGGGCGCCAGTGTAACCGCCCGGGACAGTGTCGTGACTCGCGGCCCGCTGGGCGCGCGAGCCGATGACAGGCGGGGCGCCTGTCACCACACGGCGCAGGGCGTTGCGAACCCGGGAATCTATCCACGCCCCGACGGCACGCTTCCAACAACCAACAACCAACAACCAATAACCGGCCAATGTTCCGGCGACTCGTTCTATGCTGGGACAGCATGCTGGTCGACCCGCACACGTGGCAACTGGTCGCAGCGCTCACCGCGGCGGCGGGTTTGGGGTTGCGGCATGGCTTCGACTACGACCATCTGGCGGCCATTTCCGACATCGCCGGCAGCCAGGCGCGGCCCCGCACCGCCATGTGGATGGGGACGCTGTATGCCTTGGGGCACGCCGCCACGGTGGCCGCGCTGGGCGGCTTGGCGATCGGCTTCCGGCTAACGCTGCCCGCGGCCTCGGACCGCTGGTTCGAGCGCCTGGTGGGCGCAACGCTGATCGTCCTCGGTGTTTACGTCCTGGCCACGTGGCGAAGCGCCTGGCATCAACATCACGCCGGTCACCGTCCGCAGACCCGGCTGACGCTGCTGGTGAACGGCATCCTGTGGCTGGCGTGGCGTGTGCGCCAGAGGTTTTCCCGCGCGCCCATCCCGCGCCGGCAGGTCTTTGCCAACGGCTACGGGCAACGCTCGGCGCTGCTGGTGGGCGTGATCCACGGACTGGGGGCGGAGACCCCGACGCAACTGGGTCTGTTCCTGCTGACCGTCCAACTCGGGGGCGTGGCTCGCGGTCTGCTCGGTCTCGGGTTGTTCTGCGTCGGTCTGCTGGTGATGAACACCGTGATGTGCGCCATCGCCACGGGCGTGTTCGGGGCGAGCGTACGACGCCCGCATCTGCTGCGCTGGGTCAGCCTGCTCACCGCCGCCTACAGCTTGGTGATTGGTGGGGTGTTTCTGCTGGGCGGGGCGGGAAGGCTGCCGCCTATCTGAACGGCGAGTGGAAAGTGGAAAGTGATGAGGCGGACGGGTCGAGGGCCTTCCGCGAGCGACGCTTCACTCTTCCCACTCCACGTT
>CALEJU010000082.1 GCA_937898755.1 uncultured Acidobacteriota bacterium | reverse complement strand
GCATGGAGGTGAGCCAGGCGCAGGAGGCCAAGCAGTTGCGGGACGAGAACACGAAACTGCGGAAGTTGGTGGCGGACCTGGGTAGTGTCCAGAGTTTTTCGCACATTGGTTGAAGCTCGGGGGCGGTCATGGTTGTTTGTTTTTAGCTTAATGGGGCGTTGTGTTGTGTTGCCGCGCTCAGGCGGCTGACACCTCCTTGAGGCGGGCCATGTCGAGGTAGCGCCGGCTGCCCCACTTGGTGCCGGCCACGTGACGGAGGCGGGCGGCGACCAGCATCAGCGCCGAGCGCCCATCCGGGAACGCGCCCACCACGCGGGTGCGGCGGCGGTTGGAGACCGCACCACGCTCATCGAGCGCAACGAGGTGAAAGACGGTTTTGCCGAGGTCAATACCGATCGCTTGAGTGGCCATGGGGAATCCTCCTTTGTTGGCAGCGTTCGCCGCTTCCGTATCATCTACCGGCGGCGGACCATCCCATTACGGCTGGAGCTCGTAGCGCGGAAGGCAGCTATCGAGCAGTTGCAAGGGGAGTATGCCTTCAGCCAGCGGCGAGGGTGTGAACTGCTGCAGGTGGCGGTGGGGACCTTTCGCTATGCGTCCCGGCGATCGGATGAGCCGCTGCGGACGCGCTTGACGGCCTTGGCGCGGGAGAAGCCGCGCTTTGGCTATCGGCGCCTGCATGTGCTGTTGCGGAGAGACGGGGATGCGGTGAACCACAAGCGGGTACACCGCGTCTATCGTGCCGCGGGGTTGGCGATTCGGAGGAAGAAGCGCAAGCACTGCGCACGCGTGGGGCAACCGCTGACGCCGCGGACTGCGCCGAACCAGGAGTGGGCATTGGATTTTGTTGCCGACCGGGTGGAATGCGGCCGCGCCATCCGCGTGTTGAGCGTGGCCGATGCGTTCACGCGAGAGTGCCTGGCGCTGGAGGTGGACACCAGCTTCGCCAGCCCGCGGGTCACGCGGGTGTTGGAGGCGATCGCAGCTGAGCGCGGCCTGCCGCAATGGATTCGCTGTGACAACGGCTCGGAGCTGACCAGCCGGCACTTTCTGGCTTGGTGCGTGGAGCACAAGGTTGAGCCCCTTCACATCCAGCCGGGCCGACCGGTGCAGAACGGCCGGCTGGAGAGTTTTAACGGCAGAATGCGGGACGAGCTCTTGAACATCAGCTGGTTCCACAACCTGTTTGACGCGCGGCGCAAGGTCGCGGCCTGGAGGCGCGAATACAACGAGACCAGGCCCCACAGCAGTCTTGGGTACCTGACACCGCACGCGTTTGCGGCGCGGGCCGCAGGCCCTGGAAAAGACGGCGGCCGCGCCGCCTTGGAAAACCCTTCGGGTTTCCCACTTTCCCACGGCCCGACGACGGCTGGTTTTTCCCGGGGAGCGCAAAACGAAACACACGCTCCCTCAACCATGGCGTAGTACTCTCAGTTGTACGGAAATAGGGGGCAGGTCACGGGCTCAGCACGTTCACCCGGATATACCTGCCCTTCAGTTCGCCTGAGCCACGTGCGTGCGAATGAGCGCCTGGATCTGCGAGCGCTTGGGAAGGCGCGGCTTTTGAGATGCCCTAGCTGGGAGATCCAAGCTGATCCCCGTATCGACGAACACTGACTCGTCAGGCGAAGTAGGTCATGCGCTGATTTCGGTGGGGTCTTCGACCGCCAAATGAAGATCGCGATGCGCCTGCTGGATGCGGTCCACTTCCGATGCCTGAACGCGCGCGGCACGCTGTTTGAGGTTCAGAAGGCGTTGCCGCTGTTCAACGGATTCGCAGACTTTACGAATCGGTTCGTGTGGTATCGGTGTCGATGAGTCAGGGCCTGGAGCTCGCGTCCATCTCGGAGGCCCGCGCCAGTGCTTGCGTGTCGATATACTCCCGGATGTTCGTCAGTTTGCCATTTCGAACGGTAATGGCGAAGACCCAATCGTCCTCGAACGTCCTATTTGTGGCTATGATTCTCCCCGTAGCGATGCCGACGACCAGAACCCGGTCTCCCTGCGCTATGAACTCGGGGGGCTCTGGGAAGGAAGTTTCCACCGTTTCGTTAGCCTTCTGAAGTAAATTCTCCAATCCCGCATGCCCGCGGTGCGTGCCGGCCAGCGGCCAGTTCTCGCCCGGAATGATCCACTCAATATCTTCGGCAGACAACGCCAGCAAACCTTGCTTATCGCGGCGGCCGATTGCCGCAAGAAAATTCTTAACAACCTGGACATTCTTTTCGATGCTCATCGAAATATCTCCTTTTCCCTTACATCAAGCGTGTCCGATCGAATCGGACGTTTCGGAACCATGCTTCTCGGGCCAAATCACACGGTCCACGATCGATTACTGCTCCTTCTTGAACAGATCCTCGAAGATGAGCTGACCCCAAGTGCGGCCGCGTGCGTGCACCAGCGCGCCACCCTCGTTGAGCTTTCCCAGCTTGACGGGGGCGAACCCGAGTTGTTTGGCCAAATCCGCTACGGGAGCGATCGCGTCCTCGTCGTCGCTCGACAGAAAGACGACCCGATTGCCCCCCTCGACGATCGGATCGGCAGCCAAGGTGGCCGCAACCAGGTGATTGAAACCTTTCACGAACTTGGCGCCGGTGAACGGCTTCGCAACGAAGGCGGAGGGCGAGAGACCGTCCAGCTCCTCAGGTGGAACTAACGCGTTCATCGCGTCGATGACCGTCTTGCCTTTCCAACTCGGCATGGCCTTCGCAGCCTCGCGATGTTCCCCGAACGGGACCGCCAAGATGATTGTGTCGGCCTCGAGTGCATCCCGCAGAAACTTGGCGACGACCGTGGGTCCAATCGCCCGAGCGTGCGGCGCCAATGCCTCGGGCGGCCGGCGGCTCGCGACGGTCAACATCGATGTTTTTACGCGCGAAGGCATGAGCGAGGGCTTGGCCTATCTTCCCGAATCCTACAATCGCATAGTTCATATTGTTTCCCCGATCTCGTGTTAGAACTAAAGTTCGAGAAGCGACCGCGCCGGGGTCAGACCTGCGCCATGCCTCCATCGACGGCGAGATCCACGCCGGTGATGAAAGAACTTTCATCGGAGGCGAGGAACGTGACGGCGGCCGCGATTTCCTCGGGCTTGCCCCTGCGACCCATTGGGATCTGCGAGGAAAACTGGGCGGCCGCTTGCTCGGCCTGTTCAGCGGTAAGGCCCGTCGTTGTCTCTAAGGCGGGGGTCTCGATTGGCCCGGGGCTCATCGAATTCACGCGGATCTTGCGGTCTTTCAGCTCCAGAGTCCAGGCGCGCGCGAAGTTGCGCACAGCCGCCTTACTCGCGGCATAGGCGCTAAACCCTGGCAGTCCCAACACGTTCGAGACCGAAGAGTTCAGGATAATCGAACCGCCGTCTTTGAAGAGGGGGAGGGCCTTCTGCACCGTAAAGAACAGCCCCTTCACGTTCACGTCGAAGGTCTGGTCAAAATGGGCCTCAGTAGCCACCGCGAGCGGTGCGATTGTACCCGCGCCCGCATTCGCGAAGAGTACGTCGATGTGACCATGTTTCTCTTTCACGACGGCATACAGCCGGTCCAGATCTTCCAAGCGCGACACATCGCTCACGACCGTCGTAACGTTTCTCTTGATGAAGGCTGCGGCCTCCTTCAGCTCTTTCTCTCGTCGCCCAGTGATCACGACGTGCGCACCTTCTTCCACGAAGCGCTTGGCGGTGGCCAAGCCAATCCCGCTGCTTCCGCCTGTGATAACCGCAATTTTTCCCGCCAATTGTTGTCCATGGTGGTTACTCATATGTTTCTCCTTTTTGTTTTTCGTTGTTTTTTATGCTGAATTTACACCCAAAGCTGACATAACCATCGTTACTGCTCCTTCTTGAACAAATCCTGGAAGATGAGCTGACCCCAAGTGCGGCCGCGTGCGTGCACCAGCGCGCCACCCTCGTTAAGCTTTCCCAGCTTGACGGGTGCGAACCCGAGTTTCTTGGCCAAATCCGCCACGGGAGCGATCGTGTCCGCATCGTCGCTCGACAGAAAGACAACTCGATGGGCCCCCTCGACGATCGGGTCGGTAGCCAGGGTGGCCGCAACCAGGTGATTGAAAGCTTTCACGAGCTTGGCGCCGGTGAACGCCTTCGCGACGAAGGCGGAGGACGGGAGGCCGTCCAGCTCTTCAGGGAGAACTCCAAACGCGTTCGTCGCGTCGATGACTGTCTTGCCTTCCCAGCTCGGCAGGGCCTTCGCAACCTCGCGATGTTCCTCGAACGGGACCGCCAGGATGATTGTGTCGGCATCAAGTGCATCCCGCAGCGACTTGGCGACGACCGTGGGTCCAATCGCCCGAGCCTCCGGTGCCAACGCCTCGGGCGGCCGGCGACTCGCGACTGTCACGTTGGTGTTTTTACGGGCGAAGGCGCGGGCGAGGGCCTGGCCGATCTTACCGAATCCTACAATTGCGTAGCTCATATATTCTCCTTTGGTTTACCGAACCATGCGGCGCTCCGAATAATCGAATGGAGCGCCGTAGGGCGAGCGTGTCAGATTTGCGCTAGGCCGCCGTCGACGGCGAGCTCGCTGGCGGTCATGAAGCTGCTGTCCCGCGACGCGAGAAAGGCAGCCGCCGCTCCGATCTCCGCCGGATCGGCCATGCGCTGGAGCGGATTCATCGAGGCGTAGACCTTCATGCCCTCCTCGCCTAGCGCTGCCTTCGCGAGTTCGGTCGCCGTCGGCCCGGGCGACAGCACGTTTACCCGGATGCCGGTGCCCTTCAGGTCCTCCGCCCAGGTCCGCGCGAGGTTGCGCACTGCCGCCTTGCTCGCGCTGTAGACGCTCATTGTCGGGGCGCCTGTGGTGCCGGCGCTCGAGCCGGTCAGGATGATCGAACCGCCCTTGCCCATCAGCGGCAGCGCCTTCTGGACCGTGAAGATCGCACCCTTCACATTGGTGTCGAAGGTCTCGTCAATGTGCTCGGCGGTGATCTTGCCGAGCGGAAGCGGGCTTCCCGCCCCGGCATTGGCGAAGACGATGTCGAGGGTTCCGCGCTCGGACTTCACCGCCGCGTAGAGTCGGTCGAGGTCGGCCAGATCGGAGACCGAGCCCTTCACCGCGCGGGCATTGGGCCCAAGGTCGGCCACAGCGGCGTCGAGCGCTTCCTGCCGGCGGCCGAAGATGAAGACGAGGGCGCCCTCCTCGATGAAGCGCTTTGCCGCGGCGAGGCCGATGCCGGTAGCGCCACCGGTGATGACTGCAACTTTTCCTTCAAGCTTTCCCATAAATACTCCCTTCGATAGATGTGTAGCACTCACAGCCAGCATGAAGCGGCAAACCTCAAAACGCCGTCAAAATATAAACCCAAGTTAAGCCGGTTCCGCAACAAGTTCCTCGCCGCTCTGTACACTAGAACCCATCTCATAAACAGGCCGGGGGCCGATTGTGCTGGAACGGAGGG
>CALEJU010000081.1 GCA_937898755.1 uncultured Acidobacteriota bacterium | reverse complement strand
CACGCGTAAGATCGTCGGCAGCGTCAGATGTGTATAAGAGACAGCCCTTCCCCCTTTCCCCCAACCGCCGACGGGTTATCATGGGACGCATGAGTGAGCGTTTTCTGCGTATGGTGTCGCGCACCGGCCTGGTCGTGGCCTGTGGCGTATTGTCCGCGGCATGGGCGGTAGCCGTTCCCGGGGTTGAACTGCACCCGCATCACGGCATGCACGGCATGCACGCCCACCACCCGGACGAGAAGCTTCCGCCCGGCAACGAGGAGCGGGGCGAGTCATTGTTCGCCACCAAGAACTGCAGTCAGTGCCACGCGCTGAAGGCGAACACCAAGTCGTTCGGTCCCAACCTGCGGGGACTCTTCAACCCGGCGGTACATGGTCACGTGATGACCAACGGTGACGTCACCTATCGCATCCGCGAGGGAGGGGGGCGCATGCCGCCCTACGGAACCTCGCTGAGTCCCCAGGAACTGAGCGATCTGCTGGTCTACCTGCACCAGGCGACCGCGGTAGGCGGCCATACCGCAAAAAAGCCGGCCAAGAAGGCGACCCACCCCGCCAAGCAGGACCTACGCAATGATCGATAAAGGTTGTTAGTTGTTGGTTGTTGGATTTTGGTGTCAACCCGTCAACCCCGGCAGCCAGTTAAAATCCAACAACCAAAAACCAACAACGTTTTCGGTCTTGGTTTTCACCGATAACCGTTAGTGTTTGTCCTCGCTGTACGTATAGACCACCTCGCCCGGGCGGGTGAGGTGCAGTTCTTCGCGGGCGATCCGCTCAATCGCCCCTTTGTCGCTTTTCAGGCTCTCAATCTCGCGGTGCAGGTTGCGGTTTTCCGTCTCGAGCTGGTGCAACCGCTCGACCTCCTGGCGGTATTCCTGCTGTTTGCGGTGCATGGCCAGCAGTCCATTGACGCCGAGAACCTCGTAGCGGACGCCGCAGAGCACAGCCACGGCCGCCACGCCGATCAGCATCCGGCGTCGCAGGTGGCCGGGAGGCGAGGCGAACGATCGGGTTGGCATCAGATTACGCACAATCAACTCAGAACAAAGGCGCGGGCCGCGGCCAGCAGGGCAGGCTGGTCCTCACGGGTTCTGGTCTCGATATAGAGCCGGACCACGGGCTCGGTCCCCGAGGGCCGTAAGAGCACCCAGGCGCCATCCTCCAGGATGAGCTTCAGCCCGTCGGTTCGTACAATGCTCGCCACCTTGCGCCCGCCCAAGGTGGCGGGAGCGGAGGCCAGCTTCTCACTTAGCTTCAGGGCGGATTCCGCTGTCAAGGGAAAGTTCTCGCGCAGGGGATAAAACGAACCTACTTTGGCAAATAGCGCCTGCAGCTGTTCCGCCAGCGAGCGCTTTCGCACCGCCACCATCTCCGCGACCAGCAGCCCGGCGATGATGCCGTCCTTCTCGGGGACATGGTGGCGGATGCTGAGCCCGGCACTCTCCTCGCCTCCGATGGCGATGCTGTCCTGCTTGATGAGCTCACCGAGGTACTTGAAGCCCACCGGGGTCTCGTGCAGCGGGATGCCGTAGGACGCGGCGACGGCATTGATCAAGTTGGTGGTGGCGACGCTTTTGCCCACCCCGTTGCGCCAGCCGCGTGACTCCACCAGGTAGTCGAAGAGCAGGGCGATGATGTAATTGGGAGAGAGCAGCGAGCCATCCTGGTCGAGGATGCCGAAACGGTCGGCGTCGCCGTCGGTGGCCAAGCCCAGCGCGGCGTGCTGCTCCGCCATGCAGGCGGCGAGCGCGCGGGTGTTCTCGGTCTCCGGTTCCGGGGCGTGGCCGCCGAAGAGCACGTCGCGGGTATCGTGCACGATGGCATAGGGGATGCCCGCGTCGGCGAGCAGCGTGGCGGTATAGCCGCGCGCCGTGCCCCAGAGCGGGTCGAGCGCCAGACGCAGTCCGGAGCGGGCGATGGCGCCGAGATCCACCAGCTCACGCAGCCGGTTGAGGTAGAGCGGGCGCGGGTCGGCGGGCGTGATCGTGCCGGCCGCAAGGGGGGCCGGCCGAGTCCCCAACAGCGCCTCAATGGCGTGGGTCACCTCGGGGAGCGCCGGTGCGCCGTCGGCGGCTGAAAACTTGAGTCCGTTGTACTCGGCAGGGTTGTGCGAGGCGGTGAAGTTGATGGCCCCGTCGAGCTGGAGCTGTACGGTGAAGTACGACAGCGCCGGGGTCGGGGTGGGCTCCGCGGCGAGGTGAACCTGGATGCCGTAACTGGCAAGCCGGTCGGCGCTGACGCGGGCGAAGCGGTCGGAAAGGAAGCGGGTATCGTAGCCGACCACCACGCTGGGGGCGCGCCTTCCACCAGCCTCGGTTTGCAGGAAGCCGGCAATCGCATCCACCGCGGTGGCCACGTTGGCAAAGGTGAAGTCCTCGGCCATGACCGCGCGCCAGCCGGAGGTGCCGAACTTGATGGGGGAAGTGGAATCTGCCATGGTGCAATGTCGCCGCCTTGCTATTAGGGAGTGGCGGGCGTCGCGCCGTCAAGGAAGAAGCGGTTGTCGGTTATCGGTTGTCAGTTGTCGGTTGTCGGTTTTCGGCAACACAAACACAACTCTTGGCGGTTGAGCGGTTATCGGCCCCACCGTGCCGTTCTTGTGTTGCCGAAAACCGACAACCGAAAACCGACAACCGTTCCGCGTTGCCAACAACCAACAACTAAAATCCAAAATCTCTATAGGAGTTGTCATGCCGGAGATCATCGTCGTTCACATCGCCTGTGCCGGCCGCGAGGAGGCGGAGCGGATCGCCGGGGAACTGGTGGCCGCGCGGCTGGTGGCCTGCGCCCAAATCGGCGCCCCGATCGAGTCGCACTACGTCTGGAAGGGCAGGCAGGAACAGGCCGCCGAGGTGCCGTTGCAGTTAAAGACCACGCGCGCGCGGTTCCAGGCGGTGGAAGCGGCAGTGCTCCGCCTGCACAGCTACGAGGTCCCCGAGATCATCGCCACCCCGATCGTCGCCGCCAGCCCTGGCTATGCCGCCTGGGTCGGCGCCGCCGTGGGGGAAGCGCCGGAATAGAAGAACGATTTTGGATTTTGGTTGTTGGATTTTGAGCCCGGCAGCAGCGTTCCGCACCTGACGGGGCGAACCAACCCAAGTTCCGTCGCCTCGCCCTGCCAACCAACAACCAACAACCAAAATCCAAAATCGTTTTCTTCGCTCCACCATCGAACCCATCCCGCCCCCCTCCGCCCCCGTCCCGTTTAGACTAGAGCGGAGGAGTCCAGCCATGCAGACCGCCACATTCGGCGCCGGGTGTTTCTGGGGGGTTGAGGCGGCATTTCGCCAGATCTCGGGGGTGAAGGAGACGGCGGTGGGCTACATGGGGGGCGTGATGAAGAACCCCACCTACCGCGACGTCTGCACCGACCGCACCGGACACGCCGAGGTGGTGCAGGTGAGGTTCGATCCGCAGCAGGTCTCCTACGATGCGCTGCTCAAAGTCTTCTGGGAGAACCACGACCCAACCACGCCGAATCGTCAAGGCCCGGACGTGGGCACGCAGTACCGCTCGGTGATCTTCGTCCACAGCCCGGAACAGCAGGCGCAGGCCGAGGCCTCGAAGGCGCAGCAGGAACAGTCGGGGAAGTTCAAGCGCCCCATCGTCACCGCGATCGTCCCCGCGCCCGAGTTTTACCGGGCCGAGGACTACCATCAGCAATACCTCGAGAAACGCGGCCTGAGCCAGTGCCACATCGGCTGAGGGCCACCGGCCGGCCGTGTCGGACAGGCACTCCTGCCTGTCTCCACGCGGCCCGCCATGCGGGCCGACACTCCAGTGGAAGCGTGCGTGACGTGCGGGAGTGTCTATATACTTCTCGCGTCGGTTTGTAACTCCGACCGTGCGCTGCCGTAGGGATGTTTGGCGACAATGCGTTTACCAGGCGCCGAATTAAGCCTCATTGGGGTGCTGCTGACGGGCGTCCTTGGGGCGCAGATCCCCGCTCCTGTCTCTGTGGCGGAGGCGCGTGCGGCCTTGAGCCAAGGGCGGCCGGCGGAGGTGCCGCTGCACGTGGACGTGGTGCTCAACTCCGACCCGGTTCAACTCAGCGCCAATGCAGCGTTGGTCTTCGCTCAGGACTCGAGTGGCGGGTTGGAGCTTTTTACGCGGCAGGTGCACCTGTTCCAGGGCTTGAGACGCGGCGATCGCGTTGCGGCTTGGGGCTCCATCAAGATCTACAAGGAGATGCCCGAACTGGATGTCATCGGTCTCCACCTGCTGGCCCATGGGACCGTACCGCGCGCGAAAGACGTACTGACTTCCAACTTAACTTCCGACGCCTATTTGGGGATGCTGGTCCGGGTCGCAGGCAAGCTGCAGTTAAGGCAAAAGGGCAACAGTCCAGGTGTCCTGCTGGTGGACCGCGCGGGTTCCGTGGCGATATTTCTGAGGCGTAACCTGCTTGCCGATCCAAAAATGATGCGCGCTTTGGCGAGCGGCGGCCGGGCCACGGTGGTCGGTGTGGCCACTCGGGTTTTGGGGACGTACGAAGTGGAGCCCAGTCGGCCCGAGGATGTGGATGTCGTTCTCCCCAGACCGCAATATGAGATTTGGGCGATGTCGGCGCTGTTGGCGCTGGTGGCGAGCGTGGCAGGGATGCTCTGGTGGCGACGTCGCGAGGCGGAGGCGCGCGCCCGGGTGTTGTCGCAGGTGCTGTTCGAGTTGCGTCACTCGCAGGCAGAACTGCAGACGTCGGAAGAGAGTCTGCGGCATCTGCAGAAGATGGAGGCGGTGGGACAACTGGCGGGTGGCATTGCCCATGACTTCAATAACTTGCTGACCGTCATCGGTGGGCAGGCGCAGTTGTTGGACCTGGAGACGGAGGCGACGAGCAAGGCGAAATACCGGGCAGAGATGATTATTCAGGCCACTGACCGCGCCGCCATCCTGACCAAACAGTTGCTCGCCTTTGGCCGCAGGCAGGTGTTGAGTCTGCAGAAGGTGGATCTGAACGCGCTGGCGCAGGAAACCAGCAACACGCTGCAGCGCGTTCTGGGAGAACAGGTTGCCGTGAGCACGCGCTTGCGGCCAGACCTCGGTGCGGTGATGGCCGATCCCGGACAGCTCGACCAGATTCTCCTCAACCTCGCGATTAACGCCCGCGACGCCATGCCCGATGGCGGCAGCCTGGTGATCGAGACCGGGGAATTGGATTTGGACAGCTCCTTTCCCGGCGAGCCTTTCACCGCGCCCCCGGGACGCTTCGTGATGCTCGCCGTCTGCGACACCGGAATCGGCATGGACGAGGAGACGCGGGCGCGCATGTTCGAGCCGTTCTTCACAACCAAGCCGACCGGCAAGGGGACCGGTCTGGGTCTCGCCATGGTCTACGGGATCGTGAAACAGAGCGGCGGATATATCTGGGTGGAGAGCACTCCCGGGCAGGGCACGGCGGTGAGAATTTACCTGCCGCGTATGGCCGAGCCGACGGCACTAACCGCGACGCCCATGTCTCCGACTTGAGGGAAAGTTGAGAGTGGAAAGTGATGAGTGACGAGTGATGAGTGATGAGTGATGAGTGATGCGAAGCACTGGTTTTACCTTCCACCCCCTACTCCTGTCTCTTATACACATCTGACGCTGCCGACGATCTTACGCGTGTA
>CALEJU010000080.1 GCA_937898755.1 uncultured Acidobacteriota bacterium | reverse complement strand
TACACGCGTAAGATCGTCGGCAGCGTCAGATGTGTATAAGAGACAGGTACGATGGGGTCGAGAAGGGCGCAGGCTTCACACTCCTTCGCTCCGCATTCCACGCCTTCAAGCTCGACCCTCCAGGCTCCACGTTCTTTGCCCCCCCTACCCCCTTCGCCCCTCGCTTCCGCAGGGCAGCATGGCGGCCGCCGGCGCTAGCGTGAGCGCCACCAGCACTCCCACGACGCCTGCGGCGGCGAACGGCAGGATGACGCCCATCTGGTAAATCAGCGGCGCCCAGAAGACCATCGTGACCACGGAGGCTAGTAACGGCCCGGTCCAGTTGTCGCCGGGGGCACCGTGCAGAGGAAGGAGGGGGCTACGCCTCACCATCCAGACCAGTCCTAGCGCCACGGAAATGCCCGGCCACAGCCAGAGGTGCGTGCCGCCCGGCAGCAGCAGCGCGCAGAGCAGGCCCATCACGAGGAAGAGCGCCAGCGCGCCCGCCAGACGTGCTGCCGGTCGCAGCCGCGGACCGAGCAGGCGCCAGGTTGCGAGCCACGCTGCGACGCCGACGAGAGCAAACCCGGCAATGAACCAGTCGGCATGCGTGGGTTGGCCGTTCCACACATGGGCGAAGGCCGGGTGCAGCAGGCGCAGCAGTCGCCAGGTGAGAAAAATGGTCAGCGCTGCCATGGTTGCCGCAACCAAGGTCACGCCCATCGCGACAAGCACCCCCAGCGGCCGCAGCGCGCCCCGCCGGGCCCCCCGGACGATCGCCGCCAGCCCGGCCAGCAGCAACAACAGCATCTCCGGCCGCGCCCAGCGCTGCCGGTAGCTGACCAAGCCCAGTCCCGGCAGCTTGAAGTACTCGCGGTCTGCGCCCCGTAGCTTTTGGAAATCGCTCTGGTCGAGGGTGCGAATGGTGGCCAGCGCGGTGACGCCCTCCTGTGCGAGCGAGCCAAGGTTGAGGTGGTCGGCGTCATCGTTGGGTGCGTGATAGCGGGTGAAGCCGTCCACGTAGGCGAAGTTCAAGCCGGCCATGCCGGCGCGTTTGAAGACGGTGAGATCGGTGTCGTTCGGCATCCGCTGGTAGATGGCTTGCGTCAGGCTGTCGGCGGAGGCCGGCACCGGACCACGTCCCAGGGCGGTGATGAGCCGTCCGTTGTCGGCGCTGGTCTCAAACATGGCGGTGGGGCCGGTGTCGCCCCGCCCCTCGAAGTTCATAACCACCGCGACCTTGCCCCGCCACGGATCGGAATGGACGAAGGCGTCGGCGCCGAGCATGCCGCGTTCTTCGCCATCGGTGAGCAAGAGCAGAACATCGTGACGCAACGGCGGACCGGCGCGGAGCGCGCGCGCCAGCTCGAGCACGGTGGCCACGCCCCCGGCGTCGTCTCCCGCCCCGAGGCCGCCGCGTACCGCGTCATAGTGGGCGGCAAGCGCCAGCATCTCGCCGCCGCTGGTGCCTGGAATGCGCGCCACGATGTTTTCGACTGCGCTCACAATGGCGAGTTGCCGGGCATGACGACCCTGAAAGTGCCCGATTCCGGGGTGGACTTCGGGCGACAACCCCATCCCCCGCAGGAGTGCCAGCACGTGGTCGCGTTCGCGGTCGTGTCCCGCTGTCCCCAAGGCATGGGGTTCGACGGCCAGACTGCGCGCGATGGCCAGGGCGCGCAGGCCGGAAAACGTCGTCGCCGGGGCCCCAGCCGCGGGCGCTCCGGGCCAGACTCCCCAGACCACGGCGAACCCCAGCAACACGATGAAAACCAGCAAGCCCCGCCACATGCGCGTCAGTGTATCCCGACAGACGCGCGCGCTCGGTGGAGAGGGTGGATGTACCGAGCGGGACGGGGAGCACGGCCAGCGAGCGGACCGCGTTATGCTGGAACGGCATGATGGCGGACACCCATACGTGGCAGCTCGTCGCGGCCCTCGCGGCGGCAACAGGGCTGGGGTTACGGCATGGCTTCGACTACGACCATCTGGCCGCTATTTCCGACATCGCCGGCAGCCAGGCGCAGCCCCGCACCGCCATGTGGATGGGAACGCTTTATGCCTTGGGGCATGCCGCGACCATCGCCGTGCTGGGCGGGTTGGCGATCGGGTTCCGGCTGACGCTGCCTGCCGACTCGGATCGTTGGTTCGAGCACTTGGTTGGCGCCACGCTGATCGTCCTCGGCGTTTACGTGTTGGCGACGTGGCGTCGCGCCTGGCACCAGCACCCCGACGGCCTGCGTCCGCAGACGCGGCTGACGTTGCTGGTCAACGGGATGCTGTGGCTGGCGTGGCGCGTGCGACAGACCTTTTCGCGCACTCCCGTCCAGCGTCAGCGCATTTTTGCGAATGGTTATGGCCAACGCTCTGCGTTTCTGGTCGGCGTGATCCACGGGCTGGGGGCTGAGACCCCTACGCAACTCGGCTTGTTCCTCCTCACCGTCCAACTCGGCGGGGTGGCACGCGGCCTGCTCGGCCTCGGTCTCTTTTGTGCCGGCCTGCTGGCGATGAATACCCTGATGTGTTTGATTGCGACGGGCATCTTCGGCGCCAGCGCGCGGCGTCCGCATACGCTGCGCTGGGTGAGCTTGCTCACAGGCGCCTACAGCCTGGTGATCGGCGGGGTGTTTCTGCTGGGCGGGGCGGGGAAGCTGCCACCTATCTGAACGGCGAGTGGAAAGTGGAAAGTGATGAGGCGGACTAGTCGCGTGCCTTCCGCGATCTACGCTTCACTCTTCACACTCCACGTTCTTCGACCCCCTACGCCCCAGCCCCCACCCCCGACCTTCTTCCGAACCTTGGCAGGTGCACCACGCCGCGCTGAGACAGGCTGGCGCCGAAGAGCAGGAGGAGCGCCAGGCAGTAACCCCAGATGATCAGCGTGACGGCAAGGGTCAGGCGGCCATACACGGCGGGGAAGTCGAGCAACGGCAGCACCAGGCGGAAGACGACCTTGAAGATTTCCGTCAGCGTACCGGTGTAGATGGCCGCGGGGAAGACCTGCGCGGCGGGAACTTTGCCGTGCGGCAGCAGCCAGTAGACGAGGAAGTAGCAGACAATCAACGCCGGCCAGGAAAACAGGTTGACCACCACCGCTTGGTCCCAGGTCCAAGTCTGGGAATCCAGGATACGGCCCCAGAGGCTGGGGTGGACCATGAACGCCAACTGCACGGCGGTATAGAGCAGGCCGCCACAGGCGCCGACCAACCCGAGCGAGACCAGTTGGTTGGCAAGATAGCCGCGGTTCTGTTTAAACCCCCAGATCTCGTTCAACGCGACCTCGAGCGGCAAGAAGACCCCGCTGGAGGTGATGGCCAGCATGAGAAACGAGAACACCTGTGCGCCACGGGCGTGGGAGAGCGCGTAAAGGTCGGTGGCGAACAAGGCCTGGCCGGTGGGCAGGTAGACGCGTACCAACTGGTAGACGACCAGCACCGCCCGGGCCTGCAGGGCATGGTGCGCCAGCCAGAGCAAGAGCAGCACAAAAGGGTAGAACGCCAGAACCAGGTTGGCGGCGACCGAGTACGCGTAGGTATGCGCTGCCGTGGTGGTCAGGAAGCGCGCGCTTGGACCGAGCAGCGTCGCGGTGGAACGCAGGGAGGCGATCCAGCGCGATGCGGTTGACGGTTGAATTTCGGTTGGCGGTTGCACGGAAAAAGGTTGTTGGATTTTTGGGGTTGGTCGAAATAGGTCAAGGTTTCAGCGTTCCAACATCCAACAACGCCGTTCGTCAACCGAAATCTGACAACCGACAACCATTTGTCATTCATATCGCAGCGCTTCGACGGGGTCCAGCTTGCTGGCTTTCATGGCGGGGAACATGCCGAAGAAGACGCCGATGCTGACCGAGACGCTGAAGCCGGTGACGACTGCCCAGAGCGGCACCGAGGAGGGCAGATTGGGCAAGGCGAGGTTGAGCAGCAGGCTGATGAGCCAACCCCCAAGGATGCCCAACAGGCCGCCGCAGCCGGTGAGAAAGACGGCTTCGGAGAGGAACTGTTGCGTAATGTCGGCGCGCCGCGCCCCGATCGCTTTGCGGATGCCGATCTCGCGTGTGCGTTCGGTCACCGAGACCAGCATGATGTTCATCACCCCCACGCCGCCGATCATCATACCGATGGATGACAGCACGACAATGACGAGAGCGATCTTGGCGGTGATGTCGTGGAACTGGGCGATGATGCTGTCCGCCGTCGCCATTCCGAAGCTATCTTTATCGTTCCATTTGACCCGGCGCGAGCGCCGCAGCGCCTCGCGGATCTGGTCCATGGCCACGTCCATCTGGCCGGGGCGCGCCGCGGCCGCGATGAAGTGCTCCCGCGCATTGGGGTAGAGCTTCTTGTAGGTCAGGTAGGGCGTCTGGGCCACGACATCCTGTCCGTTGCCGCCCGCCGATTTCTGCTTCTCGAAGACGCCGATCACGCGCAGCGTGGTGCCGTTGACCAGGATGTCCTTGCCGATCGGGTCCTCGTCGGCGAAGAGCGCGGTGGCCAGCGTGTCGCCCAGCACCACCACTTCGGCGCGATGCTCGTTCTCGCTGGAGGTGAAGTAGCGCCCTTTCGCCACAGCGCGGTTGAGCACCACGGGCAGCACCGGCGTGGCGCCGGTGAACTGCAGGTTGTTGACCTCGTGGCCCTTGTAGCGGGCGTCGTCGGGGTGGCGCCAATCCCCCCAGGAGAAGATCTCGGGGCTGATGTTTTCGCAGGCGGTGCAGGTGACGCGAACGGTGTCGATATCCTCCTCGCTGAGCGGTTTGCGCATGCGCTCTTCGCGCGATAACCGCCCGATGTGGATGCCGGGATCGAACTTGTAGATGAAGATGGTGTCGGTGCCGAACCCCTTCAACTCGTCCACCACCGACTGGTTGAGCCCGGTGAGGATGCTGCCGATGGCCATTAGCGTCACGGTCCCGATAAACACCCCCAGCATGGTCAGCCCGGAACGCAGCTTGTGGGTGCGGACGGTGTCGTAAGCCAGGGCCAAGTTTTCGCGGATGCTGGAAGCCATAACGGTTGTCGGTTAAATGGTTGTCGGTTATCGGTTTTCGGTATTCGGTTTGTCGTGCGGATCAAGGATTGCGCGCCTACCCTATTCCTCCTTAAACCCCCCTCCTCCCTTCCTCCCCCCTCCCTTCCTCCCTCCGCCTTCACGCCGCACGCTCATGCCTCGGCGCGCAGGGCGACGATCGGGTCGAGTTTCGCCGCTTTGCTGGCCGGGTAGATGCCGAAGAACAAGCCGACGATGGTCGAGACCAGCACCGCCACGATGACTGCTGTAATCGGCATGGAGAAGGGAATCGGGGTGAGCGCCCCGGCCACCAACGTAAAGATGAAGGCCACCAGGATGCCGAGCAGCCCGCCCACCGTCGAGATGACCGCCGATTCGATGAGGAACTGCCACAGCACGTCCTTGCGCCGTGCTCCGAGTGCCTTGCGGATGCCGATCTCGCGGGTGCGTTCGCTGACCGCGGCCAGCATGATGTTCATGATGACGATGCCGCCTACCACGAGGAACACGGCGCTGACGCCGACCATGACGGCGGCGATGGCGCCGGTGAGGTTGTTCCAGAGCTGCATGACGGTATCGGAGCTGATGATGCCGAAGGTGTCCTTGTCGTTATAGTGCAGGTGACGGTGGGCCCGCATCAGCATGCGGATCTCGTCCTCGGTGACCGGCAGCAGGGTGACGCTGCGCGCCAGGACGTTGATCTGCAGCGAGCCTTCCGTGCCGTACATCTTGCGGAAGGTGGCGAGCGGGACCTGGACGAAGTTATCCTGCGACTGCCCGAAGACGTTCCCTAGCGCGGTGGCGACGCCGACGATGGTGTAGTCGCGGCCGTCCACGTTGATGGACTTACCGACCGGGTCAGTGCCGGGAAAAAGCTCCCGCGTGACATCGGGGCCGACGAAAGCGACGTTGCTGCGGTGCTGTTCGTCGGTGGGCGTGAAGTAGCGCCCTTGGCCGACCTCGAAAGCGGCGACCCGCAATGTGTTGGCCGTGACTCCGGCGAGGTTGACGTCCTCTAGGCTACGCGTGCCGCCTTTGACCTCGATCGGGGCGTGTCCCATGCTGGCGGCGAGCTGCTCGGGCAGGCTGGCCGCCTCCTGCAAATACTGCAGGTCTTCCAGGCGGATTTCCTTGTTGCGCTTGCGCGCCTCCATGAAGCGTTCCTGGTCGGTATGGTCCTCGATGGAGAACTGCGAGAGCAGAAAGGTATTGGAGCCGAGGTGGCCGATCTTGTCGCTGACGTACTGGTTCATGCCCTGCACGAGGGAGACGACGGCGACAAGGGTGCAGACGGAGACGATGACGCCGAGCAGGGTGAGGAAACTGCGCAGCTTGTGGCTACGCAATGTTTCAAGGGCGACGAGGATGGATTCCTTGAGGTTCACGGCGTGGCGGCGGGCTTGGCGGCCAGCACTCGTTCGCCGCGGGCGGTGAGGTGGTCGCGATCCACCTTGCCGTCGCGGATGTAGATGACGCGGTGCGCGTACTCGGATATGTCGTGCTCGTGAGTGACCAGCACGATGGTGTTGCCCTGCTCCCAGAGGCGGTCGAGCAGCCCCATGATCTCGTTGCTGGTGGTGCTATCGAGGTTGCCGGTGGGCTCGTCGGCCAGGATGATGGAGGGACGGTTGACCAGGGCACGGGCGATGGCGACGCGTTGCCGTTGTCCACCGGAAAGCTCGTTGGGCTTGTGATCCTTGCGCGGCTCGAGGTCCACTTTCTGCAGCGCTTCCAGCGCCCGCGCGGCGCGCTCCGCCGGGGGCACGCCGGCGTAGATGAGCGGCAACTCGACGTTGTGCAGGGCGCTGGCGCGGGCCAGCAAGTTGAACGTCTGGAACACAAAGCCAATCTCGTGGTTGCGAATGTGGGCGAGTTGATCATCGTCCATGGCGCTGACCAGTTGCCCATTGAGCCAATACTGGCCACGGCTGGGCGAGTCGAGGCAGCCGATGAGATTCATCAGCGTGCTCTTGCCCGAGCCCGAGGGGCCCATGATGGCGACGTACTCGTTGCGCGCAATGTCAACGGTGACGCCGCGCAAGGCCGCCACCTGCTGGTCGCCCATCTCGTAGATCTTCCAGAGATCGGCGGTGCGGATGATGCTGTGCGCCCCAGGGGCCGCTTGCGGGGACGAATGGTCGAGGATCGAGGTAGCCATGGCGGGGATCCGTTCAGAGATTAACCGGTCAGCTCGGTGGCCTTGACCAGCGCATTGTCAATCTTCACTTTGGAGTGGTTTTTCATGGTCCGCAAGGCCCGGAACGGACCGGTGACGACCTCATCGCCGGGGTTCACGCCTTGGAGGACCTCGATGCGGTCGACGCCGGTCACGCCAGTCTTGACCGGGTGGAACTCCGCCACGCCGTGATGGAGCACAAAGACGCCGGTCACCGGCTGCACTTTCTTGTTAGCGTCGGCAGGGCGCGTCAGGGAGGGCGCGGCGGCCTGCGCCGTGCCTGACGTAGCGGCCTCGAGCTGTGCCGGATCGCGTTCCACCACCGCCTGAATCGGCAGACTGACGGCATTTTTGGCCGTCGCGGTCGTGATACGCGCCGTGCAGGAGAGTCCCGGCTTCATATCGGCGGGGGGATTGTTCAGCGTCACCACCACCTTGAAGTCCTTGGCATCCTGGCTGGCGGATCCGGAACTGGAGGAGGCGGCCTGGCCGGTGGAGCGCAGGATGGCAGTGTCGCCCACCTCGGTGACCGTGGCGGGGAACTTACGATCGCCGTAGGCGTCAATCAGCAAGCTGACGGGTTGCCCGAGCTTGACATTGACAATGTCGGACTCGTCCACCTTCAACTCGGCGGTGACTACCGACATATCGGCGACGCGCATGATGACGCTGCCCGGCTGGTTCTGGATGCCGGGAACGACGGTTTCTCCCACGTGGACCGGCAGATAGGTCACCAAGCCGTCGAGCGGGCTCTGGAACGCCGTTTTGGCCAGCAGATCGGAGACGCGTTGCAGGTTGGCGCGCGAGCCGGCGATGCGTGTCACCGCGCTGTGGATCTGCGCCCGGGTCTCATTGACCTTGGCCAGCGAAAGTTGGTTCTGGGCCAGAGCCGACTCGTAGGCCGCCTGCTTACTGTCAAAATCCGCGCGCGAGATCAGTTTGTCGCGGTAGAGGCTCTGCGCCCGTTCCCAATCCTGCTTGGCCTGATCGAGGAGCGCGGCGGTGCGCTTGACGTCGGCTTGCGCGGTGATCAGCGCCGCCTGCTGCGCCTGGGTGTCGGACTCCGAGGTCTTCAGCGAGGCTTCCATGGCTGCCACATCGGCCCCCTGCTGCACATGTTCGAGGCGGGCCAGAACTTGGCCGCGTCGCACATGGTCGCCTTCCTTGACGTCGAGTTCCAAGATGCGGCCGGTATTATTGGCGCTGATGTCGGCGTAGGTCTTGGGGAAGATCGAGCCGGGTGCGGTGACCACGGCCACCACGTCCTGCCGTTCCGCCGAGGCCGTCTGCACCGTCACGATGCCTTTGCGGCTCTTGAGGATCGAGCCGGCTATGATGCCACCCACCACCGCGACAAGAAGCACACCGAGCAGGACTTTTTTCCAAGTTTTCATGCTGATTCGCAGGCGCTTGAGCCGGGAGATGACCCCTCCGAAATGCGCACTTCCTCTTGTACGAACAAAGGAGCAAAAGGTTTCGCCAAATACATTCCCGGAACGAAGGGGAAAATGGGAGTGCCAACAGCGTTTCCGGCGCCTGTTCGGCCGCCAGGCGACCGGGCGCATCGCATGGGGGAGAGCAGTCCCAAGTGGACCAGAGCGAATTGAGCCCTAGCTCAAGGAACGGGAAACTTGTTCAAAACAGTACGTTTGTCGGTTTTCGCCGGCCGCGCCGGGGTGACAATCCGCTTGACCGCAGCCGCATGCGCTCCTAAGATTGCGACAGCTGGAAGTTCGCGCTCACAAATCAAGCTCCGTCGCGCCCGATTTGCTTCTGCGGATGGGATGGCGGGGCAGGGGATTCATGCAGGAGTCATCATGAAGGTCCGGACCGTCGGTCGGGAAGTTGTCCGCTACGCGTGTGTCTCACTGGTTTTAGGAGGGGGCGTCTGGGCGGGAGCGCAGACGGCGGGCGTGGCCGGACAAGCCGCGGCCCCGGTGTCTCCGTTGCAACGTCCCTTGACGGCCAAGCAGCAGCGCCAGCAGCAGAAGCGTCTGCAGAACGAGTTGGAAGACACCTATAAGAAGTGGCTCAACCAGGACGTGGTGTACATCATCACCGACGAGGAGCGCGAGGCGTTTCTGCACCTCCAGACCAACGAGGAGCGCGACCAGTTTATCGAGTCTTTCTGGCAGCGGCGCAACCCCAACCCCGACGCCAGCTACAACGACTTCAAGGAAGAGCATTACCGGCGTATCGCCTACGCCAACGAGCACTTTGCCGCTGGAATTCCGGGCTGGAAAACGGACCGCGGCCGCATTTATATCGAGTACGGGAAGCCCGACGAGATCGAGTCCCATCCGAGCGGCGGCACGTATGAACGTCCCACCGAAGAGGGCGGCGGGTCCACCTCCACCTTCCCCTTCGAGAAGTGGCGCTACCGCTATATCGAGGGCATCGGCACCGAGGTCCTTCTGGAGTTCGTTGACCCCTGCATGTGCGGGGAGTACCACCTCACCATGGACCCCTCGGAAAAGGATGCGCTGCTCTATGTCCCCGGGGCCGGTCTGACCGAGCTGGAATCGATGGGCATGGCCAGCAAGAACGACCGCTTCACGCGCGCCGACGGCACGCATCTCGGCACGACCAACTTCGAGCCCGCGAGCATGAACGAGTTCAACCGACTGGAACGCTTCGCGCTCATCAACAAGCCGCCCAAGGTGAAGTTCAACGATCTCGCCGAGGTCGTCAACCACAACATCAACTACAACCTGCTGCCCTTCGAGTTCCGCACCGACTTCGTCAAGATCACCGACGACACGGCGCTGGTGCCGTTCACGGTGCAGATTGCCGACCGCGACATGACGTTCCAGGAAAAGAACGGCGTGCAGCAGAGCCGGATCAACGTGTTCGGGCGCATCTCGACCCTGACCGGGCGCACCGTGGATACCTTCGAGGATGTGGTCAGCTTGGACATTCCCGCCGAGCTGCTCTCCCAGTACAAGGACCGCACCAGCCGGTACTGGCATGGCGCGTTGCTCAAGCCGGGGCGCTATCGCGTTGACCTGGTTTTAAAGGACGTCAACAGCCCGGACCGCCTCGGCACCATCCGCAAGGCCATTGATGTACCGAAGTTCGATGACAGCAAGCTGGAGACTTCCAGCCTGATGCTGGCCGACGAGATCCAGCGTGTGCCCTCACGCCAGGTCGGCGCCGGACAGTTCATCGTGGGGGACACGAAGGTGCGCCCGGTCGTGGGTTCGCGCTTCACCCGCGGTCAGTCCCTGGGGATCTGGATGCAGGTTTACAACCTGACGCTCGACCAGAAGACCCACAAGCCCTCGGCCACCATTCAGTGGCAGATTGCGAACGCCGTCACCAACCAGAACGTCCTCGACCATACGGAGACAACCGACCAGTTGAGCAACGCGGCCCAGCAGTTGACGCTGGAAAAGACGTTGACTCTGGCGGGTCTGACGCCGGGCGTGTACCGGCTGACGGTCAAAGTGACCGACAATCTGGGGCAACGCTCCATCTCACCCCAGGCGACCTTCACCGTAATGCAGTGACCGGACGCCGTGGCGACGGCGTCGAGTAAGGAGGCGCATGACAGAGCACGGGCTGCTTCCCCCAAGCACGGGTTCGGGTCGGGGCGCAGCCTCGGCGGCAGAGACGTGGTTTGCCCGGCACGGGCGGGCGCGCTTTCTCCTGCTTCCACTGTTGTTCGTGGGCGTGCTTTCGGCACGGCTTCCCGCCGCACAGTCTTCCGGAAGCGTTCTCGGGCTGGTCATTAGCGCCACCGGGTTGCCGCAATCGGGCGCGGTGATCCGCGTGCGTCCCGTCAGGAATGGCAGCAAAGCGCAGCGCCAAGTGACGGGGAGTGCCGGCACGTTTTCCCTCGCCTCGCTGCTTCCCGGCGCTTACGTGGTCGAAGTGGGAGACGGCCATCAGATCCTCGCGCAGCGGCGCCTCGTGGTCTATGCCCGCCAGCGGGCGGTCCTCACCATCACCCTGCCCAATCTGCTGAGCTCCCTGCGCTTTGCCCCGCCGGGGAGCGCATGGGCCAACGAAGATGAGCAGTTCCGCTGGGTGTTGCGTTCGACCGCCAATGAACGCCCCATTCTGCGACTCTTCGACGACCCGGCCGAGCCGTCATCGGCCCTGCGAGGTGTGCGTGGCTTCGTCGCCTTAAGCGCCGGGGGCGGTCCGCAAGCCTTCACCTCCGCCGGGGACCTCACCACCTCCTTCCATTTGGAGAAGGCGCTGGCGGGCGATGCGGCGCTGATCTTCGGCGGAAACCTCGGCGTCGGGATCGCGGGTGGCAATCCTGATTCGCGTATGGAGGCGACGTATCGGCCGCGCGCCTTCGGTAATCATCACTCGCTGATGAGCGTCAGCGCACGCCAAGTTGCCAGTGTGGCGGGCCTGCCCGACCTGCGCGTCATCTCCCTCAATTACGCCGACAACACCGAGCTGGGCGACTCCATCCACGTCGAGTACGGCGCGTTCTTGAATGCCGTCAGCCTGTTGCGCACGCTGCGCACGATTGATCCTTACGCTCGCGTCCAGTTCCGCCTGACTCCGACCTCAGGTGTCGAGTACCGCTTCGCGACCGCCACCCCGCCGCTGCGCTTTGCCGGCGATCACGCCGAGGTGGCGGATCCGACGCCGCGCGTCACCATGGTCGGGTTCCGTCCGCGCATGGAACACGCCCAGCATCACGAGCTGACCTACCACAATGAGCTGACACCCGATGATCTGATCGAGGTCACGGTGTTTTCCGACCACTTTGCCGATACCGCAGTCACGGGCCAGTGGCGTCCGGGAATGGACCTCAGCAGCGGTTATTTGCTGCCGGATGTTTTCGGAAACACGTTCACGGCCAACGGTGGCTCATACAGCGGTTCCGGCCTGCGCCTGCTCTATCACCGGCAGTTCTCGCCGGAATGGCGGGCGAGCCTCGGTTTCGCCGATGGCGCGGTCTTGACCGCGGGTCATCCGGTTGCGGCGGGTGGCCATCTCGATTCCGCTTTGACCCCGGCGCGGCGGTACGCCTTGACGGTGAAATTGAGTGGGACGACGCCGTGGTCGGGCACGCATGTTACTGCCAGTTACCGACACTTGAGCGGGTCGAGCATCACCGCTCTCGATCCCTACGACGACAGTCTGGGGCAGAGCGACTCCTACGCCAACCTGCTGATCCGCCAGCCTTTGCCTCGCTTCTGGTTGGGCAAGGTCGAGGCGTTGGCGGAGTTTCACAACCTGCTGGCGCAGGGTTACGTTCCCGTGTTGAGCGGGGACGGTCACACCGTGGTCTTGCTGCAATCCGCAAGGGCCATTCGTGGTGGGCTAAGCATCAATTTCTGAGCCGGGACACGCAGAGGGGAGATGCACAGTCGGGCGTGTCGGTGGAGGGCGCACTGAGTTTTGGAATTTCGCGCCGGCGGCGCGACTGGCTTGAAGTTGGCGTGATTTAGATCTGATATCCATTTCGACTGCGGCGGCATGCAACACTCCACTCGATTCCGATTCCACGCCACGCTGCTGGCGCTCACCACTCTGACGCTGGTCGTCTGGGGCGGATTGAGCGTGCGGCAACAGGGCCGCTATCGGCAGCCCACCGACGGGGTTCGGTGGACAGCGGTGGAAGACCCTGGCGTGCAGCAACCTGTTCTGGCAGCGGCCGAGGTCATGCCGCAGGGCCCGGGATGGCGCATGGGTATCCGCCCCGGGGATGCGTTGCTGGCCGTGGATCAACATCCCGTTCACCGCGCGGGCGAGGTGGCGGAACATCTTTACGCTGCCGGAGTTGGAGGTGCGCTGCAGTACCAGTGGCATAACCGCGCGGGGTTGCAGCGCAGCGAATTGCGCGTCGCGGCCGCCCCTGCCTCGGGACGGCGCTACTACTTCCAGGAAGCGGTCGGCGCCCTCTACCTGATCGTCGGTCTATTCATCCTGTTGCGCCGCCGCAGCGCCCGCAAGGGCCTCCATTTTTATGGCTTCTGCCTGGCGTCGTTTGTGCTGTTCACCTTCCATTTCACCGGGAAGCTGAATGCCTTCGATTGGGGCACGTTCTGGGCCAACGAAGTGGCGCTGTTGTTGGTTCCGGCGCTGTTTTTGCATTTCGCGTTGAGCTTTCCCGAGCCGCGCCGTGTATTCCGTGCGATCCCCGGTTTGTTTGCGCTCTTGTACCTGCCGAGCGTGCTGCTGTTGGGCGTTCAGGCGGCCATCGCTGGGGGTGCGGTCGCCAGCAACGTCGGGCTGTTGGGCCTCCAGGACTTGGTTGACCGCCTTTCCTACCTTCTGCTCGGTACTTATTTCCTGGCGGGCGGCGTGGTCTTTTACCGGACTTATCGTCAGGCCGAAGCCGGACTGCTGCGACTGCAGATGAAATGGATCGCGCGTGGGACGTGGCTGGCCATTGCGCCGTTCGTGGTGCTCTACGTGCTGCCCTATGTGTTGGGCATCAGCACCGCGCGCTGGGCGGGTTGGGCGGTGCTCTCGCTGATCGCGCTTCCGATCACCTTCGGCTATGCCATCGTGCGCCACCGCATGATGGATGTGGACATCATCTTCCGTCGCGGCGTTGTCTACACCCTGGCCACGGCCGCCATCGTGGTGCTGTACTTTGCGCTGATCGGTGCCGTCGCAGCGCTGATTCACGCCAGCTTGCCCAGCCTTGGATCGCTGGGGTTGGTGGTGGCGATCGTGGTGAGCGCGTTGCTATTCGACCCGGTGAAGAACTGGATCCAGGAACGTCTGGATCGCTTCTTCTACCGCGAGCGCTATGACTATCGCCGCACCCTGATCGAGTTCGGTCAGCAGATGAACGGAGAAGCCGATCTGGAGCGGATGCTGACCCAGGTGGCGGAGCGGTTGGGCAAAACGCTTTCGTTGACACGAGCGGCGATCCTGCTGGCCGAGGAGCCCTCCGGATCACCCAGCGGCGGCTTCCGCCTGGCTCGGCTCCGCGATTTCATGGCGCCGGAGGCGGCTGCGGTCGAGTTGGCACGGCGCATCGAAGGGAGCCTGGCTCTGGGTTCGGAGTTTTTGGAGCAGGAGCCGGTGGCGGCCGTGGCCGGCGGGGGAACCTGGTTTGTTGAGCAGCCGCGGCGCGCACCGAATTACCCGGCGTCGCTGCGCCCCGCTCTGGCGTCCATGGACGTGAACTACTTTGTCGCCTGCCGGGTCAAGAGCCGCGTGATTGCGATTCTCGGACTGGGCAAAACGCGAAACGGCGAGTACCTCACCACCGAGGATCTGGAGCTGGTGCAGACGCTGGCCGGCTATCTCGCGGTTGCCATGGACAACGCGCGCCTCTACACCTCGCTGCAGGAGCAGATCCGCGAATTCGAACGCCTCAAGGACTTCAACGAGAACATCGTCGAGAGCGTTCGCGTTGGCGTCGTGGCGGTGGACCTTGAGGATCGCATCGAGAGCTGGAATGCGCAGATGGAAGTGCTCTCGGCCAAGCCGCGCAGCGCGGTGCTGGGGCGGGAACTGGAGGCCGTGCTGGGAGCCGACTTTGCCCGCGAGTACGTTCGTGCGCGCCAGAGCGGCGGCATCCGCAACCTCTATAAGCTGCCCCTGAGGCTGACGGGCGCGGAACAACGCATCGTCAATGTCGCCATTGCCCCGCTGGTGACGCGGCGCTTTGAGGTGGCCGGCCACATCGTGCTGCTCGACGACGTGACGGCGCAAGTCGAAATGGAGCAGAAGCTGGTGCAGGGCGAGCGGCTGAGTTCGGTCGGGCTGCTGGCGGCGGGCGTGGCGCACGAGGTGAACACTCCTCTGGCCGTCATCTCCAGCTACGCTCAACTGCTCTCCAAGCAGGTGGAGCCCGGCGATCCGCGCGCCCATGTGCTGCAGAAGATCACCCAGCAGACGTTTCGCGCCTCGGAGATCGTCAGCAATCTCTTGAATTTCTCGCGTACCGGCGGCGGCGAGTGGGGCGCGGTGGCGGTGAACCGCGTGCTGGAAGACGCCCTCAGTCTCGCCGAGCACGCCTTGCAGGACGCTCGCATCGCCGTCGAAACGGACCTGGGCGCCGACCTGCCGCCTGTCACCGGCAATGCCGGCAAATTGCAACAGGTGTTTCTCAATTTGATCCTGAACGCGCGCGACGCCATGCCGCAGGGCGGCCGCCTGCGCCTTGCCTCCCGCGACATCGAGGAACACGTGCAGATCGAGGTGACCGACACGGGCACCGGCATCGCGCCCGAGTTGCAAGCCCGCATCTTCGACCCCTTCTTCACCACCAAGCAGGCAGACCGCTCGCAAGGTCACCTGAGCTCCGGGACGGGTCTAGGACTCTCGGTCAGTTACGGCATCATTCAGGAACACGGTGGCACGATCGAGGTGCGGAGCGCACCCGGCGAAGGGGCGCAATTCCGACTGCGCTTCCCGGTGCAGGCGGCGGCGCTCAACGTTCCCCTGCGTCGCCGTGCCACTGACGACGCGGCGGGAGCCAGGGTGCGCGCATGACCACCGAGGTCTCAACCAAGCGCGCCGTCAGCAACGCGCCCGCGCCGGATCCCACCCGCTCCCCCGCGCGCCGCATCCTGGTCATTGACGACGAGGGCGCCATCCGCGACAGCTTGGAAAGCCTGCTCCAGTTCGAAGGGTTCGAGGTCGAGACCGCCACCGACGGCCATGGCGGTTTGGAGTTGTTTCAGCGCAACGTCTTCGACTTGGTGCTGCTGGATGTGGCGCTGCCCGGCATGAGCGGGCTGGACGTGTTGCAGCATCTGCATCGGCTGGGCGCCACGCCGGTGATCATGATCTCCGCCTACGGCAACGTCGAAACGGCGGTGGCCGCGATGCAGCACGGCGCCCGCAACTTCCTGCAGAAGCCGTGGAACAACGAAAAGCTGATCGCCGACATCAACGCCGCGATCGCCGCCGCGCGCGTCGAGGAAGAAAACGTTCACCTGAAGCGGGCGTTGCGGCAGCGCGCCGACTTCTCCAATATTATCGGCAAAAGTGAGGCGATGCGCCGCGTCTTCGACTGGATCGGCCAGGTGGCGCCCAGTCGCTCCACCGTGTTGTTGCAGGGCGAAAGCGGGACGGGCAAGGAGATGGTGGCGCTGGCCCTGCACGGCCACTCGCCCCGCGTGGATCGCCCCTTCGTCCCGGTCAACGGCGGCAGCATGCCGGCCGAACTGCTGGAATCCACCCTCTTTGGCCACGTGCGCGGCGCCTTCACCGGCGCCATCGCCCCCAAAAAGGGCCTGTTCGAAGTCGCTGACGGCGGAACGATTTTTCTCGATGAAATCGGTAACATGTCGCTCGAGACGCAGGCCAAGATTCTGCGCGTCCTGCAGGACCGCAAGTTCATGCGCCTCGGCGGGGTGGACGAGATCCAGGTGGACGCGCGCGTGATCGCCGCCACCAACGTCGATCTCCACAAGCTGGTCGCCGAGGGGCGTTTCCGGGAGGACCTGTTCTACCGCCTGAACGTCATCACGCTGACCCTGCCGCCGTTGCGCGAGCGTCGCGAGGACATTCCCATGCTGGCCGACTTTTTCCTGGCCCGCTACAGCGAGGAAAATCAACGTCCGCCGGCCCGCCTCACGCCGGATGCCTTGCGGGCGCTGGTTGATTACGGCTGGCCCGGCAACGTGCGCGAACTGGAAAACGTGATCGAACGTGCCGTGGTGCTCTCGACCAGCCCGCTGATCGGTCCCGATCTGCTGCCGGATGGGGTGGTGGACCGCCCGGCGTGGGCGGCTACTCCATTGCCCGGCTTCGAGGCCAGTGCGAGCACTTCGCTGTTCGCCATGGTTGACCAGTACGAGCGGCGCCTCATCCTTTCCATGCTGGAGCAGACCCACGGGCGCCAGACCGAAGCCGCGGACCGATTCCAGATTCCCCTCTCCACGCTGAACCAGAAGATCAAGCGCCACGGCATCGACGTCCGCAAGCTGCGCGACCAGGACAAGCAGGAAGCGGCCGGGTAGCGGAAACGCGGCGTTGATCGGGCAAATCCGGATTGGCGCCTCACCCGAAACAGAAGTTGGGCCGGGTCTTCTGCTGCGCTTCGGTTGTAAATCGCGCGGTCACGCTTTGAACGTTCCCTCCTCGCCTGGGACAACGTCACCTATCTTGTCTTTGGTAAGAGGCGGCGGAGCTCGAAGCAGAGTGGCGCTCATGCTTGCTGACGCAAGGCTGGGAAGCGTCTGAGGGAGAGCGACCGCTTTTCCTCAGAGTTCCGCCGAATTGAAAGGAGACGACAAATGGAAATCAAACGCATCGGCTCTCAGCCGTCTGTCGCGGGGCCATCGGACTGGTTCACCGGCACGGTACGCATCGACCAGCCCTTTCAGGTCTCCGAGCCCGCGCGGGCTGGAGGCGCTACGGTCACGTTCGAGCCCGGAGCGCGTACCGCTTGGCATACGCACCCGCTCGGCCAGACTCTGATCGTGACGGCGGGCTGCGGCTGGGCCCAGCGGGAAGGCGGTCCAGTTGAAGAGATTCGGCCCGGCGATGTCGTCTGGTTTGCTCCTGGCGAGAAGCACTGGCATGGAGCCGCCCCAACCACCGCGATGTCCCACATCGCCATCGCCGAGAAGTTGAACGGCAGCGCTGTCGAATGGATGGAGAAGGTTACAGACGAGCAGTATCGGCGAGCCTGAGATGAGCTTAGCGGGAGATGAGTGGACAGTTGGGGTATCGAGGCGCTGAGCTACGGAGTGAGAACGTAGCCCGAACGCAGCGGGTCAGCGCAGGGTACCCCGGGGCGTGAATCACCCGCCTCACGCCGGATGCCTTGCGGGCGCTGGTTGATTACGGCTGGCCCGGCATGGTGCGCGAACTGGAAAACGTGATCGAGCGCGCCGTGGTGCTCTCGACCAGCCCGCTGATCGGCCCCGATCCAAAATGTAATACCACGTCGGTAGGCGAGGGCCAATCGAAGCCTTTCGGAAAGGGGCGCGCCCGGCGCAATGCCTTCCGGGGTCTTGTAGCAGCGCAGCCGACAACCGGAAACTGACAACCGACAACCGTTTTTTTGGCGTCCCCAACGGGAGTCGAACCCGTGTTACCGCCGTGAAAGGGCGATGTCCTAGGCCACTAGACGATAGGGACGAACAGGCAGGCTGAACCGGCGCAGACGTGGAAACCGCAGTCAGTTTAACATGGCGCGAGCGGGTTGCGCCGCGTCACTCAGCATCGAGACGCGCGTTGTATTTAGCGGCCTCAACCTTCCGCCATGACGACGCGGTTGAGGTGGGTGCGCCATCCGACATAGAGCAAGGCCAGCGCGAACAGCAGGGCGGGAACCCAGACGTGGTGGCGCATATAGAGGAGCGCCTGCGGCCCGAAGCGGGCGATCAAGACCGCTTCGACGAAAAATCGCAGGAAGCGTCCCATGCTCATGGCCAGCAGGAAGTGTCCCCAACTCATCTCAAAGGCGCCGGCGGCGAGAACAAACAGCTTGGTGGGGATGGGGGGCGGCATGGCGGCTGGTACCAGGACGGCCAGGACGGGATGCGCCTCCAGCCAGCCGTGCAGGCGCTTGAACTTGCGCCGCGACATCTTCTTCTCGACCCAGGGGCCACCCAAGCGCCGCGCCAAGCCAAATAGGATCAAGCTGCCCCCTGCCGAGCCCGCCGTGGCGAGCAGCGAGTAGCCGAGGACGGCGCGCGGGTTCTGCATCGTCAGCGGAATCAGCAGCAGCTCTGGGGGGAAGGGAATGGAAGACGAATCCATTAGCCCGAGGAAGGGCAGCCCCCAAGGACCCAAGGTAAGCACGAATTGCAGCAGGCGCTGGAAGAGGCTGACCAAGTAACAAGCATAGCCGAGGCGTGGAGCGACGGCCAAGCGGTCGTTGGAGGGAGACTGGAGAAGGTGGACCGTGGGCGGTGGGCCGGGGGCGGTGGAGGAAAGTTGACTATACGAGAGTTGGCAGTCGCCGCACCCCATTACCGCCCGCCGTTCACAGTCTTCGCTCCACGTCTTTACCCGGCCGGTGCGCTCGTGGTACGGTTACGCGCCGGTACTCAATACGGTGGCCGTCATGGCGGGAGGAGCTGGAATGGAAGCTTTGGGAATGGTGGAGACCAAGGGTCTGGTGGGCTCGATCGAGGCCGCGGATGCCATGGTCAAGGCCGCCAACGTGGTGCTCATTGGCCGCGAGTACATCGGCGCGGGCTTTGTCACGGTCATGGTGCGCGGCGATGTCGGAGCGGTGAAGGCCGCCACCGATGCCGGCGCGGCTGCCGCCCGTCGCGTCGGGGAACTGGTCAGCGTTCACGTCATCCCGCGTCCGCACAGCGAGGTCGAGAAGATCCTGCCCAACAAGGGCCAGCCGCCCGCGAAGTAGCGTGTTCAGTTGTCGGTTTTCGGTTGTCGGTTGACACGGCAGCTGATCCGCGTCGGCCGTTGACACCAGGGAACGAAGTAGCGTCGCTCGCCGACAACGGTTCTATTTCGGACGCGATGCCCAGCGGCTTATCGTCCCCTGTCGGCCACCGATGCAGGCGCGAGCCGCCACCCGTCCCCAGCTCACCGTGGACCTCACCGTGGACAAGGATCTGCAATCCGTTCAGGAAGCGCGCGATCTAGTCGAGCGGGCCCACCAGGCATTCCTGAAGTTCCGTACCTTTTCCCAGGCCCAAGTGGACGCCGTGGTCGACGCCATGGCGGCGGTGGCGTCCGCGAATGCGGAAAAGCTGGCGCGCATGGCGGTGGAAGAGACCACCTACGGCAAGGTCGCCGACAAGATCCAGAAAAACCTGTTCGCCTCGCAACGCGTGCATGGGGCCATTCGGTCCATGAAGACAGTCGGCTTGGTGCGCGAGGACCCGGCTACCGGGGTGCTGGAACTGGCCACGCCGGTGGGGGTGGTCGCCGCCATCCTGCCCACCACCAACCCGACCAGCACGGCGATCTACAAGATCCTGATCGCGCTCAAAGCCGGCAATAGCATCGTGGTCAGCCCGCACCCGGCAGCGATGCGTTGTATCTGCGAGACGGTCTCGCTGATGGCGCAGGCGGCGCGCGAGGCCGGCGCCCCCGAGGATGTCATCTGCTGCTTCTCATTGCCGACCATGGCAGGGACGCAGGAGCTGATGCGTCATCGTCGCACCGCCGTCGTGCTGGCCACCGGGGGGATGGCGATGGTGCGGGCGGCCTACAGTTCCGGCAAACCGGCATTTGGCGTGGGACCGGGGAATGTTCCGGCGCTGATCGACACCTCGGCCAACCTTGCCAAGGCCGTCGCCGATGTGGTTTACGGCAAAAGCTTCGACTGGGGCACGATCTGTTCCTCCGAGCAGGCCATCGTGGCCGAAGCGTCGCTGAAAGCTCAGATTCTGCAGCTGCTGGCCGCAGAAGGGACCTATTTCCCAACCCCGGAAGAGGCTGCGGTGCTGGGACGGACGCTGATTCACCCCGAGACATTCACCGTCAACCCGAAGTGCGTCGGGCAGTCGCCGCAGCGCCTGGGCGAGCTGGCGGGTTTCGCTGTACCCGCGACGGCGCGCATTCTGGCCGTCGAACTGCAAGGCATCGGGCGAGACGTTCCGCTCTCGGCCGAGAAACTGTCTCCGGTGCTCGGGCTCTACTTTGTTCCCGATCGCGAAACGGCTTTCCAGACCTGCGCCGGTCTGCTGCAGTTCGGCGGTTTGGGGCACACCTGCGTGATTCATGCGCAGGACGACGCCGTGATTCGCGCATACGGGGCACGCATGCCGGCCTACCGCGTGGTGGTCAACAGCCCCGCCCCTCAAGGTTCGATCGGGGCGACGACCGACCTGTTTCCAGCCATGACGCTGGGCTGTGGCGCCGCGGGCGGGAACATCACCTCCGACAACATCGGTCCGCAGCACCTGATCAACTTGAAACGCGTGGCCTATGAACGGCGTCCGGTGAGCACGGCGCCGCCGCCCCCGCAAGCGCCACCGGTTTCGGCCTGTGGCTGTAGCGCCAGCGCCGGTGCAGCCGGCGGAAGCTGCGGCTGTGCGCACGGGACTCCATCGGTGGCGGGCGTCTCGACGCCGGCGCCGTCCGCCCCGCCAGCGGATCGCGCCGTGATCCGCAGCATCGTGGATCGTTTCTTAGCCGAGAAAGGACTGCGTCCGGCGGCCTCGGCCGTGCCGGGGATCACGCCAACGGCGTCTAATCCTGCCATCGCCGACAATGAACAGGCGGCTGCGCCGACGGTGCCAAAAGTCGCTCCTCCTATGCCAGTACTCGATTTCGTCAGTGAAGCCGATGTGCGGGAAGCGCTCCGCTACGGTCGCAAACTGCGCATCGGACCGCGCACCCTGCTGACGCCTTCGGCGCGCGATCTCGGTTATGAGCAAGCGGTTTTCGAAGAGGTGCAGGGCGAGGTGCAAGCGAAGAAAGCGGCTGGCGACGAAGGGTAGAGCCGGGAGGCACGTTTCCGCCCCCTACTCCCCACCCCCCACCGCCCATGTTTGACGTTCCTCACTGCGCAGCGGCAACGCCTGCAAAATCAGCTGTATGCGGTCACCGTATTGCGGATGCTGCGTCTGTTCGAGGCAAAACAGAAGATCGAGAGCGGTGCCCGGCTGGAATTCGCGCAGCAGTGCCGCAGCACTCCGTTCCCCATCGCCGATTGCATTCCATGCCAGGGCATCGAAACGGCGGCCGTCCTGTTCCACGGTCAACTTGAGGTGTTTATCCTTGAGGATCCGTAGCGGAACAACCAGGCGGACGCCATGCGCGGCAAAGCGGGGGGCGGGGTTACCCATGCCAAAGGGAGCGAAGCGCAGGCATTCGGCGAGCAGGTCCGCATGAATCTCGCCGAAGCGCAATTCCATGTCAGCCGGCGCCGTGACCGCCACGCTCGCCGGCGGCAGGAGGCGAGAGCACACCTCGTTCAGGCGGCGGCGCAGTTCCTGCAAGTGCTCACAGGGTAACGCACAGCCCACGGCGGCGGCGTGGCCTCCAAAGCGGATGAAAAGATCGGGACAAGATTCGAGCAGAGCCAGCAGGTGAAGGCCGGCAGGCGCGCGGCCGGAGCCATAAGCCGTCCCGCCTTCGCGCGCGAAGATGAGGGTGGGTTTGCCCGTCCGTTCCAGGATGCGGGCGGCGACGATGCCCAGGACGCCGCGATGCCAGCCGTCACCGTCCAACACCAGGACACGATCGTCCGCCAGCGACAGGTCGGTGGCGAAGCGGGACGCAAGCTCGGCGCGGATCTGATCCTCGACGCGCCTCCGTTCGCGGTTCAACCGTTCGAGCTGTTGCGCCAGTTCGCCGGCTTCCCCGGTGGGGGCTGCGAAAAGCTCGAGCACCAGCTCCGCTCCACCCATGCGGCCGGCGGCATTGAGGCGCGGGGCGAGGCGGAAGGAGACGTCCTCGGCGGTGAATGCGGCGGCGGCGGACTTGTCTGGCAGCGCCGTCTGGATCAACGCCTGCAGGCCGGGGTTGGCGGGCTGGCGCAACCCCTCAAGCCCAAAATACGCGAAGATGCGATTCTCGCCGGTGAGGGGCACGGCATCGGCGATCGTGCCGAGGGCGACGATTTTCAGGAAGGCTGCGAGCCATGCCGGCACCGCGCCGGCCGCGGCGCGTCCCGTACGTTCGAACAGTGCCTGCACCAGCTTGAAGGCGACGCCGACGCCGCTCAGATTTTTGTCGGGGTAGTCGCAGTCCGACTGGTGAGGGTTGAGAACAGCGAGAGCGGCGACGGCCCGCTCTTCCGGGAGGTGGTGATCGGTGATGATGACGTCCATGCCCAGCGCCGCGGCGCGCTCGACCACCGCGAAGGCGCGCACTCCGGTATCAACCGAGATGACCAGACGAACACCCGCCGCCGCGGCACGCTCAATGGGCTCGCGGTGCATCCCGTAGCCTTCCACCAGGCGCTGCGGAATGTGGCACACCAGGTGTGCCCCCAGCATGGTCAACGCTTTGCGCAGAATGACGACGGCGGTGGTGCCGTCAGCGTCGTAGTCGCCGTAAATGAGAATGGTTTCGCGGGCGGCGATGGCGCCCAGGATGCGCTCGACGGCGATTTCCATCCCCTTCATCCGCCACGGCGCATGCAGCGAGGCGAGCGAGGGGGAGAGAAAGTCGCGTACGAGCTGCGCATCCGACCAGCCGCGTGCGGCCAGCCAGCGGGCGGCGAAGGGCGTCACGCCCACCTGTTGTTCGAGGCGCGCCGCCACGGCAGCGTCCACCGCGCGGACCGGAAAAGGCATGGGAAAGGATAGCTGAAGGTCGGAGAGCGAGAGGCGTGGGCGGCCTTGTGCCCCGGTCCACCCGCCACCCGCTATTTAAGCTGCACCAGCTCGGAGACAGGTTCAGCCAACGGGGCGGGAGTCGTGGTCGTGAGCTGTGGGTGGCGCCAGCCGTCGAGCCAGGAGGTGTAATGCACGCAGGCCACGGTGCAGTAAGGCGCGCAGGACTTGGCGGACTGGTATTCGCGGCGCAGGTCGGCGAGACCATATCCTGCCAACGGCACGCCTGGGTAGCCGCGTTGCTGCGAGCAATAATGCACCAGGCCGTCCTCGCAGATGTAGAGATAGCGCGCGCCGGCGCGGCAGCGCCACTCGTTGGGGAGGCCGTGCGCGATGTTTTCCTGGAACTGATTGAAGCGCGCGAAGTTGCGCTTTCCGAGTCCCTTCACCTGCTGGTAGATGCTCTCTTCGCTGGGGGCGAGTGGGCGCAGTTGCCCGTGGCCGTCGTGAATGATACCCACCGTGCTGATGAAGCCGAACTCGACCGCGCGGCGCGCGATGACGAGGGCATCCTCGGGGTGGTCAACGCCGGAACCCACCACCGAATTGATGTTGACGCTGAAGCGTGCATGCTGGGCCAGCAGCTCCAGCTTACGATCCAGCACCTTGAGACTCTTGACCGAGGTGGCGTCGGGCTGGACGTTGTCAATGGAGATCTGCAGATAGTCGAGGCCGGCGCGATTCAGCCGCTCGATGCGTTCCGCGACCAACAGGTAGCCGTTGGTAATCAGGCCCGCAAGCATGCCATGGTGGCGAATACGAGCGATGATGGCGTCGAGGTCGGGGTGCAGCAGCGGCTCGCCCCCGCTGATGGTCACCAGCGAGGTGTGCAAAGCGCCCAGTTTGTCAATGCGGCGCAGCATCTCGTCGAGCGGCACCGGGTCGGACACATCGTCGTACTCGTTGCAGTAGGTGCAGGCGAGGTTGCAACGGCGCATGGGGACGATATGCACCTGCACGGGATGCTCAGTATCGAGAAGGGCTTTGAGAAACGCGGTCCATTCCCGCAGATGCCGTGTCAGGGCTTTGGGCCGGGCGCGGAACTTGACCGGCGGCAATGCAAGTGGCGGGTTGGGGACGGCGCTCATCGGATCACAACTACAACCCGATATTGTGGTCCGTCCGGAGGCGAAAGTCACGGTACGGGCAGGGAAGTGGCAGGAAAACACGGTGGACGGTGGAGGGTGGGCGGTGGGCGGTCGCAGACACCCGCTCATGAGCAGGGGGAGTGTTTCGTGCGGCGAAGATCAAACGTCCACCGCCCGCGTCCTTCACACTGCTTTAGACTGAATGCGTGAGCGGCGTGCCCCCCACTTCCCGGGCTGGATCGGCCTCGGCCGGGGCGGAGCGACTGCGCCGTATTCGCCTCGGGCTGGCCGCCCTGCTTGGCGCGGGAGCCATGCTGGTGTTGATGCTTTACCTGGTGCAGCGCCAGCGCCAAGCCCATGCGCCCGGGCACCCGATTGTGCGATTGCCGCTGGATATCCGTCAGTCTGCCAGTGGTTGGACGCTGACCCGCGCCGAGGGAGGGCGAACGCTGTTTCGCGCGCAGGCGGCCAGTGCGGTCCGCCTGCGCAGCGGAGAACGTGCCGTCTTGAAGCAGGTGCGGGTGGAACTCTTCGAGGCACAGGGCGGTCGCGTTGACCAGATCTACGGCGATGAGTTCGACTACGATCCTGGTCGTAACGAGATCAGTGCGCAGGGCTTGGTGCATATCGATCTGGCGGGCACGCGTGCAGCGTCTGAAACGGCCGAGTCCACCTTGCCGCCGCCCGAAGAGAGCGGCAACCCGATCCACATCGAGACCAATAACCTGGTGTTCAATACAAAAACTGGAAACGGCGACGTCCAGCATGGGTTGGAGTTTCGTTACCTGAATGCCACGGGCCGGGCGGACACTGCACACATTTCCACGCATCCAGAAAACGTAGTACTGGGAGGGAATGTCCAGTTGGACTGGGTCAGGTCTGGCCAGCCCGTTCTCCACGTGGAGGCGCAACGGGTGACGCTCGATCGCAGCAGCCTGCAAGTAGTTCTGACCGACCATGCGCTCGTGCGAAATGGTACGCAGGAACTGCGGTCCGAACGCTTCGAGATGCAGTTGCGCCCCGATTACTCGGTGGCGTCGGCGCAGGCGGTCGGGAACGTCATGGCACAGGATGCCACCCCGTCGGGACAGCTCACGGCCCATGCCCACTTGGCGGTTGCCGACCTGAGCAGTCCGACAACCGTATCGGGCAGGTCAGGCGCGGGTCCCGCTGCCGGTTGGGGGAAAGAACGATTGCAAGGGATGCGGCTGAGTGGAGCGGTGGACCTGCTGCAACAAAACGCCGATCAGACTTCGGAGCTGCAGGCCGGGGCCGTGAGCTTTCACTTTGGTCCGGGTGACCAATTGGAGAAGATCGAGGTTCGCGACGGTGCGCGCGTGACGCAGGATCTGCGGCAGGCTCAGCGCCATCTATCCCCACCTGCGTTGCTGAGCACCGGTATGGCTGGAAACCGCCGTACGTTAACGGCGTCGGGGCTCGATCTCTATTTTGCCGGCCGCAGGACTGCCGCGAGGAACACGACCGGGTTGGGATCGCTCGGCAGCGAGTTGACGCGAGTTGTGGTCCTCGGTCGCGGGCACTTGCATTCCGCTTCCGCAACAGGGACTGTCGGGAGTCTCGATGCCGAAGCTGACCAGATGGAGATGCGTTGGCGGCCCGGCAACCGTCTGACGCAAGCCAATGCCAATGGTCATGTCGTGCTTGGACAAACCGTTGCGCAAGCGGCCGTGATCTTGAACCGCCACAGCACGGCCGAGAGTGTCGAGTTGGCATTTTCACCGCAAGACGGCCAACTGCAGCAAGTCTGGGAGAGTGGACAAGTGGAGCTTGATGAGCGGACGGCGCCCGGGCAGACGAGTATTCTGCGCGCCGATCGCGTGCACTATGCCGCATCCGCGGCCCGCGTAAGTTTGAGTGCAGATCAGGGAAGCGCCTATACGCATGGCAAGGTCAGTGGCGAAGCGCCGCAGTTGCGATTTGCCGCTTCCTCGGCGGTGTGGGATCGGACCACGGGCGAGGTCACGGGTGACGGCGGAGTACAGGTTTCCTTCCTGCCATCGCCGCTGGCGAGCGCAACGCCCGGCAGTCCCGCGGGCCTCGCCGTGGCAGGCCCCATGTTCGGCAATGCCCGTGTTCCAGTGGATGTGGTGTCCGATCACATGCAGGTCAACCTGACCAGCAAGCAGGGTCGGTTCACCGGCCACGCCCGCATCTTTCAGGGGTCGAATCTGACCTCCGGGACTGAGATCAGCTTTGACCGCACCCACGGCACCCTCGTCGTGCGCGATGTGACGAGCATGTTCGTCAACCCCAGTGCCGCAATGCGAACGCGGGCGACGCTGCCCCCCGTTACGGGAGCGGGCGATTACAGCTTGCCGGGCGGAATCAAGAATGGCGGCGCGCCATCGCCCGTCACAGTCAGCGCGCAGCGCCTGACCTATTCGGATACCGACCATGAGGCAAGATACCGTGGCACGGTTCGATTGGTGAATCGCGATGTCGTCATGACTGCACCGGTGCTGGACGTCTTCCTGACGGCTCCCGGCGACCGTGGCGCGCAGCGCAACGCGAGCGCGCCAGCCGGATTACAACGTGTGGTGGCCTCCGGGGGCGTACGCATTACACAGCCTGGGCGAGAAGCTACGGCGGAGCGCGCGGTTTACGAAGGTAACAGCGATGAGGTGGTGCTGACGGGAGAAGGGTCGGGAGCGCCCAGCATTTTTGATGCCGAACAGGGGCGATTGACCGGTCATACATTGACTTTTTCACCCTCGAGTGATACGATCCGCGTCGAGAGTGAGCTAGGCAAACGGCTCCGTGTTGAACATCCAGTTAAGCCATAAGTTGTTTGTCTTTAGTCTGTTATCCCCCCTAAACTGACCTCCCAATGCAACGTCTTGCCACGGAGCAGATCTGCAAGCTGTATCACGGGAGAACAGTCGTGAACGACGTCTCGATCGAGATCCAGAGTGGCGAAGTTGTGGGCCTTCTGGGTCCGAATGGGGCGGGCAAGACCACTACTTTTCACATGATCGTCGGGCTGATTGCCCCCGACTCGGGACGGATCCTCTTGGACGGCGAGGACATCACACTCATGCCCATGTACCAGCGGGCCCGTCGCGGCGTGAGCTATCTTCCGCAGGAGGCGTCAGTCTTTCGCAAGCTCACCGTCGAACAGAACCTGCTGGCCATCCTTGAGACGCTGCCGCTCAGCCCGGCCGAACAACGCGTGCGCATGGATGACCTGATCGCGCGGCTTGGATTGGAAAAAGTAAGGCGCAGTCCAGGCTATGCCCTCTCCGGGGGCGAACGACGGCGCGTCGAGATTGCCCGTGGGCTCACCATCAACCCGACCTTTATTTTGCTGGACGAGCCGTTTGCCGGCATTGACCCGCGCGTCGTGCTCGACCTGCAGCAGATCATCATTGATCTCAAGCTCTCCGGAATTGGAGTGCTGATCACCGACCATAACGTGCGCGAGACGTTGAGCGTCACCGATCGCGCCTACATCGTGCACGATGGCCGCATTTTTCGTTCCGGGAAACCGCGCGAGTTGGGCGAAGACCCCGAGGTTCGCCGGGTCTACCTGGGCGAGTCGTTCAGCCTTGCTTGATCTTCTGAGCTAGACGTCATGTATCAAGGCCCCAAGCTGATTCCCAAGCCGATGCTGAAGCAGTCCCTTACTCCGGGGCTGGTGCAGATGGTCAGCATCCTGGCGATGAACAAGCTGGAGCTGGAGGAAGCGATCGCACAGGAGCTGCTGGAAAACCCGCTCTTGGACGAAGCACAGGAAGACGCCACCACGGCGGAGGAACTGGCGGTGGCAGAGGCGGAGCTGAAGAGTAACACCAATGCTGACGCCCAGACGGGCGAGAGTTGGGGCGAGGCGGGCGCAGCTGACGGGGTGCAGGAAGGTGCCGGTTTCGATGGTCTGGCGAGCGCTTCCGTGGGGAGTCCGGGAAGCGAAACCGAATCGGGTGGGTTGGAAAGCGGCAGCATGGAGGGAGCCGGGACTGCGGGTGAGGGCGAGAGCGCCGTCGGAGAGGCCGGGCCGGAGGCGAGCGCCGATCCGTTCTCGGAAATTGACTTCGACAGTTTCTTTGGCGAGTACCTGGAGGGCGGCAGCACCAGCAGTGAGAACGAGGATTTCGAGCGGCCCTCCTATGAGAACTTCGTCAGCGCCCCCACCACGTTGACCGACCACCTGCGCTGGCAGTTGAGCGTATCGGCCACCGACGAGCGGTTGCGCGAGGCGGCTGAGGCGATCATCGGCAACCTGGACGAGGATGGCTACCTGACGGCGGAAGACGACCGCGGGCGGCGTCCGCTCAGCCTGGAGGAGATCGCCAACAGCGAGGATTTGCCTCTCACCTGCGTGCACGAGGCACTCTGCATGGTGCAGAGTTTCGACCCGCCAGGGGTGGCGGGACGAGATCTGCGCGAGTGCCTGCTGCTCCAGCTCCGACAATTGCCGGTGCTGCATCCGCTCGCCATCCAGATTGTCAGCGACCACTTACCGGAACTGCAGAACAAGCAGCACAAGGAGATGGCCCGCCAGATGGGCGTACCGCTGGACGACGTGGAAGGGGCGCTTTCCGTCATTCAGAAGCTCGACCCATGGCCGGGGCGGCGCTATAACCGGACGCAGACGCGCGTGATCGAGCCCGACATCTTTTTCGTCAAGGGACGGGCACAGCCCTGCTCCATCTGCGGCCAGATGGACTGCGAAAACCGCTACCGCGTGGTCACCAACGACGATGGACTGCCGCAACTGCGGCTCAATCGCCAGTATCGCGCCATGAAATGGGATCGCAGCCAGCGCGACGTGGCGCATTACATCCGCGATCGCTACAGCAGCGCCATCCAGTTCCTGCGTAACCTGGAGCAACGCAAGCAGACCATCGCGCGGGTGTGCCACGTCATCATCGCCCGCCAGCCGGAGTGTCTCGACCACGGTCTCGACCACCTGCGGCCGATGATGATCAAGGATGTGGCGGAGGAGATCGGCGTTCATCCCTCCACCGTCAGCCGTGCCGTGTCGAACAAGTACGCGCATACGCCACAAGGAGTGATGGAACTGCGCACCTTCTTTAGTGAGGCCGTGCAGGGCGCACAGGGCGCCGACACCTCGCTGGTCATCCTGAAGCGCCGTGTGAAGAAGATGATCGAGGACGAGGACCCGTGCCATCCGCTGACCGACGATGCCATCACCGACCGGCTGCGCGCGCAGGGCATCGACGTGACGCGGCGCACCGTCGCCAAGTATCGTGAAGACATGCATATCCCCTCCACCCATCGCAGACGCCGCAAGGGATGAGATCGGTGCGGCATTAATCCGCGAGCGGGGTTGCGCGGGCGGCACCCCGGTGCGTCCGCAAAAGGGAGCGTGGAGGACGCCAGCGCCTATACTGGAAAGGCATTCCGGAGGATCATCATCGTCACCCAGCGTGCAGCCACCGCAGTGAAGGCCGGCGCCCGCCAGCGCCCCCGACACAGGGCGCTTCCGAACGCAGAACCCGCGGCCGAGGGCCACTTGGTCGTCATCACCGGCCTGAGCGGTTCCGGCAAAGGGTCGGTCCTTAAGGTCTTCGAGGATTCCGGCTACTACTGCGTCGACAATCTGCCGGTTGATCTACTACCCAAGTTCGCCGCCCTCATCCAGCCCCCGGCTGAGATCACACGCGCTGCGCTCGTCATCGACATCCGCGAAGGACAGCGGCTGGAGACGCTTCCCGATCAGCTCCAGCGGCTCCGCAAGGGCAAGCTGCGCGTGACGCTGTTGTTCCTCGAAGCGAGCGACCAGTCTCTGCTGCGACGCTTCAGTGAGACGCGGCGACCGCACCCGCTGGGTGCCAAAGCCAGCATCCTGCAAGGAATCGCCGCTGAACGCCGAGTCCTGGCCCGCATTCGCGAAGCCGCCGATCTGGTGGTCGACACCTCGCGTTTCAATGTTCATGAGTTGCGCGCTTATGTCACCGACAAGGTGGTGCACCCGGATTCTTCGCACGCGTTGGGCGTCGCAGTCACCAGCTTCGGGTACCGCCACGGTGTGCCGCCCGACGCCGATCTGGTGTTCGACGTGCGCTTCCTGCCCAACCCCCATTTCGTCCCGGAGTTCCGCCACCGCACCGGCCGCGACCCGCAGGTCGCCAAATACATCCGTTCCTTTCCCCAGAGCCGGGAGTTCCTGGCGCGGGTCACCGAGCTGCTGCACTTCCTGATCCCTCATTACATCGGTGAAGGGAAGAGCTACTTAACCATCGCCATCGGATGTACCGGAGGACAGCACCGCTCAGTGATGATGGCGGAAGAGATCCGGAAGGCCCTCAAGAAGGACGGCTTTGATGCCCGTCTCACCCACCGCGACATGCCGCGGCATTGAAGCGGAGCATGAGGTTTAGCGCGGCGCGCCCATCGCCGCCTGATCTGCCCGCGCGGGGCAGCAGTGCCAGTCTTTTGCATCAGTCCAAGAGCGCCCCGCCGGCTCTGGGCCGGTCTGGGACGCCGGTGCTACCATCGCAACAGTTCTTCTCGTAGCCGACCCCCGAGTGCCCTGCCACCATGCGCGATATCTTCCGTCTGCTGAAGCTCATCCGGCATTTTACCGGCCAATTCACGGCTGCGGTGGTGTTGATGGCGGGGGCGGGCATGATGGAGGGCGCGCTTGCGCTGCTGATCGGGCCGGTGGTGGACCGCGTCCTGCACCCGGAGACGGGCGGCGGCCGTATTGATCTGTTGGAGAAGGTGGCATGGCATTCCCATCACCCTCACCTCTACCTTGACAATCTGTTTCCGCACTGGGTTTCCCACAACCCGGGCTCGATGGTCTCGCTGGCGCTGGTGATGGTGGTGGTCGTGAAGTGCGTGGCAGAGTACTTCGGCACCTATCTCATCAATTACGTCGGCTTCGGCGTGGTCACCGATCTGCGCAATGCGCTTTACGAGAAGATCATCAACCAGTCGGCGGCATTTTTTCACAAGCACTCAACCGGCAAGCTGATGTCCACCGCCATCAATGACATCGACCGGGTGCAGACCGCCGCGTCGCACAGCTTGGCGGACGCGTTACAGCAGGTCTTCACACTGCTGGCCATGGCGACGGTGTTGATCCTGCTCAATTGGAGGCTGACGTTGGCCTCGCTGGCGTTGACGCCGCTGGTGATCATCCCGACGGTCCGGCTGGGCCGCAAGGTGCGACGCTCGACGCGCAAGGGGCAGGACCAGCTCGCGGATGTGCAGCACATTCTGCACGAGACCATCACCGGGAACCGCATCGTCAAAGCCTTCAACATGGAGTTCCGGGAGATTGCGCGCTTTCGGCTGGCGGCGCTGCGCCTCTTCCGCGCCAACCTGCGCTACATCAAGCAGCAGGGGATCAGCTCACCGCTCATGGAAGTGTTGGCGACGATCACCTTTGTCCTCTTTTTTCTCTATGGACGTGGGGCGATCAGCCGCGGCGAGATGTCGGCCGGCACCATCCTGGCATTCCTCTATACCCTCTTCAAGCTCTATGAGCCGCTGCGCCGCATGTCGGGCATTTACAACAGCTTCCAGCAGGCCATGGGGTCGGCACAGACTGTCTTTGCCTACATGGATGTGGACGAGGAAGTGCGGGAACGCCCCGGAGCGCGCCGGCTCCGTCGCTTTCGCACCGCGGTGCGCTTCGAATATGTCAGTTTCGCGTACGAGACCGGCCAGACCGTGCTCGAGGACCTGGACTTCGAAGTGAAGCGGGGCGAGGTCGTGGCGCTCGTCGGTTCCAGTGGCGCCGGCAAGACCACGCTGGTGAACCTCATCCCACGTTTTTTCGATGTGACGGCGGGTCGGGTGTTGATTGACGGTCACGACGTGCGCGATCTGACGCTCACCTCGCTGCGGGAACAGATCGCCTACGTGACGCAGGATACGATTCTTTTCGACGACACCGCGGGCAACAACATCGCCTACGGCAGCCACGAAGTGTCGCAATCACGCATCCAGCACGCGGCACAGGCGGCCATGGCGGACGAGTTTATCCGCGAAATGCCACAAGGTTATGCCACCCTGCTGGGCGAGCGCGGACAGCGTCTTTCGGGGGGCCAGCGCCAGCGCATCGCCATTGCCCGGGCTTTGCTGAAGGATGCACCCATCCTGCTGTTGGATGAGGCCACCTCCGCACTCGACACCGAGAGCGAGAACCTGGTGCAGCGTGCGCTCGGCAACCTGATGTCGAATCGCACGGTTTTCGTGATCGCGCACCGGCTCTCGACCATTCGCAATGCCAGCCGCATCGTGGTGCTCGACGGTGGGCGCATCATTGAGGTGGGTGGTCACGACGAATTGATGGCTCGCAATGGAGCTTACCGCCGACTTTATGACCTGCAGTTTGCCGGCGTGGTTGAGGCGGGGAAGTGACGGTGGTCAACGACGGCGTCCAGGAGCGCTGCACCCTTGCATGAATTCATCCCCAAGGCTACGTATGTCACCGGGCAGACTCCGGTGCGTTCCATGACCGGTTACGCGCAGGCGCGGCAGGCAGAAGAGGGGATGGATGTGTGGGTGACGCTCAAGAGCGTCAACCACCGTTTTCTCGACTTGCAGTTCCGGCTGGGTCCGGAACTCGAGCCGTTGTCATCGGCTCTCGAAAAGCGCATCAAGCGCCACATCATGCGCGGCCATTTGGACGTGAGCTGCGGGGTGGAACGGGTCAAAACGGCGGAACTGCAGCTTGACTCAACGCAGGTTGCGTCATATTTGGCCGCTTTTGCCGCCATTACGGCGCAGATGGGTCACCCCGAGCTGATGGCAGATCCCAACCAGGTATTGCGCTTGCCGGGCGTGCTGGCCACCGTCGGGGGCAACGGCGGCGCCCCTCCCGCGGCTCCGGACGTCCGGTTGCAAGAACTGGTCGTCGAGGTGCTGGATCGGGCGCTGCAGGAACTGAACCGCGTCCGCGCCGGTGAAGGCGCCGCCTTGGTCGCCGACTTGCGCGCCCGCCTGCAACGGCTGGGCGCGGCGGCGGACGAGATCCATGGGGCCCGCGAGGTCTTGCAGGCAGGGGTTTTTGCGCGATTGCAACGCCGCCTCCTGGAACTCGTCGGTCCCGGCGTTCCGGAGGAGCGCCTCGTGCAGGAGGCGGCACTGCTGGCCGAGCGCAGCGATGTCAGCGAGGAACTCACGCGCTTGCGTGCCCACTTGACGCTCTTTGCCGCCTTTCTCGACGCCGGCGGCGAAGTTGGCAAAAAACTCGATTTCCTCCTGCAGGAGCTCAATCGCGAGGTCAATACACTGCTCGCGAAGACTGCCGGCGTGGCGGCGGGCGGGTTGCGCATTTCCGAGCTGGGTGTTGTCATGAAAGCGGAGATCGAAAAACTGCGCGAGCAGGTGCAGAACCTTGAGTAGCGCGGATGCCGCCATGCCAGAACCCATGCACAAGCGCGCGGCTTCGATCACGCCGGAAGCGGCCTCCTGCCTGTTCTTGATTTCCGCGCCCTCGGGTTCGGGTAAGAGCACCCTGGTCGGAGAACTGTTCCGGTTGGTGCCGGGTCTGGAATTTTCCATCTCCTACACCACCCGTCCCTCGCGGGGCAGTGAGGAACATGGCCGCGAGTATTTCTTCATCAGCCGCGAGGAATTCAAGCGGATGTTGGCCGATGGCGACTTCCTCGAATACGCCGAGGTCTTCGGCAACTACTACGGCACCGCTTGGAGCTTTCTCGAAGATGCCCGACGTCGCGGCGCCGATCTGGTGCTCGATATCGACGTGCAGGGAGCGGCGCAGGTACGGCAGCGGCATGCGGGGACGGTGAGCATTTTCATCGCCCCACCGGACCGCGACACGCTGGCTTGGCGGCTCAGGAACCGCGGCTTGGACACCCCCGAGGTCATCGAACACCGCCTGCGGGATGCATCCCGGGAGATCGCCGCGTATAATGAATACCAGTACGTCCTGATCAACGATGAGCTGCCGCGTTCGGTGGAGCGGTTGCAAGCCATTGTTCTGGTGGAACGGGCACGGAGACGGGGCTGGCCGAAGGTCCTGCAAGAAAGCCGGATGCCGGCGGCCGAGCGCTTCCGTTTGGAGCGTTTGGCGGAAGAGTGCCTGCAGTTCCGGGTGGCTGAACGTTTGGCGCCGGTATTGCATTCTTTCGGGATCGCGACGGTAAGGGTTTAAGTCCGGGTTTTTAAGTCGCGCTGCTGGAGGCCACCGGGCCAAAGTGGCCGGCATGAGGTGAGCATGGATCCGATTGTCAGCATTGAGCACATTCCCAGTCGTTATCAGTTCGTTCACGTCATCTCGCGTCGGGCACGCAAGATCCAGAACGGGGCGCGACCCATGGTGAATTCCTCCTCGCGCAAGCCCACCAAGATCGCGCAGGACGAGGCGTTTGCGGGGCTATTGGATTACATCATTCCCGAGCTGCCGAACAACGAGACCGGCTTCGCCACGACGCTCGAACAGAAACCCGCGCCCAAGCGCTAGACCAGAAGCTGATCCATTGCAGCGCGCGGCGAATTCAAGCCCGGAGAGAACCAACGGGATGACGAGGGGAGCAGCTCCCCGGCTGGACGTCGCGCACCGTCCGGAGGCGCCATTCGATGCGGGTCGTTCTCGGAGTGAGCGGCGGCGTTGCCGTTTATAAGGCGGCGGAATTGGTGCGTTTGCTGCAACAACAGCAGTGTACCGTTCAGGTCGTCATGACGCGCCACGCACAGGAGTTCGTCCGCCCGCTTACGTTTGCGGCGCTCACCTCGGAAAAGGTCATCACCGAGATGTTTTCGGGCGAGCCCCCGGCGGGGGAGGAGACGTCCGAGGGCGGCGAAGCTGCGGCCGCGGTCGCCGACATGCTGCGCGTAAGCGCCATCGAACACATTGCGGTCGCGCAGAACGCGGACGTGCTTGTCGTCGCTCCCGCCACGGCCAACCTCCTGGCCCGTTTCTCCCAAGGGCTGGCTGACGATTTCCTGACCACCCTCTACCTTGCGACCACGGCGCCGGTCGTCATCGCACCGGCCATGAATGTGAACATGTGGCAGCATCCAGCTACCCAGGCCAATATCGCAACGTTGCGTGCCCGCGGCGTGACGGTGGTTGAACCGGGCGCAGGCTACCTGGCATGCGGCATGGTCGGCAGCGGCCGCCTGGCCGAATTGGACACGATCGTCGCGGCCACTCTGGCAGCCTCAGGTTCGGCGCGACGGCAGGAAGGCAGCCTGGGCGGACGCACGGTTTTGGTTACCGCGGGCCCCACGCGCGAGGCGATTGATCCCGCGCGTTATCTGAGCAACCGGTCCAGCGGTCGCATGGGATACGCATTGGCCGAGGTGGCGCACGCGCGTGGCGCGCGCGTCATTCTGATCAGCGGTCCCACCGCGCTGCAGGCGCCCGCCGGGGTTGAACTTGTGCCGGTCACCAGCGCCGCGGAGATGGCTGCTGCGGTGGACGCCCGCTTTGAGCAAGCCGACATCGTGGTCTGCGCGGCGGCCGTGGCGGACTATACCCCGTTGCGGCCGGCCACGCAGAAAGTGAAAAAGCGGGGGGAGCCGCTCACGCTCGAGCTGGCGCCGACCCGTGACATCCTGGCCGAGTGCGGTCGTCGCAAGCAGCGGCAATTGGTGGTCGGTTTTGCCGCTGAAACCGGCGAGGCGGCGGCAATGCTCGCCGCCGGGCACATGAAACGGCATGCCAAGCGTGCCGACCTGATCGTATTGAACGACGTCGGACGTTCCGATTGCGGCTTTGACGTCGGGCATAATGCGGTGACGTTGATCTCCGCGCACGGCGAAACAGAGATCCCCCGGACGACAAAGGCGGAAATCGCGGCCGCCGTCTGGAACGCCATCGAAGCACTGCAGTCCACCCGCGTGCCGATCACGCACTGACCATGAATGAACAGGCCCGCCGTCATCTGGCCGAATACCTGCGCTTCCAGAGAGCACTGGGCATTGATGCGGTCCGCATTGCGATGCCATTGATGCGTGCGGACCTGCCGCCTGCGATGACCGCAAGACAGGGGACTCCGGATCGCTTCGACGCGACGAGTTCCCGTCCCACCTCCGAGATGCGATCGGCCAACGCGATCGAGCCGGCGCGGGAACCGCAGGTCGCGCCGGCGCCGGCGCGCGCCCCGCTTCCCCAGGGTCAGGCCGGTGGGGAGTTGCTGGTCATTCGCGAGGACCTTGGTGATTGCAAGCGCTGCAAGCTGCATGTGGGCCGCCACCATATCGTGTACGGCTCCGGCAGCCCGGATGCCGAGCTGGTTTTTGTGGGCGAAGGACCCGGCGCCGACGAGGATGAGCAGGGCATGCCCTTCGTCGGCCGCGCCGGACAACTGCTGACCGACATGATTCAGAAAGGCATGGGGCTGCGGCGCGAGGACGTCTATATCTGCAATGTGGTCAAGTGTCGGCCGCCGTCCAACCGGACTCCCGAAACTGATGAATGCGCGGCCTGCACGCCATTCCTCTTCCGGCAGTTGGCCGCCATCCGGCCACGGGTAGTCTGCGCCCTGGGGGCCACCGCGGCCCAGAACCTGCTGGGCCGCAAGAGTGCCCTTGGTCCCCTGCGCGGCCACGCGCATCCGTTGCAGCTCGGAAGTGGCGCCACGCAATTGGTCGTGACCTATCACCCCGCGTACTTGTTGCGCGATCCCAGCCAGAAGCGCGAGGCGTGGAAGGATCTGCAGTTCGTCATGCAGTTGCTGAGAGCGGGCAAGTAGAAGCGAGCGCGACCCGCGGGTCATCCCCGCGCATAGTGGTTGCGGGCGCGCTCCCGGGCGCGTTCCAAGGCGAGCGCGATCATGCGATCAAGCAGCTTCGGGTAACTCAGACCGCTGGCTTCCCACATTTTGGGGAACATGCTGATCGCGGTGAAGCCCGGCATGGTGTTGATCTCATTTAAAAAAAGCTGCCGCGTGCGGGGAACATAGAAGAAATCGACACGTGCCAACCCGCATGCGTCCACCGCGCGGAAGGCGCGTACCGCGAGGCGTTGCACCTGGCGTGCGAGCGCCGGAGGGATGGGGGCGGGAATGACGGTCGACGAACCCGGTTCGAGGTACTTGGCCTCGTAACTGTAGAACTCCTTGCCGGGGCGCACTTCGCCGGGCACCGAGGCTACCGGTTCGTCATTCCCCAGCACGGAGCACTCGAACTCGCGGGCATCAACCCCCTGCTCGACGACAAGTTTTTCATCATAGCGCGCCGCCTCGTTGAGGGCGGGCCCCAGTTCGCCACGTCGATTGACCTTGCTGATGCCCACCGAGGAGCCGAGATTGGCGGGCTTGACGAACAGGGGAAACGGGAGCGCGGTAGTGATGCGGCGCAGCAGGGCGGCGGGCGAGGTCTCCCAGGTGCGCCGCCGCGCTACAACAAAAGGAACGACGGGCAGGCCCGCATCGCGGAACAGGCGTTTCATGACGTCCTTGTCCATGGATGCCGCCGAGCCCAGCACGCCGGCGCCGACATAAGGGATGCCGCTCATCTCCAGCAATCCCTGCACGGTTCCGTCTTCGCCGAACGTGCCGTGCAAAATGGGCAGCACGACGTCGAGGCGCGGGTTGACCAACCCGGCGCCACGTTGGGGCAGGAGATGCGCTGGAACCGGCGGCAGGATGAACGGAGTGCCGCGCAGTAAAACACCCGCCGGATCCCTCGACTGGCTGGAGGTGCCGCGCCGCCAGCGTCCCTGCTTGTCAATCCCGATCGGGATGACGTCGTATAGCCGCCGATCCAGCGCAGCCATCACTGAAGCCGCCGAAAGCAACGACACCTCGTGCTCTCCGCTGCGCCCGCCGAATAACACGCCCACCCGCATGCGCGACATAGCAGGAAGTGTAGCAGTGGCGGCGATGCTGCGGCAGGCCCAGCCTCGCCTCGGTATGCGACACGCCGACTTCGCGTGCCGCGTCTTGATGACGCGGCGGTGAGAGACCCGGCGACTCGTGTCTTTCAGTAGCGGGTCTCAGCGTTTTCCTCGATCTCGTTCGTCATCCAGCGTCGTTACTCTTCTCGGACGGCAATCCGAAGGAGGAACGATTTGAAAACGTGGATGATGATGTGTTTGGCTCTATTGGGCGTGGGGTGTGGGGGTACCGGGCTGCGCAGTGGACTGCCTCCTGGCGTAGCTCGGATCGCCCTCGCGGTCACACCGCTCACTGCAGTCCTCCATCCCGGAGACATGCAGCACTTTGCGGTGCAAGGTGGCGGAGGGTCGAAACTCGCTGTGAGCTGGAGCGCCACCGGCGGTTCCATCAGCAGCGACGGCACTTATAAGGCTGGAGACAGTGCAGGCACTTTCATGGTGCAGGCCACCAGCGAAACTGATGGGCAAGTAAATGGCAAGGCGGACGTCACCATTGATCCGCCACCTGTCTCTTATACACATCTGACGCTGCCGACGATCTTACGCGTGTA
>CALEJU010000079.1 GCA_937898755.1 uncultured Acidobacteriota bacterium | reverse complement strand
AGATTTCTGCCTGTCTCGTGGGCTCGGAGATGTGTATAAGAGACAGGGGGGTCGGCGGTGGGCGGTCAACGCAATCACCCCACGCTCTACGCCCCACTCCCCACACTCCACGCTGCACGTTCTATGTTCTACGCCCCACTCCCCACTCCCTCGCCCCGCCAGCGACCGGCTAGAATAAAAGGCGCAGGTTCTCCCTCATGTCGTCGTCCTCTGCCCAGCAATTCTTCCGCGAGCGCTACAACCTGATCCCGGCCGACTTGGAGCGCTACCTCGCCGCCGCCCTGTCGCGTGGCGGCGAGTTCGCGGATCTCTACTTCGAGTACCAGTCCACCTCCTCCCTGCTGCTCGACGAATCGCTCTTGAAGTCGGCCAACCAGGGCATCTCGGTGGGGGTGGGGGTCCGGGTGATCTCCGGCGAGCGTACCGGTTACGCCTACACGGACGAGCTGCTGCCCGACAAGATTCTGCACGCCGCCCAGACCGCGGCACATATCGCCAGCGGCCCCGCCCTCACGCACGTGGTCGGATTGAAGGACGTGCGCGGGGCCGGCCGGCCCGGCCTGTATCCCATGCTGGTGGCGCCCACCGACGTCGAGATGGCCCATAAGTTGGCCCTGATCCGGCGCGCCGACGCCACCGCCCGTGCCCACGACGCGCGCATTGTGCAGGTGCGCGTGAGCTACGCCGACGAGATGCGGCACGTGCTGATCGCCGGCTCGGACGGCACGATCGCCGGTGACGACCAGCCACTCACCCGCATGAGCGTGTCCTGCCTGGCGCGTGAGGGCACGTTGAGCCAGCGCGGCAGTTCGGGCGGCGGCGGCCGGGTGAGCCTCGACTTCTTCGATCGCGAGCTCACGCCCGAGCACCTCGCCCACGAAGCGGCGCGCGAGGCGGTGCAGCAGCTTCATGCCCGCGAGTGCCCGGCGGGCGAGATGGAAGTCGTGCTCGGACCCGGCTGGCCCGGCATCCTGCTGCATGAGGCCATCGGCCATGGCCTCGAGGCCGACTTCAACCGCAAGAAGACGTCCGCGTTTTCCGGCCGCCTCGGCGAGCGCATCGCCAGCGACAAGTGCACCGTGGTGGACGACGGGACACTCCCCAACCGCCGCGGCTCGCTGAACGTGGACGACGAAGGGGCGCCGACGCAGTGCACCGTGCTGATCGAGCGCGGCATTCTCAAGGGCTACTTGCAGGATCGGCTCAACTCACACTTGCTGGGCGCGGCGCGCACCGGCAACGGGCGGCGCGAGAGTTACGAGCACATGCCCATGCCGCGCATGACCAATACCTACATGCTGGCCGGCGAGGATGATCCGGAGGCGATCGTGCGCAGCGTCAAGCGCGGCCTCTACGCCGTAAACTTCGGCGGCGGGCAGGTGGACATTACCAACGGCAAGTTCGTCTTCTCCGCCTCCGAGAGTTATCTCATCGAGGACGGCAGGATCACCGCTCCGGTGCGCGGCGCGACCCTCATCGGCGACGGCCCCGAGGTGCTGAAGCATGTCTCCATGGTGGGCAACGACCTGCGGCTCGACCAGGGCATCGGCACCTGCGGCAAGGACGGCCAGAGCGTTCCGGTCGGCGTTGGCATCCCTACGATCAAGGTTGACCGCCTCACCGTCGGCGGCACCGCGCAGTAGTCCGGATCATTCCATCCAGCAACACAGGCCCTCTCAAAGAAGGACGCAAGCGCATGAGTTTGACGACATCATTGGCAGCCGGCAGCGGCGGCGAGAGCGGCGGCGACGCCGAGGAGTTGCGTGATCTGGCACAACGCATTGTCACCCAGGCCTGCGCGCGCGGCGCCAGCGATGCCGAGTGCGTGATCCGTACCGGCCGCGAGTTTTCCGCCACCGTCCGCCTGGGCGAGGTGGAGAACCTGAAGGAAGCGGGCTCGAAATCGCTCGGCATCCGTGTTTTCCGCGGCAGCCGGGCGGCCAGCACCTACACCTCCGACTTCGGCTGGCCGGCGATCGAGCACCTGATCAACTCGGCGCTCGAGATCGCCACCATCGCCTCCGAAGACCCCTGCGCCGGGTTGGCCGACGCTGCCGACCTCGCCAGCGGCGAGGACCTCGAGGCGCTCGCCGAGCGGCTGGCCCTCTACTCGCCCCGGGCTTCCACCGTCACCACCGCCGAAGGCATCGAGCTGGCCCGGCGCTGCGAGCGCGCCGCCCTCGACGTGGACCCACGCCTCACCAACTCCGATGGCGGTTCCTTCGAATCCGCCGAGGGCCTCAAGGTGCTGGTCACGTCGCGCGGCTTCGCCGGCCAGTACCGCCGCTCCTTCTGCTCGATTGCGGCCGTGCCCATTGCGACCCAGGACGGCCAGATGCAACGCGACTACTGGTATGCCGTTGCGCGCGACGCGGAGGGTCTCGAGTCTCCCGAATCGGTGGGACGCAAGGCGGCTGAACGCACGCTGCGCCGTCTTGGGGCGCGCAAGGTTCCCACCGCGCGCGTGCCGGTGGTCTTCGACCCGCAGGTGGCACAGTCGCTGCTCGACCACGTCTACGAGGCGGCCAACGGCGAGTCGGTCTACCGTGGCACCAGCTTTCTGCACGACCAGCTCGGCAAACCGATCGCCGCCACGCGCCTCTCCGTCGTTGATGATGGACGCCGCGTGGGCGGCTTCGGCAGCGCGCCCTTTGACGGCGAGGGCGTCGCCACGCGCCGCACCCCGGTCATCGAGCAGGGCGTGCTCGCCAACTTCCTTCTGAACAGCTATACCGCTCGCAAGCTGCAGCGCCGCACCACCGGCAACGCCGCCCGCGGTCTGGCCGGTAATCCCGGCATCGGGGTTGGCAACTTCTACATCGAGCCCGGCTCGCAGTCCCCGCAAGAGATCATCCGCAGCATTCCCAATGGCCTTTACGTGACCGAGTTCATCGGCTCGGGCGTCAACATCGTCACCGGCGACTACTCGCGTGGCGCCTCCGGCCTTTGGATCGAAAACGGCGAGCTCACCTACCCGGTTGAGGAGATCACCGTCGCCGGCAACCTCAAGGAGATGCTGCGTAACATCGCCGCTGTCGGCAACGACCTTGTCTTCCGTTCCTCCAGCGCCGCTCCCACGCTGCTGCTCGAAGGCCTCACCGTCGCCGGCGTATGACGCCGTGGAGGGTGGAGCGTTCAGCGTGAAGCGGTCATGACGGGCGCGCGGCCCTCTCGATTTGGATCCTGTCGGTCCGGGTTGCGTCGCGGCGATGGATCGGCGCCGGAAGGATCGGGCAACCGCGCCGCACGGGAGAACCGACAGCCCTACTCCACGCGAACGGCCAGAACCTTGATCTGCGGCGGCCCCTGGTTCCACTCGGTGGAAATATGGTCGAAGCCGAGGCGGATGGCACGGCTGCTGTGCGCGCCCAGCGGTCCGCTGTGGCGTGAGACGACGATCTCGCGCTCGCGTTGCACGGTCTGTCCCAGGGTGTCGCTGAAGGTGAGTTCGATGGTCAGGGCCGCCACCGGCCGGTTGCCGTTGTTGTGGAGGGTGGCGTCCAGGTAGGTCACGTCCCCCGCCATCATGGTCGCGGCGGCGGACATCTTCAAATCATCGACCTGCAGTTGCGCGGCGTAAGCCGCATCCGGATGACCCGGCGGACGATTGCTCAAACGACTTCCCAGCAGGAGCAGCCCGAGCAGCAGTGCCGTGACGCCCACCCCGATGCCAATCGCTTTCCACGGGAAGGCGGAGCCGTTGCCGTCAGGTGGCAGCATGGCGGAATGATACGTGGAAAATGTGGAGCGTGAAACGTGGAACGCGCTTTGCGCTCCCCCCGATCCCAGCTCTCCTACACCTCACGCTCCCCGGAGCCCGCGCAGCGGGCGGCCCGCAACGGTTGTCAGTTGGCGGGCAAAACCCAGGCGACCCCTCGCACCCCCGCCGCGAACCAATGTGTTTGTGCAACTGACAACCGAAAACCGACAACTGACAACCGTTGTTCGTGCAACCCTTCTAGCCATCGGCGTCCAGTTCGTCCCAGAACTCCTCCGCCTCGGCGGGTTGCAGTTCCCACGTAGCTTCCTCCGTTATGGTCGCGACCGTATCGAAGCCACGCAGCAGGCGGAGTTTGGCCAGTGCGTACTGTTCGTTGCGGCCAAGAGACCGCCCGTGGCCCGTCTCCCACGCGATGCGTGTCGGCTCGGGAACGATGACGGTGACCGCCAGCAGGGAGCGTCGTCCGCTGCTGACCTCAAACCGGTAAGCCGTACCCGGCACCGCTGCCGGCGCACTACCCACCAGCACGTACTGGTACACCTGACCACTGGCAGCGGAGTAGGTCTTGAGCCGACGAACGGTCACGCCGGTACGCTAGCACGGACTGTAGACGGTGGGCGGTGGGCGGTGCAACGCGAACGTAGTCGCGAGTTGTGCTGTCATTTACTGACAACCGACAACTGACAACCGTTCAACCCTTGTTATCATCCTCGCGACGTTTAAAGGGGACCGCATGCACCGCTGCCTGCTTCTGATCACGTTATTGTCGTTGCCCGCCTTGGCGACCTGGACGCCGGTGGGCGCCATGCCCGCGCCCCGCAGGTTGCCGAACGGTCTGGAATACCGCAACGCCGAGGGTGGGGTGCAGGTGCTCGTGGTGGCGGATGGCGTGGTGCGCGTGCGCTATGCCCCCGGCCCGGCATTCGGACGCGACCATTCCTATGCCGTGCTGCAACAGAGCGCGACGCCACAGTTCTCTGTTCACGAGGCTGAGAGCGGCGACCGGCTGGAACTGGCCGGCCTGACGGTCGTCATCCAGCGCGCTCCCTTCCGCGTGCGTGCCCTTGACGCCCAGGGACGTCTGCTCGATGCCGATACCGCCGCCGACGGCATGGGCTTTGACGGCGCACGCGTCCACGTCTGGAAGGAGTTGCGCGACGAGGATCACTTCTACGGCTTCGGCGAAAAAGTGGGACCGCTCGACAAGCGCGGCAACAAGCTCGGAGGCTTCACCTACACCATGTGGAACTCCGACGTCTTCGGCTACGACAGCTCGGTCGACCCGCTCTACGACGACATCCCGTTCTTCATGGTGTTGCGCGACGGAATCACGCATGGCGTGTTCTTCGACAACACCTTCCGCAGCAGCTTCGATCTCGGCAAGGAAAGCCGCCGCTTCTACGACTTTGGCGCTGAGGGGGGCGAGCTCAACTACTACCTGATCGCCGGCCCGCAGCCGCGGCAGGTGCTGGAGCGTTTCAGCGCGCTGACCGGACGCATTGCCATGCCGCCGCTCTGGTCGCTCGGCTACCACCAGTGCCGCTACAGCTACTACCCGGAAAGCATGGTGCGCTCCATTGCGGCCAACTTCCGCAGCCGTCACATTCCCGCCGACACGCTCTGGTTCGACATTCACTACATGGACGGCTATCGGGTCTTTACCTGGAATCATCAGCGCTTCCCGGACCCGAAGAAACTGCTCTCCGATCTCAACGCCGAGGGGTTCTCGACGGTGGCCATCGTCGATCCCGGCGTGAAAGTGGACCCCGGCTACGCCGTGTACCAGAGCGGCCTGGCGGCGGACGCCTACGCCAAACTCCCCGACGGAAAGCCGTTCGTCGGCCCCGTCTGGCCCGGGCCCGCCGCCTTTCCCGATTTCACGCGATCTTCCTCACGGCAGTGGTGGCAGGGCGAGATTGCCGACTTCGCCAAGGTCGGCCTGACCGGCATCTGGAACGACATGAACGAGCCGTCGGTCTTCAACGTCGCCACGGGCACCATGCCGGACGACGTCCGCTTCGATAACGAGGGCCAAGCCAGCACGCATGCCGAGGACCATAACGTCTACGGCCAGCAGATGTCGCGCGCCACGCGCGACGGCCTGCTGCAGTTGCGCCCCGACGAGCGGCCGTTCGTACTGACCCGCGCCACCTACGCCGGCGGACAGCGCTATGCCGCCGTCTGGACCGGCGACAACACCGCCGACTGGAGTCACCTGCGGGACGGCATCACCGGACTGCTCGGCATGGGTATCTCCGGCTTCCCCTTCGTCGGGAATGACATCGGCGGTTTCGCGGGCATCGGCAGCGCCGACCTGTGGACGCGCTGGGCGCAGGCCGGGGCTTTCTTTCCCTTCATGCGCGCCCACGCCGTGCTCGGCGCCCCGGCCAAGGAGCCGTGGGCGTATGGGCCGGTGCATGAGGCCTATAACCGGCGCGCCATCGAGCGCCGCTATGAGTTCCTCCCCTATATCTACAACGCCTTCCACCAGGCCGCCACCACCGGGATGCCCATGATGCGGGCGCTGGTGCTCGAGTATCCCGACGACCCGGCCACCTACAACCTCTCCGACGAGTACCTATTCGGCGACGATTTGCTGGTGGCGCCGATCATCTCCCCCACCACCACCGAACGCCAGGTCTACTTGCCCGCCGGACAATGGATCGACCTCAGCAACGGAAGCACCCAGGCCGGCGGCCAGACCGTCACCGTGCATGCCGGCGAAGATGCGTTGCCGCTCTTTGCCCGCGCCGGCGGCGTGCTCTTCCGCGCCCCGGTCATGCAGAACACGCGCGCCTGGGCCACGGCGGCGCTCACCTACGAGGTGTTTCCCGGCCCGGCGCCCTCCACCCGGACTTATTACGAGGATGACGGCCATAGCTTCGCCTACCAGCACGGCGACTTCCGCGAACGCTCGATCACCGTCACACCCCAGGCAGCCGGCGTTGAAGTGCAGATCGGCGCGCCCCGGGGCGCCTACCACCCGGCGCATGCCCCCAGCCACCTGGTCGTGCACCTCGACCACGCTCCCAAACACGTCACAGTCAATGGCCAGGCAGGCGAAGTCAGCTACCAGCCCGCCATGCACAGTGCTGAAATCACCTTGGGCCGCGGCGCGCAGGACGTCGTGCTGAGTTGGTAAGCGCTGGCAACTTTTGGGGCGCTCCCCGGTTCTGAGACTAAGGGGGAAGGCACGCCACCACCGGTGTCTCTCTCCCTTCGTTTTTCCAGGGAGTGAATCTAAATGAAAAAGATCGTTGCCTCAGTCTTCGCGCCGCTGGCGCTGACTTTCCTGCTTGGATTGCCTGCCCTCGCCACCACGCAAGCTTCCGACAGTGGCCAGATGTCGAACATGGGTCATATGGGCAAGATGGACCATATGCATCACAAAGGCGGAATGGGCCACAAGGGCGAGAAGCACTCGGATGTCCGCCAAGCCATTCACATGCTGGATCACACCAAGATGATGTTGCAACGCCATGCCAGCGACGATCCCGGTGGGCACAAGGCCGAAGCCCTGAAGGGGATCGACACTGCCCTCGACCACCTGCAGATGGCCCTGAAGGCCGACCAGAAGTAGAAGTCGGTTTTCGGTTGTCAGTTGTCGATGGTCGGCTGAAGACATCGGAGCGGTTGTCCCGCCTCAGCGCGCTAATTGGGCGCGCTGAGGCCTCGCTTCCTTATCTGTCCGCACCCGCTGTTCGTTACTGCACGGCGAAGTGGTAGGTTCCGGCCTCGAGTTCGTAGACCACTGCGTTCGCCTCGCGCCGCAGGAACTTCACTCCCGCGGCCTGCATGGCCGGCTTTCCGCCCTCGGTGACCTGCCCGGCGCCTTGCACCGGCACGAAAGCGGTCGCGCTGGTGTTGGCGGGAAGCGTCACATCCCACTGCAATTTGCCGTCGTTGGACAGCCGCCAGGCGCTGGCAATGGTGCCGTACGGTGAGGCGTAGCTGGCATCAAGCTCGCCCAGCCGGGCGTCCGGATGCGGATGCAGCACGATCTGCTGGAAGCCGGGCGCGGCCGGGTTGGCATCAATGCCCGCCGCGAAACGGTACAGCCACTCCCCCACCACGCCATAGGCATAGTGGTTGAAGGAGTTCATGGAAGGGTCGCCGGTGTCGCCGTTCCAGCGCTCCCACATGGTGGTGGCGCCGCGCGAGATGGTATAGCCCCACGACGGATAGGTCGTCTGCAGCAGCAGCGTGTAGGCCATGTCGTCGTGTCCGGTCTCGGATAGCACCGGCATGAGATAGCCGGTGCCGAGAAAACCGGTTGAGAGGTGGTTGCTGCGCCCGGCGATGTCGGCCACCAGGCGTTCCGCCGCGGCGGCCGGCTCCGCCAGCAGCCCGGCGTGCAGGGCGAGCACGTAGCAGGTCTGGCTGCCATTCCCCACCGTGCCGTCGGGATGCACGAACTTGGTGCGGAAGGCTTGTCGGATGCGGTCGTAGAGCTGATCGTAGTAGGCGGCGCGCTCGCTCTTGCCGAGGGCGCGCGCCATCGTCGCCATAAAACGCGCGTCCTCCGCCCAGAAGGTGGTGGCAATCAGATCCTTGGGGGTCGTACTGTTGGCCGGCACCCAATCGCCGAAGTCGTTGTTGCGGCCGTTCGTCCAGAGGTAGTCGGGGTTGGAGTCGTGAATGTAGGACAGCCACTTCTCCATCGCCTCCCAGTTGTCGGCCAGGACGTGCCGATCGCCGTACTGCTGGTAGGCGCGGTAGGGCAGGATCACCCCGGCATCGCCCCAGCCCGGCGCGCCGTCGCGCGGGTCGAAGCCCTGCACGCGCGGTGATACGTCGGAGAACCCACCCGCCGGCGACTGTGCGTCGCTGACGTCGCGCATGAACTTGCGGGTGAAGGCGTCCATGTCCATGTTGAAGCTGGCGGTGCGCCAGAAGATCTCTGCGTCTCCCATCCAGCCCAGCCGCTCGTCGCGCTGCGGGCAGTCGGTGGGGACGCTCTCCAGGTTGCCGCGCAGTCCCCAGAGTATGTTGTGCGCCAACTGGTTCACCATCGCGCTCGCGGTGTGGAACGTCAGCGTCTCGGGATTGTCGGTGTGGAACACCTCGCCGGTCACGTCGGCGGCCGTGGGCGTGCCGGGAAAGCCCGTGACCTCGACGTAGCGGAAGCCGTGGTAGGTGAAGTGTGGGCTGAACACCTCGTCGCCGCCGCCCTTGAGGATGAAAGTATCGGTGGCCTTCGCCTTGCGCAGGTTGAGGGTGTAGATCATGCCGTCCGGCTGCAGGATCTCGGCGTAGCGCAGCCGCACGGAGGTGCCCGCCGGACCGTGGACGCGCAACTTGGCCCAGCCGACCATGTTCTGGCCGAGATCCATGACGTAGACGCCCGGGGCCGGCTGCGTGATCTTCTGCGGCGTCAGCTCCTCGGTCACATGGATGGGCGGCGCGCTCTGCGCCACCAGCACGCCCGGCGCGCGGTCGAAGAGCCGCACCGGCTCCCAGCCCTTGCCGGAAAATCCGGGCTGGTCCCAGCCCGCCTGCTCAAGGCGCGCGTCATAGGTCTCGCCGTCATAGAGGCTGGAGTGCAGAATGGGCCCGGTCGTCCCCGTCCAGGAAGCGTCACTGGCGATGATCTGTTCCTCGCCATTGTTCAGCCAGACATGCAGTTGGGCCAGCAGACGTACCGGCGGGTCGCCGAAGTTGTAGGTTGGAAAGTCGGTGCCGGTCCCGATGCCGTACCAGCCCTCGCCGACAGCGGCTCCCAGCACGTTCATCCCGGCGTGTACTTGGTCGGTGACGTCGTAGGTCTGGTAGATGATGTGCTTGCGGTAGTCGGTCCAGCCCGGGGCCAGGATGTCGTGGCCGACGCGCGCGCCGTTGAGATGGGCGATGTAGGTCCCCAGTGCCGAGACGTAGAGCCGCGCCCGGGCGACGCCGGCCGGCAGCGTGAACTCCTTGCGGAAGAAGGGGTCGGGCGGATGCGTCACGCCCTTGGGCAGCGGCAGCCCGATCCATTGCGCCTGCCAATCGCCCATGTGCAGCAATCCCATCTCCCACCACGCCGGAGCGGAGTAGACGGAGGCCTGACCGGTTTGATCCCAGACGCGGACGCGCCAGTAGTAGCGTGTGCTGGATTGCAGGGGCCGGCCGCCATAGACGACGTGGGTGGAAACGCTCCCAGCGCGGCGGCCGCTGTCCCAGACGTCGGCCGCACCGCGCGCCAGACGTTCCGGGTCGGAGGCGACTTGGATCTCGTAGGCCGTTTGCCGCGCGCCGCGGCGCCCATCCTGCATCTGCCAGTCCAGCTCCGGCGCCCGCGCGTCAATACCCAGCGGGTTGTTGAGCGTCTCACACCGCAGGTGCACGGCCCGTGACGGGGATGCTGCCAGCACCGCAATGACGCTCACGGACCAAATCACTGTCGCCCCAAGCCACCGCCGCCTCGATGAAAGAACCCGCATGCACGCCTCCCCAAGAGCTGTTCTGGACCGGCTCATGGTACAGGACATGGGCGCACCGGCCAAGGACGCTGGCGCATCGTCCAAGCGGGGGCTTCGCCCCCAACGCGCCCGTTGGTCGCTGCCCCTGGTGCCGGAGTTCCGCGCAACATGCGAGTTCGATTTGCGAAACTTGACTGCCCACGGAAATTTCGCAGACAACCACTGCCCAACGCCGCGAATCTCTGAGCCCGGATAGCTCCCACAGGAGAGGTGGACTCATGGCAGCGCAGGATCGCCCGCTCGGCACGCGACGCGACATCAACCTGGCCAGCGTCGAAGACCTGGCTCAAGTCAAAGATCTGGGACAGGAGAAAGCCGCAGCACTGGTCGCCTACCGCGACGAACACGGCGACTTCGAGTCCTGGGACGAGGTCGCCACGGTCCCAGGGCTCTCCGCCGCCGTGGTCGCTAATCTGAAAGAAGAAGGCTTCACGCTCGAGGAAGAAGCCGAGACCGAGGAAGAGCTGGAAGCCGACGAGGACGAAGAACCAGCCGCTTGATAGTTGTCGGTTGTTGGTTGTCGGAAAACACGGAGTTCGGTGTCTCCCAGCGGCCCGCAAAGCGGGCCGAGGCCACCCGCCACTCGCCACCCGTCAGCAGCGAAACATGGTGCGCCTGGAGGGAATCGAACCCCCGGCCAACGGTTTAGGAAACCGCTGCTCTATCCTTCTGAGCTACAGGCGCACGCCCGCTCCAGTCCTGCCTGAATTGTACTGGAGCCAGCGGCGCCAGAGCGCCGCGCGCCCTGCATTGCTGGCTGGGCGGATGCCGGCCCGCCGCTCCACGTCCCCACGACGCGCCGCGCCCAGCGAATTCCGTGACGATTCCAGGTCAACGCCGTTCCCGGGGAGTGACCAGAGCTGCAGCCCGGTACACTTCGCCTCTTCACGCTGCGCGCCGCTCGACGTGCTATTCGGCCAGCTTCTCGGCCGCTTCAGCTCCTTGGCCTTGGCTTTTCCCCCGGAAGCTCCGAGTCCTCACGGAGCGATCAGTCGGGTAGTATCGCAGTTCAAGATATTCTCCAACGAGGGGACACGCGGGCCCGCAGGATCCGCCGGAGCCGAGGCGTGGCAAGGAACAAAACCCTGATGACGCGGCGCATTGCCATCGGCGTGGACCTGGGCGGCACCAATCTGCGCATCGCCGTGCTGGACGACAAAGCCGTCATCTTGGAGGCGGTTACGCTTCCCACTCAGGTGGCGGCCGGGCCGGAGGCCGCCGTGGAACGGATGTGCGTGGCAATTGCCGACCTCATCCGCGGCGCGGGTCCGGCAATGGGCGTGGGGGTGGCGGTTCCCGGCGTCCTCGATCCCGATGCCGGGGCGATACGCTATACCGTCAATCTCCCCGGATGGGCTGGCTATCCGCTGCGAACGGCGATCGAACAACGGCTGGGACTTCCGACCCGTATCGAGCACGATGGCGCCGCCGCCGTCCTGGGAGAATACTGGAGCGGCGCGGGTCGCGGACAGCGTAGCTTCTGCATGCTGACGCTGGGCACCGGGGTGGGCGGCGCCCTGCTGCTCGATGGCCGACTCTGGCGTGGCCAAGAGGGATTCCCGCTGGAGTTAGGCCACATCAGCCTCAACCCCTGGGGCGCGCCCTGTGGCTGCGGCGGTTTGGGATGCCTCGAAACGTATGCATCGGCGACAGCGCTCATTCGCGTTGCCGAAACCCGCATGCGGGCTGGCCATGCGCCCGCGCTGCAGCAGGCGGCCGACGCGGCGGGCGGCATCACGCCGGAGTTGTTGGCCCGCATGGCGCAGGCGGGCGACCCTTGTGCGCTTGAGATTTGGGATGGCTTGGGCAGCGTCCTGGGCATCGCGCTGGCGATGCTGGTCCATGCCTACGATTTGCCTCTCTATGTCATCGGCGGCGGCGTGGCGCGGGCATGGTCGCTGTTCGAGTGCCGCCTGCAGGCGGAATTGCAGCGGCGTTCCCTGATTTATCGGCTCGGGCGCACGCGCGTCGTCGCCAGCGAACTGGACGAAGCCGGACTGATCGGGGCGGCAGCGCTCATCCTGCTTCCTGCCTCACCGCCTCCCGAAGGCTTGGGTCCGTCGCAGCGCAGCGACGGCGCGTACCGCGGCTCTGACTTCTCCACCCCCACGGTGGGATAGGAGAACGGGGCGGGATCCCGGCCGTCCCGGAGCGCGTTCAGAACTTGCAAGCCCCCATGCGGACATTACTCACGGCGCGCTGGCTCTGCACCCCACTCGAGCAGATGGCCATTCCAAATCTGCTGATCGAGGACGGCCTGATCGTCGATTTGGACTCCCGCCGGCAGCGCACCCTACCGCTGGTGACGCGCAACCCGGCCCTCGTTCTCCAGCAAACCTTCCGGCGCGGCACGCTCGCCGTGGGTGCCGTCGGCGATGTCGTGGTCCTGAGCCCAGAAGGTCAGGTCCGGGAAACGTTCATCGCCGGCCGACCGGTGTCCGCCGGGCCCGTCTGAGCGGCCACGAATTGGGACCGCAAAATTGATGCTGCCGCAAAAGTGAGGAAGATCCGATGACCATGGCAACCGACAAGACCGGCTACAACCGCTTTCTTCTATTGGTGGCCGGCCTCGGGGGGCTGCTCTACGGGATCGATATCGGCATCATCGCCGGCGCGCTGCCCTACCTGGAGGCGACCTCCCGCTTGAATGCCGGCCAGCTCTCCTTCGTGGTCGCCGCCGTGCTCCTCGGCAGCGTGATCTCCACCCTGTTTGCCGGCCTGCTGGCGGACTGGATGGGACGCAAGCCGCTGATGGCTGCCAGCGGTGTCCTGTTCGTGCTCAGCATTCCCATCATTGCCCTCTCGCACGGCTACCTCCCGCTGGTGCTCGGCCGGCTACTGCAGGGCATCAGCGGTGGCCTGATTGGCGTGGTCGTTCCCCTCTACCTGGCGGAGTGCTTGGGGGCCGCCAGTCGCGGCAAAGGTACCGCCATGTTCCAGTGGTTGCTCACCCTGGGGATCGTTGCGGCCGCCTTGGTGGGCATGTATTTCAGCCTGCGCGTGCAGGCCGTGGCGGGGCTGGGTGATGCCGCCCGGCTCTTCGCCTTCAAGGACAAGGCATGGCGCAGCATCTTTTGGGTGTCGCTGCCCCCGGGCGTCCTGTTTGTCATCGGCAGTCTGATCGTGGCCGAGTCGCCGCGCTGGCTCTTCCGCCGAGGTCGCCGCGAGGCCGCCCACAGCGCCCTGCTTCGTTCCCGCAGCGACGCGGCGGCGGCGTCCGAAATGCAACTGATGGAAGAGACCGCCGTTGCAGAAACTCGCGCCAGCACGCACACGGGAGGCGATTCGCTGCTGCGCCGCCGCTACGTCATCCCCTTTCTCTTGGCCTGCGTCATTCTCGCCTGCACTCAGGCGACGGGCGTGAACTCGATCATCGGCTACAGCACGACGATTCTTCTGCAGAGCGGCCTCTCCGATCTGCAGGCGCACTGGGGCTATGTGCTCCTGACCGCGGTGAACTTCCTGATGACCATCGGCGCGGTCATGCTGGTGGACCGCAAGGGCCGCAAGTTCCTGCTCTGCCTCGGCACCGCGGGCATGATCGTCGCGCTGACGTGGACCGCCCTCCTGTTTCGCCATACCGAGAAACAGCGGGTGGACGCGGGGCCGGCGGTCGCAGCCATGATGAGCGCCCAGCAGACGCTCCGCTTGCCCTTTGACCAGCTCATGGCCGATCGTCTGGCGACCGCGGTGGGCGCCCGCGGCACCGCGCTCGTCCATCGCCCAACTTCGCTGATTCTCATCTATTCGTGCGGCGACTTCCGCGCCGCCAGCCAGGTCGTACGGTCCAACGACCTCGCCGCGCTGCCCATCGAGATCAGCCGCGCCACCTGCCTCCCCACCAACTCCGTGGTGGCCTTCTTCTCCAATCCCTTCGCCAGCCTGGCGCGCTCGCGCGTCGCCCCGCTACGGGTTGAAAACGCCCTGCTGACCCCGGTCCCGAACCGCCGCCTGGGCTGGATGGTGGCTGCCAGCCTCCTCATCTTCATGGCCTTCTTTGCCGTCGGTCCGGGCGTCGTGGTGTGGCTGGCGCTTTCCGAACTGATGCCGACCCGCATCCGCTCCAATGGGATGAGCATCGCGCTACTCATTAACCAAGCGGTCTCCACGACCTTTGCTGCCATCTTTTTGCCGACCGTGGGCACGTACGGCTACTCGCGCATGTTTTTCATCTTCGCCGGATTCACGGTGATCTATTTCATCACCGCGCTCTTCTTCTTGCCGGAAACCAAGGGGAAAACGCTGGAGGAGATTGAGGCCTATTTCGCAGCGCCCGGAGGCCGCCGGGAGGAGTTGACGCCGGTCCGCCCCCAGTGAATTGCCGGCACTGCGGCATGGTGACCGGACACTCTGTCGCTCCTGCAGGTGCCCCGCGGCCAGCTTCAACCTCGGCCCGGCTCACCCCGCGACCGTTTCCACGAAGGCAGCGGCGGCGTGCGAGAGGCGGGCGCGGCGTTTGCGGACGAGGCGGAGATCGCGGGCGACGCGGAAGCCGCGGATCCCGACCTCCACCAGGCGGCCCTGCGCCAGTTCCTCCTCCGCCGAGAGGCGCGGCACGAAGGCCACCCCCAAGCCGCGCATGACCAATTTCTTGATGGTCTCCACCGTCGGCAGTTCCACGTCGATATTGAGCGTCACCTTGTGTTTCTGGAAAACGGCCACGGTCAGGGCGCGGAACGGGGACTCGACGTTATGGGCGATGAAGCTTTCGCTGGCCAGCTCGCGCAGCGATACCGCACCGCGACCCGCCAGGCGGTGGCCGGGATAGACCACGAAGGCGAGGCGGTCCTGGTACAGCGGCGTGGCTAACAGCTCGCGCTGCCCGGGCTCATAGGAGATGACGCCGAGGTCGAGATGCCCGGCCAGCACCTCCTGCGGGATGGCCCGTGACAGGCTGCGTCGCACCTCCACCTTGATCTGCGGGTAGCGCCGCCGGAAGCGCTCGAGCGCCGGCAGCAGGGCCAGCGCCGTGCTCTCATTGGCGCCCACGGTCACGGTGCCGCGGTGCCGGTCGCGCAGTTCGACCAGCGCCAGCGCCAGGCGCTCCCGTTGCCGCTCCATCTCTTCGGCGTGCTCGCGCACCAGGCGGCCGGCGTCGGTCAGCATGCCCTCCTTGCTGGAGCGATCAAAGAGGCGTTCGCCCAGTTCCTCCTCCAGGCGGCGGACGGCCAGCGAGATGGCAGGCTGCGTGCGCCCCAGCTTTTCCCCGGCGCGGGAGAAGCTGTGCTCGCGCGCCACGGCCAGAAAGGTGGTGAAGTCCGCCATACCTGCCACCATAAATCAAACTGATGAATCTGTAAAAACTATAAATTTGACCTGTCCGCGCTTCCGCACTAGCCTTGGTACTGCGGCCCGGGGAAGTGGCCGCGCGGACGGGCAGTCATGGCGGCACGCATTCGCATCTTCGACACCACGCTACGCGACGGCGAGCAGGCGCCCGGCTTCTCCATGACGCCGGCCGAGAAGTTGCGTCTGGCCCGTCACCTGGAAGCGCTGGGCGTGGACATCCTCGAAGCGGGCTTCCCGATCGCCTCGGAGGGGGACTTCGAGGGCGTGCGCGGCGTGGCGGCCGCCTGCCGCGAGGTCTCGGTCGCCGCCCTGGCGCGCGCCGTCGAGGGGGACGTGCGGCGGGCAGGCGAGGCGCTGCACAGCGCGGCGCGGCCCCGCATTCATACGTTCATCGCCACCAGCGACATTCATCTCGAACACAAGCTGAAGAAGTCCCGCGCCCAGGTGGTGGACGAGACCGCGAGGGCGGTGACGATCGCCCGCGAGTACACCGACGACGTCGAGTTCTCGGCCGAGGACGCCACGCGCTCCGATCGCGAGTACCTGATTACCGTGCTCAACGCCGCCGTGGCCGCCGGCGCCACGACACTCAACATTCCCGACACGGTGGGCTATACGGTGCCGAACGAGTACGCCGAGCTCATCGCCCTGCTGCGCGCGCGCGTGGTGGGGGCGGAGAACGTCGTCCTCAGCGTGCACTGTCACGACGACCTGGGCTTGGCGGTGGCCAACTCACTCGCCGCCGTGGCCGCCGGCGCGCGCCAGGTGGAGTGCACCATCAACGGCATCGGCGAGCGCGCCGGCAATGCTTCGCTCGAGGAGGTGGTCATGGCGCTGCACGTGCGCCAGGACGCGCTGCCCTACACGACGGGCGTCCACACCGCGCAGCTCTACCCCGCCAGCCAGCTCCTCGGCGAGATCACCGGCATTGGCGTGCAGCCCAACAAGGCCATCGTCGGGCGCAACGCCTTCGCCCATGAAGCCGGCATCCACCAGGACGGCATGCTGAAGTCGCCGCTCACCTACGAGATCATGACGCCCCAGACGGTGGGGCTGCCGCAGGGCGAGCTGGTACTCGGCAAGCACTCCGGCCGGCACGCGCTGAAACAACGCTTTGCGCGCCTCGGCTACACGCTCGAACGCCCGCAACTCGACGTCGCCTACCAGGAGTTCGTGCGGGTGGCGGACCGCATCAAGACCGTGCACGACGCCGACCTCGAGGCCATCGCCCAGCAGCTCGGCTGGCTGAGCACGCGGCAGCCGGTATAACAGGATCCTTATGCCCGACAAGCCGCACAAATTGCACGGCAGCTTCCGCCAGTACCGCAGCGGCGAGCGCAGCGCGGACCGGCACGAAGAGCGCGCCATCGCCGCCGTGATCAGCGGCTGCATTCACCTCGAGGTGGGCGGTGAATCGCTCACGCTGCGACCGAGCGATGCCTTCAGCATTCCCGCCAAAGCCCCCTACGCGGTCGAGGCCACCGAGGAGTCGGTGGTCTACGTCTACGCCGACCCTGACGACCCCGCCCTCTGGGGCGTGTGAGGAATCCGAAGGGCGAAGGCCGAGAGCCGGGGGCCGAAAAAACTGCAGCGTGTCGTAGCCCTTCGGCCTGCCGCCTTCGCCCCTCCTACGGCGCCGGAGGCGGCACGGGTGCCACAGTCGGAGCCGGTGCGGGTGCCGGAGCCGGCAGCGGGTTTTTGATCGTGCCGAACTCACCCAGCTGGCGCTTCAACTCATCCGCCCGCTGCCGCATGCGTTCCGCGGCGTCCCGCATGGACTCCGACTCGCGGCGCAGCATCTCGTCGAGATGCTCCCGCTGTACCTGTTGCGCGGCGCTCATCGCCTGTTGCCGCAGACGGAGAACCTCGTCCTTGTTGCGCAGAACGTCGTTCAACACCAGGGAGGCGTCGTCGCCGTTCTCATCACTGAACCACGCGCCGTGCATCTCCCCTTCCAGATGCGCCGGCAGGGCCGGTACCTGCACGGTCATCTGTTTGCCGGAACGCAGGACGGTGACTCCCACCTTGGCGTGGCGATGGTCGCGCAGCGCGTGACGCAGGCTGCCGATGCCGTCGACCCGGGCGTCCCCCACCTTGAGGACGACATCTCCGGCATGGAAGCCGGCCTTCGCGGCGATGCTGCCGCTCTCCACGCTGCGCACCAGCACGGCGTTCTCCTGGTGCGTTCCGAAGAATTCGGCGAGCTGATGCGGCATGGTCTCGACCGAGATACCGATCGTGCTCTCTGAATCCGCCGTCATCCACTTCAAGTTGGGACCGAACATTCCGTTTGGAGGCAACCCATGGAGCCGCGCCAGCGGTGGAATGGCGGGCATGGGAGGAATCTTGATTTCCGGCATCCGATCGAGCCCATTGAAATGGAAGTTTTCCTGGCGGGCCATCTTCACACTCACGGTCAGGGGTTGCCCATGGCGCAGCAGCTTCACCGCCACGACGCGGCCTGAAGGCGTCTCGCGCACCAGGCGGCGCAACTGGCTGACGCTTTCCACGGCCCGGCCGTGGAACCCCACGATGACGTCACCCACCTGCAAGCCGGCGCGGGCGGCCGGACTTTCGGGATAAACCTCCTTGACCTCAGCGCCATCCTGACCGGATAGCTTGAGCTCGCCGGCGCGTTCAGCCGTCAGGTCGGATAGCCCGACCCCCAGCCACGTATCGCCGTCAAAGAAGACGACATTCTGGGCGGACAGCGCCGTCGGGGCAATCCCGGCAGCAACACACAAGGTAAGAAGCAAGATCAGGTGTTTCATATGCTGGCTCGTGGCTCCTGGCTGGTGGCTGGTGGCATGACAACAGTGTTGTGCGACGGTGACAGGTGACTCCTGCCGGAGGGCCCTTTCTCGCGCCGGTATTCGCTGTGGCCACCCACCACAAGCCACCGGCCATCAAGGCCGTCTTCGGACGGTGATATCAGAGCTGGTGGAGACCAGCCGCAGCACGGGGCCGCCGCCGTTGAGCTGCCCCTCGACCGAGAGTTGCTCGCCGTCCGCCTCGTGGCGCGGCATGGCGAGTTCTTTGAAGTCGCTCACCAGGTGATGGCCGCGCGGCGCGTCAATGGCGGCGCGCACGGTGACCGGCAGGGTGCCCGGTAAGCTGACGTAGATGGTGCCCGCCACGCTGACCAGGGACGAGGCGCCGAAGTTGGCGGCGTTGGCGATGATGTCGGCCAGGATGGCGCCGGCCGCGGTTTCGGCGCGCACCGCGCCATCCACATCGTGCAGCTCGATGTTGCCGCCCGCCGTCTCGCAGCGCACACTGCGGGCCGCCTGCAGGCGGATGTTGCCCCCCGCCGTTTCGCTGTGTACCTGCCCGGCGATGCGGCCGAGGGTGATGTTGCCGCCCGCGGTGTTGGCCACCACGTCGCCGCCGGCACTGTCAATGGTGATGGCGCCGCCCGCGGTTTCCGCATGTACCGTGCCGCCGGCATGGGCGACGTGCAGGTTCCCGCCCATGGAGGCGATCTCGACCGCCTGCGCCCCATCCTCGACCTCAACATTGCCGCCCGCTGAACTGGCCCGCACCAGCCCCGCGGCCCGACCGATGTGGATGTTGCCGGAGGCAGTGGCGATGTGCACGGCGCCGCCCATCCGGTCCACCACCACGTTGCCCGCCGCCGCACTGACGGTGAGCTGGGGCGTGTTCAGGTCATCGACCACGATGTTGCCCACCGCGGCGCGCAGGGAGACGCTGCGTGCGCCCGCTGGAATGCCGAGATCCAAGCGGGCGTCCACATTGCTCCACGACTGTCGGCGGCGCATGCGCGGGGCTTCGGTATGGATTTCGAAGACATCGCCGCTCCGGCGCACGACCACGGCAAATCCGTCCACCATCGCGCGCGCGTCGCTCCCGTCGCGGCTGCGGATGCGAATGCGGTACTGCAGGTCGGTACCGGGAACGCCATGCACGTGGATATCGCCCAGATCGGATTGCGTTTCCACCCGAAAATGGCTGGGGCCTGACAAGGCGCCGCTGATTTCACGCACCAGGTAGCCGTTCTCCTCGTGGTACTGCGCTTGTTGCGCCTGCAGTCCGCGCCCCGGGGCCCAGGCCGCCAGCAGGCAGCCCAAGCCGATCACGACGCGGCGTCGCCAGGCGGGAGCCGCGGCCGGGATTCCTGCCCCAGCGGCGGGCACCGCCTCTCGCCGCTCGTGCACCATTGCGTCAACCGGGGGTAGTGAGTGCTGCATGTGGTCCTTCAATTGTCGCCATCCGGCGCCGACGACGGCATGTCGGGCGGCATGGCCTCTTCCATCTGCCGCAACACTGCTGCGATGCGCAGCCTGACGTAGACATCCGGACTGCGATCCGCCGCCTGCTGCAATAGCTGGTCAACGTCGGCGCGATGGGCCTGGCCCAGCGCGTTGATGGCGGCGGTGCGGACGCCCGGATTGGCGTCGTTCAGGACGGCTTGCAGCAGCGCCTGGCGCACACCGGCGTGTTGCGCCACTTCCGGGGTCAGGGCGTCCAGCGCCTTGAGGCGCACGCCCGGGTTGGAATCGTGGCTGAAAGCCCAGAGCAGGGTGCGGCGGACCTCAGAATCGTCCTGGCTGCTCACCACCGACTGATTGGGCTGCCCCGCCCTCGCGGTCGTGGCGCGCAACGCCTCGATTGAATCCAGGCGCACGCCGGAATTTGGCGGGTTCTGCACCGCATAGATGAGCAGTTGTCGTACCCGCGGGTCGGTGGGGTTACCCTCCAGGCTGCGGCGCGCCACGGTGTCGTAGTCAATCTGAACCTGACCGTTCTGCGCGTCATGGTTGACGGCGTTCACCCGCAACGGCTCGTCGCCGCCATTGCCGTCGAGACTGGCGGCGTTCACGCCGGAGCCCGAGTGAACGGTGCGGCCCCGCATCGCCCAGCCGCCCAGAAATCCCGCGAAGATCAGCCCCACGGCCATCCCCGGCAACACTTGCACCCGGGGCAGGGCTAGCGGGAGTCCAACCCGCCCCCACCAACGGCGCAACGCCCGGGGAATCAGCGCACCGCCCGTCGCCCCGGCGAGACCGGGCTCTTCATCGATTCGCTCCCCCAGCCGTTCCCGCCAAGCGAGAAGCTGCCCAGGCTGAGCTTCCGCGCGCGGTCGCTGCGCCAGCAAGGCATGCAGGCTGCGGAGCTCCTCCCACTCCAGGGCGCAGGCGGCGCATTCGAGGCGATGCACCTCCAGCGCGTGGTGCTCGGCGTCGTCGGCTTCGCCCATCAGCGCCGGCAGCAACAGTTGTCGAACACGCTCACAGTTCATAACGCTTCCTGTCGATCACTGCTCCGATCGCCTCGGCTGGGGTGGAGCTGCGATGCAATGTCACTTCGCGGCCGGCCAGCCCCGCCAACGCACCGCGCAGTTTCTGGGTAGCCCGAAAGAGAGAGTTTTTTGCCGTCTCCTCGGTGGTCTCAAGCAATTCCCCAATGGTGCGCAACCTGAGACCTTGATAGTGCTTCAGCTCGAACACCATGCGCTCCCGCGGCGACAACCGGCGTAGGGCCCACTCAATGCGTTCACCGACTTCGTGGCTGAGCAGCATCTGTTCCGGGTTGGCGGCCGGCGCCGGGTGGGCGACCTGATCCAACAAGTCCTGCGTCTCGCCCGCACCATCCACAACCTGCGAGGAAACCTCTTTGCGCACCTGCCGCCGCCGTAGGTGGTCCATGCAGACGTTGGTGGCGATCCGGTAGACCCAGGTATAGAACGAGCACTCGAATCGAAACCTCGGCAGGGAGCGATACGCCTTGAGGAAGGTCTCCTGGTACACATCCCAAGCGTCGTCATCGGAGCGGACCAGGTTGCGGGCCAGACGGAAGACGTTATCGTCGTAGCGCGCCACCAACTCGTCGAAGGCGCCCCGGTCGCCGTCTTGCGCCGCCCGCACGAGCGTGTTGTCGTCGCGCGCTGTCACCGTGGTTGCTTGAACCTCTCCCCGAACTACTGTAAGCGCGCTCGCCGTCGTCATGATCGCTCGCCCTCAACGGCGGTCCATTTTTCCTCGTACGCCCGTTTGGACGCGGGCGGCGAAAAAACGTGAGCGTGGCAATTCCGACACGGGCGAGTTCCGTCGGCTCGAACTCCTGCTGCCCGGTCGAAGTGGCAATTCTTCGCACTGCGCCAGCATTGCTGCTCGCAAGCTGCTGTGCTAGCGTACCTTCGGGGTAGAATCGGGCTCAGTGGGGGCGAACTTTTGCACCCAGAGGCGGGTCGGGGCTGGCTGTGGCCCTCCCCCGGGAGGGGTGCGCGCCGCCTGCGCCGTGGTGTCGCATTGACGTTGGCGGAAGCATCGAGACACAGCATATGTTTGGCTTCAACCCCGAGAAGGCACTGGCCAACGCCGAGAAGCTGATCCAGCAAAATAAGACAGCGGCGGCAGTCGAGCTCTACGAGAAGGTCCTGGAGCAGCGACCAGGGGATCAGAACCTGCGCAACAACTTGGGCGACCTGTACGGGCGTCTGGGGCGCAATGCTGACGCCGTCAAGCTCTTTCGCCAGATCGCCACGCAGCTCGAACAGCAGGGACAGACGCCGCGAGCGGTTGGAGTCTGGAAGAAGATCTTGCGTCTCGACCCTGACGCCAAGGACGCCCAGCAACGCCTGGCGGACCTGCTGATCAGCCAGGGCGGTCAGAATGAGGCGCGCGGCCTTCTGTTGCAGATTGCCGGACGCGCTGAGCAGGCCGGCGACTGGGCCGGCGCCACCACCGCGCTGGCCCGCATCCTCTCGGTGGACGCCGATCAACCACGCATCCGCCTACGGCTGGCGACCGCGCGCGTGCGGATGGGCGACAAACCCCGCGCCCAGACGGAGTTCCTCGCCGCCAGCCAATTGCTGCTGCAGCGCAATGACATGGACGGCGTGAAGGAAGCGCTGGGGCAACTGCAAACCATTGACCCGGACTGGCCCCCCTACCGTTTGCAACGCGCCACGGTGGAGGCGGCGCAGGGACAGCGCGATGCCGCCTTGCGCAGCTTGCCCTTGGCTGCGGAACTGGCTGGCTCGGACGCGGCACTCGACGAGGCGGCGCGTCTGGCACGTGAGGCCAAGGCCTATGATCGTGCCGTCGAGTACGGCTGGGCCTTGTTGCGGTTGGGGCAGCGCGATGCCGCCACCTACGCGCTCGAGTTTGGCCGCTCCATGCTCGGCGATTTGCCGAGCGCCTCCGACAGCGGGGCGGTGGATGCGGTGGTGCTCTGGGCGGTCGGGGACCTCGACCTGCTGCACCGCGAGGATCTGCGACCGGCGTGGCTGCAGTTGCTGCGCGCCGGCCAGTCGCGCGATCCGTTTCATCTCGCCGCACTGGAAGCTTGGTCTGACCTGATCAGCAGCGATGCCGGGCCCGCGCTTCCGGGCCAGGTGGATCGCGCCCAGCGCGCCCGTCGCCGGGAGGTCCTGATCCTGCTCGGGCAGGCTTACGAGCATCACCAGCAACTCGAACGCGCCCTGGGTTGTTTCCGCACGCTGACCCAGGAGGACGCTGACGACAGCGAGGCCATCGCCCTGCTGCACCGGATCGAGGAACAGATGGGATTGGAGCAGACGCGGGTGGCGTCCGAGCCCGAGGCGGCTGCGGCCGCGCCGATCTCGCATGCCGAACTCTTTCCCCCCGCAGCGGACCATCCTGAGGAATTTTCCATTGCCGCCGTCGCTGCCCCGGAGGTCGAGACAGAGCCGCCCGCGGATCGCATCACGGAGTTTGCGCTCACGCCGCTGCCCTCCCCGGACGAGCCCGAGATCGCCGCGCCGGTCACGAACGCCGCCGCTGCAGGCGAACACGCCGACGCCTTTGAGATTGACCTGGCTGCCGAGTGGAGCGCGGTAGCCGAGTCCGAAGCCGAGGACCGCATCCGGGAGGCTGAGTTCTATTTCAGCAATGGCATGCTTGGCGAAGCTGAACAAGCCGTCCATTCCGGGATCGAACAACACCCCGGCAACGCGCGCTTGCTCGAGTTAATGACCAGAATTCAACAGGGGAAGAAAGCCGAGCCCGACCCGGCGGTCAACGAGATTGACAGCATTGAACTGCTGACCCCGGAGGAGGAGTCTCCTCAGACCGAAGCAGCTGGGTTCGACCTGAGCCCGTCCGCCGAAACCGCGGCCGACTCACTGCCTCCCGTTGCCTTCGCTCTGGGCGCCGTTACCACCTCCCAGTCGGCTGCTCCGGCACCCCCGAAGCCGGCGCTTCCCGAGTTTGCATTACCAGAACTCGCAATTGAGGACGCTGCGCCAGACGTGGTTGACCTGAACCTCGACGAGTTGACGCCTCCAGCTCCGGACTGGGCGCCCAGTCCCGATCCGGTAGCGACTGCCGCGACTTCAACCCAGAGCTCGAGCTCAGGCGACCTGTTGGACGACTTGCTGGCCGGCTTGAGAGGCGGCGCGGCGCCGGCGGCCTCGCCTCTCAGCGACCTCCATTTCCCCACCCCAGCGCCTATGCCGGAACCCGTCGCTGCGCCCGGTGCGGCCTCGCCCATGGGAAGCGTCTTCCAGGAGTTTCGCTCGACGCTGGAAAACAAGGCGGATCCTGGAGCCTCCAACCCGGAGGCGCGCTACAACATGGGCGTTGCCTACCGTGAGATGGGCCTGCTGGAAGAGGCCATTGCCGAGTTGCAGAAAGCTTTCGCCGCATGGCGCAGCCTGGGCAGCGCGGCGCCGCGGTTGCTCAGCTGCGGCGCCACCATCGCGATGTGCTTCCAGGAGCAGGGAATGCCGGAGCTGGCGGTGCAGTGGTATGAGACCACCCTGCAAGCTGCCGCGCTTCCAGCCCATGACTCGCTCGGCATCCGTTACGAACTGGCCAGCCTGCTGGAATCGCTCGATCGCAAGCCGGAAGCGCTGCAATATTACCGCCAAGTCTATGCCACCGACGTGGACTACCAGGACGTGGCGGAGTGCGTCCGGCGCCTGCAGGCCGCCGGGACGGGGTCGCGCGGATGAACGTGCTCGGCTCCCCCTTGTCCCCCGCGTCCGCAAACGCCGCCCGTCGCTGGCAGCGCATCCTGCTGGCGGTGGAGATCGTGCTCAGCTTGGAGTTCGGGCTGTTGCTGTTGATCGTTCCGTGGACGCCGTTCTGGGATCACAACGCCGTGCTTGCCCACTTCCCCGCCGCACGTTATTGGATGCTGAGCCGCCCCATGCGCGGCGCCGTCAGCAGCTTGGGATTGCTCAACCTCTGGTTTGGTACCGGCGAAGTCGCGGGACGGTGAGAACGTTGCCGGTCGAGGTCGAACGCAGGGCCCACTCTTGACCGTACGGCGAAACTGACGCGTGTTTCTCTACTACATCACCGACCGTGCGGCGCTGGGGGGAACCCTTCCCCTGCTGGAGTGCGTGCGCCGCGTCACCGCTGCGGGAGTCGACTGGATCCAAGTGCGGGAACGCGACCTCTCCGGCCGCGCCTTGGCCGAGTTGGTGACCGAGGTATTGAAGATCGCCCGGGCCGGCGCGCGCCCCACGCGCGTACTGGTCAACGACCGCCTCGATGTCGCGCTGGCCACGGGCGCGGACGGCGTGCACCTTCCCTCTCATGGTCTGCCGACCGGCGCCGTGCGGCGTCTGGCGCCCGCCGGGTTGATAATCGGCCGCAGTTGCCATAGCCCGGCTGACGTGCAGGCAGCGGCAGCCGAGGGCGCCGATCTTTGTGTTCTGGGTCCGGTATTTGCCACGCCCGCGAAGGCGGCTATGGGGCCGCCGCTGGGACTTTCGGCCTTCCGCAGCCTCCGCGACGTGACGATCCCCGTCCTCGCGCTGGGGGGCGTCACGCTGGAAAACGCGGCCTCATGCCGCGCTGCAGGAGCCGCCGGCCTCGCCGCGATTCGGCTATTTCAAGATGGGCCGCTGCCAGCCGCAGAGTTGGCCCGGCTGCGCGGCTGAACGGTTGCCGACAGAACGGTTGTTGGTTGTTGGTTATTGGATTTTAGCGCGCCGCGCCGATCATGCCCCACACGCTCTACGATCCACGTCGCGCGCCGTGGAACGCTTGCCAGCCGTACTTGCAACCGACAACCGACAACTGACAACCTTAAAAATTCACAATGCCGCGGTACACCCAGATTCCGGCAATCACCAGGATCAGGGCGCCCGAAATCGCGCTCAGCGTTTGGATGTAGGGGGTGAGTCGTTTCAGCCGCATCTGCACTTCCGCCTGTTCCTTGCGCAGATGTTCTTCGGCGTCGTCGAGGAAGAGACAGTCATCCTCGTGCATGGCAATCACCCCTCGCCAGATGAGCAGGAGAAGCAGGACGGAGGTGAATGCCGCCCAGACGACCAGAAGCAACTCGGCGAGCGGAAGGCGTAGTAAATACATTGCAGCCTCCGTACCACAGCTCTCGATGGCCGGAGTCTAGCACCGCAAGGGGGGAGGCGCAACGTCAGGCAGAGCGCACTTGATACGCGGGAGACCGCAAGCCGGCAGGCGGGCTGATACGCCCTTCTGTCGACCATCCGCACTCCACCGCGTACCGCCTACTTTTCGACTACTTCCGTCGCTTCACGCTGCACGTGGACGGCGACCTGCGCCTTGACGTGATAGTGCAGGTCGACGGTCACCTTAAAGGTACCGAGGGTCTTGATCGGTTCGTGAATCTCGATGCGGCGGCGGTCCACCTTGAAGCCCCGCTTCTCGAGCTCCTCGGCGACATCCATGGCGGTCACCGAACCGAACAGGACATCTTTCTCGCCGGCCCGGCGATGGAACGTCAGTTCGACCGACCCCAGTTGCGCGGCAACGGCCTCGGCCGCGCTGACGTCCTGGGCGTCCTTGCGCTGGGCGGAGGCGCGCATCTGCTCGATGTTGCGCAGGTTGGCGGGCGAAGCGGCGATGGCCAGCTTGCGGGGCAGAAGAAAATTGCGGCCATAGCCGTCGGCGACCTTGACCACCTCGCCGCGGCGGCCGAGTTTCAACACATCTTCTTTGAGGATGACTTCCATGACAAATTCTCCGGTAATCCTGCACGGGCGGCACGGTTCCAAGTCGCTCGCGGCCGGCGGATCGCCGGTCCTTCCGAGCCACGATTGCTGCCGCTTAGATCGGGGTGGCGAAGGGCAGCAGGGCGATATTGCGCGCCTGCTTGATGGCACGCGTCAGCCGATGCTGATGGGCGCTGCAGGTACCCGTGATGCGCCGCGGCACAATTTTGCCCCGCTCTGCCACGAACTGCGACAGCATGCGGCTGTCCTTGTAGTCGATCTTGTCGATCTTTTCGACGCAGAACTTGCACACCTTGCGGCGGCGGAAGTACTGCTTCTTGGGGCCCATGCCGGGCTTGCCCGACCCACCCGGACCAGACGGCCCACCGGGACGGCGGCCTTCACTGCTGCGATTTTCCATAAGAATTCTCCGTTCTGATCGGTCCGGACTACACCGCCGGGGCGCCCGTCTCTTCCGCCGGACTGGCCGGCAGAATGTCGGGTGCCGGTGCGGCAGGCGGGGCCGGCTTCTTCTTCAAGCGCTCTTCGCGGCGCTTGCGGTCCTTGTTCAGCCGCTTGTCGGTCTCGTCGGTGCGCACGGTGAGGAACTTGATCACCGGCTCACTCACCCGCAGACGGCGCTCGAGCTCCACGATGGCCTCGGGCGGTGCCTCGAGGTCGAACAGCACGTAGTTGCCGTCCCGGAAACCATCGATCGGGTAGGCCAGGCGGCGCTTGCCCATGCGTTCCGCCTTGCGCAGGCTGCCGCCCGCCTGGACGAGCACGGTTTCGAAGCCGTTCACCAGCTTGTCCGCCTCGTCGTCCGGCATGTCGGAGCGCACGATAAACATCAGCTCGTAGGTTCGTTTGATCATTTCTGTTTCTCCCTCACGCCCGCGCTCCGGTTCCGGCTCAGGCCGGACTGCCGGGCGCTTCCGGACGGGCGTTGAACAGGCTCATGGCCTTGCTGACGCCCTCGCTCAAAATCATCTCCACCGCATCGGCGGCGCGGCCGCACACCTCGCCGACCTGCTCGCGATCCGCCTTGCGCCACGGGGCCAATACGTACCGCCCCACGTCCACGGGGTGGGCCGGGTGAATGCCCAGCCGTACCCGCACAAACTCCGCCGTTCCCAGGCTGGCCAGCAGCGAACGCATGCCGTTGTGCGTCCCCGCCGAGCCCCGCTCCCGGATGCGGATCTCGCCCAGCGGCAGGTCCACATCGTCGTAGAGCACGATCAGGTCGGCGGGCGTCCGCTCGTATTTGCCGAGCAGTTGCCGCACCGCCACGCCGCTCAAATTCATGAAGGTCAGCGGTTTCACCAGCAGCACCGCCTGACCCTTCCACACCGCACGCCCGGTGAGCGCCTGGCACTCGTGCAGCCGCAACGTGGTGGCGGCGCGGCGGGCCAGCTCGTCGACCAGCTCGAAGCCGAAGTTGTGCGGCGTGGCCGCATACTCCGGGCCGGGATTGCCCAGCCCGACGATGCAGCGCAGCCCGGCCGCAGCGTCCGTACTGGGAATGGCCGCCTGCATCGCGGGTCACCCGGCCCCCGGCGCCGGCTACTTCTTCTTCTCCTTCTTGCCCTCTTCCACCGGGGCCTCTTCGGTCTCGCCCTTACCCTTCTTGATGACTTCCGGTTCGGCCGCCGTGGTCGCGGCCGCCACTTCCGCCACCGGCGCCACCACTTCTTCCTTCACCGCCACCACGTGCACAATGACGCGGTCGGCATCGGTGATGAGCTGCAGGGTCGCGGGCAGCTGCAGTTCGCCGGCGCGGATGCTCTGGTTGAGCGTCAGGGCGCTCACATCCACCACCACGAACTCCGGAATGTCGCCCGGCAGACATTCCAGCTCGATCTCGCGTGTCACCACATCAAGGATGCCGCCCATCGTCTTGACGCCGGCCGCCTCGCCCTCGGCATGGACCGGCACCTTGACGCGCAGCCTCCGGTCCATGGCAATGCGCTTCAGGTCCACGTGCAGCAGTTGTCCCTTGATGGGATCGCGCTGCCAGTCAACGATCATGGCGGCGATGGTCTCGCCTCCCGTCACGCTCAACTCAAAGATGGTGTTGTGCCCGGCTTGCGAGCGCAGGATGGCACCCATCGACTTGGGTACCAGGGCCAACGAGACGGCCTCGCCGCCGGCACCGTAGAGCACCGCCGGGATTTTCCCCGCCATGCGCAACTGGCGCGCCGGGCCCTTGCCGCGTCCCTCCCGCAACTCCGCGTTCACTTTCGTTTCAATCGCCATAACTCCGTCCTTCCAGCAAAATCGTGCCCGTCGCCCGGGTCACGCCGGGGCCGGGGCGGTCGTAACCCGTCAGATAAACAGCGAACTCACCGAGGTCTCCTCGTGGATCGAGCGAATGGCCGCCGCCAGCAGCCCGGCAATGCTCAGCGTGCGGATGCGCGGCTCATTCCGACCCGCCACCGAGAGTGGTATCGAGTTGGTCACCACCACCTGCTCCAACTGGCTGTTGTGAATCCGGCCAATCGCCGGACCGCTCAGCACGGCGTGCGAGGCGCAGGCCAGTACCCGCTTGGCGCCCTTCTCGAACAAAGCCTCGGCGGTCTTGACGAGCGTACCCGCGGTATCAATGATGTCGTCCAAGATGAGCGCCGTGCGCCCCTCCACCTCGCCGATGACGTGCATGACCTCGCTGATGTCCATGGCGACGCGGCGCTTGTCCACGATGGCCAGCGCGGCATCCATCTTCTTGGCGAAAAAGCGCGCCCGCTCCACCCCGCCCGCGTCCGGTGACACGATGGTCAAGTCCGGTAGCTCCAGCTTTTTGAAATGGTCCACCAGCACCGGAGAGGCAAACAGGTGGTCTACCGGGATGTCGAAAAATCCTTGGATCTGGGGGGCATGCAGGTCCATGGTCAGCGCCCGGCTGGCGCCCGCCACGGTCAGCAGGTCGGCCACCAGCTTGGAGGAGATCGGCACGCGCGGCTTGTCCTTGCGGTCCTGCCGGGCATAGCCGAAATAGGGGATGACGGCCGTGATCCGGTGCGCCGAGGCCCGCTTCAAGGCGTCAATCATCAGCAACAGCTCCATCAAATGCACGTCCACCGGATCACTGGTGGGCTGCACGACGAACACGTCCGCTCCGCGCACGTTCTCCAGCAACTGCACGTATGTCTCGCCGTCGCTGAAACGCGCCAGATGGCACTGCGAGCGCGGCAGTTGCAGATGCTCACAAATCTCGTCGGCCAAGGCCGGGTTGGCGGTGCCGGTAAAGACCTTGAGTTTCTCCTCGCGTCTTCCCTTGCGCAGCACCGGCGCCGGCTTCACGGCCTCGCTCCCGTCGCCGGAAGGGGTGCCGTCCGCCGTCGCGGGGCTGGGAGATTGCTTGCTCATCCGGGTTCCCGTTGCCACAGTTGCCTTTGGGGTCGAGTGCCGGTCCGCCGCCGCGTCACTCCTCGCTGATATTCCTGGCTGGGGCGTTAGGATTCGAACCTAAATAGCATGCTCCAAAGGCATGAGTCCTGCCATTGGACGACGCCCCAATAAACCCATCCCCTGCGCCCTCAATCGGTCGGACGCACCCACTCGCGCTGATACTCCCGCCGCGTCACAAACCGCGTGACCCAGGTTCGGAAGCCGGTCAGCCCGCCGGCGGCGACCAGGGCCGCTCGGCGGTCCGGAAACAGCGCAAACTGCGCTGCTCCGCTGCCGCTCAGACCTGCTCCGCGAGCCCCCGCCTTCAGAAGGCGGGCACGGAGACGCGCAAAATCCGGGTGGGAAGGGAAGACAACTTCGCTGAAGTCGTTTTCGATTCCGGCTTGGACATGCGGCGCTCCGGGGAGGAGGCCGTGGCCGCGCCCAGGGCGCGACGCCGGCAGGGCTCGATACACTGAGCCACAGAACTCGTAAAGTGTACTGGAGCGGGGCTGCCCCGTCAATAACGTCGGGTGCAGCGTATCCCAGGCGCGGAACGCGCCCGCCGTGGCCACTCCCGTCGGCGGCATGGCCAGCAGGCACGACCAGCGCGGCAGATCGGGCAGTGGATACGTCTCCTCGCCCCGTCCGAGACCCAGCACCGTGCCGCCGAGCAGGAAGCAGGCGACGTCGGAACCCAAGGCCGCCGCCAACTCCCAAAGTCGTGCGTCCGGGGGCCGCCGCCGCGCCCGCCGCGCCAACACTTCCAGCACGGTTGCGGCGTCACTCGATCCCCCACCCAGGCCGGCTTGGGTCGGAATGCGCTTTTCAAGCCGCAGAACTACCTGGCCGCCGATCCCGAACGCCTCCCAGCCCAGCTCGAGCGCGCGATATGCCAGGTTCTCCGCCCCGTCCGGCACATCCGGGGCAGCGGCCGTCGGCGGGCACTCCAAGCGGACGCCGCGCCCGGCAGAGAACTGAAAGGTGAGCCGGTCGGCGAGCTGCACGGTCTGGAACACGGTGCGCAACTCGTGGAACCCGTCCGGCCGCCGGCCGAGGATCTTCAACGAAACATTGATCTTGGCGCAGGCGCGTGCGTGCAGGCGGTGCATGGCTGGCGGCTCTGGAAACAGGAGGGGACGGTGGCGGCCTCGTATTGTAACGGAGGGGGCGCGGCGGCGCTAACGGTTGTCGGTTGTCGAGCGGTCATCGGTTGTCAGTTTTCGGTTTTCGGTTTTCGGCAAAACTCAAGAGCAACACCGGCCGCCCCGGGCGAAGCCGTGGAGCGTAAGGCGTTGAGCGTGACAATACACGGGGCACTTCGTCGCCCGCACGCCGGCAAGGCGCAACGCGCCTTGCCGGCGCGGAACCCGGGGTGTCGTCGAGCCATGTCCGCCGGGCCCGGCTGTCGCTGGGTTACGGGATCATCGGCGCAACGTCGCCCGCGGTTGTTGTTGCCGACAACCGAAAACCCATTCGCGACGGAACAAAACTCCCCACAATTCCGTACTTACCCTGCGTGGGGTGCTCCGTCTATCCCCCTGTCCGCAGCGGAGAGTTCTCATCATGCGCACTTTCGTTCACCTCGCCAAGACCCTGATCCTGGGTGCCGCCGTGCTCGGCATCTTCTTTGCCATTTCCGGCTTCGCCAACTTCACGGCCGGGCACTGGGGAGAAACCTTCAACCATGAAGGTTCCTTCGAGCGCACCCTCACGGTGAACGGCCCGGTCCGGTTGCAGGTGCAGACCGGCGCGGGTAGCGTGCATGTCACCCGCGGTGACGCGCAGCGCGTCTCGATCGTCGCTCACATCCGCGGTCGTTCGGAAGAGCGCGTGCGCGCCATCGAGCAGAACCCGCCGGTGGTGCAACACGGTAATGAGATCGAGATCGGCAAGCTGTCACGTGAAGCGCAGCGGGACATCAGCATCTCCTACGAGGTCCGCGCCCCGCAGCAAACCGAGCTGCAGACCGCCAGCGGCTCGGGGAACATCGTGGTGGCCGACCTCGATGGCCCGGTCAGCGCCTCGACGGGCTCCGGCGGCCTCACCATCTCCGGCGTGCAACACGGGCTGACCGCCACCACCGGGAGCGGGAACGTCCACATTAACCACGTCGCGGGTGCGCTCACCACCCGCGCCGGCAGCGGCTCGATCGAGGTGCTGCAGTCGGGCGCCGCGGTGAAAGCTCAGAGCGGCAGCGGCAACGTCACCGTGGACGGCGCCGGTGGGGCCGTGGACGCGCAGACCGGCAGCGGTTCGATCAAGTTGAACGGCATTCACTCGGACCTCACGGCGCACACCGGCAGCGGCCACATCCGCGCGGCCGGCAGCATGCCCTCCGGCAGCCGCTGGAACCTTGAAGCTGCTTCGGGCAGCATCGACCTCGATCTGCCCACAACCACTGCGGCGGAAGTCTCCGCCCACACCGGCTCCGGCACGGTAACCACCTCATTGCCGATCACCCTGACCGGAGCGGTGAACCACCACGACTTGCACGGCGTCATCAAGAGTGCCGACGCCCAGCTTACGGCTACCACGGGGTCGGGAAACATCCGGATTGATTGACGGTAGTTGGCCGGTTGTCGGTTGTTGGATTTTGGTTGTTGCAGGGGGCAGGCTTGCCTGCCCTGGATCTCAACCCTGCCAGCGCGTTCGTTTCACCAGATGCTGGGCTACGGCGGGAATGAGCAGACCGGCGGCAGCGGCGTTCTGAACCCAGGCAGGCGCGAGGACGATACGGCGCAGCCACCGTGCCGTGGCAAAGGATGTTGCGGCTGACGCGCGCAACTCTGCCGCATACGCCTGCGCAGTTGTCTCCAGACACGCGGCTTGTCCCAGGTGCGCCTGCAGGTGGGAGGCCACGTGCTTTCCGGCCAGCTCGCCGCTGCGTAGCGCCATGGCGAGACCGTCTCCGGTGAAGGGATCAAGGAAGCCGGCCGCGTCCCCGGCCAGCAGAACGCCTCCCAACATCGCGTGCTTGGGAGCAGTCCGGACTTGCGCCGTGGTCACCGTCGGGGTGACCTGTTTCCCGCCCCGCAGGCGCTGGCGCAGCGCCCTGCCACCCACCTGCGACATCCAGGCGGCAAAGTCGCGCGCCTCGACCACTCTTCCGGCGTACTTGCGATGCACCAGGCAGCAGGCATTGATCATGCCGTCTTCGACTGGGGCGAGGCCGCAGTAGCCGCCGCGAAAATAAAACATCTCAACCGCGGGCGTCAGGCCGGCGCGCTCCAGTTGACGGAAGCGAGCCTTGACGCCCAACCACGGCCCCCCGGTTTCCGCCGTTTCGACGGCACTGCGCAGCCCGGCAATGCTCCACCAGCGTCCCGCTGCAACAATGACCGCGCGCGCGCGGAGGGCGACGCCATCGGAGCGCACCAGGAAACCAGTGCTGTCGTGCTCGACGTTTTGAACACGGGTGGCATGCTGCGTCACCCCGGCCGCGCGTGCTGCCGCCCATAATGCGGCGTCCAAGGAGAGTCGGGACAGACCCAGCGCGGGCTGCGGCAATTGGAACCGGCGCCGCACGCCCCCCGGGGCGACAAACTCGGCGTGACGCACCACGACCGCCCGCTGCGCGGTCTCGGGAACCATGGCACCCAGCAATGCGTGCGCCTCGGAAGAGATGAACTCGCCGCAAACCTTGTCGTGCGGGAATTGGTCGGGCTCGTACTGCAGGACGCGCAGGCCGGCTCGCGCGGCCGTCCACGCCGCGGCACAGCCGGCCGGTCCGCCGCCCACGACGGCAAGGTCGTAGATCGAGGCGGCCACGCCCTCGCCGGCCGGACTGACTTGCGCTGGCTCGGCACTCATCGCTTATCGCTCCTCGCTCGCCTGCGATCGCGGATAGAGAATCAAGCCCAGCCTGAAGGGAAACAAGCGCACCAGTTCGAAATCTGCGGCGCCCACACTGGCGGCGAGCTGGCACAGTTCCGACGCCGTATAGGCCTGGCGGATGCTCGCCGGTGCATCGAACTGCGTCACGCGCGACATCCCCAGTCGGCTGATCAGCCACACCGCCGCATACGGAATCCAGGCGCGCGCCACGTCGCTGATGATGACCGCCTGCCGCGCCGTCACGAGCATCTCAGCCAGCATCCGGCGTGCGGCTTCGCCACGAAAGTGATGCAGAAAGAGCGAGCAACTCACGACGTCGAAACTGCGCGCAGCGAACGGCAAGGCCAGGACATCACCCGCCACGCCTGGTACTGTCCCAAGCCTCAAGTGACCGGGCTTCCGATCCAGACCCACAGTCGAGGCAAGCACTCCTTGTGCATCAAGCCACGTTGCGGTGGTGGCGGCCAACTCGCCGGTGCCGGTTCCGACATCCAAGATTCGGATTCGCATCATTGGCCGGCACCGCAGCAAGCGGCTCCAAAGACGGCGCTGCATCTGTACCCCGCCCAGCCAACGGTTGAACCACCACAGGTCGCGCAAGCTGGCGGCGATCTCCTCGGGCGTTCCCAGGTCATGGTCAAGCCGTTCGTTGGCGGGGGCGTATCGCATGACCGAAGAGGTGGTACGGCGTTCGAAACCCGGCACTGCTCAGGCCGGGCGCCTCCGGCTCTCCCAACCCCGACCGAATTGCACCCGTCAGCTCACGCGCGACAGCACCAGGGCGGAATTCTTGGAACCGAAAGCGATGCAATTGCACAGCGCATGCTCGATCTGTAGCTTGCGCGCCGTGTGCGGAATGTAGTCCAGATCGCACTCCGGGTCGGGCACGTCAAGATTGATGGTCGGCGGCAGGCAATCGTCGCGCATGGCGAGCAGCGTGGCGGCGACGCTGGCCGAACCACAGGCGCCTTGTGGGTGGCCGATGAGCGACTTCAAGGCCGAGCCCGCCAGGCGGTACGCATGGCTGCCGAAGGCGCGCTTGACGGCGCGCGTCTCGATGCGGTCATTCAGCACGGTCGCGGTGCCGTGCAGGTTGATGTATCCGATCTGCGCCGGTTCGACACCGGCTTCCGCCATCGCCATCTCCATGGCGCGTGCCGGCTCTTCACCGCTCTCATCCAGGCGGACGCGGTGGTAGGCTTCGCAGGTCGAGCCGTAGCCGGAGATCTCGCCGTAGATCTTCGCCCCGCGCGCCCGCGCCTTCTCGTAATCCTCGAGCACGAACATCCACGCCCCCTCCCCCACCACGAAACCGTCGCGATCGCCGGAAAACGGACGCGAGCCACGTCCGGGAGCGGCGTTCCACGCAGTGGTCAGGATCTTCATCAGCGTGAAGGCCTGCACGATCAACGGCGAAATGGGGGCATCCGCGCCGCCCACCACGACGGTATCAATCACCCCCGCCTGGATGGACTGCTTGGCATAGCCCAGCGCGTCGGTGGAGGAGGCACAGCCGGTGGAGAGCAGGTGGCTGAAGCCGCGCAGCCCGAAGCGCATCGAGATCTCGCTGACGATCGTGCCCAGCGTCGCGGAGGGGATGGTGTAGACGCTGCAGCGCTTGTCGTGCCCGCTGAAGTGCAGCGCGAACTGCTTCTCGACGAACTCGAGGGAACCGCCGCCCGACCCCAGCACGACGGCAATCTTGCGGCGTTCCTCGAGGGTCAGCCGCTCGCAATCAATGCCCGCGTCGGCCAGGGCCTCGCCGCTGGCCGCCAGCACCAGGGGAACGACGCGGCTGACATGTTGCAGCTCGCGCTCGTCCATGAACTGCGTGGCGTCGAAGTCGGCGATATGTCCGGCGATCTTGGCGGGAATCTCCGGGCGGTCCAGCGCCGGGACGAACTTGATGCCGCTGGTGCCGGCACGGGTGGCATTCCAGAAGGCCTCGCGTCCCATGCCGTTCGGACTCATGGCCCCGATTCCCGTCACCACGACGCGTCGCTTCAAACTTCCCCCCTCGTGTCGACCTCTTGATTGTGACCCCAAATGGGAGGCTGCTCCCGAGTCACGGCGGGCACCGGTGCTCGCCTGCTTCGATATCATGGCTGGCGCATGAGCTTTCCGCGCGTGGCCAGCTTCCCGGATGCGGCAGCGTTAGCCCGTCACCTGGACGGGCTGGGCTGGCCCCTGCCGATGGATGCCGCCATCGAGCCAGCGCCCCATTCGCCGCTCGCTGCCCCGCTGACGGTCGAGATGGAGGGGGCGGCTCATGCCGTGGGCAATCGCTTCGCGATCCAGCCCATGGAAGGCTGGGATGGCACTGTCGATGGCCGTCCTTCCGACTTCACGCGGCGCCGCTGGCGCCATTTCGGAGGGAGCGGAGCCAAGCTCATCTGGGGGGGCGAGGCCGTCGCCATTGTCCCAGAAGGACGCGCCAACCCGAACCAGCTTCTCCTGAATGAAGACACGGTGGGGGAGATTGCAGCCCTGCGCACGCTGCTGCTCCAAGCCCACCAAGAATTGGGTGACGGCACCGACGACCTGCTGGTCGGACTGCAGTTGACGCACTCCGGACGTTTTGCGCGGCCGCACGACAAAACCCGCCTGGAACCCGTTGTGGCCTGCCGCCATCCCTGGCTCGACACCAAGGTGGGACTCACCGCCGAGCCTTTGCCTGACGAAGCGGTGGGCGCCCTCGTGGATGCCTTTGCGCGCGCCGCCCGTCTTGCGCAGCAGGGCGGCTTCCAGTTCGTGGATCTGAAATGCTGTCACGGGTATCTGGGGCATGAGTTTCTGGGAGCACGGCAACGCACGGGACGCTACGGCGGCCCATTCGAAAACCGCACGCGGTTCCTGCGCGAGTGCATCGCCGCGGTACGGAGCGCGGCGCCGGGGCTGGGCATCGCCGTCCGCCTCAGTGCCTTCGACCTCGTCCCCTATGTGCAGGACCCTGCCAGCGGACGTGGTATTCCCTGCATGACGGGAACCTATGCGCATGGCTTCGGCGTGAATGCCGCGGATCCGACGCAACCCGACCTGCACGAGGCCAAGCTACTGCTGCATGACTTGGTGGACCTGGGAATTCGACTCGTCAACGTCAGCGCCGGCAGCCCCTACTACACGCCACACATTCAACGGCCGGCGCTGTTCCCGCCCAGCGACGGCTACCTGCCTCCGGAGGACCCGCTGGTGGGGGTAGCCCGCCTTTTACAGGCCGCGCGCGATCTCAAAGCGGCGGTCCCGGAGATGACCGTGGTCTCCTCCGGCTGGAGCTACCTGCAGGAATTCCTGCCACAGGTGGCGCAAGCCGTGGTGCGTGCCGGCTGGTGCGATGCAGTGGGACTGGGGCGAATGGTGCTCAGTTATCCGGATCTGCCCCGTGACGTCCTTACCTCGGGCAAATTGCAGCGCAAGCGCCTCTGTCGGACCTTCTCCGACTGCACCACGGCGCCACGGCAGGGATTGATCTCGGGCTGCTACCCGCTCGATCCCTTCTATAAAGCCCTGCCAGAAGCCCGCTTAGTGCAACGCCCGGTGGTGAAGGTAGGCGGAGGGGAGTAGGCGGTGAGAGGCCCTCGGCCTTCCGCCCTCGGCCATTGCCCTTCCCCGCCGTGGGCGAAAAACAGGCGACGCTCCCCGCACCGATGGGGCGCGGTTCGGAACCCGGCGCCAGCCGGGTTGCTGACGGTCCGAGCGTCAGCCGCAGATGCTCGGAGTGGTGCTCTCGCCTTGCGGCGACCGAACCGCCCTCGACCATCGCCCTTCCCCGCCGCCCTGCCTTTCGTGTACCTTCGCCGCTAGTGTCTTCCACCCCGGCTTCCACTTCTTCCGGCCTGACCGCGCGTCAGCAGGCCCATACCATGGCGGCCAGCTTCCTTGGCTGGACGCTCGACGCCTTCGACTTCTTCGCCGTCGTCTTCCTGGTGCAGCGCCTTGCCGATCACTTCGTCGTTTCCAAGGGCGCCATCGTCTGGACCATCACCGCCACTTTGGCCATGCGCCCGCTGGGTGCCGTGCTGTTCGGGATGCTCGCCGACCGATACGGACGCCGCATTCCCTTGATGGCCAACGTCATCTTCTTTTCCGTCGTGGAACTGCTTTGCGGTTTCGCGCCCAACTACCTCAGCTTCCTGCTGCTGCGCATCTTGTTCGGCATCGGAATGGGCGGCGAGTGGGGGGTGGGCGCCTCGATGGCGATGGAGGCGGCTCCGCCACGCTGGCGCGGCGTCCTCTCCGGCGTGCTGCAGAGCGGTTACTCGATGGGCTATCTGCTGGCCGCCGTCGCCGCTCGATTCATCCTGCCCAACTTCGGCGTCAACGGCTGGCGCATGATGTTCTGGGCGGGCGGCGCACCCGCGCTACTCGCGTTCTATATCCGGCGCCATGTGCCGGAGTCGGCCGCCTGGCTGCAGCACCGCGCGCAGTCACTGGGTGAGATCTGGCGCGCCGTGGGCCGCTTCGGTCGGCAGTTCGCCGGACTTGTTCTGCTGATGACGCTCATGATGTGCCTGTCGCACGGCACGCAGGACCTCTACCCCGATTTCCTGAAGAGCGTGCACCACTTCTCGGACTCGAGGGTCAGCTACATGGCGATGTTTTACAACGTGGGGGCGATCCTCGGGGCGATCTGTTTCGGACACCTCTCGCAACGGTTCGGGCGGCGACACAGCATGCTGTTGGCCCTGGGTGTTTCCCTGCTGGTCATTCCGCTGTGGGCATTCGGCAGCCGCTTGGGAGTGTTGGTGTGCGGCTCCTTCCTCATGCAAGTCGGCGTGCAGGGCGCGTGGGGCATCATTCCGGCGCACCTCAACGAACTCGCCCCGGACGCGGTGCGCGGGCTCCTGCCCGGCCTCGCTTACCAACTGGGAATCTTGTTTGCCGCACCCACCAACACCGTCGAGTATTTGCTGCGCGACCACATCGGCTATGCGCGCGCCATGGCCGTGTTCGAGATCTGCACAATTCTGTGTGCCGCCGTCGTGATCGCCCGCGGCCGCGAAGAGCACGGGAAGAGCTTCGTGGGGGGTGGGGGGTAGGGAGGAACGAAGGGCGGTTTCGCGTACGCACGTTGTTCCCCGCGCGGCAATACGCTTCAAAAAACCAACAACCAACAACCAAGAACGAGGAGGGCCGAAGGCCGCGAACACCGCATGCCTTCGGCCTTCGACCCCCCACCCCCTACCTCTTCCTACGAACAGCCGACAAAGGCAAACGTCTGCGCCGTGGTGGTGGCCCCTGGGGAAGCCTGCACGGCGGTCGCAAACTGATCGGAGGTGGTGCAGTCGGGCTTGTTGCCGGAACCGGCGATGAAGCTCTGCGCCTCCACCGTGTAGTTGACCGGCGTGGTGTTGTTCTGTGACAGCGTGCCGCCGAAGGCGCCCACTGTGGCGTGGACCGCGGGCACCGAGAGCGTGTAGCTGGCACAGTCGGTGCCCGTCGCACAACTCGATCCGGCCGCCGTGGCCAGCGATGCCACCCCGGCATTCTGCTGCGCCAAGGGGATGGTCACATACAGGTTGTTATTGTTGGTCAGTTGCTGCAAGGCCGACAACGCCAAGTCCACCGAGATCCCGGCACTACCGGTGCTGCTCGTGATCTGTCCGGTTAGCGAAGCTGGCATGCCGTTCAAGCCGACGCCGGCATAGACCTTGACATTGTTGCCCAGGGCGCTTCCCACCGGCACCGCGGTGATCACGGTGGGCGCGTAAATCGTGCCCGTCCCGTTGATGGCTTCGACCACGACGTCATAGTTGCCGGCCGGCAAGGGGCAGAAGGTGAAGTTACCGCTCGAGTCTGCCGCCGTTTCCATTACGATGCGATCCACGCTGCTGCCGTTGGGTCCAGGACTGGGCTGCTCAACTGCCACCAGTACCCGCCCGCTGGTCACGGGCGCTCCCGTCGTTCCATCCACCACGGTTCCGTTGATCGAGGTCGCGGTGGTCGCAACCTCGCCGGCACGCAAGACGGGCTTCAGACGGAACTGGCCGTTGCCCTGAATCACGATGGATTCGCAGGTATTGAAATCAATATTCAGATCTTTGGTTTGTCCGGAGGCAATGGCGAATTGGCCGCCGGCAATCTGTCCAGAGGGGATCTTGATCCCGGTCTTGGATTCGCTTGAGAGCTGCAACGTATGGATACTGTTGTCGGCCGTCAACTGGACGCAATTGAAGGCGCCCGTACCGCACTTGTTGGAGTTGGGTCCGCTGGCAGCCGCGTTGTCGAGCAGGAAGAAACGGATCTGCTGGTAGTTGCCCGCCTGCAACTGGGTGTTGGAACCCAGCGTGGCGAGGAAACATTGGTTGTTGGCCTGTCCGAGCAGATCAATCTGCACGGGTGCACTCTTCAAACCGGGCGTGAGATCCACAAAGCTGGGATCGTTATCCCCGGCATTGGCATTCGTGCTCGCCTGCACGTCAGTGATGGTGACGTAGACGTGACTGTAGGGACCGGACGGCCCGGCGCAGGTCGCAGGATCGCTTAAACTGACGCTCGCCGTCCCGGTGGTGGAGTAGGTAGGAGTGCCGCCGCCCCCATACCCGCCCCCGCAGGCAACCCAAAGTGAGGCCAGCAGTGCAAGTCCGATGATCGCCGCAACTGACAGCACGCGCCGCTTATTTCCCGCTTGTTCCCTCATCACGTCCATCCTCAGCAAACAGATTTTCAGGCTCATGGCACTGCACCCTGCGCATGACGTCACCCCGCAGGGCAGGCGCTCAGTGACTCTAAAGCAATCGCGAGGCCAACTCGCAAGTCGTTTAGATGCTGGAACTTGCCTGCAAGATTTCCAGCAGAAGCCTTTCCGGGTGCGTAAAAAATCCATCCAAGCTCGCTGAAGGCTCCTCTGACCCGCGCGCGCCACCAAACGAGGCCCGCGCGGGGCTTGCGACACCTCCGTTTTTCCTGCGCTTTGACCTCCGTTCCCGCGCTATTGTTAACCTCCCCATGGCCCCCGAAACGGTACGCTCGCTCCTCAGCCTGCTGATCGTCTTCGCCGCCGCCAAGCTCGGCGAAGAACTCTTCGCGCGCCTGCGCCAGCCGGCGCTGGTGGGCCAAATCCTCGCCGGTTTCCTTGTCGGGCCGGGTTTGTTGCACTGGGTTGCGCCCTCGCCCACCCTCGATTTCATGGCCGAGATCGGGGTCATCTTCCTGTTGTTCGGTACCGGTCTCGAGACCCAACCAGAAGAGGTCCTGGAACACGGTTACCTGAGTTTTGGCGTGGCTCTTCTCGGGGTTTTGACGCCGTTTCTGGTCGGCTGGGAGTTCGCCCGCAGCGTGGGGGAAAACTCGATCACGGCGCGTTTCGTGGGCACCATGCTCGTGGCCACCAGCATCGGGATCACGGCCAAGGTGCTGGCCGATTTCGGCGCCGCCGGCACCGCCTTTGGCCGGGTGATCCTCGCCGCCGCCGTGCTCGACGACATCCTCGGTCTGCTGGTGCTGTCTACGCTTGCCAGCTTTGCCTCCGCGCAAGTCCACCTTGTCAACCTGCTCTTAACGGTCGGCTTTGTCGCAGGCTTCTTTGTGCTTGTCTTGTTCCTGCGCCACGCGGCCTTTCCGCGTTTCAGCCGCAGCCTGAACCGACTGCGCGCCCAATCCCCCCTCTGGTCGTTCGCGCTGGTGGTGCTGCTCGCCTTTTCCGTCATGTCGGCCTACATCGGGCTGGCCGCCATCATCGGCGCCTTTCTGGCGGGCATGTTCGTCAGCGAATCGGATGAGGTCGCGGGTCCGTTGCGGCAGCAGGCGGGAGCGGTCAGCAGTTTCGTCGTGCCCTTTTTTCTCGCCAACATTGGACTGGAGGTCAGCCCGCGCGAGCTCATGAATCACCGCGCCCTCTGGCTGATTCTCGCCCTGACAGTGATCGCCATTGTGACCAAGCTGATGGCCTGCGGCTTGGCTGCGTTGCCGCTGGGGCGGCGCAGCGCGCTGCTGGTCGGGCTCGGCATGATTCCCCGCGGCGAGGTGGGCATCGTGGTCGCCAGCCAGGCACTGCGCATCGCCGCCGTGCCGAACATGTATTACTCGATCGGCATCTCGATGGCGGTGCTCACTTCGTTGATCGGCCCGCTGTTGCTACGTCTCGCTCTGCGCCCCAGCCGGGAACCGGCGGCGGCGCATGCGCACTAAAGACGCTGCCACGTCGGCCGCGCAAGGATCGCCATCCTTGCCCTCGGGTCGTCTGCGCTCTTAGCGCACTGCCGGATTCTCAGTTTCCTGAACCCTGCCGCCGGCGATGACCAGGTTGTCGATCAGTCGCGTCTTGCCGACGCGGGCGGCGATGGCAATCAAGGTTCCAGGAAGGATCTCTGGTACCGGGAGCAGCGTGTCCAGATGGACCGCGTCGAGGTATTCCAGAACCACCGCAGGAAAGGCCTGCAGGACCTGGCGCCCGGCCTCCAGCCCGGCGACTGTCCCGCGCGATCCCGTCCCCACCGCAGCCTCGACGGCCCGCAGCGCAGTCACCAACCCCAGCGCCTGCCGCCGCTCCTCCGGGTTGAGATAAGCGTTGCGTGAGCTCAGCGCCAGCCCGTCCGCATCGCGCACGATCGGCTCGACCACGAGTTCCACCGCCACATTCAGATCGCGCACCATGCGCCGCAGCACGGCCACTTGCGCAGCGTCTTTCTGGCCAAAGTATGCACGCGTGGGAACCGCCAGGTGGAACAGCTTGAGGACGATGGTGGCGACCCCGGCAAAGTGCCCGGGACGGCTCTGTCCGCAGAGGCGCGTCGCCAGTTCTCCCACGTCCACCCGTGTCTGCGCGTCGGTGGCATACATCGCATCCGGAGCGGGTGCAAAAACGACATGCACACCCGCTGCCCGCAGCAGCTCGCTGTCGCGCTGCAACTGTCGCGGATACCGCGCGAAGTCTTCCTGCGGACCGAACTGGGTCGGGTTCACAAAGATACTCGCGACGGTCGCTGCATCCCGCTGCCGCGAGGTCGCCACCAGCGCCATGTGCCCGGCATGCAGGGCTCCCATCGTGGGGACCACGCCCACACTGCCCGCGGCACGCAGGCTCAGGCAGCGGGCGTAAAAGTTGGCCGGATCGGTGATGAGATCCATAAAGGGTTGTCGGGCTTCAGTTGTCGGTTGTCGGCAAACTGACACCCCGGCATCCGCGCAGGCTCAGCGGGCCCGCGATGGGATCTGACTCTGAGCGGCGTGATAGCTCTCCTCGTCGGAGGGAAAGCTGCCCGCCTCGACGTCCTGGCGGAAGGCCTCCGCCGCGGTGCGAATCACCAGCCCCACATCGGCATACTGGCGGACGAACTTGGGCGCCGGGTGGGCACTCAAGCCGAGCAGATCATGAATCACCAGCACCTGGCCGTCGCAGTCAGGGCCGGCGCCAATGCCGATGGTTGGAATGCCGACCGTGGCGGTAATCTGCGCCGCCAACTCGCGCGGGATGCCTTCCAACACCAGCGCGAACGCTCCCGCCCCTTCCAGCGCGTGCGCGTCCTGCAGCAGTCGCTGCGCCGCCGCCTCGTCTTTGCCCTGCACGCGGTAGCCGCCCATGCGGTGCAGCGACTGCGGCGTCAGGCCGAGATGGCCCATGACGGGAATCTCCGCCCCGACCAGCGCATGCACCAGATCGGTCCGCTCTTCCCCACCCTCCAACTTCACTGCTTCGGCCCCCGCCTCCTTGACGAAACGCAACGCGTTGCGCAGCGTCTCCTCGCGACTGACGTGGTAAGAGCCGTAAGGCATGTCGGCAATCACCAGCGCGCGCCGCGCGCCACGCCGCACGGCACGCACCGCGGGCAACATCTCCTCGATGCTGATCGGCAGGGTGTTTTCATAGCCCGAGGCCACCATCGCCATCGAGTCGCCCACCAGCAAGAGGTCGATGCCGCTCTCATCGAGCAGGCGCGCAAAGGCGAAATCGTAAGCCGTGAGGCAGGTGATTTTTTCGCCGCGCCGCTTCTTGGCCAGAACGGAGGGCACGGTGACTTTCAGGCAGGCCGCGTCGGCACGCGGTTCAGGAGAGGAATAGCTGCTCATCGGGTGGTGCCTGTCCGCGGGAACGCCCCGCCGGGATCAAGCCCTCCAGTTCGCGGACCGTCAACAAAGTATCCGTCGCAAAGCGATCGGATCTGGCTACAGTGTAACGCCAAATACAAGGACGCTGGGAGGCGGGAAAATGAGTCCGCGCCTCGGCGACGCCGTTGCCGAGCCCGGGCGTGGTCGCCTGTCCGAACGCATCGTAGTGCGCATGGCTGAGCAGCGTGGAGGGGTGCTGCGCGTCGTCGTTCCATGAGCTGCTCAGCGCCGTCTCAGCCGGGGGGCCGGGCTGAAGGTCTGCGTGAAGGTGTTCCTGTCATCGCATTGCGACCTGTGCACTGGCGCATCTCACGAAACTTATCACTTGACATATCAGTTGATAAGGTACAATCTCGTGCCGAGTGGTTCCACATGCCCCCAGAGAATGACTTCTCCCTCTTAATTCGTGAGCTTCGCTCCCGGCTCGGGATTTCGCAAGCGAAATTCGCGAACCAGCTCCACGTCTCCTTTCCAACCGTCAATCGCTGGGAGAGGGGCAAGACGCTTCCGGACACCGCCGTCCGCCACCTCATCGCCCAATTCGTTGGAGGGTTGGGTTCGAAGTATTCCGACCTGCACCAACAGTTTGCCGTTGAAACCAGCGCAGCGCCCGCCGGCGGACCCTCCCCGGCCGCCCAAGCCAGCCGACGCCAACCGAGACGCCGGAGTGCGAACGGCGACGGCGTATGGGACTCGCCCATGGACACGCGCTCCATGGAAGCGATGCTGTGGAGCGCCGCCTGCTCGATCCGCGGGGAAAAGGACGCACCCAAGTTCAAGGACTACATCCTCCCGCTCGTCTTCATCAAGCGTCTCTCTGATGTCTTCGAGGATGAGGTCGCGCGCTTGGCCGAGCAGTTCGGTGGCGAGGCGCGGGCCCGGAAACTCATCGCGAAAGATCATTCATTGGTCCGGTTCTTCATTCCGGATGAAGCGACATGGCCTGTCTTGAGCGGACGGCAGCCGTTCGAGTGGCCAGAGGGGAAGGCGCCGAAGACGCTGGGCGAGCACGTCACCACCGCGCTGCGCGGGATCGCCCGTCAGAACCCTCGGCTTCAGGGCGTGATCGACACGGTGGATTTCAACGAGACCCGCAACGGCGAGCGCGAGCTGAGCGATACCGCGATTCGGAAGGTCATCGAGGGCCTCAGCGATCCGCGCTACCGGCTCGGGTTGAACGACGTCGAGCCGGATTTTCTCGGCCGCGCCTACGAGTACCTCCTGCAAAAGTTCGCCACCGGCCAGGGCCAGAGCGCCGGGGAGTTCTTCACGCCGAAAGAAGTCGGCTGGATGATCGCTTATTTGATGGAGCCGCGGGAGGGCGAAGAGATATATGACCCTTGTTGCGGCTCCGGCGGGCTGCTGGTCAAATGCCAGCTTGCATTGAAGGAGCGGGTGAAAGAGCCTAAGCGGCCGCTCAAGCTGCATGGTCAGGAGCTGACGGGATCATCCTACGCCATTGCGCACATGAATATGGTGGTCCACGACATGGAGGGCGAGATCGTCCGGGGCAACTCCATGATCAATCCCAAGTTCCTCGATGGGAGCCAATTGCGCCCGTTCGACATCGTGGTCACGAACCCGATGTGGAACCAGGACAACTTCGATACCAAAGACTACGAGACCGATCCGCTGGCGCGCTTTGAAGAGAGAGGCGGTTACGCGCCCTCTTCCACCGCTGACTGGGCCTGGATGCAGCATGTGGCGGCCTCGCTGGGCGAGAAGGGCCGCGCCGCCGTGGTGATCGATACCGGCGCCGCCAGCCGGGGCAGCGGCAGCCAAGGGGAGAATAAGGAGAAGACGATTCGCCGCTGGTTCATCGAAAAGGATCTCATCGAGGCGGTAGTTCTGCTGCCGGACAATCTCTTTTACAACACCACCGCCGCCGGCCTGGTGATGCTCCTGAACATGGCGAAGCCAAAAGCCCGGCGCCATCAGATCTTGATGATTAACGCCAGCGGCGAGTTCAGGAAGGGTCGACCCAAAAACGAGTTAACGCAGGAAGGCATCGCCAAGATCGTTGCCTGTCACCGCGACTGGTCCGACCGCGACGGCCTCGCCCGCGTGGTCGAGGGAGAAGCAGTCGTTGAAGCCGACTACAACGTCTCGCCATCGCGTTACGTCACGGCGCAGGAGGTAATGGAGGCGGCCGATATTCAGGGCCTGCTGGATGAGCTTGCGAGCTGCGACAAAGGGCAGCTAATGCTGAATCGGGAGCTTGCCAGTGCGTTCGCCAAACTGGGATTCCGGTGGGAAGGCGGCGCAGAGTAATGTCAGCACCATGGGAATCGGTTCGCCTGAGGGACACCGACGCGGTCGAAATCATTCTTGGCCAGTCGCCACCTTCAGGTACTTATAACGGCGAGGGCCTGGGGCTCCCGTTCTACCAAGGCAAGGCGGACTTTGGCGCGCGGTACCCGTGCCCGCGCGTGTGGTGCCGCCGCCCTTCAAAGATCGCACTCAAGGGCGACGTGCTTGTGTCGGTGCGGGCACCCGTGGGAGACGTTAACATCGCTTCGGAAGAGTGCGCTATCGGTCGTGGCTTGGCCGCAGTTCGACCATGCGGCATCGATGGCGGCTTTCTTTACTATGCGCTCTTATGCGCAAAGCCCCGCCTCGCCGCGATGGGCACAGGCTCGACGTTCAAGGCTGTCAATCGCGCGTGCTTGGAGTCACTTTCGATCCTTGCCCCTGTCGAGCGTTCCGAGCAGCGCCAAATCGCCACCTTCTTGCACCAGCTCCAGCGGGCGATCGAGATCGAAGAACGCCGCGCCGAGCTGCTGGCCAAGCTCAAGTCCGCCACGGCGGCCAAGCTCTTCCGCGAGGGCCTTCGTGGCGAACCGCTAAAGGAAACCGAGATTGGGCAGCTCCCCGCAAGTTGGACCGTCGAGCCGCTAGAAAAACTTGCTCGCATCGCCAGCGGCGCGACTCCTTCCAAGAGCACTGAGAGCTTTTGGGCGGGTGCGATCCCGTGGGCGAGCCCAAAGGACATGAAGTTAATTCATCTCAGGGACACCATCGACCACATATCCGCTGAAGCCCTGAACGAATGCCTTCTCGTTCCCGAAAAGACCATTTTCATCGTCGTCCGGGGCATGGTGCTCGCAAAGGACGTGCCGATCGCAATGGCGGACGTTCCTATGGCGTTCAATCAGGATATGAAAGCCATCTTGCCGCACGCTAAAGTTAACCCCCACTATTTGCTGCATGCCATGATCTCTCGAAAGTCCTCACTCAAGGCCGAGATCGGAACCTCGGCGCATGGCACGCGTCGTTTAGGTGGCTCCTCAATCGCCCGGCTGATGATGCCTGTCGCACAGGGGCATGTTGAACAGCGCGAAATAGCCGCAGCATTGGACGCCCTTGACCGCCTTGAGGCCATCTCACGATCCAAGCGGGAAGGCCTGACGCGCCTCTTCTCCGCTTCCCTTGAACGATTGATGACTGGGGAATTGCGCCTTCCGAGGCTGGAGACCAAAGAGGCCTCGCATGCCTAGCGCGTATACCGAACGTGCGACCGCTCATGGGTGCGCCGTATCGCCAACCGGGCGGCGGAGGTTGTCGGCATGACAGACGCATGCCTGAGCGCCTCGCAATACATCGCCTTCTTTGATGAATGCGGGGATCACTCGCTCACGAAGATCGACCAGAAGTTTCCGCTGTTTCTGCTCTCCACCGTGATCGTCAAGCGGGAGGATTACGCGCGTCGGATCGTGCCGGAGATCACGGGATTGAAATTGCGCTATTTCGCGCACGAGGGGGTGAACCTCCATAGCCGCGATATCCGCAAACAAGAAGGCGATTTCGTGATCCTGCGCGATGCGGCAGTGCGCGAGCGGTTCCTCGGAGAGTTGAGCGCTCTGATGGACAGTCTCCCCTTTACCCTCTTCGCGACGGCGATCCGTAAGATCGAGCATCTCGCTCGGTACCGCGACGGCGCTCGAAACCCCTACGACGTCGCCGTCGAGTTTACGTTTGAGCGCGTTCTTCACTTCATGGAATCCCAGGGCGCCACGCAGCTTCCCGTGATCGCCGAGGCACGGGGGCAGCGCGAGGACGATGCTTTAAGGGCGAGCTTTTACCGCCTGTTAAGCGAGGGAACCCCGTACAACCGAGCTGAGCGCTTCCAGCGATTAGTCTGCCCGCTCAGTTTTCGCAACAAACTCACGAATGTCTGCGGCATTCAGTTGGCGGACCTCTGCGCATACCCGAGCGCCCGGCACGTCCTCAATACCGCCAAAAGCGATCGCGCCTGGGATGTCGTCGCCAAACATTTCTATCGCAACGGGAGGGTTGACGGCTTGAAGATCTTCCCCTAAATGAAAACGGGCGCGCTCGGGAAGACCCGAACCACGCCCGCCGACCGGGAAAGCCCAATCCTGAGCAGAGTGTACACGTGATCACGGTGGTCGGCAACTGGTCAAATGGCCAGGAATGAGGCGAGATGAGTGGACCCAGTTTTACTGAAGCGAACGTGGTGCAAAACCCTCTCATCCGTTATGCGGAGGAGATCGGTTGGGTCTATCTCTCCCCCGAGCAGGCGCTGACGCTGCGCCGGGGCGAGAGCGGCACGCTATTGTATTCGCTGCTCAGAGACAAGCTCATTCACCTCAACCCCGGCGTGATCGATCTCGCCAACGCCGATGCGGTGATTCAGCGGATTGAGAGCGCGCGCAACAACATCGAAGGCAACGCCGAGGTCCTCGCGTGGCTGCGCGGTGAACGCACAGTTTATGTCGAGTCCGAGCAGCGCCACCGCAACGTCACCCTCCTGGATTTCGACCATCCCGCTGAGAACACCTTTCATGTCACGAGTGAATGGAGCTACACCAACGACCGCCATCGCAACCGCGCCGATGTTGTCTTCTTGACCAATGGCGTCCCCGTTGTTGTCGTCGAGACCAAAAGCGCCGCCAAACGCAACGGAATTGAGGACGCGCTCGATCAGATCCGCCGCTACCATGCGCAGACCCCCGAGCTGATGACCGCGCCGCAGGTCTTCAACCTGACCCACCTGATCGACTTTCACTACGGCGCAACCTGGAGCCTCGACCGGCAGGGTCTCTACAACTGGAAGGACGAAGAGCTCGGCAACTTCGAGCGCAAAGTCAAGCGCTTCTTCGCCCGCGAACGCTTCCTCAAGCTGTTGCAGTCCTGGATCGTCTTCTTCCAAAAGGATGAAGAGCTCCGCAAGATCATCCTTCGTCAGCACCAGACGCGCGCGGTTGAGAAAGTGGTGGGTCGCGCCTTGGACCCCGAGAAGACGCGCGGGCTGGTCTGGCACACGCAGGGCTCGGGCAAGACGCTGACGATGATGAAGGCGGCCGATCTCATCCTGAATCAGCCGGCGCTGGCCAAGCCGACCGTCATCATGCTCGTGGATCGGAATGAGTTGCAGGCCCAACTCTTCGGCAATCTAAGCGCCTACGGCCTTTCGCACGAAGTCGCGACCAGCAAGCGGCGCCTCCGCGAGTTGCTTCATTCCGACTATCGCGGGCTGATCGTCTCGATGGTCCACAAATTCGACGGCGCGGACGCGGGCCTAAGCGCCCGCCGGAACGTCTTCGTTCTGATCGACGAAGCGCACCGGACCACCAGCGGCGATCTCGGCAATTATCTGGTCGCGGCCCTGCCCAACGCCACGCTGATCGGCTTTACGGGAACCCCGATTGATCGCATCGCCTACGGTCAGGGAACGTTCAAGGTCTTCGGCGGCGATGACGAGCAGGGCTACCTGGACAAATACACGATCGCGGAAGCCATCGAGGACGGCACGACCCTTCCGATCCGCTATACCCTCGCCCCCAGCGATATCCGGGTACCGGGCGAGATATTGGAACGCGAGTTCCTGACGCTCGCCGAGGCGCAAGGCGTCAGCGACATCGAGGAGTTGAACAAGATCCTCGAACGCGCGGTCACGCTGAAGAATTTCCTCAAATCAAGAGATCGTGTCGCCAGAGTCAGCCAGCACGTAGCCGATCATTTCAGCCAAGCGGTTGAACCTCTCGGCTATAAGGCGTTTCTCGTCGGGGTTGATCGCGAGGCCTGCGCGCTTTACAAGGAGGCGCTGGACCGGCTCCTGCCGTCGGAGTACTCGCAGGTCGTCTACACATCGCAGCACAATGATCCAGAGCTTTTGGCGCGCTACAGCCTGAGCGATGACCAGGAGAAGCAGATCCGGCGGGCCTTCATCAAGACCGACCGGATGCCGAAGATCCTGATCGTCACCGAGAAGCTACTGACCGGATTCGACGCGCCGATCCTCTACTGCATGTACCTGGACAAACCGATGCGGGACCACACCTTGCTCCAGGCCATCGCGCGCGTCAACCGGCCTTATGAAGACGCCAAGGGAATCCGCAAGCCGGTCGGCTTTGTTCTCGACTTCGTTGGCATTTTCGAGCGCTTGAAAAAGGCGCTGGCCTTCGATTCCGATGTCGTCGGTACGGCGATCGAGAACATCGACGTTCTCCGAGCGCGATGGCGGACGTTGTTCGAGGAGCAGGCGCCCGCTTATCTGGCCGCCTGCCGGGCGCCGGTGATCGACGACAAAGCCGTGGAAGCGGCGATCGCGGCCTTCGAAGACAAGGAACGGCGGGACGCGTTCCTCCGCTTCTTCGAGGAACTGGAGGATCTCTACGAGATTCTCTCGCCGGACGCCTTTTTGCGCCCCTTCATGGACGACTATGCACGGCTGGCCCAGCTTTACCAGATCGTGCAGAACGCCTTTGGGAAACGGGTGGCGCTGGTTCGGGATCTGATGCGGAAAACGGAGACGCTGGTCAAAGAGGCCGTTACCGCCTCCGGCATTGCCCCCGCAATGAAGCCCGTCAGCATTGACGAGGAGACGTTGCGAGCGCTTAAGACCGGGCAGCCGCTCGACTCGCCGAGGGTCATCAATCTCGGTCGCAGCTTGGTCGCGGCGGCTTCGGGCGACGGTGGCCAACCGGCGCTGCTCTCCATCGTCGAGCGCGCCGAGCGCGTTCTCGAAGACTACGACGATCGACAGATGACAACCGGGACGGCGCTCGTCGAACTCGAACGGCTCGTGCGGGAATATCTCGATGCGAAGCAGCAGCAGGAGGAGAGCGGCCTGCCGCCCCAGACGTTCTCGCTGATGTGGGCGTTATCCAGCGACGGCATCGCGGCGGCGCGCCGCCTTGCGCTGGCGCTAGAAGAGGCGTTCGAGCGCTACCCGGCATTCCAGGACAGCGCCAGCCAAGCGCGGGATCTGAAGGCCGAGATCTACAAGCTCCTGCTCCAAGGGGGTGTAGCGGACGAGAAGGTGGTTGGGATTGTCGCCACAATCATGGAGTGCCGAAAGCGTGAAGCGCCGCGCAGGCCAAGCTAACATGTCGCTCGACCAGCAAAAACGGCAGCTCCGGGCGCAGGTCCAACGTTGGGCCGAGCGGATTCGCGTCCAGCCCACCGGCGTCTACATCCAGCGGATGACGAGCAAGTGGGCCTCATGCTCGTCAACCGGCCGGCTCTGCTTCAGCCTTGACCTCCTCGCAGAATCCCCTGGATTTCAGGAAGCGGTAATTGTTCATGAGCTGCTTCACCTTAAGGTGCCAAATCACGGGAAGCTGTTCACCGGCCTCTTTAGAGCGTACCTGCCGGATCGGCCACACCAGGGCCGAGGGGCTGGCGGCGCCTGCGGTTTTATCAGGAATCGCAGAATATAGAGCGCTCTGAAGTTCAACCCCTCCAGGCCCTTGCACAGGTGACTCACAATATGACGACATCAGAATTCCAGCGCGGTATCGACCTCCTTGACAAATTGGCAGCGGAGGCGGGGCTGAATGTGAGATTGGAGCACCGCAACTTCGACAATCGCCGCTGCGACTTCGAATTCTCGCGCCCGAACTCCACGCCACGCCGCATTATCAAACACCAGTGGGACCAAAACTTCGTCGACGACCTGCCGGGGAGCACTGATTTCCAAAAAGCGATGTGTCACTTCCTCGCCAGCGTAGCTGCACGGTTGATACAGCCTGACCCCGACGAGTACATGACGCTATCGGGATTGGCGATCTCAGTTGAGATCCAGTGGCCGTTTCGACCTCCGCCTGCGGACCGAAATGTGAAATGGATTCCGGCATTGGTGAGGGCTGGAAATCCGGTTTCTCGCGAATGCAGTGTTTCCGTAAACATTGATGGCTTTGCGGAATCCTCACTCGGACTGCCTACGCTGCAAGCTCCTGCGGCGGAGGGCTTCGTCGTCAACGCGATCCGCCGGGCCGTGGACGCGCGCACAATCCAGTTTCATCCCGTTGGAACCCGCCTTTCATCGAAAACACAAGTTGAGATCCTCGCGCACCCGACCGAAGACAAACCGACGCCTTCCACAATCCAAGACTTCCTCCGTGCGAAAGTCTTCTGGCTCGGGTATTCGCGCGACGACTTAGGCACCCCAGTCCCTGTCCAGGAACCATACGACATCCGATACCTCGCTGCTAACAGCGGAGATCTGCTGCGGGCCGCGAGGGAGTTGGAAGCCGATGAATTGATCGCCCTCTCGCCGGACGGTATTCAAGCGTCGGCGACGAAGCGCCTCCTTCGTAGGGCAAACGACTTCCGCGCCAAAGCGCAAGGCGTACTGGGAGTCGGACGTGCAGCTACGTCAGAGCCGGCAAAGATCAGCAGCGGTGGCAACCAGCCGGTTTCCCCGACGTATGACGTCTTCCTCTCCCATGCCTCCGAGGACAAAGCGGAGGCCGCCGAGCCGTTGGCAGCGCGTCTCACCAAGGCAGGAGTGAGGGTGTGGCTGGATCAGTTCTGTTTAACAGTTGGCGACAGCCTCAGGCAAAAGATCGACGAAGGGCTAAGGAAGTCCCGCTACGGCATTGTAATTCTTAGCCACAGCTTTTTCGCCAAGCACTGGCCACAGCAAGAGCTCGACGGACTTTCGGCGCGCGAATCGAATAACGAAAAGGTGATTCTCCCGGTGTGGTTTCAGATCAGCCGTGACGAAGTACTTCGCTATTCACCCCTGCTTGCGGACCGCGTGGCGGCCAGATGGAACGACGGTATTGAAAAGGTCGTTGGCGCTCTCCTCGCGGTTCTGCGCGCAGATAACGGTGGCGCTTTAGCGTTGGCCTCAACTGCTAAGGGTGATCCCGAACTCCTTGAAATCATCACATCAATCCTCGAAACCAGAATCGTGAACCGCCTGTATCCGGAACTCAATCGGCTTCGCCGTTATATGCTTGCACACCCGCCTTTCCTCCAGGCCAACAGGATGTTCTTCGATAAATGGCTGTCGGACCCATTTGTCGAGGAGGGGAAGGAACTAGGCGGAAGCCACTGGTCCCAAGCGAGAGTCGAGCGACTGCATCAGGACCTTGCAGGCCTCGTCGGTTAGCGCCGGCGGCACCGGCATTGGGGCGTCGCGCTGGTGCGGGTTCCCGCTGCCCGGAGCGATGCCTCAAGCCTGATGCGCCAACATCTGCTGCCATACTTCGGTCAATCGCATCCCCTTTTCACCCCTGCACTCGCGGGCACAGCGAGACCGGGGAACACATCTGCGCGTCAACGGCGCTGGGGCCTTCTGCTTTCCCGCTGGCGCGGGACCCTCCGGGTTTTGGCTCCTCCACCCCTGGATGGAAGCTTCGCGGCTTTGCTGCGGCCCGCCAACGGTGGGACCGCCTCTTGGCGCCTCGCCTGCGGCGAGTCTTTGGGGGGCGGCGCCTCCAAAAAAGCAGGCTCGTGCTCGCCATCCCCGACTTCTTATCCCCTACCCACAACCTCACTCGCCCAGCGGCAGGAAGAACTGCGTGCCGCGCACTGGCTCGGCCAGCCGGCGCAGCAGCTCCTGCAGGTCGGCGCTGCGCTCCACGAAGTCAATCTCGCTGGTGTTGATGACCAGCAGATCGCTCAACGAATAATGGAAAAAAAAGTGGTCGTACGCCTTGACCACTTCCTCGATGTACTCGTCGGAGAGTTGTTGCTCGGCCGGCAGATTCTTTTTCGCCACCCGTTCCTTCAGGACCTCCGGCGAAGCTTGCAGATAAATCACCAGGTCGGGCGTGCCCACCTCGGGGCGAAACAGGTCGTAATACTGGTTGTAGACCGCCAGCTCCCCATCGTTCAGGTTGACGTAGGCGAAGATCTTGTCCTTCTCGAAGATGTAATCGGCCACGATCGGGTCCAGGGGACGGCGCGTGTGCTGGCCGTGCATCTGCTTGTAGCGCTGGCAGAGGAAATGCATCTGGGTGCGGAAGGCCGCACCCGGCTTTCCGGCGTAGAAATCCTCCAAGAAGGGGTTGGCGTCCGGCTCCAGCAAACGGCGCGCCCCCATCCGCTCCGCCAGAATCTGCGCCAGGGTGGACTTCCCGACGCGGATCGGACCCTCGATGGCGATGTAGCGCGGTGGTTCGAACAGCTCCGGCATGGTGCCGGAATTCTACCTGATCGG
>CALEJU010000078.1 GCA_937898755.1 uncultured Acidobacteriota bacterium | reverse complement strand
GATTTCTGCCTGTCTCGTGGGCTCGGAGATGTGTATAAGAGACAGGGGGAGGTGGGAGCGGAGGCAGCAGGCAGCAGTTGCGTTGAACAACCAACAACCAAAATCCAACAACCTCTTCTGTAGCCGACAACCGAAAACCGACAACCGATAACCATTCCCCCTACCAGCGCAACATCCGCCGTCCGCACCGCCGGCAGCGATAGGGGTGGAGGCCGAAAGCCAGCGGAATCTGGAAGTACCAAGCCCGTTTGAAGACGCGCGTCAGATCGCAGCCGCAGCGGCAGAAGCGCGTGGTGTCCGGCGGCAGCACTTGTCCCCGGTGGTCCACTCGTACTTCACAGGACCGGCACTGCATCTGCGGTGCGCGACCGCGGAGGCGCCGCCAGAACCGCGGCAGGAGCCCGCGCCGCACCCGCCGCAGCGCAGCCCCACACACCGGGCACAGGGACGGAGTTGGGGCGGCGGCAATCATAAAGTGTCAGGCGCTCCAAAGGGCGTGCCCACGTTGTGCTGCCGCCAACCGAAAACCGAGAACCGTCCGCCTTGTGTTTCCGACAACCGTTGGCCTTGCGTTGCCAACAACCAACAATCAAAATCCAACAATCATTCACCAGCGAAACATCCGCCGACCGCACCGTCGGCAGCGATAGGGCAGGAAGCAGAAGGCCAGCGAGATCTGGAAGCCTGAAGACGCGCGTCAGATCGCAGCGGCAGCGGCAGAAGGGTGCGGAGCGTGGCGGCAGCGCGCGACCATGGCGGTCCACCCGTACTTCGCATGACCGGAATTCCATCTGCGGTGCGCGGCCCCGGAGCCCCCGCCGTCTGCGCCACAAAGGCTTGCCGCAGATCGGGCAGGGATTAGGATCCACTGATGAGTCGGGAACGAGCAAGATTCGGCAATTCGGATCTTGGCTGGAACGTGGAAGCCGCTTTTAGGTGAATGGCTTCAACGGCTTTGGCGCATTCGGTTCGAGACAAAGTGTCGTTCTACGACCAGATAAAAGAACCAGCAACCGCCGACGCCCACGACAATCAACGCAACAACTTCTACGACTTGTGGGACACGAGCAAAGATCGGAGTCGCGACGAGCAACGCGAAGATCACCGGATGCATAAGATAAATCGAATAGGAGAAGATACCTACGTAGGCGAGCATCGGCCATTCCGGCACAGTCCTGACCACAAGCGAGCCAAGAAGCGCTCCACAACAACCGGCGACCGCCCACTCACACCAATGGAGGTGAAATATAGTTGAGCGAGGATTAAGTGAACCAAGAAGAAGTGAACTTATCAGCCAAAACAACGGTGCTCCGCGAAAAGTCAGCGGCGCGGACAGGACACACCTTCTTCCCTTAACGTAAAGATCGGCCAGAAGGGCGCCGAGGGCCCATTCCCACCAGCTCACGAGAAATAGACGCTCCCCTATCATGCGCCCCGTTCCTGTCAAAAGCGTCGCCGCGACGCCGTAAATGGCAAGCCCACAACCAAACAGGATCGCAACAGTTCCAAGCGAGCCAAAACGACTGCGAAGCCATAAATAAACTGGGTAGCAGATATAAAACTGAATCTCGACTGCAATAGTCCAGAACACGGCGTTGATGCTGTAAAAACCTGACGTCCACACGTGCACCATGAATATATGTGTTGCCAGCGTCATGAATGTCGGGCGGGTAATCCATGCCGTCTGAACGAACATGCCCGTTAAGGCCGACAGAAGCAGGGCGGCATAATGAGTCGGCAGCAACCGGCGGGCACGACGCCGATAAAAGCGCCGAAAGTCTGTCGTGCGCTCGTCAGCACTACACGCTGCCTGCGGCAGGTGAATACAAAACCCGCTCAACACGAAAAATAACGCAACGCCCCATGCTCCTAGCCATAGAAGAATTGGACCCGCTACCGGCAACCACGCCAATCCACTTTGCTGGACGGCATGGCAGACGACGACTGCCAATGCGGCCGCGCCGCGCAAAGGATCTAAGGCGTTAACCCATGAATGTACGGGCCAGCCCTTCGCAGACGCCGGGAACTCGCCGGGATGTTGGCCATTTTCGGAGGTCCCGTGAGGACAGACCTCCGACTGATTCTGAGCTTCCAAAGGAATCACAAAAGTCTCTCCATCCGCTTTGGGTTGGCGGCCGTTCCGCTGCTCACGATTTAAAGGCTTGGAAGTGGTTTCATGAATGGCTCCCCCACCGATTGTGAGTTTGTGCGGCTGAAGTCAGACATTGCATTGATATTGATGAAGATGCTTTGGCGCTGCAAGGTTATAAGTTGCCTAGACACCCTTGTTCACGGACGGACAGTGACCGAAGGCCAAGACTCAATTTCCGTCGCTGCCGCGCCGCTGAGATGAGCGCGAGTGACCTTGGGCGCGCAGCAGGACGTGTTTCGAAAAAAGTTAGTGAGCACTGCGCACTGGCGCAAGCTGGCGGAACATGCCGGTCCGGCTTCTCAGCAGGATGACCTGGTGACGACGGCCGCTGGCGGCGAGGAAGCCGAGATCTGGCTAGCTGCAATGCGCGAGTTGCTCGCCATGCTGGACCGGAGCGAGCTGATTCGTTGGCGGGAGACTTTTGCGGATAGCAGTTTTGTGACAGTTAGGAAAGGGGTTCCAATCTAGGCAAACCCAGGCGTGGCAAGGGCACGAAGTGGATCGTACCTGTCGACGGTAAGGATATTCACCCTGGAGCACTCCTGGCGTCTGCCTCGCCCGAGAAATTGACCCTGCTGGAAGTCAGGCTAGCGGCAGTTCGGACTCCCTTTCGGCGGGGCAGACCTGTGGCCGCACGCATCATTGCCGGTAAGGCCTAAGACCGTGACGCGCTGCGCCAGCGGTTTGCCGTGCACGTCATCGACTTGATCGTACCGCCCGGCCACAATCGCCGGCGCCATCTACAGGACCGTTGCAAGCTTCACCACTCCGGCTGCCGATGGACGGCAGTACGCATCTTTGTGTGGCCGGGAAGCTTAACGTGCTTCAGCATCAGCAACGACAGGCTCATCACCGGCTATCGGGACTTCATTCACTCGCTTGCCGATTGGTCACGCTCCTACTTACATGAAACCATTTTGAGGTCTTAGAACGCTCTGAGAATGCGCGAGGACCTTCGGCAAGGTTGTTGAGGGTTTCCCTAGATCCTACAAGGCCGCGATTGGATGGAAATGAAACTACTTGCCAGTGCTCAAAAGGCGCCCCTGGGCACATGCCGCAACACGTTCAACGCATGCGCGCTAGCCGCCCCGCCATCGTTGGAATCGCGGATTGCTGCGTCCGCCACCACGCAATCGTCCGTCGCAGGCCTTCATCGAAGTCCACTTGGGCGCGGAACCCAAACTCCGCCGCCGCGCGTTCCGTATTGAGGCACCGCCGCGGCTGTCCATCCGGACGGCTGGTGTCCCATGCGATGGCGCCGTCAAATCCGACATGCGAGGCGATCCGGGACGCGAGGTCACGCACGCTGATCTCCATGCCGGAACCCAGGTTGACTGGCATCGCGCCGTCATAGCGTTCCGTGGCAAGAAGAATGGCGTCGGCGCAATCATCCACGTAGAGGAACTCGCGCGAGGCGCTCCCCGTTCCCCAAAGCGTGACCGCCGACGCGCCCGCCGTCCGTGCCGTCTCGAACTTGCGGATCATGGCGGGGATGACGTGCGACGAGTCAAGATCGAAATTGTCGCCGGGTCCATACAGATTGACCGGCAACAGGTAGATGCCGGAAAAGCCGTACTGCTGCCGGTAGGCCTGGCACTGCACCAGCATCATCTTCTTGGCCAGGCCGTAGGGGGCGTTGGTCTCTTCCGGGTAGCCGTTCCACAGGTCGTCCTCGCGGAACGGAACGGGGGGGGACTTGGGATAAGCGCAGATGGTCCCGATGGCAACGAACTTCTCGACCTGCGCCAGGCGGGCCTGCTCAATGAGCTGGATGCCCATCATGGCGTTGTCGTAGAAGTAGCGTCCCGGGTTGGCTTGGTTGGCCCCAATGCCGCCCACCACAGCCGCGAGGTGAACGATGGCCTGCGGCCGCGCGTCGGCCATCATGCGGGTGATCCCCATGTCAGTCCGCAGGTCGTACTCCGCCGACCGCGGCACAAACACCTCTGCCCCCCGCTCCCGCAGCCGTGCCACCACCCTCTGACCGACAAATCCATGCCCGCCAGTAACAACCACGCGTTTACCGTTTAGCTGCACCCTGCCTCCCTCCTCATCGCTAATTCCCCGCGCCCCTCATCGCTCATCGCTCAATCGTTGCCGCCGCCCGCTTTGCAGCCGTCCCGATCCCCTCTACCAAGCGTCGCGTTTCTTCGAGGTCGGCGTCCACCATCATGCGGACCAGTTGTCGGAAGCCGACCTTGGGCGCCCACCCCAGCACGCGACGCGCCTTGCCGGCATCGCCGAGCAGCGTCTCCACCTCGGCCGGACGGTAATACCGCGGGTCGATCGCGACATACTTCTCCCACTCCAGACCGGCATAGCTGAAAGCTTCGTCGAGAAACTCGCGTACTGAGTGCTGTTCCCCGGTGGCAATGATAAAGTCGTCGCCTTTTTCTTGCTGTAGCATCAGCCACATCGCCCCCACGTAGTCCCCGGCGTACCCCCAGTCGCGGCGGGCGTCGAGGTTGCCGAGGAAGAGCTTGTCCTGCAGCCCGTACTTGATGGCCGCCACGGCACGGGTGATCTTGCGCGTGACGAAGGTGGGGCCGCGCCGCGGCGACTCGTGATTGAACAGGATTCCGTTTGAGCAGTGCATGCCATAGCTCTCACGGTAGTTAACGGTGATCCAGTAGCCGTAAACCTTGGCAACCCCGTAGGGGCTGCGCGGGTAGAAAGGCGTCGTCTCGCGCTGCGGCGTTTCGAGCACCTGGCCATACATTTCGCTGCTCGAGGCCTGGTAAAACCGCGGCTGCAGCCCGGTATCGCGGATGGCCTCGAGGAGCCGGACCGTTCCCAAGCCAGTCACCTCGCCGGTGTACTCCGGAATGTCGAAGCTGACGCGGACGTGGCTTTGCGCCCCGAGGTTGTAGATCTCGTCGGGGGCCACGTCGCGCAGGATGCGGTTCAGCGAGCTGCCGTCGTTGAGGTCGCCGTAGACGAGGTGCAGACGGGCATGCGACTCATGCGGGTCCTGGTAAACGTCCTCAAGGCGCCCCGTATTGAGGGAGCTGGACCGGCGAACTATGCCGTAGACCTCGTAGCCTTTGCCCAGCAGGAACTCGGCGAGGTAGGAACCGTCCTGTCCTGAAATGCCAGTGATCAGCGCACGATGTGACATAATTGAGCCCGATATCGCAATACCCTTGACGTCTACTCGCTACTTCATGTCTCGTTACAGGGAGTGAGTCTTTACAAAACAAAAAATTGCCAGCACGTAATGCTCACTTGCCAGATCAGCTATCCGCACGTCATCCAATGCAAGCACTTCGGCTTTTTCTCCGTTCCTAATCACGGTAAGGGCTGACAGTCGAAGCGAATTGTCAGCGGCCAACTTAACAATGCTGCGGGGGTCGGACACTCGCAGCGCATTGAATTCGACCCGATCAATGCCTATGGGTACAGACAAGTAGAAGACCCCACCGTTTTTCAATAAGGCCGTCATGTTTTTCAACCCCCGCTCAAAACCCCGAGGATCGACCGGATCACCGTATCTGCCCAATCCAAAGTGCTCCAAGGTATGAAGGCAGGAAAGAGAGTCGCAATAATTCTCCATTCCCCCCATTGCGTCCATCAAGTCAGCCTGTTTAAATATGACGTTCGGTATTTGCGATGTAATTGGCCTGACATCGAATACTTCGATTGCACGAAAAGATGCTACGTGAGCGACAAATCCATCCACGCGAGAGCCGACATCGACATGTCTCTGCGGATTGGCTTCGAAGATCATCCGAGCTACCAACAAGTCCTGCCAGAAGTATTCGTTGCGGGTGACACCACCTTCTTCATGCCAGTCATGCAAGCAGGGCATCAATGTCAGGCGCCCTGAATAGCTGGAGCGAAAACGATTAAGATCGCGTCCATATCGCGGCAAGCCCAGCAGAGAACGGAGCGTCTTCCTTGGATCCACGCCGAATTGTGTCAGGAGCCAATAGGGGCGCAGAAGTAATGATTTGAGTGTCATAGAGCGATTGCTGGTGATGCGACTCGTGGCCATGCTTTCGCCACAACTCATCCCGACGCTCTGGCGAGCGCCAACGTGTTCCAAGTTGCCTCACGAATTGGCGTACGATTCCCAGAGGTGCAGTCGGCATCGTATAGCTCATAATTTAAAGCATGCAAGTATTCCGTCACTGCTATTCTGTGTTCCTGTAGCACCTCCATCAATAACGTCGGGCGCTTACACTTGAGAAGTTCGCGTGCGCCGGATAAAACCCCAAGTTCGGCACCCTCAACGTCTATTTTTACTACATCCGGGGCACGGAAGTGACCGAACAACCAATCGAGGGAAAGGCACACAACCATTTGCCGTTCGCGGATTCGCCCGACCTGCGGCGTCCCGTGTCCATACCCTTCAAGATGATTTGTCGATCTTGCACGCGATGCAATACAAAATGTTGCGAGCCCGACGCTTTCGCTAGCTGCGGCAGACAGAACCGTTACTGGCGCTATGGCAGGCGAGTTAGCGCGCGCGGAGCGGCGTAGCAACTCCACCAGCCAGGTATCAGCCTCTACTGCGAGCACTTCGCCATCGGGTCCTGCGAGGCCTGCCGCGCAAAATGTAAACAAGCCTTGATTCGCACCAATATCCCACACCACCGCTCCTGGAAATATAATCTCCCGAGTTCGCTCTAATAGGTGCGGGTCTGTTTCAACCAAGCTGCGCTTCCAACAGCGGAGACCACTTGCCCCTGGCGAGACATACAATGTAGCGCCACCTAGGGACGGAGGGAATTGTCGCGAAAGTACCACCCGCCGGCTCAGCCTTTCGGCCAGCATCCTGAAATTAATCGTCATTAATCGTACATCCAGTTTTGAACAATGCTCAGCTTGCTGCCGCCATGAGGTGTATCGGACATTTGCCGCTTGAGCTGACAAGGGTTAATCTGACGACCTGCCCAACTTGGAACGTGCAAGCCCGCTTGCTGACCTTTTACTAAGTTGCTGGTCGTTGTTTTCCATACGGGATGGCGTTAGACATCTGCAAGGATCGATTCAGTATGCGAGGTTAGGTTTTGAGTCTCGGGGTTCTGACGCAACAAAAGTTGCAAGCGCGCAGCAAGGACACGGGGAAGCATTTCTGCCAGATGTGCGGTGGACAATGGATGAGTTTCTTGGTAGTCACGCCAGAGCGAAAGCAGTCCCAATTCACCGGCTGCTCCCAAGGGAAGTCGGATGGACCAACCGGCCGGCATCAGGCGCGGTTGTTGCGGCAGCGTTGGGTTGGCCATATTTCCGTCTGAAGGGTCAGCGAAGAATGCATTTCGGGACCAGAAGGGCTGCTGGGGATTGCCGACGATCAAGTCAACGGCCGTGAACCGCTGAGAGCGGGCAAACTTCAACACCTCTGCCCAAATCTCCTCGTATGATTGGGCGGTTTCGATCGCGGCGGCGTGGGCCCGCAGCGCGACATGGGCACGCACCAGCTTGCGTTGTTCGAACAGGCCACGACGCCAGAGACGCGCGGCTTCGGAGAACTCGGCATATCCCAATTGCTGGACACCGCTCCAGCCGAGGGTGACAAACACCAGGATCACGATGCCGGTGAACTGCTGCTGCCGAAAATTGGTGAGCAGTAGAGAGGTCACCGCGCCCAGCCCGGCAACGCAATAGAGCAGCAAGACGGAACGGTGGACGCTGAACCCCCGCCGCACCAGCATGTGGTGCAGATGCCCCTGATCGCGCCCAAAGATCGGGTTGCCGGCCAGCCAGCGGCGCGTGATGGCGAGACCGGTATCGAACAGGGGAATGATCAGGGAAAACAACGGCGCCGTGACCCCGACGAAGGTGGTCGCCTTGTCCATCCAAAGCAGTCCGAAAGCTCCGAGTAGAAAGCCTATCGGCAGGCTGCCGGCGTCACCGAGGAAGATGGATGCCGGAAAGAAGTTGAAATGCAGGAAAGCAGCCAGTGAGGCGGTCAGGGCCACCGTCAGCAGCGCCAACGGAATCAAGTGACTCATCAGCGCGTGAGCCAACACCGTACCGCAGGCGAATACCGCCACCCCCGCAGCCAAGCCGTCCAGCCCGTCGATCAAGTTGAAGGCGTTGGTGCAACCCAATACCCAGGCCACAGTGACGCCAATGGCCAGCCAACCCGGCAGCGTGTAGCCGAAGAGTTCGTGGATGGCAATTCCGCGCAGGTAGAGCAGGCTGGCCGCTCCGGTCTGGACCAGCACCTTGAAGAGCGGCGAGACACCGAAGGCGTCATCGAGGACTCCAAGCCCCAGGACGAGCAAGACCGGCAGACCCAGCTGCCGGAGCATGGGCACCATCTGCAGCAAGCCTTTGGACGCCTCCGTGTGGAAGAGGAGCGGGGCGAACAGCCCCAGGCCGGCCGCTACCAGTACCGCCAAGCCGCCCATTCGCGGAATCTGACCGCGCCGGCTGGATCGCGACTCATGCCGGTCGACGAAGCCCAACACTTGCAGGCTGCGCCGCAACGGCGGTGTCAGGACCAGGCAGGCGAAGAACGAGATCAGTCCGACGAGCAGGAGGCTAATCATGATGGTAAAAATAAGCCAATGAAGCAATGGGTAGGATCGTCAGCACCATGCGTCGACCCGACGACTCGACTAGCCACGACCCGCTGCCGCGATCTTGGCATGCACAATCGGTGAGGTGGGGGACTCGTCCGCAGCGGCGAGCCGAGGGATGCGGCCGGCCACGCGCGAGAGCAGCATCTCGAACTGCCGCACGCCGTGGGGCCGATCGAAGACCGCCTCCAGCGCCGCGCGCGCATTGAGGCCGGCGGCGGCCACCAGCTCGGGCTGCCGTCGCAGGCTTTGCAGGAGCCGGCACAATCCGGCGATGTCACCTTCGGCGATGTGCCAGCCGCACTGGTGTACCTCGGCTACCTCGGCCATGGTCGTTGCCACCGGTCCGATGTAAATGTACGGACGCCCGGCCGCCAACAGCCCGTAGATCTTGCTGGCCACCATGGTGCCCTCGCACCCCGAGCGCGTCGAGACAATGCCGACGTCGCCGGCGCTCAACGTCAGGCTGAGATCGGCGCGTGGTTGTGGGGGCAAGAAGCTGACGTTCGTCAGTCCCCATTTGCGGACGAACTCGGTGACCTCGCTCAGACGCGCCCCGTCGCCGATGACCATGAAACGGATCGCGGGCGAGGCGCGTAACTCCAGCATGGCGCCGGTCAGCGTCTCGAACTCGTGCCCACGGCCGAGGTTGCCGGAGTACAAGACCACAAACTCGTCGCGCACTCCAAGGCCGCGCAGGAACGGGTTGGCCCGGCGTGCGGTGGGCCGGATGGCCTGCCCATCCGCCCAGTTGTGGATGACATGGAGTTTTTTCGGGCTGACCCCTGTGTCACGCAATAACCGCTCCATGCACGACCCCAGCGCCACCACGGCGGCAGCGGAGGCGTAGATGTAACCATTCAATCCCGCCGCCAACCGTACGGCACGTGAAGTTGGGGCAATCGCGCCCACCGCCACCGCCACCTCGGGATAGACATCCTGCACCCAACACACGTACGGCACCCCCCGCCACGTCTGCAACAGCGCCGGCAGCAGCGCGACCAAGGGCGGGGTCGTCAGGACAAACACGACATCCGGCGGTCGGCGGCGGAACAACCGCACCCCGACGCCAAAAAGAAACCGCAAGTAGCTGGAGGCGCGTCGCAGCGGACTCTCGCGGTCAAAACGCCCACAGAAGACGCGCCGGATGATTACGCTGCGGTAGACTTCCCGAGCAGCAAGCGTCTCGCGCCCTCCATGGTACTCGGCGTTGCTGGTCAAGACCGAGATCTCGTGGCCAGCGGCGGCCAAGTCCACCGCCAAGTCGGTCAACAGTTGGCTGGTGGCGGACGTATCCGGGTAGAAGAATTGATTAACGAAGAGGATACGCATGAGATACCTGTGTTCGGAAGTCGTATCGCCGAATCAGTCGGGCGTTACCCCACCGCTCCGCACCGGAACCGGAAAGGAGGATAGGAGGAGGGAAACACACTCCCCCCTCTGCCCTCCCTTCCTCGCTTACTTCACGTGCGTGGGCTAATCGCCTGCAGGCGCAACGGTGGAAATGGCACCCTGCCGCGACGACGCAACGTCAGCCTTCGAAACCCAATGGCGGCCGATCGCCAGCGCGTCCATGTGGGTGCGCAGAAAGCAGTCAATCGCCTGCTGCGGGGTGTGCACCACCGGCTCGTTCTCGTTGAAGGAAGTATTGAGAAGGATGGGAACACCGGTCTGGCGTCCGAACTCCTCGATCAAGGCGTAATAAAGCGGGCTTGCGGATCGGGTGACGGTCTGCAGGCGCCCGGTCCCGTCCTGATGCGTCACCGCGGGAATGCGGGCACGCTGTTCCGGTCGGATGCGGTAGGCCATGACCATGAATGGCGACGCGTACTCGTCCTCGAAAAACTCCCCGGTAGCCTCGGCGAGAATAGATGGACAGAAGGGCCGGAAGGGTTCGCGGAACTTGATCCGCCGGTTGAGCGTATCTTTCATGTCGGGACGCCGCGGATCGGCCAGAATACTGCGCTGGCCGAGGGCCCGCGGTCCGAACTCCATCCGCCCCTGGAACCAGCCGACCACGAGACCCTCCGCAATGGCCGCAGCGGTGCGATGCAGCAACTCGGGCTGGGCGAAAATTTGGGAATGGAGACCTCGCTCCAGCAGCGCCGCCGCGATGGCCTCGTCCGTGAACTCCGGACCCAAGCTTGCGGAGTCCATGACGTAACTGCGCGGCACGTTCAAGATCTGGTGCTGCACGTAAAAAGCAGCGCCCAAGGCGGTTCCGGAATCCGCTGCCGCCCCTTGAACGTAAACGTCCCGGAAGGGCGTCTCACTGCGGATCTTGCCGTTGGCTACGCAGTTCAATGCGACACCGCCGGCCAGGCAAACAGCGGTGGACCGTGTCGCGGAATGCACCGCACGCAACAGCTTCAAATAGCATTCCTCCAAAACCAGTTGCACCGAAGCCGCCAGATCGGCGTGACGTTCGTCAAACTCACTGCGCGGAACGCGTTCCGGGCCAAAGTCTGCGACCAGTTTGGGCGAGTAGATCGTCCCGAGCGCAGGTTCCCCGACGCCCCAATTCATGGCCACGCCCTGGGTGTGGTGCACAAAGTAGTCAAGGTTGAGCCGGATCTGGCCATCATCCTTCACCTGTACAACCTGGCGGACTTGGGCAGCGTAGCGTGGCTGTCCATAGGCGGAGAGTCCCATGAGCTTGTACTCGTCGCCGTACTTGGGGAGGCCGAGCAGTTGCGTGAAGGCGGTGTAAAAGAACCCGAGCGAGTGCGGAAACTCCACCCAGCCCAGGACCTTCAGCCGATTCTCCTGACCGCTGGCCCACATGGCGCTGCAGAAGTCGCCGAGACCGTCCACGGAAACCACCGCCGCCTCCTCGAAGGGTGAGACGAAAAAGGCGCTGGCCAGATGGGCGCGGTGGTGCTCGACGGCATGCAACCGGGCGGCGAGGGAGGAGACGCCGAGCGCTCGTTCCAGATCGTCCCTCACGTCAAAAAGGCGAGATAAATTGGCGGCCCGGCTGGAGGCGGCCCGCAATCCCTTACGCAGGTTGGCCGCCACACGGCGATAAAGGTGGGCGCGGGGATCGCGCGAGATCGCCATGTGATCCAAGTCTGCGGGGCGCAGATCCGCCGCCTCCATCGCCGCGCGTAACGCCTGAGCAGGAAAACCCGCGGCGTGCTTGCAACGGCTGTATCGCTCCTCTTCAGCGGCAAACGTCAATCGCCCATCCTGAATCAAGGCGACCGCGGCATCCGCGTGGTAAGTGTTCACTCCAATCAGGTTCATGTAAGACCATTCATAGCTGCAATGCTTGATCGCATTGCTTATTCGTCGCGACCATCAACACACACGACGACGTCAATAATGGACCCCACCACGATTTATGCCACCGCTTGTCCGTTGAAAGCAACAAGACCTTTTCCGCAACGCTTGCGGCTTGGTCAAAGGAATCGTACACACTGTAGGAGTAGGCAAGTCCGTCGCCATCGCTCAGCATCACACTGCGGCCCCCATTACGAACCCACTTACAGATTGGCCACACCCCGGCCTTCCAAAGAAGTAGCTTTAGCACCCGTGTGAACAGGCGCCCTTGACCAAAACGATTACCGTCGGAGATAACGATTGCACTTTTGGCCACGCGTTGCATCTCGCTAACCAACGTCGAGGGATGTTTCACGTGATGCATCACGCCAAACGCGCAGACCGCGTCGAACGATCCGTCTGCAAAGGGCAGCTTGCCCCCGTCTCCCTGCACGATCCGACCTGCGAGCTGCGTGTTCCTCTCCTGTCCGTTGCGGACAAGGGCTGCAACCGGTTCGATCCCGAATGCCTGGAACCCCTTGTCGCCGAAGAACTCGACCGCACGCCCTGTGCCCGCCCCAACATCAAGGATCGTTCTAATGCCCACACAGCCTAGAATTGGCAAGAGCATAGTCATGGCCCGATGATGCTCGTCGCATCCAACATGCAACTCGTGATAAGAAGATGCGGTGTCACTATAGTAACGTCGCTGTGCCTCTTGTTGTGCTCTTTCAGTCCGTACAGTATGGCTTCTGATCATGGATACAGTGCCTTTCCTTAGTTCTCCGCCTGCCACACACTACCCTTGGTTGGCACCTGTCAGCCGCTGTCGGAAGGCCTCATCCCGACGGCGCCTTCAAGCCCACGCATACAGCCGAAGATAGGCTCGCTTCTTGGCCTACCTTGCAGGTCTAAGTTGCATCACTACCTCGGGACGCACACGACGTTGGCGTATGTATAGTGGTCTTGGAGCGAATGCAGAGTGAGTCCACTTGCTGTAGGATCCATGACCGTATAACCAGCGTCCCTTATATAATTCAGGAGATCGCGCGTCCGAGGGCCGTCATCTCCATAGTCGCCAACCTCCATGATGACTATTGGGCGGTCGATCTTCAAGATGCGCTTCATGCCCCGAAGTATGAACATCTCTGCGCTTTCGGCGTCGATTTTGACCATCGACGGAACGTACACATTCGCACTGGCATGCGCATCGAGGCTCACCGCTTGAACCCGGTAACGGGTGGGAAGGCGACGGTACTTCGCATCTCGCCGGTCGCCAATGAGTGAATTGAAAGCCGCCCATCCTGGCCCGAAATCGCGTAGCTCTATTTCGCATGAACTCTCAAAGACCGCTGCATTGTAAGCTTGGACATTTGTTAGTTCTTGCGTATTGTGCTGCAGATATGTATACGTTGCCGGCGTTGGTTCGAAGGCGATCACAATACCTGTGGACCCAACCAGCATCGAGGCGAGAGTAGTGAAATAGCCGACGTGCGCCCCGATGTCAACGAAACAGTCACCGGGTCGCAACGCGCGGATGATGGCCAACGAGGTTTCGAATTCATAGAACTTGTTGCGGAGAATGGCCTCAGATACGGCATCAGGCAACATGACCTCCAATGTAGCGGAAAAAAATGTTGCCGCCTGTGCCCTGCTCCACCCAGATCGAACTTTATTTGCGAGGCGGGCCGCACCAATGACTGCGTTTGGTCGCCAAGCTTTCACCAACCTCAGTACCTTGGAGGAGGCCCTGGAACGCTTGGCTGCGTGGAGCTGCGCGAGGAGTTGCGTGTTCAAGACGGTTGAGTGATGCATAAATGCAATCGCGCTTTTTGTCCCACGTTGATGAGTCGCCGCGATTATGGGCGGGAAGCAGACTCATACAGACCCTCTAGTAGAGAGTCGGGATGTGCGTCACCAGACATCGGAGTACGCGGATGGTATTTTAGGTGCTCCAGCGAGGCAATATATGAAGTGTGTTTTGCGCCGTCGCTTGAGGCAGCAGAGCTCGCGTTTGGAATTGCGCGCCCAAACATAAGATGGTGGTCGAGAACTGTGTCTATCGCGTTTAGCTGTTTCCAGATTCTGCGACTGTCGTCGCCTGGCGCTCCAACTCGTCGGCGATCATCCGCACCAACGGTCCCATCGTCGGAGGCCCAGGAGGAGAACCGGTTGCAGCGCGCCACGCCCGAATTCCATCGAGCAAGTCGGAGGGCGTTGCCGTAATGATGCGTTTTGCCTCGGCCAAGGCTCTTACGAGCTGAGATTGGTGGTCGTCTATCATTTCCTGGTACTGGGCACTTCGCGCAACAACGACCGGTAACTTATGGAGCTGCAGTGTCTGAATCAGCGTTCCTGCTCCTCCATGGCATATAATTAGATCAGCGTCGGCCAGGTGGCGCATGAACGCCGTGAGGCTTAGGAATTTGGCCGTTTGGCAGTGCTTGGAATTGAAGGGAGTGTTGCCATGTTGAACTGTGATGGGTTGCGGCAGCAACTGGCGTCGCGCGAGGTCCTCCACGGCAGCTAGAAGCCGTCCGAAGGGGTGGATCGTATTGCCAACCGTAACAAAGGTGCTCATATGAGAGGACCCCCGTACGTGCCTTGAGGAAAAAATGCGCGTAGCTGCGGCCATTGGTAGTAGAAGGAATGGGCCAGCGGGTACATGAGGCGCCCCGTGAGCGACGGGGTTGATACTCGAGCAAGCGTCTCGACGTAGATGATCTTCGTCGGAAAGAGCATGCGCGCGATGAGTGCGAAGGCGACGACGGGACCAGCGCCGGTGCTGAGGATGACCGTGGGCCGTTCTCGCCGAAGAATTCGATAGGCCTCCCACAGATTGATCACGAAAAGTTTAATGTTTCGCTCGCAGTGGCGGATGACATACGTGCGTCGTTCCATATCCTCCGGCAAGATAACAGCGCTGTTGATAACGTAAAAGTGTGAATAGCTGCCGTATGCAGACCGAAAGTGGCGCACCTCGGTCAGGTGCCCACCGCAGGATGAAACGATGCATACTTTCATCGGTTTCGTCATGACCTGGCTACGGATTTGCAGTCAGTACGTGGACAACTCACAAAGCACGTTGACAATTGCCGGTGGGTGTAACGGATTATGGTCTTGTACGGGACGACAAGAGCCCGCACACCGCATTTCTGGAACTCGGTTCAAGCAGGCCGACTATTTTTTGGTAGCCTGAAGGCAGATGGAATAGTCTGGCCACCTTAACAGGGCTGTGGCGTTCTTGTCGACAAATACCAATGCGCGCAATGGTAACGTAGCACACCAACGGACGATCGGGTGCATGGTCGCTACCCGGCGCAGGATACCCGTAACTTGTTGGCTTACAAAACCACTACAATAAGACACTGACGCTTCGGTTAGGTTTGCTTTGGCGGCCAAGGTTTGCAGCATCGCGGGATTATAGCCGGGCCTTACATGCCCGCCGTCCTCGGTTGAACTTAAAACATCGGTATCACCAAACATCGGTCGAGAATTCAGGTTTGGTGTTGTAAGCAACATTTGCCCTCCTGGTTTTAGGCACAGGGCCATGCTGTTCATCAGGCGCGAGTCATCGATAATATGTTCGATGACCTCGCAGCACACCACGACATCGAAAGCATTGTGCAACGTAGTGACCTGATCAAGCTGTCTGATGTCAAGCGTCATAAACTTCGCATTTACAGCACCAAGTAGTTTAGCCCGTTCGATTGCCTTGCCGGTAGCTTCGGCGCTCCAGCTGATACCCAGACTTTCGTTACCCGCCAGACTTAAGCCGATGGTGAAGGCCCCGCTGCCACATCCAACGTCAAGAACGGAATGACCGGATCCGACTCGGCGACGGAGCCATCGCCAGCGGTCCAGAACAAGGGTGTCGCCATGTAGCAGCAGCACACGGAAGCCGAGCAGCTTGATCAGGGCTTTGTGAACAGTTGTGGATAACATTGATTGATTAGCGTAGGATGAACTCGCCGGCCAGGGCGTTCCTTGGAGATGAAGGGCCTCAACTCGGGCTTCCCGCTCTGGCAAAGCTGAGCGAAAGAAGGTAAAGTAACGGCGCCTGCATCCGGATCTTAGCGCATATTTCCGGTCGTTCCTATCTATTAGGAGCAGGACGTATCCCAGGAGAGAAGGGGACTTCGAGTGCCGCCGGGAAGGCCGGTCGGTTTGCTGACGATTTTACCGGAACATCCTTAGGAAGTTCCGTGCTCCGGCCCAGTCAAAGTTGCATGCTCGCGCAGGTTGCCCAAGCTAGCCAAGAGATGCGACAGTCGTGCAGCGATTGAGTTCCACGTAAAGCCACCGGCGATGAAGTCGCGGCCACGGTTCCCCATTGCGGCTGCCAATTGTGGATCGGAGATTATTTTCAGGATTCCTGACGCAATTGTCGTCGGGTGGAGGTCGACAATAAAACCCGCCCCTTGCATTTCGACCTCTGCAAAATGACAGTGATGCGAGATAACGACGGGTACTCCCAACGCAAGCGCCTCAAGCACCGCAACGCTGAAGCCCTCCGAACGTGAGGGCAAAACGAATACGTCGGCGTCCGCCAGGGCGCGGTATTTGTCAGAGGGTTCCATGAATAAGTCGATGGAAGTCTGCCGCGCGATGCCCGCACGGGTCGCCTGCTTTTGAAGGTCCGCCTGTTCTGACGCCGAGCAGGCACCCACGATCCGCAGGCGGGCGGTCGGGATCTCCTCAAGAACCATCCGAAAGGCGGGGAATAGTAGATCCAGACCCTTTTTGTGGGTTATGCGACCCATAAAGAGCACCGTCGGACCCTCGCTACGCTGCCTTTCTGCGGTTTCGGCACGGGCTACTAATGCCTCCGGAATTCCGTTTGGTAGAACGACGACATCGGTGGCTTTATGAAGCTGCTCCTTGATGTGGGTCGCCTCATCTTTTGTTAGGGCGAGAACGAGCACAGCCGCTTCTAGCATGCTGCGGGCGATGAGGTGGGTGTATAAAGCTTTCTTGATTGCGCGCTGCTGTAAAGCCCACGGGTCGAGTAACCCATGAGGAGTAATGATATATTGTTTACCTTGACGGCGGCAGATAATAGACGAGGCGGCAAGAATAAGGTCCCACAGTCCATGTAAGTGGACGACGTCAGCCGCCTCGATTTCACGTCTAATTGTGACGAGCGATGTCGTCACGCTCGCTATGGTGACGATTGTGACATTGGGCCCACACAAGTTCCGGGCAGGTTGCCTGGCCGTCGTCAAAATGGTCACCTGATGCCCCATAGCGGCCAGGCAAATCGACAGATTGTATACGACTGGAACAGCGCCGCCTCGGCGCGGATCCAAACTGTCAATAACTTGGAGAATCTTCACGTTTTACGTATTAACGGCAACGCGGCTCAGCGCACGGAACGCCGTTCAGGAACGGGATCACGGCGTCCGCTACACGATCTGGAGTGTATGACAGGATGCTTTGGTAGGCGAGGTGACCCATCACCTTGAGATCGTATCGGTGTTGCGCACAGTCATTCATTATCTTTGCTAGTTTAGTTACGTCACCGGATGGAAAAATAAAACCATTCCGACCTGGTTCGACCAGATCAGGGCCGCAGCCGCACTGGCTAGAGATCAGGACTGGAAGCCCTGCCGCCATTGCCTCGTTCACGACATATCCCCAAGGTTCCCGAATGCTCGGTAAAACAAAAATGTCCCCACGGGCATACCAATAAGGCAGACGCTCAGGCTGCTGAAAGCCTGGCAGAAGCACGCGTCGGAGTTGCTTGGCTTTGACATATTCTGCCAGCGCCGACCTCTCTGGTCCGTCGCCCACCAAAGTCAGGCTGCAATTAAGGTGCAGCGGAACGGTGGCGTACGCCGCAAGCAGGTCAAGCAAAGCTTTCTCGGCGGCAAAGCGTCCGACATAGAGAAAGGCGAGTCCGCTCTGGCCTCGATCGAGTACCAAGGCCTTTTCACGTTCGACAGCATCACGCCAGACAGCCGCGTCGATCGGTCCCACGCCTCGTTTGACGCAAATCTGCGCATCTGTCATTCCGAGTGAAAGTGCATAGCTTCGATGCCGGATGCCGTCCACCAAGACCCCGTCGCACAGTTGCAGAAATCGGCGCTTTATCCATTCTTTCAGAAAATGCCTCTGGCTATCTATCAATTGGGACTCAACCAGTACCAACAACCGGCAACCATTGACCTTTCCCCACACTGCGCCGACCCAATACTCCAGCCGCGCATAGCCGCCAACCACAAGAACACGAGGATTGAGAGTACGAAGATGAAGCCAAAGCCGAAAACAGTTAGCAGACTGTTGGTAAACCGCCTCTGCACTTGCGGTAAGCACAATGTGGGGGTGAGAGCCCGGGTCAAGCTTCCACTCTCGAATAGACTCGGTCTGAGCCAAATAGACAACTGTTACATCTACTCCCTTTGCGTGAAGCGCGTCAAACAGTATAGATTTGTAGGGGGCGACTATGTTCGTGACGATTACCACCTTTTGACCTGCCCGCGTCACACTTCCTTCCTAACCGTCCGCGGCGTCTCATAACCGATTAGGCCTTGATAGATATTCAGCAGGTGCGCTCCTGCTTTAGCTTCAGAAAAGTGCTGGCGAATGTGTGCGGCAGCCGCCATTCCGATTGTGACCCGGAGATCCGAGCTGAGCAGAAGCGCTCGGACAGTGCCTATCCATTCATCGGCGACCGTGCAGGAGAAGCCATGCAGGTTATGCGTCGCCTCCAGGCCGGACATGCCTTCCGGAGAGCTGACCACCGGCAGACCCATCGCCATTGCTTGTTGCACCCGAGTCTGAAGTCCAGAACCGCACATTGATGGAAACACGAATACCCAGTCCGCCTTCAGAAGGCTGACATAACTTGGAACGTAATCAAGGCATGTGACGCCTGCCCGTTGCCAGCGTTGTTTGTTCTTTTCACTGGGTGCCCGCCCAAGGATGGTCATCTGCGTGCCGGGAACCTGGTGGCGAATTGTCGGCAGGTATCTATCAAGAAACCTAGTTACCTCGTTCGCAATCGAAGGGTGTGCTACGTTGACAGCGCACAGGATGCCTGCACACTGATTGGCCGGCGCGAAGGCGCGCGGCGTGTCGCGTTCAATCTCATCGGGAAGCGGGAGTCTGATGACGACGGCGTTAATCTCGGGATGGGCTTGACTCAACAATGTCGCATCTCGTCTCGCCACCGTCCCGACTGCGGTGAATGTTTTATAGTATTTGCGTTCAATGGCGCGCATCGCCCAGGCTCCCACACTTGCTTGGACTGCGCCACCGAAGTTTGGTGCTGTCTCCCGCGCGCTGGCAGCGGCCATTGAATACGCATCAGAAGCGCAAAGGAAGGTCGGCAGGGTTCCCACGTACTTGCGATACGGCGCCATATGAAACATGTCAAAGTGAACCAGATCATAGTCGGCCGCGATTGCCTCGGTTTTCAACCAACGCTTTAGACCGGCGCTGTCATAGTTCCCCATTGCCGGGTGCAGGCCACATCCTGCGGCCGTTATGCGCGCGGCAGCTCGCGCCATCCCCGCGGGTTTCGGAAAGGCTCGGATCCGGTGTAGGTTGGGGATCTCACCACGAAGCGTTGATTCCAATGCCGTTAATTCGGCCGGTTGGTCATAGACTAGTGCCACATCACATGTCGCTTTGGTAGATATCCAGCGCAGGAAGCCGAGAAGCATCTGGCGGTTTCCGGATACCGGGGGCACGATGCTAGAGGGGGCGATATACAACAGGCGCATTTTGCATTGGCCTCTTGTCGCCACCTGCGACGTGTTCTAGTTTCGCGAGTCCGACGATCATCCCATACGCGCCTAAGAATGCCAGCCATCTTTCATCGGGCTGTATTGAACCTTCGCTGGTCAAGAGAACGCATTCCAAGACTAAGAGAATTCGAGCAATTCCCGCAAATTGAAGTGCGTGTCGTTCAGCCGCAAATGCAAATCTACTCCAAAGCAGGCACCAACATGCGGTTCCTAGCAGCGCGAAGCCGCCAAACTTGCCGAATGAGAGCGCGATAAACCCCAAGAAGGAGAGTGCAATGCCGGTGGTTGCGTCTCCGTGAAAGTTTAGGATGTCGTGCATATAAAATGAATCCAGCGAATTGGTTGACAAGAGAAGCGTTGGCGAATTCGGGCTGACCTCCGGCACCTTGTCGAGGAGAGTTAGAAGGACGTCAGCACCGGGCACCCTCATGATCAGCGATGCTACAGCTATCGCAAGACCGGACTCCCCGTCACCGCCAAACGCCTGTCGGGCCGCGGAAGTCGAGTCAGTTACCGCGGAATTGGAACTCCATGCTCGCATCTGGCGGAAGGACGAGAGAAAGAGCGTAGCGACAAGAGTCACAACCATCAGACAAAGCAAAACGAGCATTCGCCGATTCGTTAGGCCACCCAGAACGGCCCATAACAGCGCGACCGATATAAGCACAAACACTAGCGGCGTTTTGCTGGTAGTCATCCACGACGTCAATAAGGCGTCACTCCAGAGCGCGACGGTTAGAAGCCGAGCCCACACTCTCCTTTCGGCGGTGTATGCTTGGTATATTGCCAGAAGAAAAAGGGTAGGGACAAGATTGGTGCGAATGTGGGATATCCAACCAGCAATATGGAATGGCATAAAGGGTTGGTTTTTTGCGTCACCCCATCGATAACCATACGCTATCGCAACAATCAGAGAGAGAGAACTCAACAAAACTGCCACAACAGCGAGGCCTGGGCGCAGTGCCGGAGCGAAGGGACCCGTCACCGTCACTGCGGTGGGCGATATCGCATGACGGTCGGCGGTCGCCCCTAGCACCCACGTTGCCAACGCCAGCCCAATAGCTGCCCAAGTTATAAAGCGAAATACTGTGAGACAGGAGGTTTCGGAGAAGAGAGTCTCTTGTCCGAAGGGCAAGTAACGCGCCAGCAAAAGAGTCGCGCCGCTCGAATGCATGAAGAGTAAAACATAGTACTTAATGAAGTATCCCGTTAGCAAAAGTGACCACACAACCCAAACATACAGTGCGCGCCATTTCATTCTTGAGGCACGGACTGCAATGTAGGCCATCGCAAGCGCGCTTGCTAGATTTAGGATGAGATACTGGGCCCCGAACTCGGGGAACAGGTTTTCCGTAATTGCATACCCAAATGGTATAGTAGCGATTCCAGCGCCCCTAAGCACCACTCCAGAAGTGCGCGCAATTGACAACATTATATTGTTCCAGCGGCGCAATGTGTGCTTACTGCTATTTGACGATAAAATGCTCGCAAGCGGTCACCATACAATTTCCAATTGCATGCGGAGGCCGTGGTTATTGACGCTGCGCTCATCAGCGCTACGGCTTCTGGGTTCTGGTATGCGAAGAGAATGTGTTTGGCTAGACCATCAAGGTCGTCCGGTTTGAATGTAAAGCCATTGACTCCCTCAATCACAAGATCGGAGCTGCCTGCCCCAGTTGATACTACGACCGGTACACCGTGGGCCATCGCTTCTAAGACCGCCATCGAGAATCCATCCTCAAGGGAGGCCAGGCAAAACAATGAGGCGAGTTGGAATTCAATGCGCAATTGGGCGTGCCCCATTCTTCCAAGGACGCAAACGTCGCGACGGTTCAGAAGCCTCCGCCACTTGTAAGGTAGACGGGTTGGCACCGAGGTGATCAGCCGCAGTTCCGCGTTGGGCAGATTCACCTGCTCCCACGCTTCCAGGAGCGTTGGGATTCCTTTCCGAACGAAGTCCCCGCCGATCGAGAGCACGGTAAACTTTCCGGTTTGTGGGGACCGCGATGCAACCGGGGCGAAGTTGGACCCTAGCGGAATAGTCGCCACTTTCTCCGCCGAAATACCTCGTTCACAGAAAGAGCGTCGGGAGCCCTCACTGCATGTCAAGATCCAGTCGGCACTGTCGTATTCAGCAATCATGCGGGAGCGGGTTGCGAAATAACTTTGCAGGTACGAACCGATGGGTATTCCCCATCGTGAGCTTGCCGCCTGGACAATTTCGATCTGTTGATCGATATGGGCACCGGCGCGCTCGACTACACAACAAGCACCTTTGGCCTTGGCGCTGTTCAGGGACTTTAGGCAGTATTGCGAGTATCCGTGGAACACGTCCATGCGGGTGCTGTCGGCGGCTATGTGGCGCGCGACCCACCCATCAAAGTGATCCGTAGATCGATGGAGGGCCGAGGTTGCCCCGGCACGCGTCAGCGCATAGTTGGCGATGAATCGAAGGAGCGGGTAAGTCGTTGTGTACGGAGCCACTTCGACAGGAACCGGCACTCGCGCATGTCCCGTGAAGAACCGGCCCAGCATGTCACCCTTGCGGAGCTCAGATGCCGTACGATGGGTATGGAATCTTCCCAGACTGGCGAGGACGACTTTCATTATAAGGTGCGTGGCGGCAACGCTGGCGTTAGGCGCCTTCGCCAAAGACCGGCAGTGGGAACCGTGCGGAATGTCCACCAGATCAATGCGATGACGATCAGTGGGTCGCACCAACTTAAGGCGAATACTAGCAGCAAAGCCAAACCGATCGGGAGGAACTCGCCGGCGAAGAATCGGAAATTCATGTCGGAGTGAAAGCGGTAGAGACGGAGGGGAAGATACCAGAGGAGAAAGAGCGTCTCGGAACTGATAAGGCCGATGACTACTCCTTCCAGCCCCCAGAAGCGGGCACCGATAAATGCCGATGCGATTCCCCATACCGTTGAAAGCGCCAGGGCACCCGAGTATTTGGCGTGTCGGTTCACCGACATAAGAAAATTGCCGCAAGTTTGCCAGACAATCCCAATCATAGTATATACTAGAAAAAGATCAAATAGCTTTTCTTCGAAGGGCAATCGTCCGCCTGTCCAATGACGGTAAAGGGGCGCGGCGGTGAGGTGAAGAACAGTCGCCAGTAGAGTGGCTGCAACGAGCGTTGTTCTTAAGGTTACTTGGAAAGCTCGGGTCGCATTCGCGATGTTTCCGACCGCCTCCAAGCGCGTCAGCTCCGGCCAGACAGTGTTAACGATCATCGCGACGGCGGTGCGAATGGCATTGGTCATCGTTCTCAACGTTGTAAAGACAACGGCCGCGAACGGCCCCAAACTGCCACTCACCAGCAGCACGGTTCCTTGCGCCAACGTTGCAAAGGACAATTGTATAGATAAGAATTGCAAGCTTGGCTTAAGAAAGCTGATGGCAAGCGAACGATTGACGTTGTCAAAAGAAAGAACGGGTATCTCCAAGATTGCCGCCAAGTCGAATGCGACAACGAGTGCGACGACAAGCCACGGCAGGAGTTGTAGAACCGCTACTAAAGGCATGCTGGCGTGCTGAAGAAGCCCGGCAACGGTAAGGACGGCTTGAAGCGCTTGCGTGGCTGCCGCGAAAATGACGCCGCGCGCCAGCATGCCGATGGATCGGTAAACACCAAGGAGGAGTCCGGCAGGGAGCGCGATGGCGTATTGCAAGGCAAGAATTACCGTAGTGGCAGTCATCGCTGCGTGGTGTCCTGCCGGAATCCCGATCCAGCGTTCGAATTGCAGCCGCGAGACGACAAAGCTGATGAGCACAACTGCCGCTGCGGGCAGAACAATGAACAAGGCCAGGCCCGTATGTAAAATGCTTCGGAAGCGTCGGAAGTCTTTGCGGGCGGCAGATTGCGTCAACAAGTTGACAATATAGAATTGCCCACCAAGATCGGTGAGTTGGAGATACGCAACAAACGATGCAAGCACCACCCACTGGCCGTAGACGTCAACACCCCATGAGCGCAAAAAGAACGGCACCAAAACCAGCCGCGACGTCAGGCTGACGGCTTGCCCGACAGCCTGTGCACCAAACCCCTTCAGGAGGCGTCGCCGGAGGGGGTCATTGACGGTTGGCGTCGGCGGATCCGCCTCACCCGGTGCGGCCATGCACATTAGAAGTTGTTTCATATATAAGGTTCTGGGTGGGCATCGCAGGTAAAGCCTGTAGAATCAGTGATCTAGGAACTGTGTTGGGTTACGACCCGCATTCGTGAAACCAGCTCTCGTAACAGTTTATCTTACGATCAAATAGCTAAGCGCTAGAAATGTCGATTGCGCTGCACCTTTAGCCAGAAATAGACTTAAGGTCTTTTTTTCGCTGACGGGGACAATGAGGATGTCGCCGGCGTGAAGGGTCAGGTCGGGATTTTTGCGCGCCATGATCGCGGGTAAGTTCACGGCTACGGTATTTGTGCGACCATCGGGCAGTACCTGCACTAGGGATGCCTGCGCGGGTTGGGCTTCCGGTTTCCAGCCCTTCGACAACGCCAGGAGCTTGTTGACGGTGAGCGTCTCGCCTGGGTTGACGGCGAACGCACCCGGCGAGTTGACGCCTCCGACGGCAAACACTTGGCCCTGTGGCAATACGTTGATAAATTCGTGGCCCTGCAAAGACACGTTGGCATCAGGGCTGCTACCGGCCATGATCGCGGAAAGCGGCGTCAGTCTAGTTTGAGGTTGGCCGGTCGGTCCAACTGTTGTAATGGCAACCTCCGAACCGGCATTAGCTGGGTTGGGTCCGCCAGCGCGGAGAATCGCCTCAAGCACCGTCGTCGGGCGATCGATCTCGATCAGCATGGGATGTTGCACCGCGCCCGTGACGGTTACGGGGCGACTGAGGACTTTCAAGACAGTCACTTGGACCTGGGGATCAATGACGAGCTGTTCCCGGACAAGTTCTGCCGCAATGCCAGCGGCAACTTCCGGAACCGTTCTGCCGGCGCAATCCAGGGCCTTGGTGAGATAAGGCAATTTGAGCTGACCCGTTGCCGAGGTGGCAAGGGTTCGATTGAGCTCGGGAATATCAAAGACCGACACCTCCAGGACGTCTCCCGGCCCGATCCGATAATCCGCCGCACGGACCGCGTCGCCGGCGATTACCATGGCTGATGAATTCTGCTGTCCACGCGCTCCGCCCATGAGCGTGAGCGACAATATTGTCAGAAGTCCCGTTTTTGTCTGCCTAGTCATGGATTGCATCCGTCCGTTTCGGCGGGTGATAGGCGCGATACGCTTCATAGTAATAGTGGGTCATGGCCGTGTTCGACACTTGGTTCAGGACGAGGCCTGCGACGTGCGCACGGGCGGTGTGCAATTGATGGAGGGCGGCACGCACAAGATCGCGTGGGGTTTGCGCCGCGTGAACCACCAGAACGACTGTGTCGGCCGTGGCGGCTATGGCCAAGGCGTCCGCAAACATGACGGGGGGAAGATCGATGACGACGAAGTCATAGGTCGATTTAAGTTCTTCGGAAATCTGACCAAAACGGCGTGCGGCAACATCGGCGGAGTGAATATCGGCAGGCCCTGCCGGCAAGACCCAGAGGTTGTCGATCTGCGTTGGTTGAGTCGCTTGGCCTATTTGACACCTTTCGTGGAGCACCGCGGCAAGACCCAGGCGGTTGTCGGCCGCAAAGTCGCGATGGAGTCCGGGTCGACGCAGATCGGCATCCACGAGAACAACGCGGAAGCCCTGAAGGGCAAGGGCGGCGGCGAGGTTGGTCGCAATCACCGATTTGCCTTCATTGGCAGTGGCGCTGGTCACGGCAATTGTTCCCGAAGCGGTGTTCTGGCCCAGAAGCAGCGCTGTGCGGAGCGACAAAATGGATTCAGTAAAGAGCGACCGGTGGAGAGCAGGGCCTCCCGTTACGAGGTGGTGAAGTTCCGATACTGCGTCTGCCTTGGGTAGAGAAGCGAGACAGGTGGCATGCAGCATCGTGTCGATCTGTTCAGGTGTCGTGATCGTGCGATCCAGACGGTGAAAAGCCAGGACCACTAGAATTCCGAGGCCGAAGGATGTCAGCAAAACAATGATACCGACTAAGGCGGGCTTTGGATATACAGGGGACGGTTGCGGCTCCGCCCAACCCACGATGCGGAGAGTTTCGGCGTGATATCCGGCGCTGATGTCCGCGGCTTTCACGCGCGCGAGCAGGTCATCGTAAACCTTTTGGTCGGCGTCTGCCCCACGCTGTAAAATCGTGAAATCGACGGCCTTGGCGGAGATGGCTTGTTGCGCCGTGGTTTCGTGAGCAAAGGCGGCAGCAGTCAAACGCTCGCGGACCGTGGCTGCATCCATTGCTGCTGTCAGTTGAGCAACGATATGGTCCTTTTCGCGCATGAGCGCGGCCTGTGATTCTTTCAACTCGCGTGCTGACTGCAGGTAGACGGAGTTGCGCGGTCCGTACTTGGACGCGATGGCATCCAGCTTGGTGCGTTGGACGTGTTCAGCTTCCAAGAACGGTTTGAGCGCCTCCCCACGCCCCGAAACGGCAAGAGAATCGACGGTTGCGTTTCGGGCAAGGCTCATGTCGCTAGCCGCTTGACGGAGCAGTGCGCGATCCTGGTCGAGCTGGGTCGCGAGGGTGGATAGGCGCTGATTGAGAAGGTTGAATTTGTCGCTCGGGTCGATGAATCCAGTCTCACGCTCAAAGTCGGCTAAACGTGACTGGCTGCGCTCCATTTTGGCGCGAAGTTCGTTGATCTGACCACTCATGTAGTGGGAGGTGTTGAGAAGCGAGTCGGAGCGAGTGGCGAACTCGTGCCGAATCAGCTCGTTCGCCAACTCGTTGGCTATGTCAGCGGCCAGATTGGGGGACTGGGCGCGGAAATGAATTTCCAGAAGGAATGTATTGGGGACGCGAAGTACCGTTAAGCGACTTCGCATCGTGGCAATGACCGGCAAGGGGACGGTGGTCGAGACGTTCGTCACGCCTGCGGGCGAACCAGCAAACTCGGGCATTTGCGCGAGTTTGAGCCGTGACGCAACAGGAGCCATGATCGCCGGACTGGCGACTTCGGCCTGCTCGGTAGCCATCAAAATGTTGACATCCGGTGAGCCGGTGTCCAAGCCGGCGCCCGCCACTGGAGAGGTCGGAGCGCTTGTGTCAATTCGCACCGCGGCGACAGCTTCGTAGAGTTTCGGAATCCTTAAAACATAGACTGCGGCAAGGGTCGTCGTCACGACGGCAACGAGCAGAATTCTCCAGAGATGCGGGCGGAGTGCCCACCAAATCTCCAGCCAAGCTTGGCCGTCAGACGGGACCTCATACATGGCCGAGTCCATGGCCCTGAGGTTTGAAGGTACGGACATAGGGTCCAAGCCAGCGACTAGATTTCGGCTCATCGGGAGTCCAGAGGGGTGGTGGTCTGAAGAGCGTAAGGTTCGCTCTTGCAGGGTAGGCACGGGAGTGCAAGCCGGGTGACGATCTGCGCGTAACGGTGTTCCCAAGTGTGGCTGGAGAGCACCCGATGTCTGCCAGCCGCCGCCACTCGCCGCCTATCATCCGAGTTTTCCAAGTAATGCTTCAACTTAGTGATCAACTCGGGAACGGTTGACCATGCCTCGATTTCACGACCTTCCACAAAATAGGCCGGCTGCTCAGGGTAGCGTTGCGCCAAGTAGAATACCCCGCAGGCCGGCACCTCAAAGTCGCGCAGCACATTGCGAACGTGCCCCACACCGTACTGGGTCTTTGTCCCGATCTGACCATATCGCTGGCCAATCCCCAAGGCAATCTTCGCCCCGGCAATGGTGACTGCAAACTCATCATCGGTCAGCAACCCTTTGGTGGAGAAGGGTTGGGGAACGCGTGAACGCCGCCCATCCCGCCAAGCAGTGTATTTCGTTCGCGTCAGACCAGACACGCCTTCGGCCTGTAGACGTGGCCAAAGATAATATTTGGTGTCATTCCAGGCCTTGGCAATGCGTCCGGCCCAGTTTCGTCGCGAATTTGCGGTTCCGACAGTCTGCCATCCGCCGCCGTATACTACGACGCGTTCCACCGCCTCGGCAACGGCATGTAATACCCGCGCTCGTTCGGGGGAATAGCTTCCCACGAAGACCACGTCGGCGACGGGGTCAACATCGCAGGATCGAGGCGGAACCGGACTCGCTGCCATCGGCACAAAAAGTGTGGGAGCGACACACGACAGCCTTTCCATGTATTCCAGATGGGAACAACAGATCAAGTCGAAGTAAGGCGCACTTCGAAGGACACGGTACCACTGATGAGGCATGTCCACCTGGTAGTTGACCATCGGGATATTGAGTCGGCGGATGCGGTTCGCGAGCTCCGGAGTGAAGAAATCGTCGAGAACATAACAAAACAACAAGTGAACGGGCGACTCGCCGTGCTTCCGCCGAAGCCACGACTCGAACTGCCTTCCGGCATCGTCGCGGGTACTCGGCCAGCTACGACTCTGCCAGCTTTCCCACGGATAGTGAAATACTGAGCACTCCGTTGCAAGTTGTTGCCAAGAGGTGCTGAGATGCCGCCGCACCCAAGAATGATCCGGAAGCAGGCACGCGACATGTAGCGGAAAGCGGGGTTCGAGGTGCATGGCCGCCAAATTAAAGCGCGCGGACAGACAGACGGTTCAACCACACCGTCCCTCGCGGCGGCATTTGCCCTTGAGGGCGCTGAGAGTCGATTTCCAGTCTGTAAGAGGAGGCGATTGGAGGCGTTGTAAAAACAGCCACTGCATCTCCACTTTGTTGGTTGGGGACTGCAACCGCCGTGAGCCGTCTGCCGTCAGCCATCGCGACCACCATCAGCAGGGCAGCGTCGGATTCCATGCCTACCTTGTCCCACGCAACCGTCAAGGCATAACGGACATTGGGCATCAGCAATAGGGTTTGTCTCGCCAGCTCTTGATCCCCTTCCTCGTGCCCATGAAAGGCAATGACCAGCCGACATGTGGTGCTCCTGGGCCCTTTGGTTTCCGCACGAACCTCCACCTCGCAGTTTGGACAGAGATGCCAATCCAGTGGACCGCTCTCAAACGGGGCGCAGAAACAAGCATTGGCGACCGCATTCTCCGCGCTCGGCCCAAGATTCGGATCAAAGATGCTCCGCCTCACCCCATCTCGCCAAACGTCCAATGCCCGTTCGTTCTGACCTGATCTTGCAAGTGCCTCGACGTAACGCTCGCCGACGCGGGTACGCAACTCGCGCAGGCCTGACTCTGGAAGGTTCTGCTCCGCAACCGACTGCCACAATGGTCCGGCAGGCGCGACCACTCCATCGCCGAGCAAGAAGTTCAGCCATTCGAAGCTCAGCATGAACGCTTGTTTCGGATGTTTCGTAAGGTCCTGTGCCCTTTGGACGGCTGCCGTAATTCGGCCTGGCTCGCCGTTCGCAACCTGCCAGCACTGGCTGAGCGTTGACCGTATGTCTGGGTCCTGGCCAACCGCCAGCGCTTGGGCGCTCTGCTCCCAGAATCCGGGCGCATCTCCCATCAAAAGAAGTAAGTTGGCGTAACGCCAGTGTGCTTCGTAACCTCTATCGATTTCAGCCACGTGCGACATACTAATGCGCGCGCCGACCAGATTTCCAGCATCAGCTTGGATTTCTGCAAGCACTCCCCAACTACGCCAGTCCTCTGGAGCATCCGATACCGCAACCAAGGCGCTACGTTGAGCTTTTAAGGGCGCGGAGGAAACCTCGGAACGTGCCAAGGCCTGCCAGCCGATCGAGTTTGCCGCCCAGATCCGGGTGGCCTTGGCAGCGTCGCCTGCATCCATGGCTGCCAAGTAACGCGCCTGCCGGATGGACCAAACCGTCCCCAAGCAGGTGCTGGCAATTATTGATGCGATGACCGCTCCGCGAACGATCAATGCAGCATAGGCCCTCATCCTTTATCCATCGCCAGCCGCAACCAGCACGCGCTAAGAAGGAGCAGCGCCGGAATATGTAGGGGGAAATCGATCAGAGCATGAAGTCCGATGCCCGCGACGCCGACACAGAATGGCTGGTTCTCGCGCGATTTAATCCGTGGTGCAACTCGTAGCATTCGGAAGATATACACCAACAATGCAGCGCACATGATCAAGCCCACGCTCCCCGTTTCGGCCCACGCTTGAGCAAGATCAGAATGGGCGTAATCATATACAGTCCCGTCGTCGAAGAACTGGAAGCGTGGATAGACTTCCGCCCATGTCCCGGCGCCGAACCCCATAAACGGGTGGCGAGTACCCATCAAAACACTGGACCGCACTAGGTCTAACCGACCTGATGCCGAAATCCAGCTACCTTTGTAGCGTTCAACCAATGGCTTTACTCCAACCATCACGCCAAATACCATTACCAACCCAACGACAATGCCCACCATGCGTCGCCGGTGGACCGGAGCTGACCAATTCGTGCTCAAAAGAAGTCCCAACTGAAGCACCACGACAAGAAATCCAGCGCGCGATCCAGATAGGATTACTCCGCCGACTGCCAAGCCCGCGACGGCCCCCCAAGCCGTGGTCGAAATCGGCACAGCGTCAGGGAAGCGGCCGGGAAGAGTCCGGCGCTCGAATGCAAGGACCACCACCGCTGGGAGTAGAAGTTCGACGCACGCGGCGAAATCGTCACGATCGACGAAGGGCCCCATCGGAAGTGTACTCAAAATGGTGTGAACGCCGAAGATTTGATGGGGCGTTAGAAAAAACTGCAAGATCCCCCACGTACCTAGGACGCCGGCCGCAATCGCGGCAGCGAGATTAACACTGCGACGGAATCCATGACGGTCAGCGGCAAGGCCAACTAGCCAAAAGCCACAAGCGGCGGCCAAGATATGTAGAAAAGCGGTTTGCGTGGCGGCCCGGTCGACGGTCGTGTGGAATACAAGTTGTGCAAGGGGAATCGCGACGACCAAGAGCGCCCATGCCGCGCGCTTTAGGGACTGATCGGGCAGGATTCCGGTCGACCAGAACGCGGCGGCGAACATCATGGCCGCAAACAGAAGCGAGTAAACGGGAAGATATACTCGCGCCTGCACTCCTCCGTATGCCCCAATCAAGAGTGCAGCGGCAGCCAGTGGGAGCCACGCGAAAGCTCTAATTAAAAGTTCCCGCACCGCAGGTTTGCGGACCGTGACAGGCACCCTCAGCTTTTCGGTAATTTCGATGCGCTAGCCGGAATAGCACGCAGAACACCGGGCGCAACACGAGCGGCCAGAAATGGGAACTCGCAGATGAAGAAAAGCGGCCCAAAAATCGCAGAGTGTCTTGCCGTTAAACACCACATGCCAGTGACATCGTCACTGGCATGTGAGGCGGGACGTCGCTTTCCCGTTCCGGTCCGGACAATCTGACGTTTAGTTCGGTTGTGACGGCGAACTCGACTTGCTGACCTGATGGATCGCCACGCCGGCGACCACGGCGGCGGCAATCGCCACTCCGACCGCAACTACGGTTGCCGTGCCGACGGCCACGCCCGCCGCGGCCGCTGCCGCGCCGGCTGCGGCCGCAGCCGCACTACCCGCCGCTGCGCCAGCGGCGCCGCTGGCCGCACCGGCGGCTCCTGCCGCTCCGGCTGCGCCTTGCGCCCCGGCCGCTCCGGCGCCCGCTCCGGTGCCCGCCGCGCCCTGACCCGCTCCTGCCGCCGTGCCAGCGCCCTGCTCCTGATAGCGCACGGCCGTGCCCGCCACCACCTTCAGCGGCTGCGCGAAGCCCGAGACTTCGACCGCGCCATTGATCACGTGCAGGTAATTGACGCCGTCGGCCAGCGACACCAGCTCATAACGCGCATCCTTGCCCAGCGGGGTGACGCGGTGGCTGACGCCGGCGACACTCAGCGGACCCTGCACCCGTACGAAACCGTGCTGCAGGTTCAAACCTTGCGCCTCGAGGCGCGTCCACGTGCGGCTGCCCAGCTCAATGGCGCCCTGGCTGTACTGTAGCGATGCCTCGCCGTCCTCGGTGGTGTGCAGCTCGTCACCGAGCCGCGTCGCGGCGCCGGCCACGACGACGTTCTGGTTGACGTACGCTTGGTTGGCCGCCGTCAAGACCGGAGCGAGGTCGCCGCCCCACGCCAAGGCGCCGGGAACGACCGCGAGCAGCGCGAGGCTGCAGAAACGCTGAAGGGTGGAGTGGGTACGCGACATTGAAATTGAACCTCTCGAAAACAGCCAACCGAGCTTCGAACAGAACCGTGGTGTCTAGAAAATCCTTAGTGCCTTTAAGGGTGTGACCTAGAGCACCCACCCGTCAAGGGGGAGAGCCCATGTTTTTGGAACTACCCCGTAACGCGGGCGCCACGCCGCCTCCCGTCCCCCGCCCACTGCTCCACGCTCCACCCTTCGCGCTCCACCCTCTATGCCACTCCCGGCTTCCGGAACAACCGGCTATGCCGGGAGATGCGCACGCGGCACTCGCCTTCCGCCGTGTGGCCGCTGATCCGGGCTCGCAGCCGCGCCTGCACCGAATGACCGTCCTCCTGCGCCAGGGTGGCGGTAATGAGCAGCGGGGCATGCAGCGGCAGAGGCGTGACCAGCCGCAACCGCCCTTCCTCGTCGCTGAGCAGACAGATCTGGGCCTCTTCCCGGAAGCTGTGCCCTGCCGCGCCTTCCGGACGGGCCTCGCCGGCAGGCCACTCCCCCCGCGGGTCCACTTGGACCGACGCCGGGAAGTACCCCGCCACGGACGTGAAGCCTGTGGCCAAGCTGGTTGCCGCTTGTCGCCCTGCCATATTATTGCCGCGTGAGCGGGTGGGACGGCAGGACACCTCCGTCCTCTGAGTCCCAGAGCGCCGGGAAAACCGCGGCGCGGACCCGCCCCAAAGGGGGGCACCCGAAAGGAGGCTCATTGATACCGGGCGAGTCACTGCGGCACCATACGCCGGAGGGAGGAGAAACGCCGGGCATAAAGGGAGTAAGTAAGCGGAGGCGGGTTTACATTTGGGAGTAGGTCGCACGGAAGCAGTGGTAATCGTTTACACGGAATCCCCGTGCAGTGCGCGGTTGCGCGCCTCATCCTTTGGGCGTAGTACTAATACCAACTCGGTTGACGCGACGCAGGCGTTCTGTTACGGTTCACCCACTTTGACCGCGGTTGCGCTGGATGCCATGTCTCGGAGGGAGCACCGAGCTGGACAAGCTATTGGACTGGAGAAGTAATTGCCCCAACTCACGTCGCCCCCCCCGAACGTGCGAAAACGCCCGCCGCTCAAAACGCCGCTCAAGCCCACGTCCCGCGACCGGCGCGGCGCCACGCGGGTGCGGCTGGTGGACCGCAATCTGCTGTCCGCCGGTCTGCTGGCGGAAAAGCTGCACGCCGACGGCTTTGAGGCGCTGCCCGTGGCGAGCTTGGAAGCCGCGCTGCAGGCCAACACCAACCCGGCGGCGGTGGTGGTCTGGACCTTCAGCTGGCCGCACGATGAGCCGGAACTGGCGGGACTGGAACGCTTCACCGGCAAACTGCCGGTGCTGGTGCTCGGCACCGGCTGTCCCATAGGAGTGCAGAGCCGTCTGCTGCTGCTGGGAGCGCGCGGCTACGTCGACCAGCGCGAGGGACTGCCGGCCCTGCTGCAGGCGATCCGGCGCGTGGTGAGCGGCAACCGCCGCTTCGAAATCGACGCCTTCGCCGCCAGCTACGACAGCGTGCGCCGCCACAACAGTTCCCGTCCCGCCGGGCAGGCCCGCCTTACCCCGCGCGAAGAAGCCATCATCGCCCGCGTCGCCCTCGGCGATTGCAACAAGGACATTGCCCGACGCCTGCAAATCACCGAAAGCACGGTGAAGAGCCACGTGCAAAACATCTTCTCCAAGCTGGGCGTCAGCAGCCGGTTGGCGCTCGCCCTGCTGTACCTGCAGCAGCAGGCCGCGGCGGAGCGGGACGGTGGACGGTAGAGGGAAGCAGGGAGGGGGGAGGATGGGAGCTGTCTCTTATACACATCTGACGCTGCCGACGATCTTACGCGTGTA
>CALEJU010000077.1 GCA_937898755.1 uncultured Acidobacteriota bacterium | reverse complement strand
CCACAGCGCCGGAATCCAGCTACACCCGTTTACACAAAAAACTTGACACTCCCGCTACTTCCTAACCTACCCTACTCCCAACTTCCTCTACTCCGTCCTCCGTCCTCCCGTCCTACCCTCCTCCCTGCTTCCCTCCTTCCCGGCGTGGAATGGCGAGGCAGTACAATTTCCAATTGAGCAAGGAGCGCGAGTGAAGCCAACGCAGCAGCATTGGGATCTGTTGATTGTCGGGGCGGGGCCGACCGGGCTGGCATGCGCCATCGAGGCGCAGAAGGCGGGGCTTTCGGCCCTGATCCTGGAAAAGGGCTGCCTGGTCAATTCCATCTACAACTACCCGACGCAGATGGTGTTTTTCACCACCTCGGAACTCCTGGAGATTGGGGGGATTCCGATGACGTCCGCCTCGGCGAAACCGACGCGATTAGAGGCGATGGAGTACTACCGCAAGGTCGCCGCGCATTTTGAGCTGGCGATTCATCTTTACGAGCGGGTGGATTCGATTGTGCCCGATGCGGAGGGATTCCGGCTGAGTGGCATGACGCACGCCGGAAAGGCGACGCACTACAGTGCCACGAACGTGGTGATCGCGACCGGATACTACGACCTGCACAATCGGATGAACATTCCCGGCGAAGACCTGCCACATGTGTATCACTACTACAAGGAACCGCACCCGTTTGCCGGCTGCAAGGTGCTGGTGATCGGTGGCAAGAACTCGAGCGTGGACACGGCGCTCGATCTTTGGCGGCACGGGGCGGAGGTGACGCTCGTCCATCGTCGTGCCGGCCTGTCGGACAGCATTAAATACTGGGTGCGACCGGATATCGAAAACCGTTTAAAGGCCGGCCAGATCACGGGACGGTTCGAGACCAGCGTGCTGGAAATTCAGCCGGAGCGGGTGCTGCTGCGGCACCACCCCGCGAAAGGCGCGGTGCGGGAAGAATGGGTGGCGGCGGATTTTGTCTTTGCGCTGGTCGGGTATCATCCGGACTTCGATTTCCTGCACGCCGCCGGCGTGGGCTTTGACAGCAAGACGCAACGTCCGACCTGTGATCCCGAGACATTCGAGACCAATGTTCCGGGGCTTTATCTCGGCGGGGTGGTGGTGGCAGGGCGCCACACCGGAGAAATATTCATCGAGAACGGACGATTCCACGGCGGGGTGATCGTGCGCGACATCGTGAAGCGCAGCGCCGCGCCGCGGCTGGCGGCGCATTGAGTTTCGGGTTGAGAGACAGCAGCCGGCGGCGGACGGGCAAGAGCATCGCTCGCAAGGGTTCACTATGCGATTAGCGTATCTGGACTGCTCTTCAGGCATCAGCGGCGACATGTTGCTGGCGGCAGCGGTGGCGGCAGGGGTGGATCTTGCCCCGATCAATCGGGCGGTGGCGAGCTTGGGAATTGACCTGGTGCTCGAAACCGAGACGGTGGAGCGCAACGGAGTGCAGGCTTTGCGTCTGCTGGGGCGCACGGCGGACGGGAGGCGCGGACCCTTGGGCGCCACCAGCGCGGCGTCGGATCATGCGCACGAGCATGGCCACTCGCATGCCGCGCACGAGCACGGCCCGGCCGAAGGGGTCGAGCATGCGGCGCCAGAGCGCGCGCAGGAAGGGCACGGCGCACCCGAGGCGACGCGGCGACTGCATTTACACCCGCCGCCGCGGGCGGCCAAGTCGGTTCGTAAATCGGTTGTGGAATCCGGCGAAGCATCGCACCCGCATGTTCCGGTGGCCGGACACGGGCACAGTCACGGTCGGACGCTGAAGTCCATTCTCGCGTTGCTGGATCGGGTGCGTCTGTCCCCCGCAGTCACGGCGCGCGCGCGCGCCGCGTTTCAGGCTCTGGGGGAAGCGGAGGCAAAGGTACATGGCGTCTCGATCGAGACGATCCATTTTCACGAGGTGGGTCAGGACGACGCCATCGTGGATGTGGTGGGAGCGGCGATGGCGTTTGAGGCGCTGGGGGTGGAGCGCGTGATCTCCTCTCCGCTCAACCTGGGCAGCGGCGAGGTGGTGTGCGCACACGGGCGTTTTTCGATTCCCGCTCCGGCGACGTTGGAGCTGGTGCGCGGCCTGCCGGTTTACTCCGATGGGCGGCAGGCGGAGCTGGTCACGCCGACCGGTGCGGCGCTGATCCGCACGCTGGCGCAGGGATTTGGTCCGATGCCGGCGATGCGCCCGGAACACGTGGGATACGGCGCCGGGCATTACGAGTTGGACGGCTTGGCGGACGTGCTGCGTCTCGTTGTCGGACGGGAACAGACGACCGTCGCGCAGCCCCGTAGCGAGACCGCCGAGTGGCGCGCCGCCTTGGGGGCCATGGAACCGGTGGTGGTGCTTGAGGCGACGGTGGACGACATGAACCCGGAGTTTTTCGGTCATCTGGTCGAACAAGGGCTGGCAGCCGGAGCGCTGGATGTTTATGCGGTGCCGGCGCAGATGAAAAAGAGCCGCCCCGGTTTGCTGCTGACGTTGCTGGCGCGTCCCGCCGACGCAGCACGGCTGACGCAACTCTTGCTGGCAGAAACCACTACGCTCGGCGTCCGCGTGCAGGAGACAGAACGGGTCGTGCTGGCACGGTCATGGAGCCAGGTGGCCACTCGTTTTGGCGCCATCCGCGTCAAGGTTGCCGGCAACAACGCGCATCCCGAGTTCGAGGACTGCCGCGTGGCGGCGCAGCGGCACGGGGTGCCGTTGAAGCAAGTTTACTTGGAGGCGCTACGGGCGTGGGGGAACGAGGAACAGCAAACGGAGAAAGGAAGTTGAGGGATGCGGGACGCTGCATGGCCGCAGGCGCGGGTTGGGTTCACCGGCTATACTGAATGATTGTTGCGCGCTGCGCGAGTTGCGGGTTGACTGCATCCCATGAGCCGGTTTTTCCTCACCACACCGCTGTACTACGTGAATGCGCGTCCCCATCTGGGACACGCCTACTCGACCATCGTTGCCGACACGATCGTGCGGTTCCGCCGCCAGATGGGGGAACAGGCCGAGTTCCTCACTGGAACGGACGAGCATGGCCAGAAGGTGCAGCGCGCCGCCGAGGCGGCCGGCGTCTCGCCGCAACAGTTTGCCAATGTGTTTGCCGGTCGCTTTCGCCAGGAATGGGACCGGCTCGGGTTGCAGTACGACTATTTCATCCGCACCACGGAGGCGCGCCACACCGCCGGGGTGCTGGAGATCTTTCGTCGCTTGCAAGAGGGCGGCTACATATACAAGGGGGAGTACAGCGGGGCGTATTGCGTTTTTGACGAGCTGTACGTGAATGAGGCGGAACCAGGCAGCCCCTGCCCGGAATGCGGACGACCGACCGAGAAGCTTGTAGAGGAGAATTATTACTTCAAGCTCTCCGTCTTCGGGGAACGGCTGCTCAAGCACTATCGCGAGCATCCTGAGTTCATCCGCCCGGAGTCGCGCCGCAACGAGGTCATTGCCTTCGTGCAGGGCGGGCTGCGCGACCTCTCCATCAGCCGCACGTCCATTCACTGGGGCATCCCGGTTCCGGGGGATGAAAAGCACGTGCTGTACGTCTGGATGGACGCATTAGTGGGCTACTTGACGGGGATCGGGTTCGGGTCCAAGAGCCCGGAAGACCAGCAGCGGGTGCAGCGTCTCTGGCCGGGCTGGCACCTGGTGGGCAAGGAGATCGTCCGTTTTCATGCGGTTTACTGGCCGGCCTTTCTGATGGCGGCGGGATTGCCGCTGCCGCAAGGCATCGTGGCGCATGGCTGGCTGTTGTTCGAGGAAGAGAAGATGTCGAAGTCGCGCGGCAACGTCGTGCGGACGGAACCCATCCGGCAGGTGCTGGGGGCGGATCCGCTGCGCTACTTCCTGCTGCGCGAATTCACCTTCGGCAACGACGGCAGCTTCTCCTACGATTCCCTGGTGAGTCGTTGCAACAGCGATCTGGCCAACGACTGGGGGAATCTCGCCAACCGCACTTTGACCATGATCGAGCGCTACTTCCAAGGGCGGGTGCCCTATCCGGCGGCGAGCGCGAGCTGGACGAAGGCCGACCAGGAAGTCATGCGGCTGGCGGAAGCTGCCAAGCAGGGCTTACAGGAGCATTTCAGCGCATTCCAGTTTTCCCGCGGCTTGGAAGCGGTCTGGCAACTGATCGGCGGGGTCAATCGCTATCTGGTGGAGAGTGAACCTTGGGCGCTGGCCGAGCAGGCGGATGATGCCTCGCGCAGCCGGTTGGCGACGGTGCTGCACATCGCGGCCGAGGCGGTGCGCTACACCGCCGTGCTGTTGGCGTCGGTGCTGCCCGAGACGACACAGCGGCTGTGGCGTCAATTGGGACTGGATGGCGTGGCGGCTCGCCCGCTGGCCGGACTGACGTGGGGGCAGATCCCGGTGGATCAGTCGCTGGGCAAGATCGAGCCGTTGTTCCCGCGGCTGGAGAAAGGTCCGACCGTGGAAAAACTTAAGGCCCTGGAAGCTGAAAGCGGAGTCGAGAGCGCCGCGGAGACGTTCGCACCCGCAGCTCCGGCTGTGGCGCCGCCCCTGCCGGCCGCGGTATCTGCCGTGCCGACCAGCGCGGACGGTGTGGCGCGGATCACCATTGAAGACTTCGCCAAGGTGGAGTTACGGGTGGGACAGATCCAGACGGCGGAGAAGGTCAAGGGCGCCGACAAGCTACTGCGCCTGACCGTGGATATCGGTAGCGAGGTGCGGCAGATCGTTGCGGGCATCGCGGAGGCCTATGCGCCGGAATCGCTACCCGGCCGCAAGGTCGTGATTGTGGCCAACCTGGCGCCGCGCAAGCTGCGCGGGGTCGAGTCGAATGGCATGATCGTGGCGGCGTCGGTGGGCGAGAAAGGGACACCAGTGCTGGTGACCGTACCCGACGACACTCCCAACGGGGCGCGCCTGCGTTAACAGGCGACGAGGCAGGGGATGACTCCCGCTTCCGTGCATCCGTCCCAGTTCCTGTTCGGCCTGATCCCATGTTCATTGACAGTCACTGCCATCCGGATGGCGACGAGTACGATGCCGACCGCGCAGCCGTACTGATGCGGGCGGCGGAGGCCGGGGTCAACGAGATCGTGGCGATCGGCGGGGGCGGGGAGCCGGGGACGCTGGACGTGGCATTGCAAGTCGCGGCGCAGCAGCCGGCCGGGGGCGCGCACGTCTGGTGCACGGTGGGCATTCACCCCCATGAGGCGCGGCGCGCGTCCGCGGAGAGCTATGCCGAAATGGCGGCATTAGCGCGCGATCCGCGCGTGGTGGCCATCGGAGAGATTGGCCTCGATTATCACTACACCCACTCGTCGCGCGAGGTCCAGCAGGAAGTCTTCCGGCGGCAGCTTCAGGTTGCGACGGAGGCGGATCTGCCGATTACCATCCATTGCCGAGAGGCGTGGGAGGACTGCCTGGGTCTCTTGCGGGCTCACGTGGAGGAGAGCGGAGCGGGCTGGCGGCAACGTGGGGTATTTCACTGTTTCAACGGTGATGCGGCCCAGGCCGCGACCGCGCTGGAGCTGGGCTTTAGCCTCGCGTTCTCCGGGCTGTTGACGTTTCCCAAGCTGGGAGAGTTGCGGGACATCGCCCGCAGCGCCCCGGCGGACCGCGTGATCATCGAAACCGATGCTCCGTTTCTCGCCCCGGTGCCCCACCGCGGCCGGCGCAACGAGCCTGCCTGGGTGGTGGAGGTGGGACGGCAACTGGCCGCCCTGCGGGGGTGGACCTTGGAGCAGACGGGAGAACACACGACGGCCAACTTCCGGCGGATCTTTCCGCGCGCGGCAGGAAGAACGCCCTCCTTCTAAAGCGGGGCGTTGAGGCGACAGGCCCCAGGTCGGCGTTTGCCGTGGCAGACACGGAATCCGCAGCGGATGCGGGACACGATGCGGCCGTGTGGTTGAATGGATGTTCGCGGCCGGGAAAGGTGAGGGGTTATGTCAAAAGAGAACACGTTCGATGTGGTCAGCAAGGTCGAGATGCCGGAAGTCCTGAACGCAGTCCAGCAGGCGACAAAAGAGATTCTGACGCGTTACGACCTGAAGGATTCGCACAGCAGCATCACGCTGAACGAGAAGGATCACAAGCTGATGCTGGCCAGCGGCGACGAGTACAAGCTCAAGGCCGTCATCGAAGTCCTACAGGGGAAGCTGGTTCGGCGGGGCGTGTCGACACGCTCGTTGAGCTATGGAGCGGTGGAAGGCGCCTCGGGCGGGAGCGCCCGACAGGAGATCACGATCCAGCAGGGCCTGGCGGTGGAGAAGGCCAAGGAAGTGGTGAAGGCGCTGAAAGACGCCAAGCTGAAAGTGCAGGCCTCGATCCAAGGGGACACGGTGCGGGTGGCGGGCAAGGATCGCGACGTGCTGCAGGAGGCGATCGCCTTCCTGAAAAAGCAGGACTTCGGCGTTGATCTGCAGTTTACGAACTACCGCAGCAACTGATGTCGACATGGCAAGCAACCGCGGTCAAATGAGGAACGATGGCTGATGTTTTCGAGTTGATTCGCGAGGACCTGGTCCGGGTGGAGGCCCAACTGGGCAAGGACAGCGTCTCGCGCGTGCCGGCAATCACGGATATCGGGACCTACCTGCAGCAGAGCGGCGGCAAACGGATCCGGCCGGCATTGGTGCTGCTGACGGCGCGGCTGGTGGCCTGCGATGGCGAGGCGGTGATCCGCCTGGCGGCGGTAGTGGAGATGATTCACAACGCCACGCTGATCCACGACGACATCATTGATGAGGCGGACACGCGCCGTGGGCGTCCCTCGACCAACTCGCGCTGGGGCACACACATGTGCGTGCTGGCGGGAGATTGGCTCTACATGCAAGCGTTCAACGTCGCCCTGCGGGAGCGTAACTTCGCCGTGCTGGACACGCTCATCGGTCTGACCCAGACCATGGTGGAAGGCGAGTTGATGCAACTGCAGACGGTGGGCACGGTCATTTCGGCCGCCCAGCACCATGAACTCATGGAGCGAAAAACGGCGCAGTTGTTCGCCGTTTCGTCCAAGCTGGGCGCCATGGCCGCGGGGCAACCTGCGGAGGTCATCCAGTGTTTGCACCAGTACGGCCATCACCTGGGACTGGCGTTCCAGATGGTGGACGATCTGCTGGATTTCACCGGCGATCCCGACAAGGTGGGCAAGCCGGTGGGCAATGATCTCCGGGAAGGAAAGATGACGCTGCCGGCGATTTACGCCTATCTGGAGGCCACATCGGAGGAACGGCAGGCGCTGGTCCGCGCCATGAGCGGCGATGGCGAAGGGGTCGAGGTGGTGGCGATCCTGGAGCGGTATGGCGCGCTGGAACGGGCGCGGCAGGAAGCGCGCCAGCATGCCCTGCGAGCGCAGGAGCTGGTGAGCAGCTTTCCGGCCTCGGAATTTCGTGAGGCGTTGGGGATGCTGCCCGACCTGGTGATTCAGCGCGACCGCTAGGATTGCGGTGCAGTCATGGGGCAGAAACCGCGGGTGGAAGTCGAGATCAAGCTACCGGTAGCGTCCAAGGCCGCCGTGCGGCGTGGGTTGCGTGCCGCGGGATTCCGCCGTGTCCGGCGGCGCATGCTGGAAGTGAACTGGATCATGGACGACGCCCGCGGCAGCCTGCGACGCGTGGGACGACTGCTGCGCCTGCGCTGTTCCGGGACGCAATGGATCCTGACCGCGAAAGGACCCTCCAAGCCGGGTCGTCACAAGCGCCGCGACGAGATCGAGACCGAGGTGAGCGATGGTCCGGCATGCCGGAAATTACTGCAGACCCTCGGATTTGAGGCGCGGTTTGTTTATGAACGCTACCGCACCACGTATCGCCATGCCGATGGGGGCGAAGGGGTTCTGGATGAGACGCCACTGGGTGACTTTCTGGAACTGGAGGGCAAGGCAAGCTGGATTGACCGCGCCGCCAAGGCGCTGGGGTATCGCCGCCAGCAGTACATCCTGACCTCGTACGTCGGTTTGTTCGAGGCGTACGTGGCGCATACCGGCAGCCGAGCCCGCCAGTTTACGTTTGCCGAGATGGCTTCCGCCAAAGGGAAGCGGGGACGAGGCTAGGGAACCGATCCGCATCACCCGACGATGGCGGCGCCGTGGCATTTCTTGTACTTCTTGCCGCTGCCGCAGGGGCAGGGGTCGTTGCGGCCGACGCGATCATCGGCGCGAATGACCTGCTGCACGGGAGCGGCGGTACCGTCGCCGGAGAAGGTGAGCTCGCGTTCCTGGCGCTTCTTGCGGCGTTCCATCTCGCGTTCGTACTCGACCATGGCGTGCCGCTCGGAAGCCTGGCGTTCTTCGAGGCGTTGCTGGGATTCTTCCGGGGTTTCGATGCGGGCCAAAAAGAGCGTTTTGACGGAGTCTTCCTCGACGCGGTCCATCATGGCCTGGAACATGTCGAAGGACTCTTTTTTGTACTCAATGAGGGGATCGCGTTGGCCGTAGCCGCGCAGGCCGATGCCCTCCTTGAGGTGATCCATGGCCAGCAGGTGATCTTTCCAGTTGGCGTCAACGATCTGCAGCATGACCATGCGTTCGAAGCGCCGCATGACGTCAGGTCCGAGCAGGGTTTCCTTTTCTTCGTAACGCCGCTGCAATGCCTGAAGGAGGGCTTCCTTGAGCTCCTCGTGGTTGAGCTGTTCGGCCTTAACGCCAACCGCGTCGAGGTCGAGGCCGAACCGTTCCCGCAGCGCTTCGCGGAGCCCCTGGGTGTTCCAGTTGTCCGGGTGGGTGTCGAGCGGGCAGAACTGTGCCAGGTCATCCTCGACCAGGCGGGCCACGATCTCGAGCAGATAGTCCTTCTGGGCGATGCCGGCCAGCAGGTCGTCGCGCAAGCCGTAAACGGCCTTGCGCTGTTGGTTCATGACGTCGTCGTATTCGAGCAGGTGCTTGCGGGACTCGAAATTTTGCGCCTCGACCTGTTCCTGCGCCTTGGCGATGCGGCGGGAGATGAGGCGGGACTCGATCTGCTCCCCCTCGGTCATGCCCAACTTGAGCATGAGGCCGGAGATGCGCTCGCCGCCGAAGATCCGCAGCAGGTCATCCTCAAGCGAGAGATAGAAGCGCGAGGAGCCGGGATCGCCCTGGCGGCCAGCACGCCCGCGTAGCTGGTTGTCAATGCGGCGGGCTTCGTGGCGTTCCGTGCCAATGATGTGCAAGCCGCCAATGGCGGTCACGACGTCGTGTTCCGCATCACAGGCGGCTTTAACCGCAGCGAGATGAGCGGCGTATTCCTCTGGGGCGAGCCCCTCCCAGTTGATGCCTTGGCGGCGGAGGTGTTCGCGCACCATCTGTTCGGAATTGCCGCCGAGCAAAATGTCGGTGCCACGGCCGGCCATGTTGGTGGCGATGGTGATGGAACCTTTGCGGCCCGCCTGAGCGACGATCTCAGCTTCCTTCTCGTGATACTTGGCGTTCAGAACGACGTGTTTGACTTTTTCCTTATGCAGCAGGCTGGAGAGACGCTCGGATTTCTCGACCGAGACGGTCCCGACCAGCACCGGCTGGCCGGTGGCGGCGCACAGTTTGATCTCCTGCACCACGGCGTCGAATTTCTCGCGCTCGGTCCGATAGACCACATCGGGGTGCTCGATGCGGATCATTTGCTGGTTGGTGGGGATGACAGCCACTTCCAGCTTGTAGGTGCCAAAAAACTCGTTCGCTTCAGTCTCGGCGGTGCCGGTCATGCCGGCGAGCTTTTTGTAGAGCCGGAAGTAGTTCTGGAAGGTGATGGTGGCGAGGGTCTGGTTCTCGCGTTCGATGCGCACCCCCTCCTTGGCCTCGACCGCCTGATGCAGGCCATCGCTCCAGCGCCGGCCGGGCATGAGGCGGCCGGTGAACTCGTCCACGATGATGACCTTGCGTTCCAGCTTGCCGGTTTCCTGGTCGTGGTCCTCCTTGACCACGTAGTCCACATCGCGCTTATAAAGGGTGTGGGCGCGCAATGCCTGGTAGACGTGATGCACCAGGTCCATGTTGGCGAGGTCGTAGAGGTTCTCAATGCCGAGTAATTTCTCGGCCTTCATCACGCCTTCCTCGGTGAGGGTGGCGGTGCGGTGCTTTTCGTCGAGGAAGTAGTCTCCGGTGGCTGGTTTCTCGGTGCCTTCGGGCGGCTCGCCCTTTTCAAGGTTGGGGATAATGCGGTCAATGCGGTAGTACTTGTCGGTGGACTCCTCGGAGGGGCCGGAGATGATCAGAGGGGTGCGTGCCTCATCGATTAGGATGGAGTCCACTTCGTCCACGATGGCAAAGTTGTGGCCGCGCTGGGCGCGATCGGCCAATTCGAACTTCATGTTGTCGCGCAGGTAGTCGAAGCCGAACTCATTGTTGGTGCCGTAGGTGATGTCGCGGGCGTAGGCCTCGCGGCGGTCCGGATCGCTGACGTCGTGCATGACGACGCCGACGGAGAGGCCGAGGAAGTTGTACAGCCTTCCCATCCATTCGGCGTCGCGGCGGGCGAGGTAGTCGTTGACGGTGACCACGTGAACGCCATGCCCGGCGAGGGCGTTCAGATACACCGGCAGGGTCGCCACCAGCGTCTTGCCCTCGCCGGTTTTCATCTCGGCGATGCGCCCGGAGTGAAGCACCATGCCGCCAATGAGCTGCACGTCGAAATGGCGCATGTTGAGCACGCGCCGGCCAGCCTCGCGTACCAGGGCAAAGGCGGGCACCAAGAGTTCGTCCAGCGCCGCTTTTTCGGCGGCAAGCTTTTCCTCGTCGGTGGAGGCTTCGTCCACCCGGCTGCGGATCAGGGCCTGAAATTCCTGCGTCTTGGCCCGCATTTGCTCGGGGGTGAGGGCCTGCATGGCGGGCTCGAGGGCGCTGATCGCCTCCACGCGGGGGCGTAGGCGCTTGATCTCGCGCTCGTTCTTGGTTCCAAAGACCTTGGCGATAAGAGAAGGCATAAAGAAGCGATCACTTCATAATATCGCGGAGGCGGCGAAGCGGGCTGCGGAAACAGGGAGGGGGCGGCGTGGGCGGCTCCGTCAACCTGGTCGTTTCCGATTCGGCCAAGATGGCCGCCCCCAATGCCATGCCGCCATGGTTCGAGAGGGTGCGGCTCCAGCTGTTGGCCAAGGCCGGGCTGAGCAGCGCCTTGGGCTGCATCCCCGTGACCCCACTCCTCATCCCTTTTTGTCGCGCAACTGGCTGATGACGTCGTCCGCGGTGATGATTCCGATCAGGCGATCACCGACGTCGAGGACCGGCAGGGCGAGCAGGTTGTATTTGTCGAAGAGTTCGGCGACATCGCTGTCCTTGCGATGTTGATGGATGGAGACCGTGTCGCCGCCGAGGTCGGTGAGCAGGGTATCCCCGGTGGCGAGCAGAATGCGCGCGAGGGGGATGGAGGCGACGAGGCGCAGGTCGGCATCAACGGCAAAGAGAGTGGTGACGGTCTCGACCGGCCCGTCGAAGGCGCGCAGGGCGGCGACGCCATCGGCCACCGTGGCGCCGGGACCGAAAGCCAGAAAGTCGGTGGTCATGCGGCCACCGGCGGAATCTTCGCGAAACTCGAGCAGGTCACTGACCTCCTCGCGTTCCGGGGCTTCCATGTCCTCGAGGATGCCGCTGGAGGTTTCCTGCGGCAACTCGGCCAGCATGTCGGCGGCCTCGTCGGGGTCCATCTCCTCGACGATGTCGGCAGCCCGTTCGGAGTCGAGGTTTTCCAGCAGTTCGCGTTGCAGGCGGGGCTCGACTTCACCCAGCACCTCGGCGGCAACCTCGTTTTCGAGGCTGGCGAAGACGGCCTCGCGCTCGGCCGGGGCGAGGTCCTCGACGATATCAGCGACGTCGGCGGGGTGGAGGTGGGCCAACGCCTCGTAGGTGATCTGAAGCTTGACCCGACGCGCCGCGTCGGTTTCGACGAGATCGAACATGTTCCAGGGGATGGCGCTGGTTCCCGCCCAGTTCGAGACACGGGGCAGCCAGCGGCGCGGGACGATCCCCTGCAAGAGGCGGCGCAGGGCGCCGCTGACGCCGACATCCACGCGCGTGGCGTTGAGATCCTGGTAGCCGTTGGAGGCGACGGTTTCCAGTTCGACGTCGTTGACGCGCACGACTTTGCGCCCGTTGACGTCAATGATTTGTTGATCGAGCACATCGCGGGTCAGCAGCAGGTGGCCGGATTCCGGGGTGAGGAGTTGCGGCGAGGCAGGAGCCTGCAGACGTATGCCCTTGTCATCGAGCGCGGTGAGGCGGGCGGGCGTTTCCCAGAGCTTGCCATCGCGCCGCAAGACGAGTTTTTGCACGGTATGGCGGTGCTGCGAGGGCTCGACAATGACGTCGCGCAGTTTGCCGGCAGTGGTGCCGTCCGGGTTGAGGATGGGCAGGCCCAGGAGTTGGGTGAGGTACACCATGCACGCCTCGCGACCGAGCGTCAGAGCAAGACTCCCGTCGGTTCGCGTTGGAAGCGCGCGCTGACGCGGAGGCAGCCAAGAAGGGACGAGGCGATGCCTGCCCTGCCTTGCCCGTGGCGGGAGCACGGGAGGCGGGGGTTCAGGCGGCAGCAGGGCGCTGCCGATCAACCTCCGATCGCCGTGGACCCGAGCCAGATTCCCGCCGGCGATCCCCCATGCCACCCGAGCGGGGAGACCCGAAGGGCGGGCAAGGGGAACCTACCGTGAGGTTCCTCAAAGGAGCTAGCCCAACTACTCATAAAACGATCTATCGGGGTAAAACCCCGACTCTTTGTGGATACGCGAGGCCGCGCGGGCTGTCAAGCAGAAAGGGGGGCGCACGAAGACGCAAGACTCGGGCGCGCACAGGTGGGTTGAGGAGGGGTCGTGGCCCTTCCCCCTGCTTGAATCCCCTGTTAGTGTGAATGGGAACACAGGGCTGGAGGGGCGCGCCGCACCCCCAGCGGAGGGGCTGGCCGAATGGCTGCCAGCAAAACCAAAACCGAGCTCGATCCGCAACGCCTACCGCGCCACATCGCCATCATTATGGACGGCAATGGGAGGTGGGCGCGCGAACGCCATTTGCCGCGCATTGCCGGCCACCAGGCCGGGGTGGAGTCGGTGCGGGAAGCGGTCGAGACCTGCGCCCAGCTGCACATCCCCGCGCTGACGCTGTACGCGTTTTCGGCGGAGAACTGGAAGCGACCAAAAACGGAAGTCGGTTTTCTGATGCGCCTGTTGCGCCGTTACCTGCGGGCGGAGTTGCAGGAACTGAACGAGAACAACATCCGTCTGCAGGCCATCGGGCGGGAGGCCGATCTGCCGGCCGGGGTGCGTGAGGATTTAGAACAGGCACGCCATGCCACGCAGCGCAACACCGGCATGGTGTTGACCTTGGCCCTGAATTACGGGGCGCGAACGGAGTTGGTGGACGCCTTCAGCGCCATCGTACAGCAGGCGCGGCACAATGGCGGGTTAGCGCATCTGAAGGTAGACGAGCAATTGATTCAATCCCACCTCTACACCGCGGGTCTTCCCGATCCGGACCTGCTGATCCGCACCAGCGGCGAGATGCGGGTCAGCAACTTCCTGCTCTGGCAGATCGCATACGCGGAAATCTGGGTGACGGAGACGCTCTGGCCCGATTTCCGGCGGCAGCACTTGCTGCAGGCGCTGCAGGACTTCCAGAAGCGCGAACGGCGCTTCGGTGGCCTGAACGAGGCGGACCAGAAGGCATGAAACGTGTCCTGACGGGACTGATCCTGGCGCCGCTGACGCTGCTGGCAGTGTTGCGGGCGCCGCCGTTGATCTTTGCCGGGCTGCTGGCCATTGTGACGGTGCTCGCGGTGCGGGAGTTCTACGATCTGGCCGAGAGTCTGCACTTGCAGCCCTACCGCTGGATTGGATTGGCTGGGACGATCGTGCTGGTTTTCGCCGCGAGCACCTGGGGAGACGCGGTAACCGAGACGTTGCTGCTGATCGTCCTGCTGCTGGTGCTGGGCCGCAGCCTGATATTGCCGGCGCGCATGGCGCGCGCCATGGCCGAAGCAGGGATCACGATTCTGGGGCTGCTTTATCCCGGATTGTGCCTGGCGATGCTGGGGCGCATTCGCTCTGGCATCCCGGGGGGCGAGTGGTGGATTGTTTTTCTGCTGCTGGTGGTCTGGTTGGGAGATACAGCGGCCTATTACGTCGGGCGTCATCTCGGGCGCCACCCTATGGCTCCACAAGTGAGTCCCAAGAAGACGTGGGAAGGAGCAGTGGCGTCGTTGCTGGCGGCAGCGCTGACGGGTGGTTGTCTGGTGGCATGGGCGGTGCCACTCAGCCAAGGTTTGACGCGCATTGGCCTTGCCGCGGAACCATTGGGAAACAATGGCGGCTTTGTAGCGGCGGCGCTGCTGGGCATGCTGGTGAACATAGCGGCACAGGCGGGAGATCTGGTGGAGTCGGTTTTCAAACGGGGAGCAGACGTGAAGGACTCGGGTACGTTACTGCCCGGCCATGGTGGAGTTCTTGACCGGGTGGACGCGCTGCTGCTGGCAACGCCGGTACTATGGTTCGTCCTGTTCTTCGGTTTTATGCTGCACGCCTAGTCCTTTTCCCATGGCCTTTTCATTTCCAACCGCGCCGGCGCCGACTGGGACCACAGCCCCGTTCCAAGTTGATGCCGCGGCGCGGTTGGCGCGACTGCCATTTCCGAGGCGGTTGGCGATCCTGGGCTCGACCGGGTCCATCGGGCGCAACGTGCTGCGCGTGGTGGAGGAACTGGTTGGGCGATTCGAGGTGGTTGCGCTGGCGGCAGGCGGCAACCTGCAGACACTGGCGGAACAGGTACAGCACCACCGGCCGCGCCTAGTCTCCGTGCGGGAGGCCTCTGACGTCGGTCGCCTGCGGGAGCGGTTGCGGGAAGCGGGAGTTACGGCGCCGCCCGAGATCCTTGCCGGACAGGCCGGGCTGACAGCGGTCGCAGTGGAGAGCATGCCGGACATGCTGGTCTCCGCCATCGTCGGCGTGGCGGGGGTGGCGGCGACCTATGCGGCCGTGCAGCGCGGCTGTCCGATTGCTTTGGCGAACAAGGAGACTTTGGTGGTCGCGGGGGATCTCGTGATGGCGGCGGCGCGCGCCGCGGGAACTCCGTTACTGCCGGTTGACAGCGAACACAATGCGCTGCACCAGTGCTGGCGCGCCGGGCAGGAGTCGGAAGTCGCACGGTTAATACTGACCGCCTCGGGTGGCCCATTCCGGCACCGGAACGCCGCCGAGTTCAATGAGGTGACGCCCCAGGAAGCGCTGCAACATCCAACATGGAAGATGGGAGGGCGCATCACGATTGACTCGGCGACCTTGATGAACAAGGGATTCGAGGTTATTGAGGCCTGCCACCTGTTCGGGTTGCAGGAGGAGGCGGTGGAAGTCGTGGTCCATCCGCAATCGGTGGTGCACTCGTTGCTGGAATTTCGGGATGGTTCGGTGATGGCGCAGCTGGGGTTGGCCGACATGCGGTCGCCGATCCAGTACGCGCTGACCTATCCCGAACGGGTGGCGACATCGCGGCCGCGGTTACGGCTGGACGAACTGGGGCGCCTGGACTTCGAGGCGCCGGATGCGGCCAAATTTCCGTGTCTCCGCCTGGCCCGCGAGGCGTACCGCGCCGGGGGCGCCGCCCCGGCGATCCTAAACGCAGCCGACGAGATCGCAGTGGCGGCATTCTTAGCCGGCGCCATCCCGTTTACCGCGATTCCCCGTATTATTGAAGAGGTGCTTTTGCGACTGGGAACGCTGCCTGCGGGCGACTTGGACGCAATCTGGACGGCGGACAGCTCAGCGCGCCGATTGGCGCGGGAACTGTCCGGCACCATGCAGGGCTAAAGAGCGGGGCAGTGCACGCCTCGCCGGGAGCGAGAGTTCGGATGTTTTCTTCCTTGACCACCATCGTTGCCGTGTCGCTCGTACTTGGACTGATCGTGTTCATCCACGAGCTGGGTCATTTCTTGGCGGCCAAGGCGTTCCGGGTGCGGGTGAACACGTTCTCGCTGGGGTTTGGCAAGCGCCTGATCGGCTTCCGACGTGGGGATACCGATTACCGGTTGAGCCTGCTGCCGCTGGGTGGATACGTCAAGATGGCGGGGGAGAGCCCGGAGGACTCCCGCACGGGGGCGCCGGACGAGTTCATGTCAAAGCCGCGCTGGCAGCGCTTCATCATTGCGCTGGCGGGGCCGGCGATGAATATCGGGCTGGCGATCGGCTTGCTGGTCCCGGTCTACATGTATCGCTTCCCGAAGAATTCCTACCTCGACCAGGCGGCCGTGGTGGCGGCGGTGCAGCCCGACTCGCCGGCAGCGCAGGCGGGCATTCAGCCGCACGATACGATCCTGAGCTTTGATGGGGTGCAACATCCGACGTGGGAGCAGTTGATGCTGCGCGCCGATATTTCGGCGGATCATGCGGTGGCGGTCGAAGTGCAGCGCGGGCAGGAAGTGGTGCGCACGCGCTTGACGCCGCGTTCGAATGGCCCGGATGCCGAACCCAGCCTGGGCATGATCCCGGTGGAGACAACGCAGGTTGACCTGGTGGCGCCCGGTTCGCCCGCCGAGCGGGCGGGCGTGAAGCCGGGTGACAGCCTGGTGGCGGTGAACGGACAGCCGGTACTGCGCACGGAAGACCTGTTGCACTCCCTTCAGGAGACCGCCGGGCATCCGGTGACCTTGCGGGTGCAGCGCGGTGCGCAACAGCAGGACCTGTCAGTGACGCCCGTACGGATGAACGTTCCCGGGCAGCCGGAAGCCTGGATGATCGGCGTGCAATTACGTCCGTTGGTGGAGTTCGTGCACCTGTCGTTTGGGCAGGCGGTGCACCAGTCCCTGTTGCAGAACCGCGAAGGCAGCCTGTTAATCCTTGATCTGCTCGGCAAGCTGGTGTCGCACAAGGCTTCGCTGAACACGCTGCAAGGGCCAATCAGCATCGTGCGGCTGACCTCGCAGGCGGCCAGCCAGCCGACGATTTCGCCCCTGCTGTGGGTCACCTCGGTGATCAGCCTGAATCTCGGCATCATGAACCTGCTGCCGATTCCGATTCTGGACGGCGGCATGATCGTGTTTCTCTTGATCGAGGGCATTCTGCGGCGCGACATCAGCCTGCGGATCAAGGAGCGCGTCTACCAGGCAGGCTTCGCCTTTCTCATCGTGCTAATGACCTTCGTGTTCTACAACGACATCGTCAACAGCTTCTTGCGGCACGGCAAGGGTTGATGCAGAGCGGCGGACGGCGACAAGCGAAAGAAATTCCATCGGGCGGCGTGCCGCCCGACGGATTGGGCAAAGGCTCGCGAGTCGGCCAGAACCCGGGTACGGGAGCGCAGAATAACCGACGCGCCAGCGTCTTGCCGTAGGATGGTTCCATGGCTTTGATCTCCCGCAGGGTGGCGGTGGGTGTGCGCGTCGGCGCCGTGGTGGTGGGTGGCGATCATCCGGTGGTCGTGCAGTCCATGACCAACACCGACACGGTGGATGTGGCGGCGACGGTGGCGCAGGTGACGGCGCTGGCGGAGGCGGGTTCCGAGCTGGTGCGCATCACAGTCAACACCGAGGCGGCGGCGCGCGCCGTGCCAGTGATCGCCGAGGGGTTGGAACAGCGCGGATGTCGCGTCCCGCTGGTGGGGGATTTTCACTACAACGGGCATCAATTGCTTACCCGCTACCCGGAGTGCGCGCGCGCGCTGGCCAAGTACCGCATCAACCCCGGCAACGCCAGCATCGGGCGCAAGGACGATGCCAACTTCCGCGCCATGATCGAGGTGGCGGTCGTCAATCAGCGTCCGGTCCGTATCGGCGTCAACTGGGGGTCGTTGGACCAGAGTCTGCTGACGCGCATGATGGACGAGAACTCACGGCTCGAGCAGCCGTTGGACGCGCGCGAGGTGACGATGAACGCAATTGTTGCCTCGGCGCTCGAGTCAGCAGCCATGGCGGAGAGGTTCGGGTTGGCCCACGACGCGATCATCCTCAGCGCCAAGGTGTCGGGCGTGCAGGACCTGATCGAGGTGTACCGCAAGCTGGCAGCGGCCTGCGATTACCCCCTGCACCTCGGTTTAACCGAAGCGGGCATGGGAATGAAGGGCGTGGTGGCGAGCACGGCGGCCATGGCGGTGCTGCTGCAGGAGGGCATCGGGGACACGATCCGCGTCTCACTGACGCCGCTACCCAACGGCGACCGCGCGGAGGAAGTGCGGGTGGCACAGCAGATGCTGCAGTCGCTCGGTCTGCGCAGCTTCACGCCTCAGGTCACCGCCTGTCCAGGTTGCGGGCGCACCACCAGTACATTCTTCCAGGAAATGGCTGACCAGATTCAGACGTTCCTACGCGAGCGAATGCCGGTCTGGAAGGGCATGTATCCGGGGGTGGAGGAGATGCGCGTGGCGGTCATGGGGTGCGTCGTGAACGGTCCCGGCGAATCGCGCCATGCCCATATCGGCATCTCGTTGCCCGGAAGCTTCGAGGACCCGAAAGCCCCCGTTTATGTGGATGGGAAATTGATGCGCACGCTGCACGGCGCCGGCCTGGCGCAGGAGTTCATCGGCATTTTAGAAGACTACGTCGCCACGCATTACGCGGCCGGCGCCGAGAAGCCACAACGCAACCCGCTGGTGGTGGTGTAGTTGGCTGGTGGCCTCAAACGCTCATAGACCGCGGGCGCTCGGCTGCGTTGGAGCCGACGTTGCTGCCCGACGCCTCCGGCCACCAGTTCCGAGCCCCCGCCACCAGCCCGATTAGGCCGTTACGAGTTGCGGAACGGGGGTCAGCCAGCCGTAGCGGTCTTCGCTGCGTCCCATGGCGAGGTCGAAGAAACGGCTCTGAATGACGGCCGTGATAGGGCCGCGGGTGCCCTTGCCGACGGTGATCCGGTCCACCGAACGAATCGGGGTGACCTCGACGGCGGTGCCGGAGAAGAAGACCTCGTCGGCGAGGTAGAGGGCCTCGCGCGGCACGGTTTGCTCGAGGACCGGGATCTTGAGCTCGGCGGCAATGGTCAACACCGAGTCCCGGGTGATGCCGGGCAGCACGGAAGCGCTGAGGGGCGGGGTGATGAGGGTGCCGTTGCGCACCAGGAACAGGTTCTCGCCGCTGCCTTCGCTGACGTGTCCGTTGGAGTCGAGGGCGATGCCTTCCGAGTAGCCGTTGGCCACGGCTTCCATCTTGATGAGCTGCGAGTTCATGTAGTTGGCGGCAGCTTTCGACATGGCGGGGAGGGTATTGGGGGCGATGCGCGTCCACGAGGAGACGCAGACATCAACGCCGCTCTCCTGTGCCTGATTGCCGAGGTAATGGCCCCAGTCCCAGGCGGCGATGTAGGTCTCGATGGGGTTGTCGGCGGGCAGCACTCCGAGGCTACCGTAGCCGCGCAGCACGATGGGCCGCAGGTAGGCAGCCGGCAAACGGTTCTCGCGGATCACGTCCACGCAGGCTTGGCAGAGCTGCAGCAGATCGTAGGGGACCTCGATGCGATAAATGCGCGCCGAGTGGATGAGGCGCTGCATGTGATCGGAAAGCCGGAAGATGGCCGGGCCCTGCGGAGTGTGGTAGCAACGCACGCCCTCAAAAAGTCCGGAACCGTAGCTGACGACATGCGACAGGACGTGAATCTGCGCCTCGTCCCACTTGATCAGCTTGCCGTTGTACCAGATCTTTTCGGTTTTGGGTAATGCCACGAGAGCCCCCTGCAAGAAAGTATAACGGACGGAACGCGCGTACGTCGCGCCGACGCGCCCCATAGTGGGGAGCGATGCCCGAGGACGGAGCCGGCAAACACCTTGAAGGCGCGCAGAGCCGACTGGGGGGGGTGCGCAGTTCCAGGTGAAGTTTCGGCGGTTATTGGCCGGCGGTTTTAGCGGTGCTGTCAGCGGGGGCAGGGTAGGGGTTGCCGCCGCTGAAGAACGTATTGGGCTGGGTGACCATGGTGGCCATGGCCTGATTGGGAATGCGGTAGTCGTTGCGGGCGTTCCAGAGCATGAAGCCGGAGCCCTGTTCCTGGTGCTCAGTCTTGACCTGGATGCGGATGTACTCCGGGCTATAAGACTTGGTGCGCCACGCAAAGGCCTGCAGCCAAGGCCGCAGGGTGACGCCGGTGTCCTGTGTGTCGCTCTTGAAGCGTTCCAGTGCGACGCGGATGAAGTGTTCCGGGGCGTCGCCGGGATTGCTGTAGTTGTCGAAGTTATTGAAGAAGTGCGAGGGGTAGATCATCGGGCAGAGGACGTCGCAGAAGTAGGAGAGCGCCAGCACGTCCTGCCCGGTCGCGTGCAGGTCCACGTCACGCGCCCACGCCATGACGCCGTAGACGTCAATGGAGATGTGTACTCCGGTGGGCCGCAGCACTTTCTGGGCACGGTAGAGGTAGTCGGTGACGATGTCGGCGCGGTCGGCGCCGGGGTCGGAGGTCTGGTAGTGGAACTTGCAATCCTTTTGATTGCCTTCCACCGGGAAGCGGATGTAGTCGAACTGAATCTCGTCCACGCCGGCGGCGGCGACTTCCAAGGCCATGCCGATGTTGTAGTCGCGTACCGCGGGCAGGGAGGGGTCGAGCCAAGCGGGCTTGCCGTGCTCGGTCCAGATGGCGCCCGTGGTGCGGGAGTGAACGGCGAGCTCGGGGTGTTCCTGGACTAGGCGTTCGTCCTTGAAGACGGCTTGGCGGGCGATGGCGTAGAGGCCATGGGCGTGCAGCCAGGCGACCCAGGCGGCCAAATCATGGATGGGGGGATGTTTGGGATGGTTGGCCAAGCTTTGCTGCGAGGCAAAGCTGATGATGCCGTCCGAGTCCTTGACATCGAAGACGATGGCGTTGCCACCCTCGGCGCGCCACGCGGTGGCAATGCGTTTGCCATTGGGACTGCCGGCCATGAGGCCGGTGAAGTAGATCGCGCGAATCTCCTCGCGCACCGGCGTGGGACGGCGCCCATTTTCGAGTGGGGCGGGCGTGGTGGTTGCGGCGGTGGGATGCTGGGCGGCGGCGGGGCTGGTCGTGGCGTTAAAGCAGGCGACCCACGCGGCGGCGGAAGCAATCACCAGGAGGAGGGCGAGATGTTGCCGCCTAGAAGGGGGACAGATAACCAAACAGGGCATAGAAGATCGTCGCGGATTTAAGGAGATCTGCCTGATCGTAGCATGTTCCGTCGAAGCGGCCGGGGAGCGTGGGCGCGGTGCTGCAATCTTGCATCGTAGCTGGAGAGGGGAGCCGGGCTGGGCGGTGGCAGAACGGGCGCACGGTGCAACCTGAGGGCAAAGAGCGCCATCCTAGAGTGGTGGGGAACCGCTAGCACCACGCGGGGTCACGCAAGGGCCCGAAGGATGGGGGATATGGCATTTGTACGCAAAAAGGGCAAATCATTCTATTTGGTTCATAACGTTCGGGAGAACGGGCGGGTGAGGCAGGTGCATTTGGCTTGTTTGGGCAATCGGCCGCGCGTCAGCGAAGAAGTCGTGCAACTGGTGGTGGCGGCGCATCCGGATCTGCAGATTGACTGGCAGGCGGTGCGCGGGCGTGCGGGGGAGAGTTTTGCCTCGCCGTTCGCCGATGCCGACGGGGCGCAACAATTGGTACGCAACCTGCACAGTCTGGTACTGGATCTTCACGAGCTGGATTTGGTGGAACTTCCCAAGCAGGCCGGAGCGGTGGTGCCGGAGATCCTGGAGCAGTTGCAAGAGCTTCGGGAGGCGATTGACCAGAAGTTGGCAAACGCGCCGAGTAAGCGACCACAGTCCACGGCAGCGGGCGAGATGAAGGGCGGCGAAAGCGGCGTGGAGAGCGCGGGGAGCTAGGGCTGGAAAGCGAAGGGTGAGAGCGGCCACTTCGGGGAACGGGGTGGAGGCGCTGGCAAGGGGCGACAGCAACGGTCACAGGGTGGAGAACATAGCATGAGGGCGGCCAGCAGGGTGGTGCTTGATCCCCAGCGGCGTGGGGAGGCGGTGCGCCAGTTCGAGGATGCGTTACGGCGCAAAATCGTCGGGCAAGAATCGGCACTGGATGCAGTCGTAAGCTGGTACCAGACGTTTCAGGCGGGATTGCACCCACCGGGACGGCCCATTGCCAATTTGCTGTTTTTAGGGCCGACCGGGACCGGCAAGACGCGCGTAGTGGAGGCCGTGGCCGAGACCCTGTTCGGAGATCCGCGCGCCTTGGTGAAGATCGACTGCGCCGAGTTTCAGCACTCGCACGAGATCGCCAAACTCATCGGCTCGCCGCCGGGTTACCTCGGCCACCGCGAGACGCACCCGTTGCTCACCCAAGAGGCGCTGAACCAGTGGCACAGCGAGCGGTTGCGGCTTTCCTTGGTCCTGTTCGACGAGATCGAGAAGGCTTCCGACGCCGTCTGGCAACTCCTGCTGGGGATCTTGGACAAGGCCACGCTGACCTTGGGCGACAACCGCAGGGTGGACTTTTCACAAGCGGTCATCTTCATGACCAGCAATCTGGGTGCCGCCGAGATGGGAGGGCTGATGCACGGCGGCCCGGGTTTCGCGCCGGCCACGGAACTGACTCCCCAATTGGACGCCAAGATGGACCGCGTGGCGATCGAGGCGGCCCGGCGGAAGTTCTCGCCGGAGTTCATGAACCGCATTGACCGCATGCTGGTCTTCAGAACTTTGCGCAGCGAAGATTTGGAGGCGATCCTCGATCTCGAACTCGGCCTGGTGCAGCAGCGCATTCTGAACGCCACCGGGGCGCGCCCATTCGTCTTTGACTGCACGGCCACGGCGAAACAATTGCTCCTGCACCAGGGATACGATCCACACTACGGCGCGCGCCATCTCAAGCGGGCCATCGAGCGCAACATCGTGTTTCCGCTCGCCAAGCTGATTTCCACGGGACAGGTCAAGTTGGGCGACTTGGTGCGCATTGACACCGACCCCGTGGCAGAAACGTTGCTCTTCGTACGCGAGGCCGAGGGATTATTGATGCCGACTGGTCGGGAGGGCTTTGCAGCGGATGCCGCGAGCGGGGCAGGGCTGGGGCGCGGCCGCGTTGCGGGGCGGCGCGTGGAGTTTCCGTTGGCACACGAGGGCTGAGGGGCGGGCGTGGTCGGCGTTCGCGGGGCTGCAACGAAGCGGCTGGCAGCGGAGGCAGTCTTTGCCGAGTTACGGCGTTCGGCGTTGGCGGGCGCGACGTACGGCGGCCAGGTCTTCGGGCAGGCGGAGCAGCCGGTGCAGATCGGTGCCGAAGCGAGCTGCCTGGTAGTCGGCCAAGAAGGCCGTGATCGGAGAGGTCATCGGCGAGAGAGGCAAGCGATCGAGGATATCTTCGGCAGTCTCATGCGGCTCGCGAGGATATCCGGCCCGGGCAAGGATGCGTTGCAGCTGCAGAAAATAGCGTGCAGCTTCGTTCGTGCGCCACGCCGACGTTCCGCCACGCCAAAGTCCCAAAGACCGCCATTGCAACAGGAAGCGCGCTCCTCGCGAGGTGCGGAGCCAGGTGGCCAGCAGTAAGAGCAGGATGACGGCCATGAGCGTCCGCGAACGAGTGTTTGGCGATGGGACGGGGGCGAACGGGTGCTGCCACGCCGCCGTCCACAACACGGCAATCTGGCCGGCGAAGTGACGGGCCTGCTGCTCCCAGTCATGCGGGGCATTCCGCAGCCAATCGCGCGCGTTCTCGGTGTTGCGGTGCAGGCTGGCCTGCGTCCTTTGCGCGAGGTTGAGCTGGTGCGCCCAATCGTAATTGATGACCCACTCCTGCCAGAAGCTTTGCAGCGCGTCGAGATACAACATGGCTCGGGACCAACTGGCGGCCACCGCCTCGGGGTTCCCGGCCGTGCCATCAAACGGGATCCAAACGCCGCGGGTGGGCAGACCAGCGGCAGCTGGTGCAACGGGGAAGTAGGCTTCCACCCAGGAATGGGCATCGCGACCGCGGACAACGTATTCGCCGGAAACTTGGTTGAACTGCCCCATCTGAAACCCGTTGACGACGCGCGCAGGAATGCCCAGGCTGCGCGCCATAACGGCCAAAGCCGATGCGAAGTACTCGCAGTGCCCGGCCTTGACGCGGAACATGAAGTCGGCCAGGGGATCGGGTCCCGTCGGCTCCAGTTTCAACGTGTAACGGAAGTGGGAACGCAGGTAAATCTCAAGCGCGCGCATGCGGTCAATCGTCGAGGTCTGGCGACGGGTGATGCTGCGAGCAAGTTCCGGAATGCGGGGGTCGAGATTTTGAGGGAGCTGCAGGTACTCACTGGGGGGGGCAAGAGGTTTGCCGGGCGGCAGGTTACGGAGGAAGCGGTCCGGGGGAATGGAAATATCGGAGGTCGCCGCGTACTCGGCGCCGGCCATGCTGCGTCCGAGAGTGGAGATGGTGCCAGCCGCATCGAGGCCAAGGTTGGCGTAGCGCGTATCAATCTCGCGCAACTGCGGCGCGGTGAACAGGACATCGCTGCCGATCGGCTCCAGGCTGATGCGGTATCGCAGGAAATGATGCGGCAGGGAGGGGATGGAGAGCTGGCCAAACTGGAAAGTGCCCGATTGCGTCGGCACAACACGGGACCGATGCGGATCAAGCCAGGAGGTGCCGGTGAAGAAGCTGAGTGCCCGGCCCCGCCAGAGCAGCGGTTGCGCGAAGGGCAAGCCCGAGGACGATGAATCGGGGTTCAGCTCCCGGATATGCATGACGGTCTGGTTGGTCTGCTGTAGCCGGCCCACTTCTCCCAGATGAACCTCATCGCTGAACCCGGTGAGGCGTGCGCCCCCGTAATTGGGGTGCCAGTAGCTGTGCGCCATGCGCGGCAACATGAAGAAGATCAGGCAGCCAGTAAGGAGCACGCTGCCTGCAAGCCCCGCCGACACTCCGAAAAGCGAGGCACGTAAACGCCCGGTAAACTGCGGCGCGTCGGTGCGTGCGACGATGCGGGAGCGATCCTCGGCGCGGAAGGCCTCGAAGGCCACCAGCGTGGCGATGGTGAGCAAGAGAAACAGGGAGAAAAACGCAAAAAAGTCGCTGCCGACGGTCAGCGTCGCCGCCGCCAGTACCTCGAGAAAAGCGATGACGCAGAGGTAGACATAATCGCGTGCCTGGCTGGCAGTGAAAAGCTTGACGACCGCCACAAACAGGACCAGGTGGACGGTGGCCTCGATGAAACTGTTGCTGACGAGGTAGACATCCACCGGGTAGAACAAGAAATAGAGCAGCGCCGTGAGGGTGACCCAGTGCGGGGGCAGGTCAGGTCGCCGACCGCGCCAGAGCAGCCAGCCGCGCAACGCTAGAACCAGTGTCCCGGCGATGGCCACGCCAGTGCCCATACGGCCGGTCCCGACCAGCGTGAAGAAGCCGGCGGCGAGTAGCGCCAGAAGCAGTCCCTCGAAGTAGGGCCGAACGAGCGAGGGCATGGAGGCAGTTTAACGCGTGACGCGGGCGCAGTGGCCGGCGGGTCCGGGCCGCGCCATTTGAAGGGTGGGAAGAAGAAGGAAGGAAGGAAGGAAGGCAATACGGCCCTTCTTCCGTTGCCCCCTCTCACCCAAATCGGATTGGGCTCCCGCGATCTCGGCCCCACCATGGCTCGGCGATCACTTGAAGTGAGAGTTGGCGGGTGGCGCAGCGCGGTCCGGCGGCTTTTGACCTAACTGGAAATTGTCTCCAGAATTTCGTCCACCGCGGTGATGGCGGTTTCTATTTCGGAGTCGGCGGTGTAGAAGTGGGGGGAGAAACGAACACCGGCTTGGGGACGATAGTCAACGAGGATGTCGCGCTGGTTGAGGGCAGCGCAAACGGCCGCGGCGTGCGGCATATCCAAGGCCACGGTTCCGCCGCGCAGCGCGGCACGGCGCGGTGCATTGACCCGCCAGCCGCGTGCATCGGCGAGCTCGATCAAGCGGGAGGTCTGGCGTTGCGACTTGGCCCGAACCTCACTCTGGGAGATCTCGTTCAAGATTGTTAATCCGGGCTGGGCTGCGTTCAGCGCGGGAATACTGGTGGTGCCGTTCATGAAGCGATAAGGACCCGCGGTGTAGCGGGTGGGCCCGGTCTCGAACTGAAACGGTTGTTCGTGAGCGAACCAGCCGGTGAAGCTCGGTTCAAGCCGGGGGGCGAGGTCGGGACGCACGTAGAGGTAGGCGACGCCGGGACCTCCGCAAAGCCATTTCAGGACGCCGCCGCAACAGAAATCCACGCCCAATTCCGTAACGTCGACCTGGACGCCCGATCCGAGCGACTGGAAGGCGTCCAGCACGACGAGGGCGCCGACTCTATGGGCCTTGGCGATGATGGCTTGCGCGTCCTGGATAAAGGAGCTGCGGAAAATGACGTGCGAGATGGGAACCAGCAGCGTCTGCTCGTCAATGGCGGCGAGCAGACGATCGAGCGGCACCCGGACGCCGTCGTCGGTGGGCACCATGTCAATGCGCGCTCCATAGCGGCGCTGCGCTTCCCAGAAATACATGACCGATGGGAAATTAAGGTCGCTGTAAACGATCTTGTTGCGTGGGCCGGTGAAATCGAAACAACTGGCGACAGTGGCCTGGCATTGCGTGACATTGCCGTGCAGGGCGACCGAACCGTTGGGAGCATGTAGCAGGGTGGCGATCTGGTCGCCGACCTCGGCGGCAAGGGTCCACCATTGCTCCTCCCAGGCGCGCACGCCGCGGGAGGCCCAAGTGTCGGCATATGCGGCGAGGGCGCCGTGCACGCCGCGCGGCATGGCGCCGAGCGAGTTGCTGATCAAGTAGGTGGTGCGTTCGAGGATGGGGAACTCGCGACGATACTGCAGCAGCGCATCGGCAGGTGGGGCCACGGAAGGCATGGTCTCCATTATGGCGAGGATTGACGCTGGCGCGTCGGTCACGGGGGGCGTTGCCCCCAGCGCTCCCATTGATTGCTGTCCCCCGTATCCGGGTTCTGGCCGATACACGATTCTTCGCCCGATCCCATTGGGCGACACGGGACAGTTTGGCAGGCTGTTTTTCGGGAGGGCGTCTGCAATATAGGCGCTACAGGCGTCGCCTCGGAGGGTGCCTCAATCGGGAGGTGGGCCGGAATGAGCGGCAGGAGCAGAGACTCGGAAGGTTCTGGGTTCTTTCTCAGGTGAAGCCCGGAGCAGGGTGGAGGTGAAAGCTGGCGAGACTGGGAACTCAACTCCCTGCCCGGGCAGCCCCGGGCAAGTTGCGAGGTCCCCGCGTTGCTGGTTGTTCTTCCTTGGCTGCTGTTCCGAGCGTGGTTTTATCTTCTCAGCATGACGGCTGTGTTGCATGGTGGAGCGCCCCGGCTGCATCCTGCGCCGGGCCGATCATTCAGGGTGGAGGGCGCGGTGACGGGGGCTGTGCTGGGGAATAGACAAACCGTCCAATCCTTTCGCGGCCTATCCGAGCTCCTGCGCGAGGCTACACCCTCGTTACGCGACCCGTTGCTTCTCAAGCGTACGACTCGGATCGAAGCACCCGATGTTTTGGAGCTGTACCACCTGCGCTACGAGAGCGTTGACCATGCCGGGCAGTCGCAGCAGGTCATTCAGAGGGTGTTGGAGATTCGTTCGGCCGCAGGTGCGGCCATGCCGGGCCTGGATGACATCTGGTATGACGGGTCACGCTGGCGGTTCGATCTTCTGCAGGCGGATATCTGGCGGGCTGGACGCCTGGTCGGCGCAGGCCGCGACAAAGGAGATGCGCGGGCAAATGGCAACCGTCCGCGCACTTTGGAATATCCGCAACTCGAGATCGGCGATCGGGTGAATCTTGTGTACGCGCTAGAACCGTTGTCGAACGGCGGTACGGCGCAGGCGCTGCTGGGATCGCGCTATCTCGGCGACCTGTTTGCGTTTCGAGGCACCTATCCCGTTGAGCGGGTGCGGTACGTGCTGCGCTCCGACCACGAATTGGCGTTGAGCCAGGTCGGGCTTGCGGGGCCGCAACAGACAGTGGAGGGAAAGTGGCGGACCTGGACCTGGGAAAGCGGGCCGCTGCCGGCATTTTTTGCTGAGCCGTACGGGCCATCCATCACCGATCGCTCGCCGTTCGTCCAAGTCTCCGATTTTGCGAACTGGGGGGAACTAGCAGCCTGGTATGACGCCGTCCTTTCGCAGCGAGCGCTCCTGACGCCGGGCTTTCGCGAGCAGTTGTTGCATCTCGTGTCGCCCCGCGCGACCGTCGGCGAGACGGTTCAGGCGGTGTGGGACCGGTTGGCTCCGCGCCTGCGCTATGTGGGGGATGAGGAGGGCCTACATGCCTTTGTGCCGAACGAGGTGCAACGCGTATTTGCGGCGCGCGGAGGTGACTGCAAGGATGGCGCGCTGCTTCTGGTGACGTGGCTGCGGGCCGAGGGCGTGGACGCCGATCTGGCGCTGGTCCGTACGCGCTCGCTGGGGCAGGTGGCAACAGGAGCCGCCACCATGGCAGCGTTTGATCACGCGTTAGTCTATGTCCCGGCGCTGAAGGAGTATTTGGACACCACGGCCCCCGAAACGAAGTTAGGAGAACTCCCGACCTCAGATCAGGGAGCGTTGACGTTGATCGTCCGCGCGCAAGAAAACGAACTGCGCTCCATCCCGCTTTCGGTGCCTGGCGCGAATCGGGTGGTCCGCCGGGTTCGATTGCTGCGTCGCGGGGACGGGTGGGAGGCGAATGGCCACGTGACGTTGCGGGGCGCCGACGCGATGGACGCGCGGCGGCGCGACGGCAACCCGGAAGCCGCGCGGCAACAGCTGACCGCCTGGTTCAATCAGCGTTTTCCCGGGGCGCGGCTGGAGAGCTGCACGGTGCGCGATCTCGACGCGTCCTCCGTGCATATCGGCTTCCGGGCCTGGCTGCCTGATCCACCCCGCGGGCGGCGCGAGCCGACCGTGGCCTGGAGTCCACGGCAGTACGTGGCGGCCATGGCCTCCGAACCAGCACGCGCGGAGGCGCGCCAGCTTCCCCTGCGGTGGGAGATGGAAGAAAGTTGGACGATGCGTGCGCCGGACCGATGTAACTCGGATCGTAGTGCGAGCGAGGCCAGCCGGCGCCAATCACGATTCGGGTCGTTCCAGGCGGAAGGGGCATGCCGGCAGGGTTGGTGGACGGTCACGACGCGGGTGGACCAGACAGCCACGACCGTGAGTGCCGCGGAGTATCCCGCTTATCGGCGGTTCTGGGCGGCGGCCGACGCGTTTCTCAATGGACCGGCGGAGGATGGGTGGTTAGCGATGAGCAATGGGCGATAGGTGGCGAGTGCTGCGGGTGGACGGGGGGAGAAGAAGACGCTGGCTGACGCCGATCAAGCAGCGCGGGCGTGAGCGGAGGCGACCGGGGCTACAACACAGAGCTCAGAGCAAGGTGGACGCGCTTTCGGAGCTGGCGGCGGATGTTCCGGATGGAACCAGCTGATCAATTCTCGTCCAAGCCCAGCTTCTTGCGGCCTTCGGGGGAGATGCGGTGTGGGGTCCAAGGCGGGGTCCACACGATCTTGATCTCCGCGTCGATGACATCGGGGAGACGGAGCAGGCGTTGCTTCAGGTCGCTGGGGAGCGAGACGGCGGCGGGACAGCGCTGCGTGGTCAAGGTCATTTCCACAGTGACGCGGCCGTCCTCGGCGATGGCAACGCTCTGGATGAGACCGAGGTTGACCACATCCACCGGCAGCTCGGGGTCATAGCACTCGCGCAAGGCGGCCCAGATCTCGTCTTCGGTAATCATTGCCGGCTCAATTCTACGCTGGGAATGCCGGGAAGTGAGCGGTCAGGGCGGGGAGATAGGCGGCATCCAGAGCTCGCCGTTGCGGACGCCGCGTTCATGCACGATGTGAGGAATCAACAACACCACGAGCTGATCGCCCACGTGATTGTTCTGCCGGCTTGAGAAGAGCCAGCCGATGCCGGGTGCGGAGGATAGGCCGGGAACGCCGGAAAGGGAGCGAGTCTCGTCGGTACTGAAGAGGCCGGCGACCAGCGCCGGTTCACCATCATGCAGCCGGATCGAGGTCGCCACCTCGCGGTTGCTGAGAAGGGGGATACCGTTTTCGGCCGCACCGTTGAGGGCGCGGACGTGAGCCTCCAGCTTCAGGTCGACCTGGTTGTCGCCACTCAGGCGGGGTGTCAGCTTCAGGTCGAGCCCCAGATCTTCAAAGGTGAAGGAAGGGAAGGGCTGCAGGAAACTACCGTTCGACAGCACCTTGGCGATGGCCGGGTTGAGGGCGACAGGAGAGAAGCTGGCGTTGACGATGGGGTAGCGTTGCCCGATCTTGAGCTCGGCGACGGATCCGCCTGAGGAGCGCAGCAAGGCGCTCTCGATGGTTTGCGCCTTGCTGGAGGTGTGGCTCAAGGCGAGATTCACGCGTGGTACCGTGAGCGCCATCAAGGTGGCGCCGCCTCCGAAGACTACAAAGGGGTTTTGCAGCAGGGGGGAGATCTGCTGCTGGAGCTGTGACAATGCCGAACTGAGCTGGCCTCCATTCAAGAGGCCGTTCAGTCCCCCTTGTTGAAAGAGCTGCTGCAAGAGGTCCTGAAGATTGGGGATATTCCGCAATTGGGCGAGTAGCGGCGCCAGCGTGAACAACTGGAAGGTATAGGGAGCGTCAACCCCGAGATGCTGGGCCACGTTGCGCTGCACTTCAAGGATTCGAACCTCGAGGATGACTTCGCCGGGGTTCTGTTCGAGATCGAGCAGGACTCGCTCGGCTTCATCCAGACGCTCGGGGGTATCGCGTACCGTGAGGGCGCGCGCCGCGACATCGAGCTGCACGTGCGTCATGCCGAGGATGTTGCGCAACACGAGGTTGAGGTCGCTCATCTGCTCGACGCTGACGCTGTTGCGCAGGTAGAAGGTCCGCAGCGCAAGGGGCTGGAAATCATTGCCACGAGTGGTAGCGCCGAAGTAGATGGTATGGGGATCGAGCGCGACCCAGCTCACATGGAGCACGTCGCGCAGTGCCAGCATGGCCTGCGCGAAGTGGGCCTGGGCGAGGTCGAACTTGACCCCGCTATCGGGAAAGGCGTCCTGCACGTAAGCGCGCAGCCCGTATGCACTGGCGACGGTGGCGAGAAGGGCGCGCGCGTTGCCGCGAAAATGGAACTCGTGGGTGGAGGGGTCGGTCAGCAACTCGACAGGGGCGGACGCCTGGTCGGTGCGCAAGGCCGGCTCTTGCGAGCCGCGATCGAGCGGCACGGCTGCGGCCATGCCCTCGCGGGCGGCGCGGTTCTGCGGGTCCAGCTCCAGCGCCGTGCGGTACTCCACTTGGGCGGCGAAGCGTTCATTCTCGCGTTCGAGGCATTGGGCGCGTTGCACGTGCACCAGGACGGCTTCCTGGCGAAGGATCTCCCGGCGCGTCAAGAAGACTTCGTCGTTGGGGTGGTGCTTGGCGTCGGACTCGGCGTGAAGGAAGCGCGTGTCGGCGGCCAGATTGGTGGGGCAGGCCGACGTGGAATCGCGCGCCAGCGCGAGGGGGCACAGGGCCAAGGTCCAGGCCAAGGGGGAAATACACGCCCATCGGTGAAGCCAGCGCGTCACCTCACGATTGTAAAGGGGCGGGAGGGTTATTCCAGCAGTTTCTCGACTGCGGCGTAGACGGTTTCCAGGGTGACGTCGAGGCTGGCCGGGTCTTTACCGCCGGCTTCGGCGAGTTCCGGGCGACCTCCTCCGGAAATACCGGGGAGGGCCTTGAGAATTTTACCAGCCTGGATCCGTTTGATGAGGTCCGGAGTGACGGCGACGAGGAGGGCCACCTTGCCGTCCTGCACCGATCCGAGCGCGACCACGCCGCTGCCGAGCTTGGTGCGCACTTCATCCAAGAGGTTACGGAGCTGGGCGCGCTCGAGGTTATCGGCGCGCAGACTGACCACCTTAACGTTATGGACGAGGCGCGTGCGGTCGGAGGTCTGGTGTCCGGCCGCGCTCTGGGCCGACTTGAGCTGCAGGCGTTCCAGCTCGCGCTGCAGATGGCGCTGCTGCTCAAGGAGGCGCTCGACGGTTTGTACCAGCTCCGGCTCGGAGGCGCGCAAGAGACTGCTGAGGCGATGCAGGCGTTCGCCGGCTTCCCGAGATTGTTCCCAGGCGCCTTCCCCGGTGACCGCCTCGATGCGTCGCACGCCGGCCGAGCTGCTGGCTTCGGCGACGATCTTGAACAGGCCGATATCGCCGGTACGACGGCAGTGCGTGCCGCCGCAAAGTTCCTTGCTGAACCCCTCGACGGTGACCACGCGAACGGCTTCCTGATACTTTTCGCCAAACAAAGCCATGGCTCCGGTTTCGAGCGCCTGTTCGAGCGGCAGAATCTCGGTACTGACATCAAGATTGCGGAGGATCTCGCGATTGACGAGGCGCTCGATCTCCGTGAGCTCGCCGGGGGCGAGAGCGGCGTAGTGTGTGAAGTCGAAGCGCAAACGCGCGGGCTCGACCACGGATCCGGCCTGCTTGACGTGGTCGCCGAGGGTCTGGCGGAGGGCGGCATGCAGCAAGTGGGTGGCGGTGTGGTTGCGGCGGGTGGCGTCGCGCCGCTCGAGGTTTACGACGGCTTCGATCCGATCACCTTCGCGCAGGGGTTGCAAGGCGTGGAGGCGGTGCACGGTGAGGCCGCCGACCGGCGCCAGCGTGTCGCGCACCTCCGCGACGACGCTGTCGCCGACGCGCCAAAGGCCGACGTCGCCGACCTGGCCACCACTGGCGGCATAAAACGGAGTGTGGTCGAGAGTCGCTTCGCCTTCCTCGCCCGCTCCCAGGTGCGTGACGCGCTGACCGTCGCGCAACAATGCCAGCACGGTGCAGTCGGTGCTGGCGGTCGTCTGGTAGCCCTCGAAGCGGGTCCTGCCTTGGGCGACCAGTGTCTGGTAAGCGGGGAGGGCGGTCACCTGCTCGCCACCCTTCCAACTGGCGCGCGCGCGCTGCCGTTGCCGCTCCATGGCAGCTTGGAAGCCGGCTTCGTCCAAGGCCAGACCGCGCTCGGCGGCGATCTCGCGCATGACATCGAGCGGCAGACCGAAGGTGTCGTAGAGGCGGAACATGCGCTCGCCCTCGAGCAGCGGATGCACCCCTTCCGTCTGATGTTCCTGGATGGTTTGGGTAGCGGCGATGGCTTCGGACATGGGCATGGCACCCCGGCCCGGCAGCAGGACCGGCGTGTGGTCCAGCTCCTTGAGGGCGAGGGCGAGAGTGCGGGCAAAGCGCTCCTCTTCCGCCTGGATGACGTGTGCGATGCGGGTCTGAGCAGCGACCAGTTCTGGGTAGGCGTCGTGCATTTCGGCGGCAACGACCGCCGCGAGGCGGTACAGAAACGTCCCTTCGATGCCCAGGATTCTTCCGTGTCGGATGCCGCGCCGCATGATCTTGCGCAGCACGTAGCCGCGGCCCTCATTACCCGGCATGACGCCGTCGTGAATGAGGAAGGTGGCGGCACGGCTGTGGTCGGCGATGATGCGCAGCGAGACGTCGGAGCGCTCCGAGGTGCCGTACTGGACTCCCGCCATCTGCCCGGCGGCGGAGATGAGGGGCTGGAAGAGGTCGGTGTCGTAGTTGGAGGCCCTGCCTTGCAGCACGGCGGTCAGGCGTTCGAGACCGGCACCCGTGTCAATGGAGGGACGGGGCAAGGGTGTGAGACGTCCCTGGGCGTCGCGGTCGTACTGCATGAAGACCAGGTTCCAGATTTCCACGTAGCGGCCGCACTCGCAGGGGAAGGCACAGTCGGCATGCCCCACCTCGCTGGCAGCGACGCCTTGGTCCACGTGGAGCTCCGAGCAGGGCCCGCATGGGCCGGTGTCCCCCATGGCCCAGAAGTTGTCTTTTTCGCCGAGGCGGAAGACGCGGCTGGCCGGCAGCCCGATGCGTCCGGTCCACAGCGCATAGGACTCGTCATCATCAGTGAAGACGGTGGCGTAGAGCCGATCGGGTGCGATGCCGAAGCCTTTCTCTGGGGAGGTGATCAGTTCCCAGGCAAAGGCGATGGCCTCCGGCTTGAAGTAGTCGCCGAAGGAGAAATTCCCCAACATTTCGAAGAACGTGTGGTGACGGTTGGTGAAGCCGACGTTGTCGAGGTCGTTATGCTTGCCACCGGCGCGGACGCATTTCTGCGAGGTGGTGGCGCGGACGTAATCGCGTTTGTCGCTGCCAAGGAAAACGTCCTTGAACTGGTTCATGCCGGCGTTGGTGAACAAGAGGGTGGGGTCGTGCGCCGGCACGAGCGAGGAAGAGGGAACGACGCGGTGTCCTTGGGACTGGAAGTAGTCAAGGAATCGGCGTCGGATCTGCGAACCAGTCATGGATCAGAGTTTAGCAGCGACGTTGACGGGGGCACGGAACAGATGCCGAAACAAGGGCAGAGAAGTGGAGGGGTGCTGAAGAGGGGAAAGGGGAACGTGGAAAGTGATGAGGCACGCGCATCGTTCCTCATCACTGTCCACTCTTCACCGTGACTTTCGAAACGCGTGCTGGATTTGGCGAAGGATGCCCATCAGGAAATCGGTGTCGCCGGGGGTGGGGCGCCAACGCAGCAGCATTTGCCGCAGACGGCGCGTCTGGCTGGCGCGGTGCAGGGGCTGTAAAACGCCGATCTCCTCCAGCAGCGGGCGCCAGCCGGTCACGACACGTTCCACCTGCTCGGCGCTGGCGGGCGGTGGAGTGACGTTGGGAGCCTGCGATGCAGCGGAAATTGCCGAGCTGCGTTGCAGCTCATAACAGCAAATGGCGACGGCTTGTCCGAGGTTCATGGACGGTGCGTCGGGACGGGTGGGGATGCGGACGAGTTGGTGGCAGTAGGCCAGGTCCTCGACGCTGAGGCCGAATTTTTCGGAGCCAAACAGGAGCGCGCAACGGCCCGGGGGCAGCGTGTGGGCCAGCTCGGTCCAGGATTCGAGCGGCAGATCCGGGGTGCGATGGCTCCCGGCCGTGGTCCCAATGATGTGCCCGCAGTCGGCAACGGCTGCGGCCACGGTGGGGAAAATGCGAGCTTGTTCCAAAACGCGCAGGCCGGCGCGGGCGGATTTCACCTCGTCCCACGCGGCAACGTAGGGGTTGACCAGGGCGAGGTCGTCATAGCCGAAGTTGGCCATGGCGCGCGCCGCTGCCCCGATGTTGAGCGGGTTGCGCGGATCCACCAGGACGATGCGAAGGTCGGTCACTGGTTCCATGGTATCGAGGGGTGGGTGGCGTGGCCAGCCGGTGCGTGGGGCTCCGCCGTCGCTCAGGCGCGATTCAGCTTGTGGCATGGACGATCACGATCAGCAGTAACGTGACAACCAAGGGCCCGGCCACGAGCAGCCAGGAGACGCGATGGGCGAAATTGAGGGTGTATCCGATGCCGGTGCGGTTCGCCACGAACAGGGCTGGATCGGTGCGATTGAAGTAGAGAATGCCGAAGATCCAGGCCTCATACGGAGTGCGGTCAGGGTCTTCGGTTCTCGCCCGCGCGGCGCGAACCGAGATCCAGAGTAGGGCAAGGATCAAGGTGACGACAGAAAGCAGTACCAGACCGATCACCCAGGGGAGTGGCTGGGCCAGGAGCGGGGTCAGGGCAATACCACTGAAGACAATGGCGATCAGCCAACTGGCGGCGCCGACAATCTCCGTCATGAAGTGCCAGTTCTTCTGCCTTTCGCTGGATGCCGGCGTTCGCGCACCCCAACGCACCAAGGCCAACAGTAACCATTGAAATAAGACGATGACGACGCCCAGAATGACGGGAAAGTAGACTTGGAAGGGGGTTTTATGAACCCAACGGTTGACGCGCCCTTGGGCATCCCAGTGCGCTGGGAATAGCGCGGGAATCGATTGCCACCTCCAGCGCAGCAGAGCGGCGGCGGCGGCCAGTGGGACCAGTGCGAAAACGGTGCTCCACGGTGCCGGCGGCACATCCTGGGGAGAGCGCAGGGATGCTGTTTTCGCCATGGGAGCAACAGTTTGAAAGGCCCGGGCGGCATGCCATTCGGCAATATAGGCCTGCACGCCGATGGCGGTGAGCAGAATGACGGAGACGGGTAGCAACCAAGCGATGTCCGCCAATGCCGCGACACTTCCGAGAACCACTGCGAGGGTGGTGCCCGCCAGGATGCGTTGGCGGAAGCGCTGCGCCATGTGCTTGGCATCCATCGACGCCCGAAATTCGGGCGCGACCGTCACCCAGAATAGCGTCTGATGCTGCATCAACCGCGGCATATACCAGAGGATGGCGCCGCAGCCCATCAGCGTCACATCGATCAGGAGCAGAGTCAGGAAACTCATCATCGGGATCCTTCCAATGAGTTGTCGTTGAGTTGAATGAGTTCACGGCGGATGCGGCGAGCCGACAAGCCCGCCGAGCGAAGTTCAGCGATGAGATAGCGCATGCGAGCGCGAAATGCGGCGGCGAGCTGCTCCTCGGAAACGGCAGATGCCGCCTTGCGTTGCAACACGCGGGTGGGGCGACCACGGGAAACGTCCAGCCAGCCCTCGTCAGCAAGATGACGGTACGCCTCGGCGACCGTGTTGAAATGCACTCCCAAGTCGATCGCCAAGCGGCGTACCGACGGCAGCGTACCGCCCGCTGCAATGGCGCCCTCCACAAACAATGCCCGCATTTGTTCGGTGATTTGACGCAGCACCGGCAGCGGGGAAGCGGGATCAACCTGAATCAGCGGGTCGGACATATGTACAGTGTACATGTACACAGTACAATCATCAACGGAAGGCAAGGAGGCCGCTAGGAACGACGGGTCGCCCGCCTTCAGCCGTCGTCCCGCGCCCGTCGTCTCCCCTCCAGGCGCCTGCGATCCCATCTCGTCTCGAACCGACTCAATGCGCGTTTAGCAGGGTGGCAGTCAGCCAGTCGAGAAGCTTGTGCTGGGACGCGTGATCTTTTCATGTTTCCATGCCGTGCCGTCCGCCGGGGAACGGCGAACAACTCGCACCGATCGTGCAATGCCTGGAGAGCGGCACAGTAGCGCACTGACTGTTGGAAGGCGACCAATTGGTCGGAAGTGCGGGTGGCGTGGATTTTGCCGGCGTAAGAGAGTAGAAAGGTGAGGCGGATTAGGACGCTATGAAACGGACGCAAACACTCGGGGCGGCGCGCAACGTGGCACTACTCTGTGGCCTGGCGGTTGGTGTATCCGGCCCATTTTGGGCGGCGCCCGAGCCCGCGAAGCCGGCCAGGGTCGCCTTCCGGACGCAGATTGAGCCGATTTTCAAGACCTCGTGCGTGCAATGCCACGCCGGGGCGCGCGGCGCTGGAAATCTGAAGCTGGATGACGGCAGGGCGGCGCTGGCGGGCGGAGCGTCCGGCAAGGCCATCGTACCGGGACATGGGGCGCAGAGCCTGCTGGTCGAGAAGCTGCTGGGCTTGGCGGATGGGGCGCGCATGCCGATGGGCATGAATCCGCTGCCCAAGGCGCAGGTGGACCTCATCCAAACGTGGATCGACCAGGGGGCAGACTGGCCGGAGGACGCGCCGGCCCCACAGGCCACCAGCACGGAGTTCGAGACCGTGGTGCAGCCGCTTCTGGCGGCGAACTGTGTGCGGTGCCATGGTCCCGAGGTCCAGCAGAACCGCCTGCGGCTGGATTCCTACGCCGGCGTCATGAAGGGCGCGCTGTCGGGGGCGGTGGTGATCCCGGGGAAGGAGGCATCGAGCCCGCTGGTGCGGCGCTTGTTGGGGCAGGATGAGCCGCGCATGCCCTTCCAAGGCGCGCCCTTGCCGGCGGCGACGATTGTCAAAATTCAAGACTGGATCAACCACGGGGCGGAGGGGCCGGCGGGAGCCGCACGAGCGGTGGCGGCGGAAGCCAAGCACTGGTCCTACGTCAAACCAGTGCGACCGGCGTTGCCGGCGGTCAAGAATGCGGCGTGGGCGCGCAACCCGATTGATCGTTTCGTGCTGGCGCGGCTGGAGAAAGAAGGTCTGGAGCCGTCGCCCGAGGCCAGCCGCGAGACGCTCATGCGGCGGGTGTCGCTGGACTTGACGGGGCTGCCGCCGACCCTGGCCGAGATTGATGCCTTCGTGAATGATCGCAGCCCGCACGCCTACCAGAAGGTGGTGGATCGGCTCTTCGCCTCACCGCACTACGGCGAACGCTGGGCGCGGCCGTGGCTCGATCTGGCGCGCTACGCCGATACCAACGGCTACGAGAAGGATCTGCGCCGCACGGCTTGGAAGTATCGCGACTGGGTGATTGATGCCCTCAACCGCGACATGCCCTTCAACGAATTCACCATTGAGCAGATCGCGGGCGACATGCTGCCACATCCGACGCTCGACCAGGAGATCGCCACCGGCTTTCACCGTAACACCCTGTTGAACCAGGAGGGCGGGACCGACCCGGAAGAACAACGCTTTTACACGTTGGTGGACCGCGTCAACACCACCGCGTCGGTGTGGTTGGGCACGACCTTGGGTTGCGCGCAGTGCCACAACCACAAGTACGATCCGTTTTCGCAGAAGGACTATTACCGGATGATGGCCTTTTTCGACAACGCGGAGTACAAGATCGTCGGCCTCGGGGAACATTTCATTCAAGAGCCGACCGTGGAACTGCCGACGCCGGCGCAAGCGATGGAGAGCGCTGCGATCAAGAAGGAGATTGCCGGGTTGGAAGCGGTGCTGGCGCAACCCACGCCGCAATTGGCGGCGCAGCAGTCGGACTGGGAGACTGGCCTGCAACATCTGGCATCGCAGTGGACCGTGCTGCAGCCCACACACGTCGTCTCGCTTGGCGGCGCGAGCCTGACGGTGGCAGCGGACGGGTCGGTGCTGGCGAGCGGGAAGAATCCGGAAGCGGATACCTACGAGGTGGAAGCCCGGGTTTCTTCTGGAACACCAGGGCCCCTGACGGCGCTGCGGCTTGAAGTGTTGCCCGATCCGGGACTGCCGCAGGGAGGCCCGGGCCGCGATAACGAGGGCAACTTTTTCCTGAGCGGCGTGCAAGCGGAGGTGGCGCCACCCGGGGCGACCGGGGCTTGGAAAAAGATCGTTTTCAAGACCGCGACGGCCAACGACAGTCAGGATGGCTATGGAGTGGGCGCCGTGATCAGCGATGGTTCCGCCGAGGCGGGATGGGCTATCGATACGAGCAAAGGACACGCGGCGCGGCAGGCCGTGTTGATCGCCGCCGCCCCCGTTGGCCTTGTGGCGGGAATACGGTTGCGGGTGCGGTTGCTGCATGCCATGCCACATGCCAGACGCAACATCGGGCGCTTCCGGCTGGCGATCACATCGGCGGCCGCGCCGGCTCGCGGCGCGCAGGTACCGGTGGAATTGCAACCAGTCCTCGACATGGCAGTCGGGAAGCGCAGCGCCGAGCAGGCTGAGCAATTGGCGGCGTTTTATCGCACGATCGCGCCGACGCTCGACGCAACGCGCAGCGAGCTGGCGGCGCGGCAGAAGGCGCTCAGCGATCTGGGAATCGCAACCGCGATGATCGAGCGGGAACGCCCGGGTTTCGAGCGGCCCTCGACGTTCCTGCGGGTGCGGGGCGGCTATTTGACGCCGGGCGAGCGCGTGTATGCCGGCACGCCGACGGCGCTGCCGCCGTTGCCTCCGAACGTGCTCCCCAACCGGCTGGGGCTGGCCTACTGGCTGGTGGACGAAGACAACCCGCTGGTGGCGCGCGTCACGGCGAACCGTTTCTGGGAGCAGATTTTCGGACGTGGGATCGTCGAGACAGCGGAGGACTTCGGGTCGCAGGGCTCGCGGCCCAGCCACCCGGAATTGCTGGACTGGCTGGCGGTGGAGTTCATGCACCCTACCGCGCTCCAGGCGGACGGCAAGCCGACGTCGGCGTGGAGCATGAAGGCCATCCAGCGCCTAATGGTGACCTCGGCAACTTATCGCCAAGTTTCGGCGGCCACGCCGAAACTGCTGGAACGAGACCCTTATAACGTGATGTTGGCGCGAGGACCGCGCTTCCGCATGGAGGCGGAGATGATCCGTGACAGCAGCTTGGCCATCGGCGGCCTGTTGAGCCCGAAGATCGGCGGGCCCAGCGTGTTTCCGCCACAGCCGGACGGCGTCTGGGATATTCCCTACAACGCCGACCGCTGGGTGACCAGCCCGGGAGAAGACCGCTATCGACGGGGCCTCTACACGTTTATTCGCCGCAGCGCGCCTTACCCCAGCATGGTCACCTTCGATGCGCCCAGCCGTGAGTTCTGCACCGTGCGGCGGGTGCGCACCAACACGCCGCTGCAAGCATTGACGACACTGAACGACCCGGCGTTTTTCGAGGCGGCGCGCGGGCTGGCGCAGCGCATGGTCCGCCAGGGGGGAACGACGCCGGAGGAACGGGTCAACTACGGTTTCCGGATGAGTACGGCGCGACTGCCGCAGGCGCCCGAACGGACGGCGCTGGTTGCGTTCTACCGTCAGCAACTGGGCGAGTTTCAAGCCAATCCCGCGTCGGCGCGGCTGCTGCTGCATCTGCCGGCAGTCACGGCGGTGCAGACGGCCAACCCGAGCGCTCCGCCGGCCTCCGCGGCGGAGCTGGCGGCCTGGACGATGGTCGGGAACGTGTTGCTGAACATGGACGAGACGCTGACCAAGGAGTGAAAGATGAGTGATCGCGGCGATTTGCTGAAGAAGACACGGCGGCACTTTTTTGCGCAGGCGGGGATCGGGATCGGAGCAACGGCGCTGGGGTCACTGCTGTCGCGCGACCTTTTTGCCGCCCAGACCGGGACGGCGACGGCCGCGGCCAATCCGATGACGCCGCGTCCGCCGATGTTTCCAGCCAAGGCGAAGAGCGTCATTTACCTCTTCATGGCGGGGGCGCCGTCGCAGGTGGACCTGCTGGACCCCAAGCCCAAGCTGCAGGAACTCAATGGGCAGTTCGTTCCGCAGGAACTGGTGAAAGGCGAGCGGTTCGCCTTCATCAAAGGCGTACCGAAGCTCCTGGGTTCGCCCTACAACTTCAAGCGACATGGCAAGTCGGGCAACGAGATCTCGGAGTTGCTACCGCACTTGGGAGACATCGCGGATGACATCGCCATCATTCGCTCGATGCACACCACGCAGTTCAACCACGCGCCGGCGCAGATTTTCATGAACACCGGGCACCAGATCATCGGGCGGCCGAGCATGGGAGCGTGGCTGACCTACGGACTAGGTAGCGAGAACGCCGACCTGCCGGGGTTCGTGGTGCTGATTTCGGGCGAGAACCAGCCGGACGGGGGCAAGTCCTGCTGGGGCAGCGGTTTCCTGCCGACGGTCTACCAGGGGGTGGAGTTTCGCACCAAGGCGGACCCGGTGCTGTACCTCACGAACCCGGACGGAATGAGCCCGGAAGCGCGGCGGCAATCGCTGGACGTGCTGCACAGCCTGAACAAGATGCATCTCGACACGCTCAACGACCCGGAGATCGCGACGCGCATCGCGAGCTACGAACTGGCGTTCCGGATGCAGACCAGCGTGCCGGAGCTGACCGATATTTCCAAGGAGCCGCAAAGCATTCACGAGATGTACGGCATCCAGCCGGGCAAGACGACGTTTGCCAACAACTGCCTGCTGGCGCGCCGCCTGGTCGAGCGCGGGGTGCGTTTCGTGCAGCTCTACCATCGCGGCTGGGACAACCACGGCACGACCAGCCACGACGACCTGGTGACGCGGCTGCCCAGCCTGTGCCGCGAGACCGACCAGGCGGCAGCGGCGCTGGTGCGCGACCTCAAGCAGCGCGGTCTGCTGGATTCGACGCTGGTGGTGTGGGGCGGGGAGTTCGGGCGCACGCCGATGAACGAGGCCCGGAATCACTCGAAGTTTCTGGGGCGTGACCACCATCCGCGGGCGTTCAGCATGTGGGTGGCGGGCGGCGGAATCAAGCCGGGCATCACGTACGGTTCGACCGACGAGCTGGGCTACAACATCGAGGAGAACCCGGTGGACGTGCACGACCTCCATGCGACGCTGTTGCACCTGATGGGGATCGAGCACACGCGGCTGACCTACCGCTTCCAAGGGCGGGACTTCCGACTGACCGATGTCGCGGGGAACGTGGTGCAGCCGCTGCTGGCGTGAAGGCATTTGTCAGGCAGAGGTTCCCACGAAGACATCCGCGTGCTTGCGTTGCAGTCCCGAAGGGGCGACCGATCGGTGGCTCGCTACTCAGCGCCGATTGATCGGCGCAAGCGTCTGGCGCCGACCAATCGGCGCTGACCATCTGTCCAATGCGAACCGAGGGCACACGCGCGCCGACTCTGCCGGTGCAGGTGCCCCTACCAGCGGACGCCCCTCCGGGGCTATATCGTCTCGAGGCGCCCGCCGCGTCAGCTCCTGGGGATGGCAGGCCCCCAGGTGAAAGATGGTCTTAGCTTTAGGCTAGCTCTGTGCATATCGCAGCCCTCCGCCCTTGCTCCTTGGCCCGCATTGCCGGTCGCTTGGGGAGAGGCAAGAGGGCTCGGCCTACACCTCTGTCGCCGTGGTTGCGCTGCTGGTTAGCAGGTGGAATAACGCGGCGTATTGGTTGACCATGTGTTGAGCGGTGAAGTGCCGCTGGGCGGCTTGGTGGCAGTGATGGGGCTTGATGCGGGAGAGATGCGCCGCGTGGCGCGCCAGGTCGTCGACGGTATTGCCAAGGAAGCCGGTTTCGCCGTGGCGAATAAGCTCCGGCAGGGCGCCGCGGGAAAAAGCCAGCACCGGCGCGCCGCTGGCAGCGGCTTCCATTGCGACCAGCGAGCTGGTTTCCTCGAGTTGAGCGGGGACGACGACGGCGGCGGCGGCGGCCAGAAGACCGCGCTTTTCCGCGGCGCTGGGATTGGGACACCAGCGGACATCGGCGCTCAAGTGCGGAAACACGGCGCGCGCGGCGTACTCGCGATGGCCGGCAAAGGGATAGATGGCGCCCGCCAGCACCAGCGGACGACGCAAGCGGCGTGCCAGCTCGATCGCGAGGTGGGGCGCCTTCTCCGGACAAATGCGGCCCAGAAATAACAGATAGTTGGCTCGTGCAGCTTTGCTGTCGAACGTCTCGACAGCGATGCCGTTGCCGATCCAGCCATGCAAGCGGGAACGTTGCTCGGGCGGAAGGGTAGGCGCGAGTGCGTCGTGCTGCGTGCGACTGACGCAGACCAGGTGGAGGTTGGACAGGGAGTCACGGAGGTGGTCCGGGGGATAGAGCGCAGGTGGCAAGTGCAGCGTGAGCAACGTGGGTACCGGAAGCGGCGTGCGGTAAAGACTGGCGCCCTGGTTGTGCACCACGTCCACGTGCGCGCGCCCCAGCACTCGTTGTGCCCGGGCGTTGTGTGCTGCGTCCAGGGCGGCGAACTGATGGGGGGTAAGCAGGGCGGCCGGCGCGAGAGTCGAGAGCAGGCGGCCGGCACAACGGCTTCCCGCTGCCGCGACGGTGATCAACTCAAAACCGGGACGCTGCGCGAGGCCTGCCAAGAGCTGAAAGGCGACCTGCTCAGTACCACCAGGGGCGTCCGGGGCGAGCGGGACCAACGGGTAACACGCGGTAAGAAGGCGCACCACGAGAGAGATGCCGGCTACGCCGCCGGCGGACGCTACCGCGGCGATCACGAGCGCCATTCCGCCACGCTGCACCCAGAGTCGGAGAATGTTACCCGGCTTGCGCCGGGTTAGTCGCGGTCGTAGCGCCCAACGAAGCCGTGCCACTGGCCCTTTCTAATACCGCCTTGAACTCTTCCGCCACCGCAGCCGCAGTGATGGGCCAGCCCCAGTGTTCATAGACTGCGGGCTCGGCCAGAGCCGGGCGACCGTAATCGTGAGCGGGAAGGGGGCGGACCGTCTCGCGTAGATTGCAACCCAAGGGTCCAAGAGTCTTGGCTTGTGAGGCATAGCAGGCCAGAGCGGCTGCTTTACGTGACCACAGCGAGGCGTCGAGTTTGCAGGACACGATGGCGGGGTCCGGGTCAGAAAAGCGGAAGTGGAGCGGCTTGGCGTTCCGAAGGCTGTAGAGCGGGTATTCCCAGACCTCCGCCTCGCCGCGTGCTTGCGCTTGCGCGGCGAGGAAGTTGGCGGCATCGTGATCCGGGTGACCGCCCTCGAAAGCAGGAGTCAACACGACCGCAGGACGGTGCTGGCGAAGGATGGCTTGTAGCGCGATTGCACCCGCCCCCAAATGCCAGGCAAGCCGCTGGTCGGGGATAGACGCGAAGAAAACGCGGCTTGCATCGAGGCCCAGGGTCGCCAGTGCTGACAGAGCTTCGCTACGCCGTATGGAGCGGTAGGCGGCTGGCGACCAGCGACCCGGCTCGGCAAAATGCGACGGATCGAAGGGAACGCCGTCGGTGAGGATCAGGACAGCCGCCAATCCGGGCTCAGCGCAACGGGCGAGAATTGCCCCCACCCCGGCGGTTTCGTCGTCGGGATGAGCAGCAAGGACGAGCAGGCGGCGGCGCAGGGATGTTGGCAGAAGCACGCAAAGTTGAGAGGGTCTTTGTCAGGAAAAAGAGGGGCAGCGCGGCGCATTGTGACTTTAGTCCAGTGGCTGGCGTAGGTGCGATGCGGGGCAAACTGCTGGCGCACCTGTAGGTCCGGTGTACCTGGCGCGGGGAGGGCGGGGGACGGGTGGCGACGGGGCGCAGGAATTAGTGGAGGAGACCGCGCACTACAGCCGTCTATACTGGTGTCACGTCAGGAGAGCTAATGACCATTGCACCCGGGGAGTACGCGGTCGCGAACCGCGCACGTTTTCTCGAGGAGTTGAAAGAGTTTCTCAGGATTCCAAGCATCAGCACTTTGCCGCAACACCAGCCCGACATGGAGCGGGCGGCCGGATTCGTTCGTGACCGGATGATCGAGGCTGGGCTGGAAAATGTGCACCTCATCCCGACCGCTGGAAATCCATTGGTTTACGGCGAATGGCTGCACGCCGAGGGAGCGCCTACGGTGCTGTGCTATGGGCACTATGACGTTCAGCCTTCGGATCCGCTCTCGGAATGGAAGACGCCGCCTTTCGAACCCACGGTGCGCGACGGCAAGTTGTACGCCCGCGGGGCGGCCGACGACAAGGGCCAGTTCTACGCTCACATCAAGGCGGTCGAGTCCCTGATGAAGACGCGGGGCGCATTGCCGGTCAACGTTCGCTTTTTGGTTGAAGGTGAAGAAGAGGTTGGGGGCAAGGGAATCGAGACCTACGTCCAGGAGCATCCGGAGAGGCTGCACTGTGACGTGGCGCTGGTGAGCGACACGGCGTTGTTTGCCCCCGATCTTCCCTCGATTGACGTCGGGTTGCGCGGCATGGTTTACACCGAGGTCGAGGTGCAGGGGGCGGAGTGCGACCTGCACTCCGGACTGTATGGCGGGGCGGCACCAAATCCGTTCGATGCGCTGGCGCGCATCATCGTCGGGCTGAAGGACGAGGCGGGAAGGATCCAGATTCCGGGATTTTACGACGCGGTGGCGGAGCCCAGCCCAGCGGAGAAGGCCAGTTGGGGGCGACTCCCGTTCGATGAAGAGGTGTACCGGAAACACGAGGTCCGGGCCAGTTACTTGCCGGGCGAGGCGGGCTATTCGGTGCTGGAGCGGACGTGGGTGCGTCCGACGCTGGAGGTGCACGGCATGCCGGGCGGTTTTATGGGTGCAGGCGCGAAGACCGTGATTCCGGCGCGGGCGGTGGCCAAGATCAGCATGCGGTTGGTTCCGAACCAGAAGCCGGAGACCATCAAGACCCAGTTCGAGGCATTCGTGCAGAAACTGACGCCGCACGGCTATACGGCGCAGGTGCGGGTGCTGAGCTTGGCCGATCCAGTGGTGGTGGATGCGGAGAACCGATTCATCCGCGCCGCCGTCGCGGCGCTCAAAGATGTCTTCCAGGCGGAGCCGGTGTTTGTGCGCTCAGGTGGCTCGATTCCGATCGTGGCCTTGTTCGCCGGTGTGCTGCACGCGCCGACGGTCATGATGGGGTTTGGGCTGCCGGATGACGGGCTGCATGCCCCGAACGAGAAATTCAATATCGAGAACTATGACCGTGGGGTGGAGAGCGTCATCGGATTCTTCGAGCGGCTTGGGGGTGAGGGCGGGCGGTGAACGGTGGGCGGCGGTGCTGAAGTTTCCCTTGAAATTCGGCGCGAGGGCAGCGCCGCGGCGCGGGCTTGCCCTCTCGGTTACCGGCGGACGCCTCCGCGGGGCTGCAAGGCGCTGGGGCGGGGCACCCTGGCGCGAACTACTGGGGCAGGCCGCCGTCTCTTAGCTCGACTTCGAGCTTCACGCTGACGGGTGGCAGGCCGGGAGTGGCGGCGGTCCAAGTGATGTCCTGCAATTCCGGGGCGAACTGTTTGGGAGAGAGGACTGCGGCTTCGACGGGAACCGTGCTGTGCGGCGGCACATGGTAGAGGGCGGCGCCGGAGCGCATCTGCCACTGGTCGGGGAGATCGGCGGTGAGCGTGACGTCCTGAGCGGCGTTGGTGTCGTTACGGATGAGCAGGGGTATTTGCAGAGCTTGGCCGCCGGCGATGCTGATCTGCGGCGCGAGCAATCCGGGCAGGGTGTTCAGGCCGTGGGCTTGCCAGAAATGGCGGTAGAAGTTCCAAGGGCCGCCGAGGGCGAGGGAAAGGCCGCTGCGTACTCGAGGGCGGTAGCCGGGGGCGGGAACAAAGGCCAGCGGCTGGGGAGCGAGGTTGGCAAAGATATCCGCCGTAGGGCTGGTGGCGACCAGCGACTTGCCGAGACCAAACCGGATCGGGACCTGATTGAGGTGGAAGTCGCCACTCTTGAGCGCCTGCAGGGCGGGTGCTCCGACGTCATCCTGGGTGAGGTGAAAAGCCTGCTCGTCGGCCATGAGCTGAGCATAGGTGACGTGGCGGGAGGGGGAGATGTCGGTGGTCGGATAGCTGGGACCCTTGCCGTCGAGGAATTCGGGATGGCGGGCGTCGCTGAAGAAGTAGAGCTTCTGCGGCTGCCACGGATGCAAGCCCTCGGTGAGGTTGGAGACGGCGCGGCGGTTGCGCGGCGGGGTGATCTGCTCCGGGAAGGCGGTGGCATCCCCGGCCAGGTCGAAGGCTTCGCAGGCGATGACGCCGGCTGCCTGGTGATCGCCGTGGTTCTCGCCGATGACCACATCGGGGAGCCAGGTGAGAATGACATCGGGACGGGTAAGGCGCACGAGGCGGACGGCCGCGTCGAGCGCGGTACCGTGATGCCAGGTCTCGAGGGAGCGCAGCACGTCCTGTCCCGGCGTATCGACGCCGCCTAAAAACCACACGTTGTTGACGCCCCAGGAGGCCAGTGCGCTGCGGACTTCGATCTCGCGCTCCGCGGCCAACGCTGCCCCTTGTTCCTCGCCGTTGTTATTGCCACCGGCGCCGCCTTGCGTGCCGTAGAGCACAGCGACGCGCTTGTGCTGGTCGAAAATGGCGCGGGCGAGATAGCCGCCGATGGGGGTTTCGTCATCGGGATGGGCGACGATCACCAGGATATCGGTCTTAAACCGGGGGTCGGGCGGCGGGACGGCCACGGCGAGCGGCGGTGCGGTCTGGGCGGCAAGTGTGGCGACGAGGAGGAGGAGGGAGGCGAGGCGGAGACGCATGCAGGCATTCTATGGGACGCAGGTGCTTCGGCCAAGCGGACGTTGGCGTCCTACATGGCAGGCTGAGGGGCGGATTCGAGGGAGAGTTCCTGGTCCTTGTACTGCAGGCGGTAGAGCTTCCAATAGATGCCACGCTGTTGCAGGAGTTGCTGGTGACTGCCGCGCTCGCGCACAACGCCCTTGTGCATGACCAGGATGACGTCAGCGCGCTGAATGGTGGAAAGGCGGTGGGCGATGATGATGCCGGTGCGGCCGGTGGTGAGCTTATGGAGGGCGTCGCGGATGTGCAGCTCAGTCTCCGTGTCCACGCTGGAGGTGGCCTCGTCGAGAATGAGAAACGGGGGATTGGCGGCGAGGGCGCGGGCAAAGCTGACGAGCTGTTTTTGCCCGGTAGAAAGGCTGGTGCCGCGCTCGCGCAACGGGGTGTCGTAGCGCTCGGGCAGGCGGTCAACGAAGTCGGCGAGGTTGACCTCCTCGGCGGCGCGGGCGACGTCCACGTCGGGAAGTGCGGGGTCACTTAAGCGGATGTTGCTGGCAATGGTGCCGGTAAACAGATACGGGTCCTGAAGCACGACACCGAAGCGGCGGCGCAACTCGGTGAGTTCGAGGGTGCGGATGTCAACGCCGTCAATCATGATGCGGCCGCGCTGCACGTCATAGAAGCGCAGCAGCAGGCTGATCAGGGTGGTCTTGCCGGCGCCGGTGTGGCCGACGATGGCGCAGGTGGATCCGGCGGCGACGGTGAAGCTGACGTCCTTGAGGATCCAGTCCTGGTCGCGGTAGGCGAACCAGACGTGGTCGAACTCGATGCGTCCCAGCCCCACCGGGAGGGAGTGGGGCTGGGCGGGCGATTGGAGGGTGATCGGGGTGTCGAGCAGCTTGAAGATGCGCTCCGAACTGGCCATGGCGGACTGCAGGGTGTTGTACTTTTCGCCGAGGTCCTGAATAGGGCGAAAGAAACGCTGCGCGTACTGGATGGTGGCCACCACGATGCCCAGGCTGAGCGTGCCGTGCATCACCTTCAGGCCGCCGTACCAGAGGATGAGAGCCACCGCCAGGGTGGCGAGGATTTCGATCACAGGGTAGTAGACGGCGTGGGCAAAGATGGCGTCGCTCCAGGCGTCGAGGTGCACGCGGTTGATGGCCTGGAACTCCTCGTAGGCGCGTTGCTCGCGGTTGAAGACCTGCACGACGCTCATGCCGGAGACGTGTTCCTGCAGGAAGGAGTTGATGCGGGCGAGGGCGACGCGGATACGGCGGTAGCTGTCACGCACGGCACGGCGAAAAAGTGCGGTGGCGACGGCGATCAGCGGCAGCATGGCGAGGGTGATCAGGGAGAGCTTCCAGTTGAAACGCACCATGATCACGATGATCAGCACCAGCACGAAACTGTCGTCAAAGAAGGCCACCAGGGCGTTGGCAATCATCTCGTTGAGCGCCTCGACGTCGTTGGTGACGCGGGTGACGAGGCGGCCGACGGGGTTGTGATCGAAAAACGACAATTGCAGCCGTTGCAGGTGGTGGAACAACTCGCGGCGTAGCTGGTACATGGACTGCTGGCCGACCCACTGCATGGAGTAGGTCTGGGCGAAGTCCAGCACGAAGCCGAGCAGCAGCATGGCGATGTAGATCACGCCAATCTGAGTGATGCCGTGGGTGGCGTCGGGGGCGAGGTGGCGGCCGAGGAGGCTGTTTGCGCCGCCGGCGCGGGAGGGGAACAGGTAGCGATCAATGGCCACCTGGTTGAGGTAGGGTCCGACGACTTGCGTGAACGAGTGCAGCAGGGCGGTGAGGGTGGCGAAGGCGACTTGCCACTTGTAGGGCTTGACGTAATGCAGCAGGCGGCGCATCAGGCGGCCGTCGTAGGCTTTGCCGAGAACCTCCTCGTCCTGCTGGGCGCTGCTCACTGGATAAGCTTAACCCGGAGGGGGTGCCAGTGCGGCGCTGCCGTGGTCGGTAATGGTATTCGGTGTCGGTAGTCGGTTCTCGGCTACGGACAAGGCAACGCGGGTGCGTCCGTGGACGGTGCCGCCGACGTGGTCAATCCACGCGTTGCAATTCTTCTTCGAGGAGCTGTTTTTCGTAGAGTTCGGCGTAGAGTCCGCCGCGGCCGATGAGCTCGGCATGGGTGCCCTGTTCGGCGATCTGGCCGCGGTCCAGCACGACGATGAGGTCGGCATTGCGGATGGTGGAGACGCGATGGCTGATCAAGAGCGTGGTGCGGCGCGGTTGGAGGATGTCCGGGCGGCGGCGGTCGCGCTCACGGTTCTCGAGCAGGCGCTGCAGGATCCTTTCTTCGGTCACGGTATCAACGCTGGCGAGAGCGTCGTCGAGGATGAGGATGCTGGGGTTGCGGAGCACGGCGCGGGCGAGGGCGGTGCGCTGCTTCTGGCCGCCGGAAAGGGTGAGGCCGCGCTCTCCGACGCGGGTCTGGAAGCCTTCGGGAAAATCGGCCACATCGCTGCTAAGCCCGGCAATGTCGGCGGCTTCGGTGACGGCGTCGGCGCCGGCATCCGGGCGTCCGAAGGCGATATTGGCCTGCAGGGTGTCGCTGAACAGGAAGGTTTCCTGGGGCACGAGGCCGATGTGGTGGCGCAAGGCGGCGAGCGGGAAGTCGCGGATGGGGCGACCGTCAATTAATACCGTGCCGGGCGGGGCCTCGCAGAGGCGCGGGATCAAGGTCGCGAGGGTGGTCTTGCCGGAGCCGGTCGGACCGACGAGGGCGACGGTGGCGCCGGCCGGGATGCGCAGGTTGATGTCAGCGAGAATGGGCTGTCCGGGCAGGTAGGCGAAGCTGAGGCCCCGGAATTCGATCTCGCCGACCACGGTCGTGAGACTGGGATCGGTGTCGGGGGTGTCGGCGATGGCGGGCACCTCGTCGAGCAATTCCTGAATGCGGGCGAGCGAGGCGGAGCCGCGCTGCACGAGGTTGATGACCCAGCCCATGGCGACCATGGGAAACGACATTTGCATCATGTAGGCGTTGAAGGCAACGAAGCTGCCCAGACTGATGCGATGGGCGAGCACGGCGCGGCCGCCGAACCAGAGCACCAGCACGAAGGCCAATCCGAGCAGCAACTGCAACATGGGGTCAAAGGCGCCGGAGAGGAGGACGAGGCGGAGATTACGGCGGACGTAGTCGCGATTGAGCTCATCGAAGCTGGCGATTTCGCGTTCTTCGCGCGCGTAGGCGCGGATGACGCGCAGACCGGCGAGGTTTTCCTCGACGCGGGTGGCGAGGCTGGAGAACATGGACTGGATGCGCTCGAAGCGCTCATGGATGCGCTTGCCGAACCACTGCACGGCGAGCGAGACGAAGGGAGCGGGCAGGAAGACGAGCAGCGTGAGTTGCGCGTCAATGCGAAACAGGATGGCCAGCACGCTCAGGAACAGGACAAGGGCGTAGGCGGAATACATCAAGCCGGGGCCGACCATGTTGCGCACCGCGTTGAGGTCGTTGGTGGCGCGCGCCATGATGTCGCCGGTACGGGTGCGCTGGAAGAAGGAAAGCGAGAGCTGTTCGAGGCGCTCGAGGATGTCGTTGCGCAGGTCGTACTCGATCTTGCGCGAGACGTTGATCAGGATGAGGCGCTGAAAGTATTGCAGGACGCCGCGCAGCAGGACGGCGAGGAGCAGCAGCCCGGCAAACCCGAGCAGGCGGTGCGGCGTGATGGTCGTGCTGAGGGCGTCAATGGCCAGCTTCAAGATGTAGGGGATGCTGGTAAAAACGACGACGTTCACCACCAGGATCGCGAGGCCGAGTAGCAGCGGCCGGCGGTAGCGCCGCAGGTAGGGAAGCAGGGAGGCGAGGATCGAGAAGGTGGGCGTCACCGCGAGACCCCGCTGGCCGCCCGCGCTTTCTGGGTACCGCTGGCGGGATGGGGGATGTTGCGCGCCAGCTTGGCGAGGACTTTGTGGACGGCAGAGGCGTGCGGTCCGGTGGGGACGAGGGCAAGGTAGTGCTCGAAGTCCAGCCGCGCCTGGGGGCGCGCGTCCATTTTGAGCTCGGTTTCGCCGAGGTCAAAGTAGGTTTCCGCGTTGCTGGGGTCGAGGCGTTGGGCGACATGGTAGCGCGCCAGCGCGCCGACGTAATCCTGGCGTTTGCGGTAAAAGTCGCCCACCTCGCGCTCCTTCATGGCCTGCAGGGGGTTGTAGTCGGGAAGAAGGGCAGCGGCGGCGCGAGCAGGGAGCGGAAGCGGGTGGGGGCTAGGACGCGGGGAAGGATGCAATTGTTGGGCGCCGAGGGTCAGGACGAGCGGCGCGAACAGCAGGGCGAGACGGCGCATCCTGTCATGGTACCGCCCGGGTGAAAAAATTGGGAAGACACGGGCGCGGCGGCGACGCGGGGGCTGGCCGCCCGCCCGCCCGTGCTCGGGGCCTAGCCGACACGCGAGGTTGAATTCACAGCGGACCGCCCGCAGGAATGCGGCAGCGTTTGTTTTGGATGAGCGCCCGCGATCGCGGCTTCCCAGGAGGGTGCCTGGGGGGCGCATCGAGCCGTAAGCGGGGGAAGCGGGCGAAGACAGCCGTGCACCTCCAAAGTCCCTAAACCAAGCCTCCTGCGTGGGCAAGATGGAGCCGTGTGCATCCTAACGACCGACCGGACCATGAGGGCGGAAGGGAAGGGAGTCGGTGCAGGCCACCATGCAGCAGAGGTTGCCATTGCGATCCGCCTCGGGCGCGTCGTGGGCGCGATGGGAAACAGTCAGGTGTCCGATCTGTAGTCCGAGACAGGCAGGGCGGCAGCCGCCGCGGCGGCTGCGCTACTGTGTGCGGGACTGGAACTTTGGGACGGAGGGAGAGTTTCGCCTGCAGGAGTGCGAGGGGTGCGGGCTGGTGCTGCTTGATCCGCGGCCGACGGCGGAGGAGATGAAGAAGTTTTATCCGGCGACGTATCCGGCGCACGTTCGCGAGCCGGAGTCGCACGCGGGGGTGGCCAGAAGGAGCCTGGTACCGGAACGGCTCAAGGAGTATGCGCGCGCGTTGGGGCTGGGTTATCCGTGGCCGGGCCGGAGCTGGCGGGAGCCGATGTGGGCGCGAATGGGCTGGGGGCTGGGGCGTGGTTGGGCGCGCCGAGTGATGCGGGCGCGATTACTGCCGGATTACGTCGTGGGTGGACGGGTGTTGGACGTGGGCTGCGGACGGGGAGATTACCTGCGCGGTTTGCAGCGACTGGGTTGGCAAGTGCAGGGTTTGGACGTGAGTGAGCTGGCAGTGCGCACCGCCCAGGCACAAGGCATTCCGGCTGCGCAGGGCGAGTTGTTGACCACAGGAATGTGCTGGCCGGCGGCAAGCTTCGACGTCATTACTTTCATGGACAGCTTTGAGCACCATGGGGAGCCGCGTGGGACGCTGGCCGAGGCGCGACGACTGCTGCGGCGCAAGGGGCAATTGCTGGTCCTGGCGCCGAACTTCGCTTCGCCATGGCGACGGCTGTTTGGCGCACATTGGGCTGATCTTGCAGCTCCGCTACATCTTTTTCACTATACGCCCGAGACATTAACGCGGCTGGTGAGAGCGGAGGGCTTCGAAGTGGAAGGGGTATATCGCCGCAGGGACGCGGAAATTGCGCGCAGTTTACACATTTGGAAGCGGACGCGGGGGCAGAAACCCACAGCGCCTGTACGCGGGTGGGCAGACTGGCTGGTTGGGCGGGGGCATTGTTTGTTGCGGGCGCGGGTGGCGGGGTGAGGGCCGGTGTCGGCGGCTTTGGATAGGGCATCTCACACAGGGTGGATTTGTCAGCGACGCCGCGGCGGGTGTTGGTGGTGGATGATGACGTGCTGACGACGGAACTGGAACAAGTTGCGTTAGAGGCGCAGGGCAACGAGGTGGAGGTCGCAAATAGCGTCGCCGAGGCGTTGCGCTGCATGGTGAAGCGGTCGCCCTTCGACGTGCTGTTGACCGATCTGCATATCGAGGGACCGGGGGATGGGTTGGTGGTGGCGGCGGCCGGCAAGGCGCTGCAACCCGGGATGATAACCCACCTGATGAGCGGTTACCCGGACATTGCTTCCGGACTTAAAGCGATTGAGAGCGCAGTTGACGATATCTTCGTGAAGCCTGCGACGGCGCAGACCCTACGAGAGCGGGTAGGCCACGCATTGGCGCGTCCGTCGCTGGGGAAGGTGGGTCGGGAACGCTTGCCGGCGCTATTGCGCGAGTACCGGGCGGCGCTGATTGAGGAATGGTACGTGACGGTAGAGGCCGATCCGTCGCTGGCGACGATTGCCCTGGACAAAACGGGGCGCTTGGACCACATCGCCGAGTTGCTTCTCAACTTGGCCGCCCGCATGGAGAACCCGCAATCGTTGCGGCCCGGCACGGCGAAACTGATCGCACAGTCCGAGGCGGCGCGTCTGCACGGCAGCGTACGCCGGGAGCAAGGGTACGGGCCCATTGGGATCCTGCGGGAGGCGGCGCGTCTAAGGGAGACCATTGGAGCCCTGATCGAGCGCCACCTGATGCTGATTGATCTCAGCTTCTTCCTGCGCGACGTTCTTAATTTGAATGTCGGGCTTGATGCCGAAATCATCGAGTCGCTTGCGGCCTGGGGATTGGATGGGTGATGCAGGGGGGGGCCCTTGTTGCACAGCAAGGAGTCTGCATGGAACAGCCGGAAGCCAAACAGGTGCGCGAGTATCTGAATGCAATCGCGTTGGCACTGGCGCGCCTCGATGCGCTGGCTGATGGCGACGAGAAGCGAGCTCTGACCCACACGGCGAACCGGGCCCTGCGCGCCATCGAGGCCATCGTCAACCGCGATGAACTCGAGGAGTGCGAGGAGCACGAGGAGCCCGACGAAAACAACCGCGATCGCGGGAAACACGGTCGTGTTGATGGGTCACCAAGCAGGGCTGTGCACGACTGAGTCGCCTAATTTTCGGCGCGCACAACCGCACCGGGTGCATGGCTGGATCAGCGCACAGGGCGGTAGTGGCGCGCCAGTCGAATGGGCGAGACACCCAGCCAGAACAGGCACTGCAGCAGAGTCCAGTGTGCAAAGGTGAGGGGAAACCCGCGATTCGCAAAGCGCCGCGAGGAGGTCTGCAGTGTTTCTGACACGAGGACAATACGCCCGCGGCGGCGCAACCGGCGCATCAGATCGAGGTCCTCAAACAGCGGATACGGCGCGAAACCTCCCGCGGAGCGGTAGGTGGTGCGGCGCAAAAACATGCCGGAGTCGCCGTACCAGAGACCGAGCCAGCGTAGACGTGGATAGATCCAAGTCAGCAGGCGTGGTGCGGCGCGACGTCCGTCGGCGTGGGGGCTGAAAGACAAGCGAAAGTATCCTCCGACCACGGCTGGGTCGTTCAGGGCGAGGGTCATGGCCACAATTGCACTGGGGGCGTCTTGGGGGCGGGTATCGGCGTGGAGAAACCAAAGTACGTCTCCATGAGCAGCCATGGCACCGGCGTGAAGCTGGCCGCCGCGGCCACGAGCGGCGGCCAGGACACAAGCCCCCAAGGAGCGTGCGATAGCCAAGGTGGCGTCGCTACTGCCCCCATCCACGACGATGATTTCGAGTTCAGGAACGCGCCGCAGCGCCTCGAGCGTCGCAGGCAGCGCCTGCGACTCGTTGAGAACCGGAATGATGACGGAGAAGCGGGGCGGCGTGGCTTCCGGTCCAAGTTCCGACATGCTTCCATGCTACGCGGATGGGTTAGGAAGTGGGTTGGGCATGGGTGTGATTGCCGAGGCGTGTGCTGGCGGGGGTGGGACGCGGGCTTGGGTGGGCGGAGGGATCGAGGCGGTCGCGAATGGAGAGCGCAGCTTCCACGATGGCTTCCAAGCGGGGGCGAAGAGCGGCAGGGAGGCGGTTAGAAGCAGCAACCAACTCGGCATGGCCGAGGATGGCAGCGAGGGCACGATTGATGTGCTGTCGCTCCTGATCCAAAGGGACGGCGGCTGGGACGGCGGGGGAGCGCGCAAGACGATGACGGAAGCGCAAAGTGGCGAGCGCCTCGCGCACAATGAAGGCGAGCTTGAGGTGACACTCACGCTTGAGGACGAAATCCAAAGCGCCGCAGCGGAACGCTTCGGCGGGACGCGTCCCGGCCTCGCCCAGCAGGATGAAGGCGCAGCCGGGTGGCAGGTTCGCCCAGTTATGGTCCGGCCAGGCTTGGGTGTCGAGCAGAAGGAGAGCGAGCGGAAAGCGACGTGCCTCTTCGAGTGTGGCAATGGGATGAAGGAGATGAGCCAGAGGGGTGAGCGTGGCGCGGATTTGGGCGATCAAGGCGGCATCGCTGGAGAGCAGAACAATGTCAGGGATCATCGTCGCTCCGATTGCGCGGCGGCGCGAGCGGCAGGCGTCAAGCGCGGCGGGAAGGCAGGCGGGGCGCTGGCTTGCAGCTTGAACTCTTTCAACTTGCGATAGAGGGTGGTTTTGCCAATGCCAAGAAGGGCGGCGGCGGTTTTGCGGTCGCCGCGCGTGAAGTTCAGGGCGTTGTAAATGGCTTCGCGTTCCAGCTCAAGCAGCGGCCGGATGGCGGATTCGAGACCGCCGGTGAGGGTGGCGGCGGCGTGGCGCAGGTTGGTGGGGAGGTCGTCGACGGTCATCTGCGGGCCGGAGCTAAGTGCGATGGCGCGTTCGACGCAGTTCTCGAGCTCGCGCACATTGCCCGGCCACTCGTACTGCATGAGTTTGAGCAGTGCCGCTTCATCGAAATGGCGCGGTGCCGTGCGCTCGCGTCCGGTGGGTACGGGGCGGGCATGCTTCTCGAGGAAGTGGTCAACGAGCATGGGAATATCGGCGGCGCGTTGGCGCAGGGGCGGGAGTTTGATGCTGACGACATTGAGCCGGAAGAACAAATCCTTTCGGAAAGTGCCATCGCTGACGGCGGTGGCGAGATCGTGATTGGTGGCGGCGACGATGCGGCACTCGATGTGAACGCGGCGCGTTCCGCCGACGGGACGGATTTCCTTTTCCTGAATGGCGCGCAGGAGTTTGGCCTGCAGGTCAACCGGAAGCTCGGCGATTTCATCGAGGAAAACGGTGCCGCCGCCAGCGACTTCGAGCAGACCCTCGCGATTGCGAACGGCGCCGGTAAAGGCACCCTTGACATAGCCGAACAGTTCACTTTCGATGAGCGAGGGGACCAGCCCGGTGCAATCCACGGGGATGAAGGGCCGGTCACGGTTGGGGCCCTGATAATGCAGGGCGCGGGCGACCACTTCCTTGCCGGTGCCGTTTTCGCCCAACACCAGGGCGGGATAGCGATTCTGTGCCACCTTGGCGATCAGGTGATAGATGCGTTGCATCTGCGGGGCGGCGCCGATCAGGGGGCCGAAACCGCTACGGGACTTCAATTGTTCGCGCAAGAAACGGTTTTCGCTCTCGAGTTGCAAGCGCCGACCGCAGGCGGCCAGGAGGAGGCGCATCTCCTCAGCTTCGAAGGGTTTGGTGATGTAGTCGGTTGCGCCCAGTTTCATGGCTTGTACGGCGGTGCCGACGGCAGCGTGCGCCGTCATGAGAAGGACCGGCAGGGTGGGAGCACGCTGTTTGACTTGTTCCAGCAGATCGAGGCCGCTCATGTCGGGAAGGCCAACGTCAGTGAGCAGGATATCCACGGGTCGCTGATCGAGGATGGAGAGTGCGGCCGCGCCGGTGGATACGCTCGATACGTCGTATCCGAGTTGCCGGGCGAGCGATTGGCAGATATCGCGAACGGCATCTTGGTCATCGACGACGAGAAGGTGAGGTACAAGGGTCATGGCGCCGGCTCCTGAGCTGAGGGGAACTGGGGGCTCGGCTACACTTGCCGTCGTCCAGTGCACCAATCCGTTAAGGCACGCAACGGGCCAGAAATGGAATCGCAGGAGCGATGCTAAGCCGCTGTAACGAAACGGCTTGAGAAAGACCCACCCGAATGCGCGTCCCCGGTCCCGGTTACATTCCGGGAACGAAGGGGCGAAATGGGAAGGCGGAGGGGGAGGGGAATTAGCGGGCGGCGCCGGCCAACTGTGCGAGTTGTTCTGAGTTCCAAAGGGCGGCGACCCCACCCAAGCGGGTGAGGACGGTCATCTCCGGGGGGACAGGGACGGACTGCCAGTGCGCGCCGCCGTCGAGCGAGCGGTAGACGTGATCCACCTGTGGCGTGGTGGCATAGATCGCATCTCGGGTGAGGGTCAGGGCCAAGATGCGATCTTGGGGCAGACCGTGTCCCACGAGAGTCCAAGTGCGACCGGTGTCGGTGGATTGATACAGGCCCGCCGTGGTGGCCACGAAGGCGGCAGCGGCACCAGTGGCGATCTGGTTGATACGTCCATGGATGTAGAGCACACCCAAGGGGAAATGCTGGCCATCGTCGTCGGATCGCAGGACGAAGTCGAGGCCGGCGGCGAAGACCACGTCATCGGCGGCAGGCGTAACCCAGTAAATGGGGGTGGGGAGCTGCGGGCGGGGCTTCCACACCGCACCGTGGTCCGTGCTGACGAAGAGTCCACGATCAGTGGCAGCGAAGATGGGCTGATCGGGGCCCGCTTCAGCCAGATCGTAGATGCGGATGGCCGGCAGACCGGTGAGCCGCTGCCACTGGCTGGCGTGCGCGGGAGCGTGGCGACGAACGGAGCGGCGCTCGACTGGAGCGCGGGAGGCATCGTCCCAGCGCAGGACGCCTTGGTTAGTTCCGATCAACAAGGAATTACCGGTCCAGAGCAAGCGATAGATTTCAATGCCCGCCAAGCCGCCGTCGAGCTGCTGCCAGGTTTGACCCTGGTCGTCGGTGGAGAACACCCCGCCCCAGCGTTGATCGCCAGCGACGGCGACGAATTGGCGTTGATGACTGGAGTCCCACGCCAAAGCGACGGGCTGACGGTTGGCAAAACCACGGTTTGAGGCTTGAAAGTGCAGGCCACTGTCCTCACTGACCATGACGCCGGCATGTTCGGTGCCAAGCAGCATGCGTCCCGCGTGCTCGGGGTCGAACAGGATGGTGTTCACCATCAGGTCAGGTTCGCTTGTGCGAATCCATGTACCGCCGCCATCGGCGCTGCGCCATAGGCCCTGCGTGGTGCCGGCGAAGACGACCTGGGGGTCGTTGGGGTCCTCGACAATGGCCGGGGTGCGACGTGCGGAGTAGGGAATGCCCTGTAGCTTACGGAAAAGGCTGCCGGCGTTATCGCTGCGATAGATGCCCGAGCAGGCACTGAGATAGACCGTTTCGGGGTTGTGCTGGTCGAGCGAGATTGCGAAGACGTCGGAGTCGTCAATGACGCCCTGGTTGACCTCGATCCAGTTCTCACCTCCGTCGAACGTTTTCCAAGGCAGGTGCCAAGTTCCGATGTAGATGATGTTGGCATTGAGCGGATGAATGGCGATGGATTCGATGTTGACCAGTTCGTGGCTATTGGCGGGCGAGATGCGATCCCAGTGAGCGCCGCCATCGTGGGAGCGGAAGACGCCATCGAGAGCACCGGCAACCAGCTCAGAAGGGTCGGAGGGGGCTTGGGCAAGAGCGCGGACCGAGTGGCCGGTGAGGCTAGAAGTCCAGGAGTGACCGCCGTCGTTGGAGATAAAGACGCCGCCGTCGCTGTTGGAGCTGAGGCTCCAAAGCGAGGCGTACATCGTATCGGGGTGAGCGGGGTTGACCAGGATCTGGGAGATGACCCAAAACCAGTGGGGCGCGACGCGACTGAGGAAGCGCCAGCGAGAGCCGGCATCGTCGGAGCGGTAGACGAGTCCGTTGCTGGCTCCGAGAAACATGCGCTGTGGACGGCTCGGGTCCAGCGCCAGGGCGCGGACGTCGCCGCCCGGGGGCAGCAGAGTGCGGGAACCATCCAATGAGAGAGAAGGGAAATCCTGGACCGTGGCCGCGGTGGGCGGGGCGGGGTTGGGTGCTTGAGCGAGAAGCGGAAGGGCGACGGCGCTTACGAAAAAGACAAGGAGCGAAGTGCGGAGATGTGGCAGGGAAAGCATCAGTTTGGAATAAAAAACAGGTCTGAATTCCAAGTTATCACTTGCAGCAAAAAAAACGCGGAGGACATGAGCGCCTCCGCGTCATCGGGCTTGAATTTCACTCACCCTTAGCCGGGCGGAGGTAGGGGCCGCCGGAGCGGCCCCCGACCGGGTTACTGAGCGGTCTTGGCCGCGTGATGGCGGACATGACGACGGCGAGCGGCGTGGTGGGCCGCCATGGGCTTCACGCTGGACTCGTCGAACGGCTGGGCGGAACCCGTGTAGGTCGCGCCCTGAGGAACGATCCAGACCTCGGCCTTGGTGCCACCGGTGGTGGTATCGCTGCGAACCTCGATGCGGTCGGCGGCGATGCCCTTCTCGGTGGTGAGGTAGGCCTTGGCGTTGACGGCCCGCTCCTTGGCGAGCATGTCGGCATTGCGCTCCGAGGAGTCGGAGAAGCCGACGATGACAGCCTTGGCGTTGGGATCCTGCTGCAGACGCAGGGCCACATCATCCAAGGCGGCCTTGGCGACGTTGTCCACCCGCGCGCTGTTCGTCTTGAAGGCGAGCGTGGTGGCGAGGGTGGCGGCCGGTGCCGCGGCAGGCGTCTCCACCGTGACCGTGGTATTGGCGGTCGCGCTGAGGCCGCGATCGTCGGTGCAGGTGACCGTGCCTGTGATGGTGCCCGGCGCCACGTCAGTGGTGTCGAGGTGGGCCACGGCTTGGTTGTTGGTGTCCAGCTTGCCGGCGGTCACGGTCCACCCAAGGGTCAGGGGCCGTTGATCGGGGCTGGAGCAGACGGCGGTCAGCGTGGAGGCCGCACCAGGGAGCAAGCTGGAGGGATCCGCGCTGGCGGTGACCGTCGGCGGGTTCTTGACGGGCTCGCGCAGTTCGACGTCGGTCTTGCAGTCGGCGAAGCCGCCCTGTCCATTGTCGACGTGCGAGCTGACCGAGTAGACGCCAGGAGCCAGACCGGTGGTGTCGAGGGTCGCGGTGTTCTGCGACTGCTCAAGCTTGCCGCCGGTGGAAGTCCAAGTGTAGGTGTAGGGGTAGCCGGTTGGGGCAACGGTACCGGTGAAGTGCACCATAGTGCCGGGGGCGACCGTGGTGGCATCGGCGCTGCAGCTCAGGCTGGGCGTCGGCGGGGCGAGAACGACCGGCGGCGGCTCGGTGCCGAAGCTGAGGCCGAAAACGAAGCCGTGTTTATTGCCCACCTTGGCGTTATCGGCATAGCGGTAGCCGGCATTGAGACCCATCCAAGGCACCGGGCTGACGCGAATGCCGTAGGTGCTCCAGACTGGGGCATTGGGGCCAAAGTACTGGCTGTGGGTGCCGGCGCCGAAAGGGATATTGCCGTTGAGCTCGACGATACCCTGGACGTTGGCGCGACGCGGGAAGACCACGCCATAGCCCCAAGTGATTTCATCGCGCGGGAAGAGGTAATTGGAGCCGCGGCCTGCATCAACCGGGTTGGTGTGCAGCCAGCCACCATTGAAGACAAGAGCGCCGGCATTGCCGAGCCACTTGTCGACCATGATGTTTTCGCCGTAGCTGAATTCGCTGGTACCGACCCCGAACTGGTTGACGGCCTGGTTGTAGTTCTGGTTGTAGGGGATATGCACGAAGGGCTGGATGGCCAACCCGAAGGGCGCCCCGCGGTCCTGGGAGAGGAGGCCGAAGGTCAGGCCGACGGTGAAATCCACCGGACCGGTTATCAGGGAATTGCGGGTGAACGGATTGTCGTTGTTGAACGAGGTGAAGTTATTGTTCACGAGGAACGACAACTGCTCGGGTGACCCGGTGCGGATGCGGCGGTAGGGTGTGGTGGCGAAGTTGATGTTCAGCCACTTGGTGACTCCCACCGTCCAGCCGGATTGCACGTCGGTGACGACCTGTCCGCCGGGCTCCAAGGTATAACGATTGGCGTAGACGCCAGCCGTGGCATAACCCGGAGCGACGGTTTCGGCAAACTGGGTATTAAACAGCCCCGGAGAACCGAACAGCGAGCCTTGGGCATAGGCTTGATGGCTGGTGTCGGTTGTGGCAGCAGGCGCCATCTGGCCGGCCGCAGAAGCGGCACTGGAAAGTCGCCGCGCGGCAGTTGCCTTGGCGGCCTTGGTTTTGGCTGCCGCTGGAGCCGGAGCCGGATCATGATCCGCGGCCGAAGCCACAGGGGTCGCGCACACTGCCACTGCCAGAGTCCCCAGCAGGAGCCAGTTGCGGCCCGAATTCCACATCGAAAGAACCATACAAGCCTCCTTGAACCGTTTGCGGGTAGAGGGTGAGCCCCTCGACTCGACTGCTCGACCGGTCGCCGACCTCGTCCCCTGCGCCGTGCCGCCGTCCAAATGGACTGCGGAAGTGCCGCCCTGGCAACGGCCTGGAGTGCCTCAGTGGAAGCACAATGTCTCCATCGAGGTTGCCCGACGCCGTCAACCCGGGACCTTAAGACCTAGCCACGAGCAGAGCCGTCTAAGATTTTAACAGCATGGCTTTAGATTCCACTCGACCTAAATTGGTTTCCTGAGGGTGTCAGTCAAGATTCCCCGTTCCCCACAGCACAAAAGGCCCCAAAATACCCAGTATTCAATGAGCTAGCCCCCCACCCGTCGGGGTGGAAAAGAAATAGTTTCCGGTAAAGTCATGTCTATGCCCCAACCTCGCGTGCTGGTAGTTGACGACGAAATGCATGAGCGCCAAGGTTTGGCTGAGCTCATCACCGCCTGGGGATACGAGGTGGAGACTGCAGTGGACGGTTTGCAGGCCCTAGCTAAGTTGGAGGGCTGGATGCCCCAGGCGGTCGTGACGGACGTGCGCATGCCGCGCATGGATGGCTTGCAGTTGCTTGCCACGATTCGGCAACGGTGGGGCGGGTTGCCGGTTCTCGTACTTACTGGCCAAGGCTCCAAAGAGGCCGTGGTGGAGTGTTTGCGCCTGCATGCGAACGACTATGTCGAGAAGCCGATCCGCAGCGAGGAGTTGAAGCGCCGTCTGGTGGATCTGGTGAGCCCGGCGGCAGGGGCCGTGACGGACGGGAAGACGGAGGAGCTGGAGTTTGTCGGGAGTTCTCCTGTTGCGAACCAGATTCGTCAACTGCTGGGCCAAGTGGCGCCGACGACGGCGAGTGTGTTGATCACCGGAGAGAGCGGAACGGGGAAAGAAGTGGTGGCGCGCCTGCTGCATCGGCTTAGCCCACGACGTGAACGGACGTTTCTGGCCATCAACTGTTCGGCGATTCCGGAAAGCTTGATGGAGAGTGAAATTTTTGGACACGAGAAAGGGGCCTTCACGGGGGCGCAGGAGCGGCGGGCGGGGTGTTTCGAGCTGGCGGAGAACGGCACGTTGCTCTTGGACGAGATCGGCGAGATGCCGATGCCGACGCAGGCCAAGCTCTTGCGGGTGCTGGAAGACCGGCACATTCGCCGGCTGGGCAGCAAGGCGGAGATTCCGGTGAACGTGCGGGTGCTGGCGGCAACCAACCGGGACCCGCAGGAAGCGGTGGCGAGCGGGCAGCTGCGGGCGGACCTGTTCTACCGCCTCAATGTTTTTCACGTTCACCTGCCGCCGCTGCGCGAATTGCGGTCGGACGTTCCGGCAATCTGCATGGCGCTGCTGCGACGGCTGAACGCGCAGCACGGGCGGAATGTGACGACGTTGGCACCGGCGTTGCTGGAGCGGCTGCAGGCGCATGCCTGGCCGGGCAACGTGCGCGAGTTGCGTAACACCCTGGAGCGGGCGGTGATTCTGGCGGAAGGGACGCGGCTGGAGGTCAGCCACCTGGCGCCCGGCTTCGGGAAACAGGCGGCGATGGTGGACGATGGGGCTTGCGTGCGGGTGCCGTTGGGCGCGACGGTGGCGGAGGCGGAACGGTTGCTGATCCTGCGCACGCTGGCGCAGACGCAGAACAACAAGACGCGTGCCGCTGAGAGCCTGGGCATCAGCCTGAAGACGTTGCAGAACAAGCTCAAGGAGTACGGCGCGGCGGCGACCGGAGGTGGCGCCGGCAGTGACGCTTAAAAGCAAGCTCAGCCTGACGATTTCCCTGCTGGTGCTCTTGATCACGCTGGCGGTGAGCGTGCTCTATGTGGGGAGCCTGTTGCAGCAGCAGGTGGCGGACATTCAAACGCATGCCGACTTTCTGGCGCGGGCGTTGTTCAACGAGATCGCCGAGGAGATGGCGACGGCAGGGCGGGAGGCGACCCCGCCGAGCTTGGAAGAGTTTCTGAACACGCGAGGGGCGAGCCGTCCCTTGAACACGCTGCTGAGTTCGGCGATCGGTTATCCGGCAGCCGGGCCGGTGCGCGATGCGGCGCTGGTCGACGCGCAAGGGCGGGTGATGGCGGACTCCAACCCGCTGTTGGTGGGTCAGGTGCTGGAACCAAGACCGGCACTGGCGTTGCTCGAGGCGCGCAATTCGTGGCGGCAGTTCCGCACGATATTCGGGACCGAGCAGATCTACGAAGTCGCATTGCCACTGCAAGTGGGGACGACGCCGGCAGGGGCGATTCGCATCGGGGTGGATACGGCGCTGGTGCGGGCGGCGCTGCGGCGACGTCTGCGCACCATCGTGTTGTCCGATGGCGCGCTGGTGCTACTGGCGGTGCTGGGGGCGATGCTGTTCTCGGATTTTGTGCTGTCCCCGTTGGCGGCGGTGAGCGCGCAATTGGATTGGCTGAGCCGCGGCGAATTGCTCCCGCCGACGGCGCCGGTTCGGCACGACGAATTCGGGCAGGTGAGCTCGAAGATCGAGGCTCTGGGCCGCCAGATGCAGGACGTGCGGCACGTTTACAGCACCCTGCAGGAAAACGTGACGCAGGTGCTGGACGGGCTGGCGGAAGGCATTGTGCTGTTCAGCAGCGAGGGACGGGCGCTGATGGCGAGCGCTGCGGTGGAGCGATACCTGCAGCGTCCGGTGATGCAACTGGCGGGGCGGACGGTGGAGGAGATTTTTGCGGGCGCGAGCCCACTAGAAGTGGCGGTGCGGGACGGGGTGCGTTCCGGCGTGGGTTTTGCCAGCCGGGAATTCGCGCCTACCGAAGGTCGGCCGGGTGCGCTGGCGGGGCTCAACGTGTTGGGCCCGGGTCCGTCGCCGGCGTTGCTCCTGTTGCGCGACGCCGCCGGGGTGCACCGGCTGGAAGACGAGCTGGCGGTGGCGCGCCGTCTTTCGGCGGTGGGCCGGTTGACGCGCGGCGTGGCGCACGAGGTAAAAAACCCACTCAACGCGATGGCCATTCACTTGGACCTGCTGCAGGAAAAATCGCGGGCGGGAGCGGGGCGCGAGGCGGAGCGGCATCTGGACATCATCCGCCACGAGATCGCGCGACTGGATCGCGTCGTGCGCGCATTCCTCGACTTCAGTAAGCCGGTGGAGATGCAATTGCGTAACACCGATCTGATGGCGTTGGCAGGCGAGGTGGCGGAGCTGGCGCGGGCAGGAGTTGAGGAGCAGGGCATCATCCTTCGCGTGGTGGCGCAGACGCCACAGGCATGGGCATGGGTGGATCGTGACCTGATCGAGCAGGCCCTGTTGAACCTGGTCAATAACGCGGTGCAGGCAATGCGCAGCGCGGAGGCACCGCAGGGAGAAGTGATCCGCATCGAGGTGGCGAGTGACGGGGAGCAGGCCACGGTGCGGGTGCGGGACCAAGGACCGGGCATCGCGGCGGAGGTACGGGACCGCTTGTTTGATCTGTATTTCACCACCCGTCCAGAGGGGAACGGCATTGGTCTGGCGCTGGTGGCGCGCGCGATGCAGCTTCATAATGGCGCAGTGGAAGTGGAATCAGAACCCGGCGCAGGAGCGAGTTTCATCCTTTACTTTCCGGTTCATCGGGCGCGCCCGGGGGCGATGGCATGAACCACGCGGCAGGCGAAACGAGAGTGTCGTCCCTTGCGCCGGCTGGCGTGGGTCGCCGAGCGTGGCGCCGGTTTGGCGCGCTGCTGCTGCTGGGCAGCGTGGTGGGACTGGGCGGTTGCGGCCGACATCGCCGCGTTGCGGTGCCACCACCGGTCGTCATTATTCAAGAGCCTCCCATTGTTTTGCCGCCGCCTGCCACAAGCGCGACTCCGCCAGCCCGCGTGCCGCCGCCGCGAGTGGTGACCGGGAGTGTGGCCGCGCACAAGCCCAAGGAACGGAAACACGCCAGCAAGAGCGGAGAGGGGCGCGTCGCGGTAGCGGTGGATCACCAGAAGAAGGGTTCCAAGCCGGCCCCACTCACGACGGTCCTCAGCCCGGAGGAAGTTCGCGCCTTACGAAGCGAGTCCGCTGCATGGCTGGCCAGGACGCACGAGAACTTGATCCAGGTTGGTCGCAATTCGCTGACCGGTGACGAGAAGGCGACGGCGGCGCAAGCGGCAGAATTTGCCCGCCAAGCAAGCCAGGCTTTGCAACAGGGCGACGTGGCGCGCGGGCATACGCTGGCGCAGAAGGCACTCCTGCTAACCCAGGAACTGCTGCACTGAGGTGTGCAGAAATCTCGCAGCTTGTACCTAGCTTAGGGCCCAGGATCTCGGCTTCTGCGAAGTTCCAGTGAAAATTCCGGGAGTTTTTACACATCTAGACGTTCCAGTGGGGCTTTAACAGGGAGATTTTGAATGGCCTTCAGCGTGCAGCAATGCTCTGCGTGGGATCGTCGTTCCAGCGCGCGTGGGGTCCGGAGTGGGTGCGTGGTACGGTCCAAGCGCATCCCGGATTCGAGCGCGAGGCCACGTGCCGACACTGCGGCACCATACGGCACGCTGCGGACGAGTGCTGTCAGTCCTGTGGTAGACCGATGCCGAGCCTGGCACCGGTGCTGGTGCGCACCAGCTTCCCGACGTTGTTGGCGATCGTGTTCGGCGTCGCTTGCCTCGTGACCGCGTTGGCGGGCGGTATTCTGGAGGCGGGAACGCTGGGGGCATGGTGCACTGCGCTGGTGGTCGCTGCGGGGACGCTCTTCGCCGCCGCCGGGATTGCAGCGCGGCGGTGACGTCCATGTCGCCCGCCTGAAGCCGGGCTTACGAAAGCTGCACACCGGTAACCCCGGGTTCGGCTGCGCTGCACCCGGGGCTGGATTTCTTACCCGGCTTGCGCCGGGTGCTGAACTGCTCTGGCGTCGGATCGAAGCGAGGCGCGTCCTGCCGTTAAACTTACCGATGTGACGGTAGCGGCGTTAGCGGTGATCCAAGCACAGGTGGTGGAGTGTCGGCGGTGTCCGCGGTTGCGCGCCTATTGCGGCGAGGTGGCGCTGGTGCGGCGGCGCGCGTTTGCCACGGAGACGTATTGGGGACGTCCGGTGCCGGCGTTTGGCGATGCTGACGCGCGCATCATGCTGGTGGGATTGGCGCCGGCAGCGCATGGAGCGAACCGGACCGGCCGAATGTTCACGGGCGACCGCAGCGGTGACTTTCTCTTTGCCGCCCTCCATCGCGCGGGACTGGCCAGCCAGCCGGAGAGCAACACTGCCGACGACGGCATGCGCCTGCACGACGTGTGGATGAGCGCGGCCGTGCGTTGTGCGCCGCCCGGCAACAAACCGCTTCCGGAGGAGTTTGCGCGTTGCCGGCCATTTCTCGGCGAGGAGATGCGTGCCCTGCCGCGCTTGTGCGCAGTGATCGCCCTGGGCAGGTTGGCGCACGACCAGTTGCTAGCGCTGTGGGTGGCAGAGGGACGGATCGCACGGCGTGCAGCCTATCCGTTCGCCCACGGCGGCGAGGCCACGCTTCCGGACGGATTGCATCTGCTGGGCAGTTACCACCCCAGCCAACAGAACACATTTACAGGACGCCTGACAGCGGAAATGCTGGATGCCGTACTGGAACGCGCGCGAGCGCTGGCAGCGCAGAGAACGCGGGCCGGAGCGGTCAACGGCCGAAATGCTTGGCGTTGATCTCGGTGTAGTTCGCCCACTTTTCCGGCAGATCGTCCAGGGCGAAGATGGCGGAGACGGGACAGACCGGCACGCAGGCGCCGCAATCAATACACTCGACGGGATCAATGAAGAGCATCTCGGCGGCGGCGAAGTCCGCCTCGTCCTTCTTGGGGTGGATGCAGTCCACGGGGCAGGCATCGACACAGGCGGTGTCTTTGGTACCGATGCAGGGCTCCGCAATCACGTAGGCCATGATGGTCTTTTCCTTCGTCCGATGACGCAGCAAAGAAGTTTGCAGCGCGTTCCAATTGATTATACGCGCTGAGGTTGGTGGTGTGTCGAGTGCCGGAGGTGGTTGTGGGAGTTTGGCTGTTGGATGGCGGGCTGCGCGCTGTGCTTTGACCGCCGATCACCGACAACCCGCTAGTCGTAGTACTCCAAGCCGAGGTGGGTGATCATATCTTCGCCCTTGAGGTGGCGCAGGGTGTTCTTCAGCTTCATGAGCTGGATGAACAGATCGTGCTCGGGGTAGAGGCCGGCAGGAGTGATGGGGCTCTTGAAGTAGAACGAAAGCCATTCCTGGATGCCGATGCCCTTGAGCGTCGAGCAACGCTGTGCCAAGTCCATCAGCAGCACGAGATCCAGCACCAGCGGGGCCGCCAGGATGGAGTCGCGGCAGAGGAAGTCAATCTTGATCTGCATCGGATAGCCCAGCCACCCGAAGATATCAATGTTGTCCCACCCTTCCTTGTTGTCACCGCGCGGCGGGTAGTAGTTGATCTTCACCGAGTGGTAGAGATCGCGGTAGAGGGTGGGGTAGAGCTTCGGCTGCAGGATGTGATCGAGGACGGAGAGCTTGGACTCCTCTTTCGTCTTGAAGGACTCCGGGTCTTCCAGCACCTCGCCGTCGCGGTTGCCGAGGATGTTGGTGGAGAACCAGCCACTCACCCCCAGCATGCGGGCCTTGAGACCCGGGGCGAGGATGGTCTTCATCAAGGTCTGGCCGGTCTTAAAGTCCTTGCCGCAGATCGGGGTCTCGTTTTTACGCGAGAGCTCGAGCAGGGCGGGGACATCGCAGCTCAGGTTGGGAGCGCCGTTGGCATAGGGCACCTTCTCCTGCAGCGCCGCGTAGGCGTAGATCATGCTGGGCGCGATATCGGGGTGACTGGACTTGAGGGCGGCCTCGAATGATTGCAGGGTGGCGTGGATGGCGCCGGGCTTTCGGAAGGCTTCGGTGGAACCGCACCAGATCATGACGAGGCGGGCGGCGCCGCTGGATTTCTTAAAGTCGCGAATGTCCTGGCGCAGCGCCTGGGCGAGGTCCCATTTGCTGGCGCCCTGTTTGACGTTGGGGCCGTTGATGCGTTTGACGTAGTTAGGGTCGAAGACCGCCGCCATGGGCTTGATGGAGGCGAGCAGGGGCTTGACGGCCTTGAGCAGCTTGGGATCGAGGACGCCGGCGGTGGTGGCGGCCTGAAAGCAGTTGTCGTTATAGATGTCCCAGCCGCCGAAGACGAGGTCGTCGAGATTGGCGAGCGGAAGAAAGTCGCGGATCAGAGGCGAGCGCTGGTCGGTGCGTTTGCCGAGGCGGATGGTACCCATCTGCGTGAGGGAGCCAATGGGCTGGGCAAGGCCGCGGCGCACCGCTTCCACACCGGCGATGAACGTGGTGCTGACCGCGCCCAACCCGGGGATCAGGATGCCGAGTTTGCCCTTGGCCGGCTTGATGGTGGCGAGTTTACGCTTCAACCAGATCTCCTCAGAACGGGATGGACAACGTCAACGCGGACGCGATCGCTCACGCGCAGCGTGATCATTCATTGTCCGGGATGCAGGCGGAATTTGCAATGAAGACGCTGGCGCATTAGCGTCTCCGGGATCTGGCCGAGATGCGAGACGGCGCTCAATCATGGGTAGGCAGGACCGTCCCGATGTCGGGAGTGGAGTGGTTGGGTCGGCGCGTATTGACGGGAAGCGCGATGCGTTTCAGCGGCCTTCGGCGAGACGCAGAGCGAGGGGGGGCGGGAGGCCGCCGGCGAGCATCTTGCGTTGCGCGGTGCGCAGATCGTAGGGCACGCGATGGAACTCGATGCGGCGGAGTTGCTGATCGTAGAGCGCGCAGGCGGCGCGCCAGTCGCCATCACGCGGTTGTCCGACGGAGCCGGGATTGACGAGCAGGCGGGCATCGGGCTCGACGGCGGTGACGTGCACGAGTTCCAATCTGGCATTGGGGCCGGCCGGGGCGGAGGGTTCGGGCAGCAGCGGCTGCGCCCGGTCCGGCAGGGAGGCAAATCCGCCCTGCAAATGCGTGTGGCCGAAGAAGACAAGCGGCCACGAGGAGGCGGAGAAGACGGTTTGGGCGGTGGTGTCGTGGACGAGGTACTGGTCCTCATCGAGCGGTGAGCCGTGCACCAGTTGGAAGTCGCCTGCGGGCAGCGGTCCGGCGGGCAGAGCGAGCAGCCAAGCACGAGCTTCCGGGGTAAGTCGGGCTGCGGTCCAGTGCGCGGCGTAAGCGGCGAGGGGATTGAAGCCGAGGGCGCCGTCAGGGTGGCTGCAGGCGATGTCGTGATTGCCGCGGACGGTCACCTGGCAATGCGCTGCGACCCAAGCGACGCAGGGGTTGGGATCGGCGCCGTAGCCGACCACATCGCCAAGGCAGAGACAAGCGTCATAGCTGCCCTCCATGGCGGCGGTGACGGCCTCGAGCGCCTCCCAATTGGCGTGGATGTCACTGAGGATGAGCCAGCGCACGGCTTCATGATACGCGGAGGGCGGACGCTGGCGCGATTTTGGTTTTTCGATTACGGCTGGCTCCGATCCATCGGTGCTTGGTGCCTACTACCGACCACCCTCTCACCTCGTGGGCAGGTTGGCGGCGGCGGGGGCGTCGCAGAAGTAGGTGATGCGTGTCTGATCGGGATCTACGACGAGCGCGGGCGTGGCGGCCGGGGGCCCGCTGCGGGCGTGGAGACGGGCGACGGCGTCGGCCTTGGCGGCGCCGGTGATGAGGAACCAGACCTCGGCGGCGGCGTTGATCAACGCCGGGGTGAAAGTCAGACGAGGGTGGGGATGGTCGGCGGTGGCGTCCGCCGTGCGGATCAGCGCATCGTTGTCGGCGTAGAGGCGGGTATGGGGAAACAGTGAAGCAGTATGACCGTCGGCACCGAGTCCCAAGATGATGAGCGGGAAGCACGGGATCACGGCGGCATCCTGAACGAGGTGATTGCGCACGTCCTGGAGATAGGCGGCGGCGCAGGCGTCGGGAGGGAGGGAAGTGGGGGTGGGATGGCGCAGGGCATCGGGGACGTCAACGGGATCGAGCAGCGTCTGGCGCGCGAGCAGGTAATTGCTGTCGGAATGGTCGAGGGGTACGAGGCGCTCGTCGCTCCAGAAATAGGCGAGAGTGGAGGCGGTGAGGACCGGGTCGGCGCGCAGGATACGCTGCGCGAGAGCGCGGTAAAAACCGCCGGCGGAGTGGCCTCCGGTCAAGGCAAGGGTGAAGGGCCGCGGCGTGGCGTCCACACGATCGGCGAGGAGTTGGCAGAACTCCGAGGCGAGTTGCGTGGCGGAGTCGCGGATGATCCAAGTGGTTTCGGGCATGGGAGCGGGCGCTATTTTTTGGCGTCGTTGTGATGCACGGCGTGACCGCCGAACTCGTTACGAAGGGCGGCGATAACCTTGTCGGCGAAAGACTCATCGAGGCGCGACTCGAGACGCGCCAGCAGCGAGAGGGTGAGCACGGGGGCGGGGACGTTGCTGTCGATCGCCTGCTGCACGGTCCAGCGGCCTTCGCCAGAGTCGTCGACGTAGCCGCTGAGGGCGGAGAGTTGGGGGTCGCGGGCGAAGGCCAGTTCGGCCAGCTCGAGCAGCCAGGAGCGCACCACGCCGCCTTGGTTCCAGAGATGTGAGATGGCACGCAGGTCGAGGGGATAGGGCGCCTTTTCGAGGATGGCGAAACCCTCGGCGTAGGCCTGCAGCATGCCGTACTCGATGCCGTTGTGAATCATCTTGACGAAGTGGCCGGCGCCGGGACCGCCAACGCGGAGATAGCCCTCAGGAGGAGCGAGCGTTGCAAAAATGGGGGAAAGGCGATCGTAGGCCGCCTGCTCGCCGCCGATCATCTGGCAATAGCCCTTTTCGAGGCCCCAAACGCCGCCGCTGGTGCCGACGTCGAGGAAATGCACTCCCTTGGCCTGGGCTTCGGCGGCGTGGCGGATGGAGTCGGTGTATCTGGAGTTGCCGCCATCGAGAAGAACATCGTCGGGGGCGAGCAGGCCGAGCAGTTCCTGGACGGTGGCATCGGTGGGGGCGCCGGAGGGAACCATGATCCAGACGGCGCGAGGGGTACGCAGTTTCGCGACCAAGTCTGCAAGGCTGGCGGCGCCGGCGGCGCCCTTGGCAACACTGTCGGCAACGGCCGCCGGCGCGCGATCAAAGGTGACCACCTGATGGCCGCCGCGCAACAAGCGCTCGGTCATGTTTCCACCCATCTTTCCGAGGCCGACCATTCCAAGTTGCATGGGAGAGTCCTTTCGGGAGCCGTAGTTCGATTGTATCTAGGATGCCATCCGGAGGAGAGGGGCGAAAGTATTTGGGCGCCGGCGCGTCGACTGGGCGCGATCACAGCGAGGGGGTCAGGGGAAAAAAGGAGGAAGAGAAGATGGAGGACGGACGAGAAACAGGAAGCAATGCATCCCTTCCTCCCTGCCTTGAGATTCGTCGTCTGCGATCTCGGCGCTGCCGTAGCCAACCCGGCGGGTGGCTTGACTGGTGGGTTGGCGAGCTCAGTCCTGGGGAGGTCCGAAGGCGGAGTCGAGTTCGTGACGCAGTCGGTTGAGGGTGTCCTCGAGTTCCTGGCGCTTGGCTTCGAGGAGTTCGCGCGAGGCGTCGGGAGGAACGACGATGGGCCCGGCCCAGGCAGCGCGGACGCGGGAGCCGGGGAGAGGAATCTGAAAGCGGTCCCAACTGGCGAGAACGCGCGCGCGCGAACAGGCGGCGTGGACGGCATAGAGCGGGGCGCCGGTGATGCGGGCCAGGACAACCGGGCCGAGCTTGGCGCGGAAGCGCGGGCCGCGCGGGCCATCCACGGTGAGCCCGATGGGTTGGCCGCCCTGCAGCGCGGCGGACATCTCGGTCATGGCTTCGGCACCGCCACGGCTGCTGGAGCCGCGAAACGTGCGGTAGCGGAGCCGCTCCGCCACGCGGGTGATGAGCTCGCCGTCGAAATTGCGGCTGATTAGAATGCCAAACCCGCGTCCCTGACAGAACCAGGTGATGGGAAGCAGGCCGCGGTGCCAGAAGGCGTAAATGGCGGCTTGCGGTGGCTCCGCAGCGGCTTCGGGAGGCAGGCCCAGGGGGAGTTCGACGCGCACCGAACGGCCGAGTGCAGTGATCAGGGTGGGTGCGACGTGCCGCGCAAGCAACAGCAAGGCTCGCTCGCCGCGCGTCCAGGGGCGCAACGGCGACGGTGCTCCTTCGGTTGAGATCGCCACGGGGGCAGTTTAGCCTTGAAGGGTGATCGGTTGTCGGTTATCGGAAGTCGGTTGTCAGCTTTCGGTTCTTGCGGCGCGGACGCCCGCCGCACCGAAGATCCATACGCCAAAATCCAAATTCCATCGACTGACTTGCGTGGCATGGAGCTCTTCCCATTTTTGTCGGCGGGCACGGCTCGCGTTCAACGCGGGTTGACAGGGATGGTTGGGGATGGTCCCATGGCTGCCTATTGCACGGCGGTTCACTGCATGGAATTTGACATGGCACCCGATCCACCTGTCCGGACAAGGGTGTGACGGATCTAAGGTCTCAACCAGGTCACAACCTGCCGGAGATGGTCCTGCCGCAGATCTACATCGACAAGGTGCGGGGTGATGGCCGCGGACTTAAGGAACGAGGACACGCCGGGTGACAAGCGCAGGCTTGGGTCGATTGACGGAAGAGGAGATCGCGTCGCAGCCCGCAAGTTGGACAGCAACGCTGCGTCGTTGCCGCGAGTACGGAGAGCGCTGGGCGGGGGCGACGTCGGCGACCGGGGAGATGGTGTGCGTGGGTTGCGGCACCTCGTACTATCTGGCCGAGGCGGCGGCAGCGGTATGGCGCGGGCAGACGGGGCAGGCGGCGCGGGCTCTGCCAGCTTCGGAGTTGCTGCTGTTCCCGGAGCTGTACCTGCAACCGGATCAGCCATACCGGTTTTTGCTGTTCTCGCGCTCGGGACGGACGAGCGAAGTGGTGCGGCTGGCGGAGCAGTTGCGCGCGCGGGCGCGCGGGACGGTGGTCGCTGTCACTTGCCGTCCGGAGAGTGACCTCGCGCGTGCGGCCGAGCAGTCGTTCGGCTTTCCGGAGGGGTTCGATGCGAGCGTCGTCATGACGCGTTCGTTCAGCAGCATGCTGCTCGCAGTGATCGCGCTGACCGGGACCGATGCGAGTCGCGGAAAGGACGAGCTGGCGACGTTGCCGGCGGCCGGGGAACGGCTGCTAACCGGGAAGCTTCCGGACGCACTCTTGCAGCCGGCGCCCACGCAATGGGTGTTTCTTGGACAGGGGCCGCTGTTTGGTTTGGCGCGCGAAGCGGCGCTCAAGATGAAAGAGATGGCGCTGGCGACGTCGGAGGCGTTTCATTCGCTCGAACAGCGGCACGGTCCGAAGAGTGTGGTGGGGGAGGGAAGCGCGGTGCTGGTGTTATCGAGCGAGGTTTCATTGGAGTGGGAGGAGGCACTGGCGCAGGAGCTGGTGGAACTGGGAGCGCACTGTTTGCAGGTGCGGGAACGGGTTTCCGGTGGAGAGCGCGAAGGCATCAGCGAGATTGGTCTAAACAGCGGGCTGCCACTGATGCAACGTTTGCCGCTCTATATTTTGCCCTGCCAACAACTGGCCTTGGCGCGGGCGCGAGAGCGTGGCATTGACTGCGATCATCCGCGGGCGCTGGGGGCGGTGGTGGAGTTGGCGGCCCGGCCACAAGGACGACCGTGAGGATGGGCAAGCTCGATCTGCTGGTGGCGGGGGAACTGAACGCCGATGTGGTGGTGGGCGAGGTGGACTGGCCGGTGCCGCGCCATGAATGGCTGGCGGGGTCGGGACGCATTGTACTGGGAAGTTCGGCGGGCATTTGCGCCAGCAACGCGGCGCGGTTGGGTCTGCGGGTGGGACTTGCGGCGGTGGTGGGGCGGGACGCGTTGGGTGATGCCATGATCGAGGCGGTGCGCGCGGCGGGGGTGGAGACGCGCTGGATCCGGCGCTCGCCCAAGCTGGCCACGGGATTCAGCGTGATCATCAACGCCCGGGGTGTGCCGGACAAGGCGCTGTTGACGTTCCCCGGAGCGCTGGCCGACCTGCGCGGGTCGGATGTCGGCGCCGCATTGAGCGAGACGCGACACCTGCATATCGCCTCCTATTTTCTGCTGCCGCGTTTCTGGGGGGCGGTACCCGGCTTGCTACGACGAGCGCGACGGCTGGGCATCTCAAGCTCACTTGATCCCAACCCGGACCCGCTGGTGCGCTATGACTCGGGCATTCGCGCGGCGCTGGCCGAGGTGGACATCTTCCTGCCCAACGAGGTGGAGGCGTGCGGCGTGGCGGGAATGCGGCGGCTGGAGGCCGCGATTGCCAAGTTGTCGGGCGGGACGCGCGCGGTGCTGGTCAAGGCGGGGGCGCGCGGAGCGTTCTATTGCGACGCGCATGGCTCGATGCACGTTCCGGCACGCAGGCTGACGGTGGTGGACCCGACCGGGGCGGGAGACAGCTTCGACGCCGGTTTCATCGCAGCGCGCCTGCAGGGTTGGGACGCGGCGCGCGCGCTGGACTTCGGGACACGCTGCGCCGCGCTGGCGTGTTCGGCGGCGGGCGGGACTACGGCGTTCGAGGCGGCGGGGGCGGTGGCGAAGCTACGGCGGAGGATGAGCGATGAGCGATGAGCGATGGGCTGCGTGAAAAGGTTGTCTGTCATTGAAGAACTCAGTTGACAGGAACTGCGGTCCCAGCGGATCTCCATTACCGACAACCCTCCTGCGGCATTTACGGCACTGGATACCGCGATCGTGGTGATTTACCTGGCGGAGAATGTCACGGTTTGCGCCGGTTTAGTCGCGGTCGTAGCGCCCAACGAAGTTGCCCCGGCAGCCGGGGACGCCGGCGCGCGGGCCGAGCGGAAGCTTCCGTGTAAAGTCGCAGAATGGCACTGGCTTGGGCGCCTGAGATCTCGGGCCCGGAGCCGACTGCGCAAGTACGTCAATGGGAAGGGAGTTGAATTTGAACAGGCTTGCGGTCCGGACATGGAGACGCGCAGCGGCGCTCTTGCTGGTGATGCCGTTGCTGGGGAAGGTGACGGCGGATGCTCCGGCGGGAACGCGGTTCATGAGTTTTGCCGAGGCGCAGCCGGTGCTGCGGGCCTTTGCGGGGAGCGGTTTTGCGGGTGCCGATGTCGCCAACGCGGGGGTCTGGGAACAGTGGGAAGGAGAGAAGGATCGTCTCATCCGGGCGCGGGTCGAGCGCGGGCTGGAGGACTCGATCAGCAACCTCTTGATTTACGGGGTCTCGTTTACGACGCAGCCGCGGCTGGCGGATTGGACGCAGGCGCTCAGTCCGGATGGAGAGTTAACGCCAGTGATGGCGGCACGACTGCGGGATCTACTGGCTGCGGTGCAGCGAGCGAGCCCGAGTCCGCTGGCGCCGGCCGAGCGCATCGCCGCGGTGCGGCACGTGCTGCAGGAGGTGCCGGAGGCGGAGTGGGAAGGGCGCCTGCGCGCCAACCTGCTGCGCTTTGTCGCGGAGCAGCAGCATTACGCGACGCAGGTGGAGGCGTTCAAGGGGAAGAGCGAAACCGACGCGTCGGTGCTGCTCCGTTCTTCGCTCTACGCCGCGCGCGGGCTCTCCGCCGACACCTCGCTGCCCCCCAATTTCGCCATCTTCGATACGTTGGAGGCGCTGCGTCGCAAGGGGGTGCTGAAACCGGGGGCGATCCATGCCATCGGGGTGGTGGGGCCGGGGCTGGACTTCGCCAACAAACGCGACGGGCTGGATTTCTACCCGCCGCAAACGGTGCAGCCGTTCGCGGTGGCGGATGCGGTGGTCAGGCTGGGACTGCAGGCGCCGGGTGAGCCGAAGTTGGTGGCCTACGATTTAAACCCCGCGGTGCTGGAACACGCGCGCCGCGCGCGGGACCGGGCGACGTATCGCCTGCAACTGCCGCTCGATTCCGACGCCCCGTGGACGCCGGAAGTTGTTCGTTACTGGCAGACGCTCGGCACGCGCGTGGGCCTGAACGTGACGCCATTGCGCACGCCGGCGGCGGTGGGCAAGGTGCGGATGCGGGCGGTGGCGGTGGCACCCCGTTGGCTGCACGCGTTGCAGGCGCAGGATCTCGATATCGTGCTGCAAACGGCGTTGCCAGCGCCGCAGTTGGACCTGGTGGTCGCGACCAACATCCTCGTCTATTACAGCCCCTTCGAACAGGCGCTGGCGTTGCACAATATCGCGGGACTGCTGGCGCCCGGGGGTCTCTTCATCGGCAACACAATTCTTCCGGGAGGGGCGGAGGCGGATCTGGAGTTTCTGGGGCGGCGGAAGGTGATCTACACGCGGGACGGAAGTTTCGGAGATGACGTAGTGGTGTATCGGAAGCGATGACGGGAGGCAGGCGCCGCAAAAAGCGGGGGACTTGTGGCTGTTGGCTTGTAGCGGGGGCGCATTGACCCCTGATCTACTGACGACCCTAACGCCTCGGGCGCTCAGGAGCGGTGCCAAAACGCGGCTTGTCCTCGGCTCCTTTCGGACGCCCTTCCGGGAGTGCAACGCGCCCGCCTAGCCGGCTTTCGCCCGATGCGGGGCGGCAACATATAATAAAAAATTTGGATGATGCACGAAGGCTTACCTTTCGGTTACTTCCTGATCTCACAACATTCGCGGGGCAGGGGGCGAGCAGCGGTGAATATTGGCCACTGCAACTGATTCAGCCGCAAACACTTGGGAGGAGTGAGCGGGGTTGCACCCGAGCGGGGCGAGGGGTTTTACCGGTTTTCGACCTGCATATACAGGTTTCGGGAGGCGGGGCCGGGGAGATTTCCGTAAATGGGAAGTACCCTCCACTGAGTTTTCTATTGACTTGCGTGACAAAACCAACAAAATAGCAGCGTCCCAAGCCAGAAACCGGCTCAGGTAGTGGTAGCGGAAGCGCGATTCAGATGTTGGCTTTCAGGAGGAGCGTGCGTGCTTAACTTCAAGCGATTTGCGACTTTGCTGGTCGTCCTGCTCGCGTGTACGGGCTTGATGATGGCCCAGACAGTCCAGGGCGTCATCACCGGAACCGTGACCGACACCACCGGGGCAGTGATTCCCGGGGCGACCGTGACCATCACCAACGAGGGCACCAACGTCTCGCAGTCGACGACTTCGGGCGGCGCGGGCGAGTACCGCTTCTCCCTGGTGCCTCCCGGCAGCTACACAGTGCAGGTCTCGGCCCCCAACCTGGCCACCAAGACAGACAAAGGGATTGTCGTGAACCCCAGCCAGACCGTTCCCCTGAACGTGTCGCTGGGCGCGGCGGGCACCTCGGTGAGCGTCGATGTGACGTCGGCGGCCCCGCTGGTGCAGACGGCAAGTTCGGATCTGGCGACCACGATCAACGGCGCCGAGATTGCCAACACGCCGCTGTTTGATCGCAACGTTTTCAATCTCGCATTTTCGGCACCGCAGGTGACGCAGGGCATGAACTTGGGCATTTCCTCGGGCGGGCAGCGCGAGGCCAGCACCACCTACCTGCTGAACGGCACTGACAACAACGACAACTTCGGCGAGGGAGGGGGCAACATCACGCCGCCGTTGGAGTCGGTGGGCGAGTTCACGCTGTTGACCAACAACGAGAGCGCACAGTACGGCCGCGGCTCGGCCATTGTCAGCGCGGCACAGAAGTCGGGGACCAACAAGTTCCACGGAGTGCTGTACGAGTTCAACCGCAACAGGTCCTTGAACGCTTCGGACTTTTTCGCCAACCGTAACAACACGGGCAAGCCGAAGTACATCCGCAACCAATTTGGTGGCGAGGTGGACGGCCCGATCTACAAGGACAAGACGTTCTTCTCGTTCGCCTACGACCAGGTGACGTTGAAGACGCAGGCCACCGGCGGCTTCGACAACATCCAGGTGCCGACGCCGTCCGAATTGCAGGCCATGCAGGCGAGCGCTGCGCCGATCGCCTCCTACTACCTGAAGACCTACCAGCCGCTGACCTCGAACACGCTGTGCCCCAACGAAGCGGGGACGCCAGCGGTGGGACACATTGGCTGCGTCAGCTTGTTTGACCCGATCAACGCGCCGCAGAAGAACTATTACGGCCGCATCGACCACAACTTCAGCCCCTTTGACCGCTTGGCGCTCTCGGTCAACGTGTCGCGCCAGCCCTACACCGACCTGTACGGTGGCGGCAACGTGGCGACGACGCCGATCAGCTACTTGGACACCGAGCACTACCACCAGATCACGCTGACCGAGACGCACGTGTTCAGCCCGAACATCGTGAATGAGTACACGGTCAGTCACAACCGGCACTATAGCCATAGTCAGGAAGGCAAGGGCAACGGTAACGATCCGCAGGTCGCCATCGACGGTCAGGCCTATAGCGGATTCGGTTTTGGCTTGGGCGCCTACGAGGGCGGACTGATCGTCAGCTTTACGCAAGATCGCACCAGCTTCAGCGATGCGTTGTCGTGGACGGTGGGACGACACTCGATTAAGATCGGCGGCGGGACTAACGCGGGCATTCTGTACCGCAACTGGGACCTGGGAGCGCCGGGCTACTACGAGTTCGCGAACACGCTGGGACCGGCGCCGGCGGCGGGTCCAATCAACCCGGCCAGTGACCCGAACGCCTCGACGGACAGCAACTTCAGTCAGGACTACCCCTACTTCGAGGAAGTGTCCATTAACCCAGCCACCGGCGGCAAAGGGAACGGCTACGTTCACTACGTGTCCTCGGATTCGAACGCCTTCGTGCAGGACGACTGGAAAGTCAACAGCCGCCTGACGCTGAACCTGGGGTTGCGCTGGGATCGATACGGAGCCCCGAAAGAGGTCACCGGCGTCATGGCGCAGTTGGTGAACTTCAACTGCATCACCGCGGATCCGGTGGCCAACAAGACCTGCGTGGCGAATGCGCGCACGGGCCCCGTGAAGGCCATGTGGAACACCCGCAACAAGGACTTTGGGCCGCGCTTGGGCTTCGCCTATGATGTGTTCGGCAATGGCCGGACGGCGCTGCGCGGCGGCTACGGCATCAACTACGACCGCGTCTTCGACAACATTTGGAGCAACGGGGCGTGGAACCCGCCGTTCTACGGGTTGTTCGACGCGGACGCCACGGCGAACGATACCATTTACTACACGCGGCCGGCCTCCACGGTTCCCACCTATGTGCCGGGCAGCTTGCCGGGGGCGGCGGGACGCGTCTCGATTCGCACCATGGAGAACAACCTGAAGGACACCTCGGGACAGAACTTCTACCTCGGGATCGAGCACCAGTTCTTCACCAATATGTTGTTCCGCGTCAACTACCAGGGTTCGCTGGGCCGGCACGAGCCGATCCTGATGAACTACAACCGAGTCGACGGGATTGCCTACAACAAGTCGCTGGTTCCCAAGCGGCCAAACTCGCTCTACTCGGGCTTCAACTACCGCGCTCTGGGCGTCAACTCGAGCTACCACGCGCTGGTGTTGGAGTTGCAGAAGCGCATGAGCAACGGGCTTCAAGTGCAGAGCAGCTACACGTGGTCGAAGCTGATCGACACAAACTCCGAGTTATTTGCTGGCTCGACGGTGACCGGCGGTAACACGCAGCCCTACTACTACGTCTCTAACCAGCACATCAATTTGGAGAAGGGGTTGGGAGCGTTCAACCACACGCAGAACTGGAAAGCGAACATCAGTTACGAATTGCCTTTCCTCCGCTCGCAACAGGGCGCCGTCGGACACGTCCTCGGGGGCTGGCAGCTGAACGCCTTCTTCCAAGGCTACTCGGGACACCCGATCGAGGTCTTCAACGGCCGCACGCGGCGCAAGGGGAATGCGTTGGATGCGAATGGCATTCCGGAAAACCTCGGCGGCGACTACAACTTGGATGGCGTCGGGAACGATCACCCGGACTTCGTGGGATCGAATTTCAACGCTGTTTATTCCACCAACAGCCCGGCGGATGGCATCTTCGTTGATAACAACCTGATCGGCTGCGGCTTCTCGGGGCAACAGTCCACGAATACGGCGGCTTGCAACACCGTCTTTGGCGTCGGGACCCCCAACGCGCTCTTCGTCAACCCCAAGGGGACAGGCGTGCGCTTCGGGAACCTGGGCCGCAACGTGTTCCACGGGCCGTGGTTCAACGTTCTGGACGCATCGCTCTTCAAGAACATCAAGATGGGCGAGAGCAAGCAACTGCAGTTGCGGTTTGAGGCGTTGAACTCGTTGAATCACCCCAACTTCGACGGGGTTGTCTCCAACCTGAACAGTGCACAGTTCGGGAAGGCGCAGTTCCTGGTCGGAGCGGCGCCCGCTCGCCGGCTGCAGTTGGGCCTGCGGTACTCGTTCTAAAACCCGGTTGCCACGGGCAGCCAATTTCCGGCCGCTGAGCGCGAGCTCGGCGGCCGGATTTTTTGTCGTTGGTTTTTGGTTGTTAGTTGTTGGCGGCGCAGCGGCGCATCCGGCGCCCGATACGTCGGCACTATCGTAGGGGCCTGGCGGTCCGGGGGGTGGCCCCGCTGGCGCAGCTTGCTCCCGGCTGCCCTCCGGCGTCACTGCGGGACGTAGATGGTTGGCGACGGCGTGGTGGTTGGGACGGGAACTGTGGTGGCCTCGCTGACAACCGAGAACCGACAACCGACAACGATTTTTCGCGTTTTGCTATACTCGGGCGAAAGTCCTGCTGTTCCGGAAACGGGTTCTTTTGCTCCCATTTTCTTCGCGACGCCACTTTCTTCGCGCCCTCAGCCAGATGGGGGGCCTGAGCGCCTTGGGAACCGCCGTTTCGCCCTTGGTGCTGCCCGGGGGATGGGAGTTTCTATCGCCTTCGCCAGCCAGTGGGGCGGTTGGTTCGGCTTCCGGCGCCATCTTTGAGAGCGTCCCCGCCAGCCAGAGCCACATCACTTGGGTCCACGACAATGCCAAGTCGGCCGCCCACTACCTGCCGGAGACCGTCGGGTCGGGCTGCGCCTTTCTCGACTACGACAACGACGGCTGGCTGGACATCTTCCTGGTCAACACCGGGACATGCGATTTCTTTCATCCCAAAACACCACCGCGCAACGCGCTTTACAAGAACAACCGCGACGGCACGTTCACCGATGTCACGGAGAAGGCCGGGCTGCTGGGCGGGACCATGTTTGGCATGGGGGCGGCGGTGGGGGACTACGATGGAGACGGCTTTCCCGACATCTACGTCACCGGCTACGGGCACAACATCCTCTACCACAACAACGGCGATGGCACCTTCACCGACGTGACGGCCAAGGCCGGGGTGGCGGCGCCCAATTGGTCCACCTCGGCGGTGTGGTTCGATTACGACAACGATGGCAAGCTGGACCTGTTCGCCTGCAGCTTCGTGCAGTACTCGGCGGATGGCAAGGTGTTCTGCGGCGACAACAAGCGCGGACTGCGGTATTACTGCATCCCACGGGTGTTCAACGGCCGCGCCAGCTTCCTGTTCCACAACAACGGCGATGGAACATTCACCGAGGTGGGACATCTCTCCGACATCGGCAAGAGCCTCGGCAAGTCGCACGGCGTGGTGGCCACCGACATCAACAACGACGGCCTGCTAGACCTCTTTGTCGCCAACGACACGACGCCCAATTTTCTGTTTCTCAACAAGGGGCAGGGGAAATTCGAAGAGATCGGCTTCACCGCCGGAGTAGCCTACAGCGAGGAGGGACAGCCGCGCTCCGGCATGGGGGTGGACTCGGGCGACTACGACAACGACGGCAAGATGGACCTGTTCGTCGCCAACATCGATCAGGAGAAGTTCGCCATCTACCATAACGACGGCGATGAGACGTTCACCGACCAGGCCGGCGAGACCGGCATCGGCCAGGCGACACGGCTGCTCAGCGGCTGGGGCCTGAAGTTCTTCGACTACGACAACGACGGCAACCTCGACCTGATCCTGGCCAATGGCCACCCGGACGACATGGTGGACGAGAACCAGACGCAGGTCCACTACCGCGAGCCGCTCATGCTGTTTCACAACAACGGCAAGCGGCAATTCATCAATGTCAGCGCCACGGCGGGGGCGGCCTTCCAGGAGATGTGGAGCGCGCGTGGGCTGGCCGTCGGAGACTTCGACAACGACGGCAAGATGGACGTGCTGATCAACAACAACGGCGGGGCGCCGTTGCTGCTGCGCAACGTGGCGGGGACGAAACACAACTGGCTGGGGGTCAAGCTAGTGGGCACGCACGCGAACCGCGACGCGGTGGGGGCGTGGCTGACCTGGACCTTTGCCGGGACCAGGCGCAGCCGCATGAAGACCGGTGGCGGCAGCTTCCTCGCCTCGCATGACCCGCGCGAGGTGCTCGGCATCGGCCCGGCCGCCAAGATCGACAGCTTGGAGATCCGCTGGCCGCTGCCGAGCGGCAAGGTGGAACGGTTTACCGACCTACCACTCAATCGGTATATCACGATTGTGGAGGGGAAGGGGATCGAACATTAGCGATGAGCGATGAGCGATGAGCGATGAGTGGGATGGATGGCTTACACTACGGCTATTTTGCAGTTCGAGCCGGCGCCGGAGACGGCGCGGATGCCGGAGTTGCGGACACGATTGCAGGCTGTGAGCGGTGTCCGGTTTGCCTATTACTACCCGGATCGGGCGCAGGTGCATGTCAAGTACGACCCGGAGAAGGTCGTGCTCCCGCAGATTCGCGCCGTGCTGGCGGCTCTGGGATTGGCGGCGGCGTTCAGGTAGCCAGTGAAAAGTGAAAAGTGGAAAGTGATGAGTGATCAGTGACGAGTGATGAGGCGGACGGGACTCGGCAGTAGAGCGTGGAAGGAAAACGGGCGGGGAGCTTATGAAGACTGAGGCCTGTCTCTTATACACATCTCCGAGCCCACGAGACAGGCAGAAATCTC
>CALEJU010000076.1 GCA_937898755.1 uncultured Acidobacteriota bacterium | reverse complement strand
TACACGCGTAAGATCGTCGGCAGCGTCAGATGTGTATAAGAGACAGACCTGCGACGCCTCCGCCATCGCGGATGTTCAGCAGCCCAGGGGCCGACTGGTTGTACTCGGCGCCGACCGGGTCGGCGACCGACATCTCATCCGCCACCTCGAGGCTGGGAATCCATGTGAACACGCACGATGGCGGGTTCGACTATCCCGTGCAATACACCGATGGAACGCACGGTACGACGACATTTACGGATACGCGGTACTACAACTTCGGCGATGTCGTAACGGTTCCGAATCCCGCAGGCGGATATCGGCCGTCGGTGGGAGGATGGGGCGCCAATGATGGTCATTTGATTGTGGTCGACACCGTGCAACGTCGTTATTACGATTTCTGGGAGCTGATCGTGGATGCCAACGGCAATCCCACCAGCACCAACGTCGGGCGCGTGAACGGCGGCGGATTAGAGACCAGCGATGGCACCCCGGGCACGACGGCGGCGTCCATTACCGGACTGGCGGGCGACATCCTGCCGGGCGAACTGGACTGCGTGACTTGTCTGCAGCATGCCCTGAATGTGTTGGTGCCGGCGAGCATGAACAGTCCTGCGTTGGGGCGGCAGGCGCCCGTGCATTCCACCGACGGAGGAGTTCCCGGCGGCGTCTTCCGCGAGGGAGCAAAGATCCGCTTCGACCCCACCATCAACGTGGACAGCCTGAATGTGAGCACGGCGGTGAAGGCGCTGATGAAGGCCCTGCAACTGTACGGCGGGCTGGTAACGGATCAAACCGGAGGTCCGGGAATCAGCTTCTATTCCGCATTGGGGGCGCAGCCCGATCTCAGCGGAATCGGGATGATTGCGCAGCACCTGCTGATCTATTACTAATTGCGGCCGATGTCGGGAAAGGGGGATGAGAAACTCGGATGGGGGATGACTTGGTGTTCCTCACCCCACATTTCTCATTCCCCGTTTCCGTTGTTCCACACCAGGTGGGGCCGGGGCTCCTGTTGCAGCAAGCGGGCATAGGCACGTTCCCAACCGCCGCGACTGGCGTGGAAGCGCGGGCTCATGGCCAGCCGCTGCAGATAAAACGGGTCATCGCTGGAGTGCACGCCACCGCCATAACAGGCATAGCATGTTCGATAACCGGCGGCGCGGATCATGGAGCGTTCCCGCTCGCCGCAGTCCTCGCGCCCGCCGAAGGGAAAGCTGAAGTCGAGCGACGGCTTCCGCAGACGCGCCTGCAACCAGAGCAGTGGGGGAACAATTTCCTCGTACAGCTCGGCCGCTGTTGTGCGGCTGAGGCGCAGATGTCTCTGTGTATGCGCCCCGATCATGAAGCCGTCGCGCTCCAATTGTCGCAACTGTGCTTCGCTCATCAAGCGGGTGGCAGGGGTGGGTGAGTCCCAGGGAAAACGCTGCTGCGTTCCGAGCAGGCCGGTGGTCACGAAGAAGGTGGCAGGCAGCCCGAACGATTGCAGGATGGGCGCGGCGACGGCGGCATTGTCGACGTATCCGTCGTCGAAGGTGATGGCCAGGGCGCGTGCCGGCAGGGGACGGGCAGTCTGGAGGCAGGCATAGAGGGCATCCAGGCTGAGGACGGTGTAATGATCGCGCCACCACTTGCAGAGTCGTTGGAAGGCGCGCACCGGAAACGTCAGCTCGTCGCGCAACTGGTCGGAGACGCGGTGAAACGCAACGACACAGGCCAGGGTCGGACGGCATTCCAGCAAGCGCAGACTGCGACGGCGCCAGAACTCGGGCGGGAGCAGGTCGGCAGTGCGGTTGCGCCAGGAGCGGCGATGATGACTGACCGGATTGATGGTGATTTCGGAAGTCATGACGTCGCTTCCTGGACGAGGGGCGTGCGGGGGTGGCGGACCCAGCAGCGCAAACGGTGGTAGGTATGACCGATGAGGCCATGAGCCAGTCCCAGGTTGACACCCCGACGGCTTACCGTCGTCCAGCGGCTTTTGTACGCTTCGCTGCCGCGTAAGAAATCGAACTCCCGTTCACCGCGGCGGATGCAGTCTTCCAAGACGCTGGCGAGCAACACCGTTCCCGGGCTGCGGTGACTCCAAGTCGGCTCCATGCCGCTCTGGAAGTAGGAGAAGCGACGCTGGAAGGCGAAACCGTAAAGGGCGGCGATGGGCTGCTGGTCGGTGCGCAGCACATAGAGACGGACCTGTCCGCTGGGTGCCAGTAAACCGGCCAGACAGGAATGAAAGGCGCGAAGCGGCGCCCGCTCGAAGATACCGCGCTGCCCTTTTTGCCGGCGACGGCGGTTGTGCAAGGTGTAGAGCAGGGGCAGCGCGGCTTGCAGTTCCGCGGCGGTTTCGAGGCACTGCACCACCGTTGTCGCAACCCCCTGGGCCAGACCCCGTCGCCGACGCCGCACTTCCGAGCGGAAGTTGGCGCTGCGCTGGGCGAGCAGGATTTCGAAGGAGTCTGGAAGTTGCAGCAAGGGGAGCACATCGCCCTCTTCCTCGGTGAGGGCAATGCCGTGCTCGGCGGCGTGCCGTTTCAGCCCGCGGTGCAGGGCGCCGGCGTGCCGCACCGCTTCCCATCGCGCCACCTGCCAATGGCGGTTGTGCAGGAAGACGTCCAATAATCGTGACGGCAGATCGTTATCCGCTTCCGGATGCAACAGAAGATCGAACTCGTCCATGCCGCTGTCGGCGGCCAGTGGCTCGAGACGGCTGAGGCCGTGGCGGTGGCGCAGCCGAAAGGCTGCCAAGCCCGCCAGCCGTCCATCATCGAAGTATTCCGCCAGCAGCCAAGGGTGTCCGACGCGGGAATGGGTCTGAACCCAGGCTTCATGCCATTCCCAGGACAGAAAGGGGGCTGATGGCCCGACGGCACGGAACAGCTCGCGCCACGCCGAGGCGAGCTCGCGCACGCCTGCGGCGTCATGCCATTCCAAACGTCGAGGCCGTACAGTCATGCCTCTGGTCCTCCGGTGGTCAGTAAAACGGCTGCAGCCTCTGAGGGCGTGGCCGGCGACGGCTGCCAAAGCCGGGCCACGGCGCGACAGGCACCGCGTAGAACGCCGGGATGGCGCCAGGCAAGGTTCAGGGTCAGGAGCACCAGTGCGCCCGTCGCCTGTATTCCAAGTCTGGCGAGCGGTGGCAGCGAGCTGCCCAAGACCGTGCGTAACAGGTACATGCCCCCGGCCAGCAGGACGCTGGCTTCCACCGCTGGAGCGAGGCTGTGCCAGAAGATGACCAGCCGCAGGTGCAGCAGACGCACCATCAGGACCAGGTGCGCCACCGTCATGATGGTCTGCACCGCGACCTCGCCCCACGCCACCCCCACGATGCCGGCCCAGCGACCGCCAAAGTACAAGGCCGGAGGCAGCAGCAGCCACCACACAACCGTCAGCAGGCTGAGCACCTGCGGCCGCCCCGTAGCCTTGTAGACGTCCCCGAGAAAGTGACGCACGCTGCGCAAGGCGGCGTAGAGCGCCATGATGCGCAGCACCGGAATGGCGGGCAGCCAGCGCGGGCCGTAGAGCGCCAGAATCAAGTCCCGACCCAGCACCGCCATGGCGGCGGCAAAGGGGAAGGCGAACAGCAACGTGTAACGCAGCGTGTTCAGCAGCGCGCGTTCCAGTTCAGCGGGCGCATGCTGCAGGCGACTGAAGGCCGGAAATACAACGCGGCTGATGACATTCAGTACGCTCACCAGCGCCATTTCGGAAATCCGGAAGCCGATCGAGTAAAACCCCAGCGCTGTGGTACCCAGCAGCCGGCCGACGGTGATGAAGTCGAGGTTGAGGAGCACCGTGCCGCTGCACTCCATGGCGTAGATATGCTTGCCGTAGGCCAGAACGCGGCGCCAAACGATCGCATCCCAGCGCCAGGCGGGTCGCCACGGCACTGCCACCCAGAGGACGACGAGGCCGGCGCCGGCCCCCAGCAATTGTCCCCAGATGAGACTCCATGCGCCCGCCCCCGCGAGGGCGAAGAGCACGCTGGCCAGCCCTTTTCCGGCCGCCGTGGCGAGGTCCGGCCATAGCTTCCTTTCGAAGGCCAGATTGCGGCGCAGCAGCGCTTCATGGGTGCCGCCCAAGGCGGTGAGCAGCAACGCTGGTGCCAGCGCGCGCATCAACGGCCGTAAAAGCGGCGTACGGAAATACACCGCGAACCACGGTGCTCCCACCCAGCAGAGTCCCAAGCCGAGAACGGCGGCCGAGGTGGTCGCCCAGAAGCAGACGTTCGCCACCTGCTCCCAGTCCCGGGCCTCGTAAATCAGCGCCGAAAATAAGCCCAGGCTGCTTCCCACCTCGAGAAAGGTGAGCGCCATCAGGCAGAGGGCGACGGCACCGAAATCGCGTGGGGTCAGGAGTCTTGCCAACACGACGGTGGCGAGAAACGCGATCAACTTGCCAGAGAGAAACGAGCCGTAGGACCAGGCGACACCCGAGACGATGGAACGGTTGCTGACATGTGGGACATGCGCCGCCGCGGGTCTGCTAGGCGCGCCGGCCACGGGCGCCTCGGCCCGCTGCGCGCGTTCCCAGCAGACTGGCTGGCGGCGGCGGGCGTAGCGCCACCAGCCGGCGAGGCTGGCGGCTTGCGCGGCGGTAAAAAAAAACGGCGCCTCCCCCCACCCCAGCCGCCAGCGCAGACGCCGTGTCAGAGTGACCAAGAGCACCACGCCATAAAAGGCGCCGTGCAATCCAAGCAGCAGGGCAGCGGCAGGGGTCGGCGTGGCCCACGGCAGAAGCGCCAGGCGGAACAGGCTCGCCGCGAGGGCCATTGCCATGGCAAGGGCTGAACACGTACGCAGGCTGTTGTGCCACTGCACTTGCGCCCACAGGCGCGGCGAGCAGCGCCACAACGCGGGACCGAGCTGACGCAGTGTCTGCCAACGGCCCGCGGTCATGCGGTTGCGCCGCTTCCACTCCTCCCGCATGCGCGCCGCCGGCAGGTCGCGCGACCGCGCTGCGGCGGCGAAGCCGACGCGTTTCCCCTGCGCCAGCACGCTCAGTACCTGGTAGAGGTCATCGTTGACCATGACGTCTTCAGGAAGCGGCCGGAAGCAGGCGCGGCGCACGGCGAGAATTTCGCCGCTGCCGGTGGTGGTGGAGCGGGCGTGCGCCTCCTGCGCCATCAGCCAGTTCTCGAAGCGCCAGTACACGCGTTCTCCGGCACCCACCCCGCGCGTATCCAGCACGCTCTTGGCGCCCACCACGGCCCCCACCTCGGGGTCGGCGAGCGGGGCGAGAAGCTGGCGCAGCGTGTCAGGTTCGTAGGCGTTGGTGGCGTCCGTGAAGACCAGCAGCGTGCCGCGTGCCGCCTGCACGGCGCGGTTGAGCGCCGCGGCCTTGCCATCGTGCGCTCCCCGCAGGAGCCGCACGCCCCGCGCCGCGAATCCCGCGACCAGCGCCGCGGTGTCATCGCTCGATCCGTCATCGCTCACCAAAATCTCCAGCGCGGCCGCCGGGTAGTAGAGCTCCAACAGGTTGCGCAGACGGCCGGCGATGTGCGGCGCCTCGTTGTAAGCCGCCACGATGACGCTGACCATGGGCCCTGCGGCCCATGGTGGGGCGGCGGGGAGGGGCCGGAGACGCGCTCGCAGTGTCGCCCAAAGCGGGTATCCCAACCAGACGAGTGCCACCGCGAGATCACCCAGCAAGACGATGATGGTGCTCAGGCCAGCCAGCGTCGCGGGGCTCATGCCGCCACCTTCGAGGTCGCCGCGACTGTCGGAGCCAACGGTTGCTGGCGCCGGAAGACTGCTCCGCTGGCAGCAAACAGTTCTTCCAACTGCGCCACCGCGGGCGCCAGATGAAACTCGGAGTTCACCTTGCGTTGTGCCGCACGCCCCATCCGGCGCCGTCGTTCCGGGTCCACGAGCGCGGCGAGCGCGGCGGCTAGAGCCGCTGCGTCGCCGGGTGGTACCAGACAGCCCTCGGCAGGTGAAGCGACCAACTCAGGAATGCCCGAAAGGCGCGTCGCGACGATGGCCCGTCCGGCAGCCATGGCCTCTATCAGCGCTACGGGAATGCCCTCCATCCGCCCCGAGGGCTCGACCACGCTGGGCAGCACGAAGACATCGCAATCGGCCAAAGCGCGTCTCACCTGCCGCTCGTCCTGCGCGCCGAGCCAGAGCACCCGATCCCCCAGCCCCAGCCGCCGCGCTTCCGCTTCAAGCCGGCTGCGCAGCGGGCCATTGCCGATCAGGCGCAGTTCGAAGGGCGAGGACAGGCGGGTGCAGGCAGCCAGCAGCACGGCATGTCCCTTGTAGGGCTGCAGGCTGGCCACCGTCAGTAGCCGGAGGACTCCCGGCGGCGCCACTGAAATTGCACGTGCCGTCGCGTAGTCCTCGCAGCGCACCCCGCAGCGCACGACGTGCAGCTTGGCCGCCAGGGCATGGGTGTTTCCGGGGGCGGCGAGGGCGAGGAGCCGGCGGCGGTTAAAGTGGCTGATCGTCACCACGAAGCGTGCTGCCGCCATTTTTTCCGGCAGCATGCACGGGTGGGCGAAGAGGTCGTGGGCATGCACCGTGAAGCTGAAGGGGATGCCGGTAAGGCGGTGCACGATCAGGGCCGCGAGCGCGGGATGGGTGGCGAAGTGGGCGTGCACGTGCTCGACGCCGAGGCGTTCGAAGTCGTAGGCGATCGCCACCACCCGCGGCCAAAAGAGTAGCGCCCCGGCCTGCAGGTTGCGGTCGCCGCGGCTGCCGGCCAGCGCCGCGCGCCAGATCTCGACGTAGCGGCGTGGGTGACGTCGCCACATTGTCAAGTTGGCCCGTACCACGTGCGCCCAATGCGCGGCGACAGAGCGGCGGATGGGGCGCAACCGCGGCAGCAGGGCGCGACTCGAGGGATGATGCGCTGCCGCAGCTTCGCGCCGCAAAGGCGCCACCCAGACAGTGGCCCCACGCCGCTCCAGCTCGACCACTTCGCGCGCGATGAAAGTCTCCGTGATCAGCGGGAAGCGAGAGAGCACGTAGCCGAGGATCACGGCGTTTCAGATGAGCAGATTACGGCGGGGGAAGGGCGAGCCGCTTCGTTCGGCGGTAAATCCACCGGAAGACTCCACCGGAAGACATGGTTCGTCCGCTGAGGAGGCGGCGGCAGTGAAGGCGGTGAGCAGCGTGGCCGCCGCGGCGTCCCAGGCGGGCGGCGGCGCAGCGGGAACCGCGGTGGGGATATCTCCGCCTTTCCGCCAGCGGGCCACCATCGTGGCCATGCCCGCCGCCAGCGCCGCCGGATCGCCGGGCGCCACCACCACGCCCGCGCTGCCACCGGCGATCAGTTCCGGCAAGCCGCCGACGGCGGTAACCAACAGCGGGCGTCTCAGCGTCCAGGCGAGGTGCGCCACGCCGCTTTGTGAGGCGGTACGGTAGGGCAACACCACGAAATCGGCGCGCCGAAAGTACCACGCCACCTCTGCGAGTGGTACGTAACGGACGTCCCACCGCACCGAGGCGGCGAGGCCAGTCGCAGTCACCGTGCGTTGCCAGCCACCCAGGTCGGCGTCGGCCGCCGCGAAGCCCGCGATCCAGAGCACGGGCCGTTCTGACTCGGGGAGCAGGGCGAGCGCGGCGAGCGCGTCGCCCACCCCTTTATATTTGGTCAGCGTGCCGAACAATAACGCCACGGGACGGTCGCGCGGCAGCGCGAAGCGCGCCTCCAGGCCGGGGTCGGGCCCGGCCGCCGCCACCAGCCCGGCTTGGTCGCCGTGCGCGATCACCCACGGGCGGCAGCCGCTCCGTACTGTGAGACGGGCCGCCGCCTCCGGACCGTGCACAAAAACCCAGTTCAGGCGCTGCGCTAAGCGGTCGCGCCATGGCGTGGAACGCACGAGGGCATGGCCCGGTCGCCGATCGAAGGCCTCAACGTTGTGCCACACCGCCGCCACGCGGTGGCCGCGGCGCTGCAGCAGGCGCACGAAAAAGTCATCGCAGCGGTGCTCGAGGTCGCCCAACAGGATGTGCGTGGGCCGAAGACGCGCCGCCCACGCCACGATCTGGGACCACGCGGCGACGTACTGGATGGCGTGCGCCAGACGCGCCAGTCGCGGCAGACGGGGCGTGGCGCGGCAGTTCCAAGTGAGCAGGCGCGGCAGTAGCCGCACGGTGGCGGGCGGCAACATCTCGGGGCGCCGCCCAGTCAGAAGTGTGATCGCTGCTCCTTGCGCCGCCAAGGCCGTCGCCAGTTGCGCGCCGTAATGCCACAGGCCCCCCTGCGCGAAGAACTCGACCATCAAAATGCGGGGTGCGACGGGGCGAACGGCGAGGACGCCGCCGGCTTTCCGACCGTGGCGCTGGTCGGCTGCGCTGGACTTGTGCTTCTGCACCTGATCTTGTGAACCGCTTCGTGCCGTATTCTCCACCTCGTCATAGAGCGCGCATAAGCGCTCGTGCCAGTGTGCGCGGGTAAATTCGCTGGTATAGCGGACCTGCATGCGTGCCGCGTACTCGGCTCGTGCTGCGGGATCATTGAGCAGGTCGAGGCAGGCACGCGCGTAACCTTCCGCATCGACTGCGGCCGGACGCGGTGCGGGCAGCAGCGCGTCGAGCACCGCGAGGCGACCCGCCACCACGGGTAAGCCGGCGGCCATGGCTTCGAGCACCACCGTGGGTAGCGCCTCCTGTTCGCTGGGAAACAGGAACAGGTCGGCGAGCGCGAGCCAATTGGCGACATCGTCGCGCGCCCCAACCAAGTGGGTCACCTGCGCCAGCCCGCGCGCCGCCACCGCGATGCGCAGTGCTGCCGCGTCCGGCCCATCGCCCACCCACACAAACCGCGCCTCGGGCAACGCGGCATGCAGGCGCGCCACCGTTTCGACCCACAGCGGCCAACCTTTAAGGCGGCGCACCACGGCCACGGTGAGCACCACCGGCGCGCCCGCGGGCAGACCGCGCTCCCGCCGCAACGTCTCGCGTCCGGCACCGGCCGGCGGCACAGCGATGCCGTTGGGTAGAATGCACAGGCGGCGGGCATTCACGCTCGCGGCCTGCCAGGCATCGGCTTGCGCCCGGCTGAGCGCCAACACCCGCGTCGTTCCGTGATAGAGAGCGAGACGCTCAAGCGCCGACAGCATGGGCTCGCCGGCGGCGGGCATGACGTGCAGCGTGGCGACCACCGGAATCCGGCGACGCATGCCGGCGGCAGCGGCCCACAGCGTGGCTGAGCGCAGGTGGGCATGCAGCAGTGCCGGTCGCCAGTCGTCGAGCAGACGCCCAAGCCGTCGCCAAGCACGCACATCGTGTAGGGAGCGGGCATCCAGCGTCTGCCAGCGTACGCCGCGGAGCGCGGCTGCGAGCGGCGGCGCGCACTCCGCCTGCATGCTGACCAGCAGCACCTCCAACCCGGCTGGGGGGCAACTAGCGAAGTCGACGGCGAGGCGTTCGGCGCCGCCCCAGCGCAGGCTGTCGATCAGCCAAACGATGCGGCGCGGCGTGACGGAAAGCGCAATACGCCTCATGTCTCTCATTCCTTAACCTCAACGTTGGTGGCCACCGGCACGAACGCCTCGGCGGGTCCCCAGTCGGCGATCGGCCACTGTTCGGTGGTGGCGCGCCACAGCGAAGAAGCGGGATGGCGTCGCCACTGCTCGGCCACCACCACCGGCAAAAAGTCCCAGACGGCGCGCGGCGTTCCATGGCCGCTCGCGGCGCAGTAGGTCGTCAGGAATGCATCCGCCCAAGCAGGCGGGGTGGCCGCCACGGCGGCGTGCCAGCCGGCGGAGAGCAGCGTGTCGAGCACGAAAAAGCCGGGGTCGAGAAATGGATGCGCGACGGCGGTGAACTCCGTCCAGTCCACTACGTGCAGCGCCCCGCCCTCGAGGGCCAGACCGGGGGCCGAGCAGCGCGCCTCTAGTCCCGCCCACCAGCGCTGCCGGCGCTGTTCGACGGGCGCCCAATGCCGCCAGCAACTTCGTCCGCAGCTCGATGGATCGAGGGGGATCCAGCACTCCCCGGCACGCGCATAGGCGGCCGTTGTCCGCCGCCCAGGACGCAGCAACTCCCGGCCCATGGCCCAGCGCCCGAGTTGTGGCGCGCCCGCCCCGCCACCGTTGTTCATGCCACCTCTCCGCTGTCGGCGGGTGGAAGCCATTCAAGCGTCACCGCGCCCAGCGCCAGCAGCACCATGAAATGGCGGAAGTAGGCACCGTGCAGGAATAGGCTGAGCAACAGATACGCCCCCAGCCCGGTCGCCAACCCGAGCACGTACTCCGCCAGGCGCGGCGCCCCGCCGCGCCGCAGCGTGCCCACGGCGCGAAACAGCTGCACCACCGGCGGCAGCACCAGGGCGAGGAAGGCGGCCAGCCCGATCAGACCGGTCTCGGCGGCGATCTGCAGAAACAGGTTGTGCGGCTCGTGATCCTCGTGGCTGCTGTCGAGCCCGACGCGGGCGTTATAGGTCTGGTACTCGGCGGTATAGTTGCCCGGCCCCACGCCGAGAAAGGGATGGGCGCGCACCATGGCCAGCCCGATGTAAAGCTCGCCGCGCCGGCCGCGGTAGGAGGGATCGACGACCTGCTGCTGTCCGCCGCCGACCGAGACTTCGCCCAAAGTCAACATGCGGGCGCGGTAGTCGGCGGGCATGGCGCGTACCAGGGCCAGTAGCGCGAGCAGGCTGCCGGCGAGGATGAGGCGGCGGCGGCGGTGGCAGCCGGCCAGCGCCGCCACCAGGAAGAGCAGTCCCAGCAGGCTGGCGCGCGAATAGGAAAGCGCCACCGCGGCCAGCCCGCCGAGTAGCCCCCAGAGATGCCAGAGGCGCGTCATCGCGCTTCGTGCCGCGAGCGCGCCCATTACGGCGAGCGGGAGCGCCGCTACCAGCACCAGGGCGAAAAAATTGGGGTCCCCGATCGGTCCCGCCAGGCGGTTGCCGAACTCCTCGCCGATAATACCGGCGCGCTTGATGGCGGCAAAACCCCAGAAGGTGAACTGTGAACCGGTGAGTCCCTGGTAGACGACCGGGAGCGCCATCAGCCCCACCGTGCTGACGATGGTGGTCAGCCCGTGCCGCCAGGCGCGCGGCCGGCCGAGCAGGTTCACCACCAGATAAAAGATGGCCACCGCCTTGAGGAACTCGACCCACTCCTGCAACACCAGCCCGGGGTGGCGCGCACCAGGGAGGGCGAGCAGCAGCACCAGCCCGTAGGCGGCGAGCGGGCGGGCGAGCGGCCAACGCGGCGGCGCGCCGCCCCTCCGCCAGCGCGCCAGTGCCCAGGCCAGCAGTGTCCAGGCCAGCAGGCCGCGCAGCAGCCAGGCCATGCCGAACTGGTCGTTGAGCACGTCGCTGGCGTTGCTGTAGACCACGGCGATCAATGCCAGCGCTCCCCAGGCGGGGGCGACGAGCGTGGCGCCCAGGGCGAGCAGCGCCAGCGCGGCCCCTGCCATCGCCCAGCCGGGGTGCGCGGCAGAGGCCGTGGCCGCCGCCGCGAGCGGCAGCATCAGGCCGACTCCCAGGGCGGTCCAGACGAGGTCAGTACGGTGGTCAGAGATCGAGAGCATGTCAATTGTCGATGTCCGATTTTCCCCCCGGCCGTTCCCGGCGTCGCGGTCTGCGCTTCGCTCCGTATCCGTGCCGGGAGAGGGCGCCCTCAGGCAGCGAGGCCGCGACGGTAGTAGGCCGCGTGCTGGCGGTAATAGCGGAACTCGGGGGCATTGAGGTCGGCGCGGTTGAGCACCGTGCCGAGCAACGGGGCGCGTGCCCGCGCCAACTCCTCGCCCAGCGCCTGCGCCTCTTCCTCACTGGTGTGTCCCCAGCGCAGCACGAGCAGCACCCCGCCCACCAGCGGGGCCAGCAGCGCCGCCTCTCCCGTAAGCCGTCCCGGCGGGGTGTCGAACAGCACGTAGTCGTAGCGCGTCCGCCACTCGGCGAGCAGCTCGGCCAAGCGGCGGGGCAGCAACTGCGCCTCAGGGGCGTTTTCGCAGGGAAGCAGATCGAGATTGGGGGCGACATGCAGTGCCGGTGCCCCGCCCTGCTGGGCGGCGAGCAGCCCCTGGAAGTTTTCGACCCCGAAGAAGCGGTGGCAGCCCGGGCGGCGCAGGTCGGCGTCGACCAGCAGGGTGCGCCAGCCGAGGCGCGCGAGCGCCAGGCCCAGCTCGCAGGTGGTGCGTGTCTTGCCCTCGCCAGGGTTGGAACTGGTGAGCAGGCAGCTGGCGGGGGGCGCCAAGCGGGCGACCAACTGCGCCGCCAACCGGGCGTAGCTCTCCCCCGCCGCGGCACGGCCCAGGCTCGCCGCGCCCCGCCGCCGTGCCTCGGGGATCAGCCCGAGCGGCGGCAGCCAGCGGCCGCGGAGCTGCAGCCCGGCTCGGCCGGCGGTGATCGCCCCGCTCCAGCGTTCGCGCGCCAGCGCCGTGGCCAATGCCGCCGCCAGGCCGAGCGCCAGTCCCAGCCCGAGATTGAGCGGCAGGCGCGGGTAGAGCGGGGTGAGCGGCCGCGTGGCGTGGTCGAGGATCCAGACATTGCTGGTGGGCAGTGAGGCAAGCAGGCCCGCCTCCTGCAGCTTCTCGTTGAGCGTCTCATTGAGCCGGCGTTGCGCAGCGGCGCGGTTCTCGAGCACCTGGTACTCGAGCTCAGTCGTGCTCTCCCCCGCGGCCCGCTGGCTCAGCCGCGTCACCAGCGCCGCCAGCTCCGCCTCCTGGCGGCGCGCCACCCGCACGCGCTTCTCGAGTCCCTGCTGCACCTGCGAGCCGAGCGCCGCCACCCGGGCGCGGCTGCGCGACACCCGCTCACGCGCCTGCTCGAGCAGCGGGAAGCCGGGCTGGTACTGCACCTGCAGCAGGTCGAGGGCGCGCTCGGCGGCGCTCAACTCGCTCACCGCCTGGTCAATTGCCGGCGTGCGCAACTCGGCGGGGAGCGCGCTCACGGTTCCAGTGTAGGTGGCCAGCAGCGCCTCGCTCGTGATGCGCGCCGCGGTGCTTTCGGTGAGCTGGCGGTTGGCCACCACCAGTTGTTCGAGCAGCACGTTCTGCTGCCCGCCGGGCACGACGAGCGGGGTGAAGGCGTGCTGCTGCTGGAAGCGGACGAGCGCCGCCTCGTCGCGTTGGAAGCGGTCGCGCTCCCCCTGCAGCTGGCCGCGCAGCCAGTCGGCCAGCGCCTGGCCGGTGGCGGCGCGCGCCCCGCGGGTGTAGTCCACGAACTCCTCCATCAGGCCGTTGACGGCGCTGGCCGCCAGGCGCGGGTCGCGCGAGCGGAACTGGACGCGTACGGTGCGGCTCAGCTTGTCGGGCACGAGCGCCAACTGGCCGCCAAACACGCCGGTGGCGATCTGCGCGGTGCTGGTCGCATCCAGCGGCCCGGCCCGACGCGCCCGTGCCAGCGCCTGCGCCATCTCCGGGTCCAGTCGCGTCAGGTCGAGGCGGGCGATGACGCGGCCGGCCACGGTGCGGCTGGCGAGCTCGGTCATCTCGGTCTGGATCTCACGGTCCTCGTCGTAGGCGGGCGTCTCGCTGGGGTGCAGCTCGGCGGGCTGCGGGTTGGGGCGCTCGACCACCAGCGCCCCTTGCGCGGTGTAGACGGGAGCCACCAGCCAACTGAGCGCCGCCCCGGCGAGCACGCCGAGCAGCACCAGCAGCAGCGCCGCGCCGCGCGAGCGGTAGAGAGCCTCACCCAAGCGCGGCAGCAGGCGGGAGGAGGGACGCGGCCCTGCCTCGAGCTCGCCCAACAGCGCGGACGTCTCGGCGGGGCCGGCGGGCAACAGGTGCGACATGGGTTCCTCGCGATCAGGGCCCCCCGCGGTGGGAGCGGGTTAGTAGTGCAGCAAGCCGCGCTGGATGCGCCAGCGTCCCGCTCCGCCGAAGAAGTCGAGCACCGACAGGCCGACGTTGCGCAGCGCCGAGGCGGAGACCAGCACGACGTCATTGGCCTCCAGCGGCAGGTCGGGGCGGCGGTGATGGAGGATGGCCCCCAGATCGACCACCAACTCGCGGCGCGCCGTGCCGGCCCGGCGCAGCAGACGGACGTGTGCCGCGTCGGCTTGCGGCAGCAGGCCGCCCGCCGCCCCCACCGCCTCGCTCAGCGTGAGCCCGGAGTTGAGCGCGAGCGCCCCTCCCTTGAGCACGCTGCCCGCGATGTAGACCTGGTCGCTGGGCTCCACCTCGATCACGTCGCCCGGCGCCAGCGTGCGGTTGAGGCGCGGGTCGCGCCATAGGCGGTCGAGGTCGATGGTTTCAAGCACGCTGTTGACGGTGTAGAGGGGGCGCCCGTCGGCGCCGGCGGGGTGCGCCACGGGGGGTGGCGCGTGCAGCAGGTAGAGGGTGTGTCCGGCGCGGCTGGCGTCGAGGCCGCCCGCCATGGCGAGCGCCTCGAGCAGGTGCAACGCGCCACTGAAGGCGTAGACGCCCGGGCGCGGCACGCTGCCGCTCACGGTGACGTGGCGGCTGTTGACCTCGAGCACCCGCAGGCTGACCACCGGGTCGCGTAACAGGCGGGCGTAAGCGTGCTGCAGCCGGCGTTCCAGGACGGCCGCGGTCTCGCCGCCCACCTCCAGACGGTCGAGGAAGGGCAGCGCCAGCGTTCCGTCGCTCGCGACGCGCGCCTCGCCGCTCAGTTGCGGCTGGTCGAGGACACGCACTTCGAGCAGGTCGCCCGGCCCGAGCGCGTCGCTGTCTCCGGCGCCGTAGATCTGCACCGCGGCGGGCGCGGCGCGCGGCGGCGCGGGCGCAACCGGGGTCTGGGCGGCGAGCAGAAGCGCCGCGCCGCCCACGGCCGCCAGCAGGCGGCCGAGCGTGTCCCAGCCCGGAATCGAATGCAGGAGAGAACGGGTCATAGCTCCGCGGTTGGATTCGCGGCGTGCGCGCGGGGCGGGGCCGGGGGCGTAAATCCGTAAAAAGGTCCCGGCGCGGGCCGCCGGCCTGCCTTCCCCGCCCGTTAGAATGATGCTGGCCGCCGATAGCCCGGCCTGCCACCTGGCGCCCGGCGGGAAAAAGCCGGAGCCAGGCCCCACACGCCCCCCGCCCCCGAGATGGAACCATGGCGCTGATCGCGCTCGCCAATTACAACGATCTGGAGCTCCTGGCGGCGCAGCTGGCCGGGGGGCTACGCGCCGCCAGCTCCTTGGAAGGCGGCGCGCAGTGGTTTGCTGAACAGCTGGCCGCCCGGTTCCCGTCCGTGGTGCTGGCCCGCGTATTTGCCACGATGGAGTTCGCGCAGCTGCCCGCCCCGGAGCGCGACGCGGCGCGCTCCGCGTCCCGGGAAAACGTGCTCGTCCCCGAGACCGACGTTCTGACCCTACTCGGCAGCGCGGGACGGCAGCCGGAGTGGAACGACCGCCGCCGCTCGCGGCAGCATCGCGCCATCCCGCTGCTCGGTCGCGAACAGGTCGAGGGGATTCCGATGGTCTCCCGGTTGCTGCGCGATCTGCGTTATCACCACAAATCGGAGCCCAGCGATCCCACCCGCCTGGTGACGCGCGCCGTCGCCAACGCCAATGGGCTGTTCTTTGTGCCGCACGCGGCCACGGCGGTCGATGAACGCGGGCGCCGCGTGATTCCGGCTGCCGAGTTCGTCGCCGCGCACGGGGTGGCCAGCGTGTTCGGGTTCGGCGGCGCGTACCTCAGCCAGGCGACCTTCGTGGCTACCATCCTGTTCACCACCGAGGTGCTGCGCCAGGAGAACGCCATGCACTTCCTGCGCCTGTCGAGCGCCTTCAAGGCGGCCACGACGCGCCTGGTTTCGCGTGGTCTGTTTTTCGAGCCGGATGCGGCCGACACCGGTTGCGCCGTGTCCTAGGCCTCGCGATCCAGCGCCGCCGCGGCGCGGCGCGGCGCGAACAGCAGGGTCAGCGCGCCCTGCACGACCAAGGCCAGACCGATCAGCAGAACGAAGCCCTCGAAATGCGGCGCGCGCAGCACGCGGACGATCGCCGAGCCGCCCAGCCACAGCAGCGCCGCCGCGCCCGGCATCACCAGGAGGCGATGGATCAGGCGTCCGTTCAACAGCAGGAAAACCAGCGTGGCCACGCCTTGGGCGGCGATGCCGGCGGCGACCAGCGTGCGCGCCGGGTAGCCGGCATGCCGCAGGATGTTTTCCATCAGCGCCAGCCAGACGCCTGCCCCCACGATGACAAGCGACATGGCGACCAACGCCTTTTTCACGGCTAATCCTCCTGAAAGCTGAGTCACGGCGAGGCTGACGAGTTGACGGAGATACCAGAGGTTCGCTCCGGCAAAACCCAGGCGCGGCGCCTGTTCCTCCCGGTACTCCTCCAAGAGGTCACCGGCGATCGTCTCGCGATCCCGGGCCGGCAGGACGCACCTGAGCGCAGACTGCAGCCACCGTGGCGGACCACTCATGGTCGGACCCCCAGTGGCCATCGCATGGCGCTCCACATCTGCTCCAGGGCCGTCTTCGAGGCATTCAAGGCGCGGGCCCCGACCCCGGTCAGCCGGTAGAAGCGTCGCACACGGCCTCCGCGCAACGGCGTGCCGGCGTCCAAGTGCGAGGCGAGCAAGCCTTTCTGTTCCAGGCGGTCCAAGGTGGCGTAGATCGCGCCGGCCGCCACCTCGCGGTGCAGTCCAACCTGCAACTCGCGAAAAATGGCGCGTCCATAGGCGTCGTCCGCCAGCTTCACCACGGTCAATAAGACGGCCTGCTCGAAGGTGCCGAGGAGATCAGCCACAATGCCTACAATGTAGACATCGTGCGACGAGCTGTCAAGCGGATCGTTGACGGGTCGGGTCCAACCGTCGAACGGTCACGCCTTTGCGCCTGGAATTCAGTCCGCCGTCGTTGCAAGCGCGGTACAGTGCTCAGCAGGGTGCCGATTGGTCCCGATAACTGGGTGCCGACATCGCCGGCCGGGCCCACGACCAACGAGGTGAGTTCAGATGCATGCGCTGCCCAGCCATCCCCGCATCACGCCCTTCCTTTGGTTCGACTCGAATGCCGAGGAGGCGGTCGCGTTTTACCTCACCGTTTTCAAGAACTCACGCCGCCTCGACGCGGGGCCCGCGGAAGCCCCCGCGGCCCGCGTGCTAACCATTGCATTCGAGCTCGACGGCCAGAGACTGACCGCGCTGAACGGTGGTCCGGCGTTCAAATTTACCGAAGCCGTCTCGTATGTGGTCCGTTGCGACTCGCAGCAGGAGGTGGATGACTACTGGTCGAAGCTCTCCGCCGGAGGGAGCGAGGGGCGGTGCGGCTGGCTCAAAGACAGGTTCGGCCTCTCCTGGCAGATCGTGCCGGCGCGCCTGCCCGATCTCATCAAACACCCGAAGGCCATGGAGGCCATGCTCCGGATGAAGAAACTCGACATCGCTGAACTCGAACGCGCCGCACGAGGATAGCGGCGCTACCGGTTCGCTCTAGGGTTCGCAACAATGTCGTCTTGACTAAGCGTCTCGCGGCTGCTCATGGTGGTGATCTGAGAAGGGTCTTTGAGTCGGGGAAAACCCAAATCCTGTCGGAAACATGCCCGGGTATCCCGCGCTGACCGGCGGCGTTTGGGTAACGCCCTCACTCCCGAGGTCAGCGCCTCGCGGTTCCGTCCAACTTGCGACTCCCGAAAAAGGGCGCGTCCCTAGGTATGGTTCGCTAGTTGCACCGCCGCGCTTCCGCAGCTTACTGTCCGGTCATGCGCAGCACCACGCCCAGCGTGCGGCCGAGGATGCAGAGGTCGCGCCAGAGCGACCAGCCGCGGATGTAGCCGGCGTCGAGCTCCACCCAGGCCTGGAAGTCGACCACGCGGTTGCGCCCCGAGACCTGCCACGGGCCGGTGAGGCCGGGCTTGACCGCCAGGCGGCGCAGGTCGCCCAACTGGTAGCGCTCCACCTCGGCGGGCAGCGGCGGTCGCGGCCCGACCAGCGACATGTCGCCGCACAGCACGTTAAAGAGCTGCGGCAGTTCGTCGAGGCTGCTGCGACGCAGCCAGCGTCCCACGCGCGTGATGCGCGGGTCGTCGAGGATCTTGAAGTGCGGTCCCCGCATCTCGTTGCGCGCCGCGAGTGCCGCCCGTTGCGCCTCGGCGTCGGCCACCATGGAGCGCAGCTTGTAGAGGGTGAAGCGGCGCCCGCGCTGGCCGCAGCGCTCCTGGCGGAAGAGCAGCGGGCCGGGCGAGTCGAGGCGGATGGCGAACAGGGAGAGGGCGAGCAGCGGCAGGCTGAGAGCGAGCAGTACGCTGCCGAGGACCAGATCGAGAGCCCGCTTGGCCACCAGGGGCCAGCTTCCGTGCGGACTGAAGGAGAAGGTGAGCAGCGGCCGGCTGCCGAGGTGGTCGAGGTCCATGCGCGCGTAGGTATCGAGCCAGGCGGCGTCCAGGTGCAGGCGCGTGCCGGTGGCTTCGCAGACCTGGATGACAGCGCGGTAGAAGGCGGCCAGGCGGGGGTCGGAGCTGAAGAACGTCGGGGTGAGCAGCACCGCGTCCACGGGGGAGGCGCGCACGAGGCGGTAGAGCTGCTGCACGCCGGCCTCGAGCGGCTGGCGCAACGCCACGGCGTCCGAGAGGCTGGCGCGCAGCCGCCAGCCGGCGGCGCCGGAGAGGGCGACGGCCAGTTGGCGACACTGGGAAGGGTTGCCGACCATGATCAGGTGCAGCGGCCGGCGCCGTTCGCCGCGCCGCAGCCAGCCATCGGCGGCGCCGTGCCAGAGGGCCAGACCCAGGCCGCAGAGCAGCGCGAAGTAGAACAGCGTCGGGCGGCTGGTGGCCTCGCCGGAGCCGCGCGCTCCGAACAGCAGGCTGAAGGTCACCAGCGCTGCCCCCGTCACCGCACGCAGCGCGCCGGGGGCGCGCAGGGCGCGGCCGGTGTGCCAGTGTTCGAGCGCCGCGATCCCGAGCGCCAGCAGGAACAGGAGGCCGCAGGCCCAGATCGTGGCCGGATGGAGCGGCGCGTGCCCCGCCACCGTCCAGTCGCGCAGCTTCAGGGCGCCACCGAGCGCCCCCAGACCAATCGCCAGATCGCCTGCCGCCAGCACCTGTAGACGGAAGCGGCGATCGCGGCGAAAGCCGGGCGGGGCGGCGGGCGTGATGGGTGCCGGAGGAGGTGGGACGGCCCGCGGGCCGGTGCTGCGGCCGACGTGGGCGGGGGGACGGGAGCTGCGTAG
>CALEJU010000075.1 GCA_937898755.1 uncultured Acidobacteriota bacterium | reverse complement strand
TGTAGCGCGGTGGTTCGAACAGCTCCGGCATGGTGCCGGAATTCTACCTGATCGGACGGGGGAGGGCGTGGGGGGTTGGGGGTCGCGCTACCCCGACACCGTTCCTCCGTGTAAGCCCAGCCATGCGCATGGTGCGCCCCTCCGGGGAGACGGCGAGGCGCGTCTTCCACTTTCCATGCTCCACGCTTCACGCTCTACTTCAAAGAGCGCCGCGCCGCAGAACCGCGGCACGGTCGGGAACGCGGCGCAGAAGTTCCCCCACGCTCCGCCCGCCAGGGGGCACGCGGAGGTCGGCGGCCACTTCCGCCAAGCCGACCAGCACGAAGCGGCGCCGCGCCAAGCGGGGGTGCGGCACCTGCAACCGGCCCTGGTGAATAACCAGATCGCCGTAGAGCAGGATGTCGAGGTCGAGCGTCCGCGGTCCCTTGGACGGCTCCCTCTCCCGCCGCCTTCCCATCCGCCGCTCCAACTCCAACAGCGCCGCCAGCAGCGCCTGCGGAGACAGTTGCGTGCGGCCCCGCAGGACGCAGTTGAGAAACCAGGGCTGGCGGCGCCGTTCCACCGGCTCGGTTTCGTAGACCGCGGAGAGGCGCTCCACCGCGACACCCGCCGCCGGCAGCCGCGCCACCGCCGTCCGCAAGGTCGCCAGACGATCGCCGCGATTCGAGCCGAGAGAGAGGAAGACGGTGGACGGTCGCGCTTGAGGAGCCACTTGCATCGTCATCATCCAGCGCTCGTTGCGGTGGGCATCCGCCCAGTGTTTCAGAACAACTTCGGTTGCGGCGGAGCCTCCGGCGGGCCGCTCTGCGGCAGGGCAACCTTGAAATGCTGGTAGGCGAGCGCGGTGGCGACGCGGCCGCGGGGCGTGCGGTGCAGGAACCCGATCTGGATCAGGAACGGCTCGTAGATCTCTTCGATGGCGTCGGGCTCCTCGGCCAACGCGGCCGCCAGGGTGTTCACGCCCACCGGGCCGCCGTTATATTTCTCGATCAGCGTCAACAGCAGGCGGCGGTCGGCCTCATCGAAGCCATACTCGTCGACCTCGAGCAGGCGGAGGGCATCCTCAGCAACCGGCGCGGTGATGGCGCCCTCGGCCCGCACCTGGGCGAAATCGCGCACCCGCCGCAACAGTCGGTTGGCGATGCGCGGCGTGCCCCGGCAGCGGCGGGAGAGGATGGCCGCTCCGGCGTCGTCCAGGGCCACGTTCAGAATGCGCGCCGAGCGCCGGATGATGACCTCCAGCTCCTCGGGGCGGTAGAACTCCAGCCGCAACAGCAGGCCGAAGCGCGAGCGCAGCGGCGCCGAGAGCAGTCCGGCGCGTGTCGTGGCGGCAATGAACGTAAAGGGCTTGAGTTCGAGCGTGTGCGTGCGGGCGGCCGGCCCTTGTCCGATCAGGATGTCGAGGCGGTAATCCTCCAGGGCGGAGTAGAGGATCTCCTCCAACTGCGGCTGCAGGCGGTGAACCTCGTCGAAAAACAGCACCTGGTGCAGCTGGACGTTGGTCAGGATGGCGGTCAGATCGCCCTTGATCTGCACCAGCGGACCGGCCGTCTGCTGGAAGGCGACACCCATCTCCTGCGCCACGATGGAGGCCAGCGTCGTCTTGCCGAGCCCCGGCGGCCCGTAGAACAAGACGTGATCAAGCGCCTCACCACGGTTGCGCGCCGCCGCGATCGCCAGGGCAAGTTGTTCCTTGACCTTGCCCTGACCGACAAAGTCGTCCAACCGTTGCGGCCGCAGCCGCGCCTCAAAGTTGAGGTCGTCGTCTCCGGCCTCGCCGGCCACCAGTCTTCGGTTGTCGTCGCTCATCGCTTCGATTCCATCTCCACGCGGGGCCGGCACGGCAGCGCCCGCGTCATTGCATCTTTTTCATGCACTCTTTGAAGAGCGCATCGAACTGGTTCGGGGTGCCGGCAGCGAGGGCGCGGGCAATGCCCTTCTCCGCCAGCGGCCGCGGGTAGCCGAGGTTGAGCAGCGCCGAGAGCACGTCCTCGGAGGCGCCGGCGGGAACCGTCGCCGGGGCTGACGTGGGCGCCGGCGCGGGCAGCTTGTCCCGCAACTCCAAAACCAGGCGCTCCGCCGTCTTCTTCCCCACCCCGGGAATCGAGGTCAGCCGCGCGAGGTCGTTGCCGCGGATCGCCGCGGCAAGGTCGTCCGCCGCCAGCCCGGAGAGGATGGCCAGAGCCACCTTCGGGCCAACACCGTTGACGCTGATCAGTTTCTCAAACAACAGCTTCTCGCGTCCCGTGGCAAACCCGAAGAGTTGCAGCGCGTCCTCGCGCACATGGGTATGCACCTGCAGCGCAACCTGCCCGCCTTCCGCCGGCAACTGCGAGAAGGTCGAGACGGGAATCAGCAACTCGTAGCCTACCCCGCCAACGACCACCACGACCCGGGCCGGGGTGCGCTCCAACAGTTCACCCTGGAGGAAAGCAATCATAGGCGCAAGGTGGCAGATGGAAAGGAACCGCGGTATGCCGCGTGGCCAGGGCGCACAGCGTGCGGCTTCACTCTCCCCCCGTCCCGCTTTACGTGATCGCTCATGGCTGCCCCAAGAACTCCGGCATGTCGGAGGCAGCAATCAACCCATCGATCGCCGCCAGCCGGAAGAAGTGCCGCAAACCGGCGACCTTCGCTGCTCCGAGATCGTACTCGACGGCGGTCTCCAGATACAGCCGCGCTTCGGAGGCGGGAATGCCCAGCCGGGTACTCCATTGGCGGGCGATGGTGTCGAGATGCCCCAAGCCTTCGTCGCGCGCCTGTTGGAAGCGTGCCGTGAGGAAGTGGGATGAGGGCCCGGGGATGGGGGCTGCAGAACGCGACGTTGAAGGCGTCCCGGAGTCCTCCTCCCCCATCCCTCGCCCCTCTTGCAGCGCCACACGGCGCACCGCCCAGAGGGCAAAAACAAACGGCAGGCCCGTCCACTGGTACCACTCGCTGGCCAGATCGTAGGCGTAGAGACCCTGGCGTTGGGCATCCCCGCGGATGTCGAAGCGCAGGGCCGGATCGCCGATCAGGAGTGCCGCATCGGAGGTCTCCAACATGGCGCGCCAGTCGGGCGCCGCCGCTTGCGTCGCCAACTCGTGTACTCCGAACTTGTGCCGCAACAGGATCTGCACGAGCGCCGCCGAGGTCCGCGACGAGGAGTCCAGGCAGAGGCTGCGAATCGCCGCCGCCGGACAGCGGCTGATCAGGTAAATGCTGCGCACCCGTTCGCTCGCCCCGATGGCGATGCCCGGCAGCGCTGCCAGACCCGGAATGCGCGCCATCTCGATGACCGGGACGATGCCGATATCCGCCGTCCCGTCCCGCAACGCCTCCGCGCAGGCGGACGGCATGGTGTAGGAGAGTGCCAGGCGCGGCTCCTGCTCCAGCCCCCAGATGAGCGGCGCCGTGTTCAGGAAGTCGATCACGGCCACGCGCAAAGGCGGTTGGACGTCGCGGAGCATCGTTTGCTCTTCGAGTATAGAGGGAGAGGAAGATGTGGGCGGTGGAGGGTAGACGGTGAATGGTGAAAGACGGGCGAAATCGTGGCAGTCGTTTACTGCCCACCGCCTACCGCCCACCGCCCCCTTTTTCTCCCCCCTCGTTGCCAGAACAGGAAGACGGGAACGCCCAGCGCCACCAGCCCCAAGCCGATGCCTGCGTTCGCGGGCTTGGCGATCAGGGTATTGATCACGATCACGGCGGCGGAGGCGATGAAAAGCAGCGGCGTCCACGGGTAGCCCGGCACGCGGTAGGGACGCACTGCTTCCGGTTCGCGGCGACGGTAGACCAGGACGCAGGCGGCGCCCAAGCCGTAGAAAATCCAGGCGGCGAACACCACGTAGGTGAGGAGCTGCTCGAAGGTCCCGGAGACCGCCAACACCATGCTCCATGCCGAGCCGGCGATGATGGCAAAAGCCGGGGTCTTGAAGCGCGCGTGCACCTCGCCCAATTTTTTAAAGAAGAGCCCATCCCGCGCCATGGCGAAGTAGACGCGCGGCGCGGTCAGCACCGTGCTGTGCGCGGCGCCGTAGATCGAGATCATGGCCATGACCGCGACCAGGGCGGCAGCGCGCGGTCCGACGACCGCCTTGATCGCCGCCGCCGCAATGCTGGGGCTGTGCGCCGCTTGCAGCGGCCCCAAGGCCACCAGGTAGGCAATGTTGGCCAGCATGTAGACGCCGATCAGGGTTCCGATGCCGATCAGGTAGGCGCGCGGCAGGGTGCGCTGCGGATCTTCCGCCTCGCCGGCACTCATGCTGGTATACGCCCAGCCCTCGTAGGCCCAGAGCACGCTGACCATGGCCAGTCCGAAGCCCGAGGCCAGACTGCGGGTGAACGCCGCGGGCCAGAGTACCGCTCCCGGCTCCGCCAACCCGTGGTGTCCCAAGGCCAGCAGGACGCAGCTCAGCCCGACGATGGAAAACACCTTGATCCACGTCGTCCAATTCTGGACGTCGGCGCTACCGCGCGTGCCACGCACGTTGATGACCGTCATGATCAGAATGACGACCACCGCCACCAACCGAGCCAGCATCGGCGTCATGGGAACGAAGACGCCGAGGTAACGCGAGAAGGCCACGGCCAGGGTGGCGACCGTCCCGGAACCGATCACGAAGAACAACGCCCAGCCGTATAGAAATGCCGGCAGGGGCCCGAAGCACTCGCGGATGTAGACGTAGATTCCGCCCGCCTCCGGCCGCATCGCGCCCAGTTCGCCGTAGCTCAGGCCCCCCATCATGGAGAGCACGCCGGCCACAATCCAGACCACCAGCGCGGGTCCCGCCGCTCCGCCCACCGCTTGCAGCACGGCGGCCGGCACGATGAAGATGCCCGAGCCGATCACGGCCCCCACCGTCAACAGGGAGAGGTCGCGCAGGTTGAGGGTGCGAATCAGGTTGGAAGACATGCGCGGCGCGACGATATCACGAGTCGCAGCGGTGGCGCCCGGCGCATATCGGGCCGAGAACTGCGGGCTGCGCCGCGTTGCCACCTACCCCCGCCTGCCAGCCATCGCCCCTCACGTGGACTCCCGGCGCCCTGCGTCAGTATTTCGGAACCGAGGCGTCCACCTGTTCGGACCATGCCAGAATGCCGCCCTGCAGGTTGCGGACTTTCTGAAAGCCGGACTGCCGCAGAAACTCCACCGCCTTGGCGGAACGCCCGCCCATCTTGCAGTGCACCACCAGGTCGCGGTCGGGGTCCAGTTCGTTCACCCGCTTCGGCAGATCGCCCAACGGAATCAACGTCGATCCCGGAATGCGGCCGATCTGGAACTCGTGCGGCTCGCGCACATCGAGGATGACGAGATCCCGTCCCTGGTCGATCTCCTTCTTGAGATCCTTGGCGGTGATCTCGGGAAGCGCGCCTGCCGCGCTCACCGCCGGCGCCGTCTCGACACCGCGCAATCCGCAGAACTCCTGGTAATCGATCAGCTTGGTCACCGTGGGCTGCGTTCCGCAGACCGGGCACTCGGGGTTCTTGCGCAGTTTCAACTCGCGGAACTTCATCTGCAGGGCATCGAACAGCAGGATGCGACCCTTGAGCGGCTGCCCAATGCCAAGAATGAGCTTGATCGCCTCCATGGCCTGAATGGTCCCCATAATGCCGGGCAGCACGCCCAGCACGCCGCCCTCGGCGCAGCTGGGCACCAGCCCCGGCGGTGGCGGCTCGGGATACCAGCAGCGGTAGCAGGGGCCGTCCGGCAGGGCCAGCACGGCGGCCTGTCCCTCGAAACGGAAAATGCTGGCGTAGACGTTCGGGATTCCGCTCAGCACGCAGGCGTCGTTCACGAGGTAGCGGGTGGGGAAATTGTCGGTCCCATCTACGACCAAGTCGTAGTCCTTGAAGATCTCCAACGCGTTTTCGCTGGTGAGCTTGGTTTCATAGCCCACCACCTTGACGTTGGGATTGATCTCCAGGATGGTGTCGCGTGCCGAGTCCAGCTTGGGACGCCCGACGTCACTGGTGCCGTGGATGACCTGCCTTTGCAGGTTGCTGAAGTCCACGATGTCGAAGTCCACGATGCCGATCGTTCCCACCCCGGCGGCGGCCAGGTACAGCCCGATCGGCGCCCCCAGTCCGCCCGCGCCCACGGTGAGCACCCGCGCGGCCTTGAGCTTCTGCTGCCCGTCCACCCCCACCTCGGGAATGATCAGGTGACGGCTGTAGCGCAGGATCTCGTCCTGCGACAAGGGCGTGGAGGGAGAAAGGGTGGTCGCCATACTGCGCACCTCTCGAACCTGCAAATTTACGGGGAAACCGGACGAGGAGGGACGGTCAACAACAACAACAGCAGCCACCGGCGATGGAGGGGATGATCGCCAGCGTGTCGCTGCTTTTCACGGGGGTTTGCTGCAGGCCGGTGTAGCGGATGTCTTCGTCGTTGAGGTATACGTTCACGAAGCTGCGCAGCTTGCCGTCCGCCGTAAACAGGTGGTTACGGAGCTGCGGGTGCGACGTGATAAGGCCTTCCAGCGCCTCCCCGACGTTGCGACCATCCACCTCCACCTCTTCCTGGCGGCCGGTAAAGGGCCGCAACGGGGTGGGGATCAGGATTTTGATGCTCATTGCCAAAGGATCTCTGCCTATTCGTGAGTTCTCGGGTTCGTGGAGCGAACCGCTCCCCATATAGATTAAGGCCATTCCGCCGAGATTCACAAATCAGCGGACGTCGAGACGGGAAGTAGGGAGCGGGGTGTGGGGGGTGAGGGCCGAGGACAGGACGCCCACGCGGGAACCGGCACGGCTTAAACCGAGCCGACCCGATTGGTGGCGAGGACGGCTTCCTGGATGAAATGGCTGCGGTCTTCGGCCAGCTCGAAGGCATTCAACTCCTGCGCCACGCCCCGCGCCACGGCGACGATGATGTAGGAGTAACCGGGCCAACTGGCGTTGTCGAGGTCGTACTGCGAGGGGCGGGCGGGGTGGTCGGGATGGCTGTGATAGAAGCCCACCACTTCCAGACCGCGCTCGCGCGCCCCGCGCTGCACCTGCAGGTGCTCCTTGGGGTCGAAATCAAAGCGGTTGTGCGGCGTGGTGGTATTGGCATTGCGCATGCGCACCACCTCGTCCACCTGGCGTACTCCGCTCACCGTGCGGCCCAGCAGGATGCCGCAACACTCGTGCGGGTACGTCGCTTCGGCATGGGAGCGGACTGCGGTCGCGTGCGCGTCACTTAAGTTGATTGCCATCGTCAGGAGACAGTATACGAAGCGCGAACGGCGCGCGTTCTCGCCCCGAGGCGAGTTCTGAACCAGTCAGTGTTGCGTCATTCCTACGCCCAACGCTCCACCCTCCACGCTGTACCCTCCCCGCTCGTCCGTCACATCAGCCGTGCGCTTCCTCGTTTTCCCAGAAGCGCTCGCTCAAATACTTGTCGGCGTTGTCGGGGAAGACCGTGACCAGGGTCGCCGGGGCGGTGAGCCGGCGCGCCACGGCAAAGCATCCGGCCAGAGCCGCCCCGGCGCTGACCCCGACCAGCAAGCCTTCTTCCCGCGCCAAGCGGTGCACCAGCCCGTAAGCTTCCTCGGTACTGACCTCAAGGTTTTCATCGGCCACGGTGGGGTCATAGATGGACGGCACCAGCGCGCTGGACATGTGTTTCCAGCCCTCCAACCCGTGGAAGGGCGAACTCGGCTGCAGCGAGATGCAGCGCACCTGCGGGTTGAACTCCTTCAAACGCCGCGCGGTGCCCACAAACGTGCCGCTCGTCCCCAGGCCGGCGATGAAATGCGTGACGCAGCCCTCGCTCTGTCGCCAGATCTCCTCCGCCGTGCCGTGGTAGTGAGCCTGCCAGTTAGCCGGGTTGGAGTACTGGTCGGCGTAGAAGTAGCGATCCGGCTCGGCCGCCACCAGTTCGCGCGCCTTGCGGATGGCGCCGTCCGACCCTTCGCCGGGATCGGTAAAGACCAACTCCGCCCCGTAGGCGCCGAGGATGCGCTTCCGCTCCGGGCTGGCGTTGGCTGCCAGGCAGAGGCGCACGCGGTAACCGCGCGCCGCGCCCAGCATGGCCAGCGCGATGCCGGTATTGCCGCTGGTGGCATCCAGAATGATCTTGTCGCGGCTCAGCTGGCCGCTCTGCTCCCCGGCCAGAATCATGCCGCGTGCCGCGCGGTCCTTGACGCTGCCCCCGGGGTTGGCCCACTCCGCCTTGGCGAGGATTTCGATGCCGGGGAACTCCCGTCCCACCCGCTCCAACCGCAGCAGCGGTGTGTTGCCGATCCGCTCCAGCAACGTCTCGCCAAGCTGTCTCTGAACCGCACTGCGCATGGCTTCCATTCTAGACGGGACGCAGGTGCGCCAGGCGGCGCCTGGACCCGATGGGTTGCGGCTGTCGGGAGCGTCGGGGACGCGGCAGGATGTGCCGGCGTCCCCACCGTGTAAAATATCGGCGTGTTCAAGAAGAAGCTCTCCCACCCCAGTTTTGACAGCGTGCGCGGCAAGTTGATTGACAAGGGCTTCGACATCGCCGTCGTGGACGGCGGCCGCTACCTGGTGCAGAAGCACGGTTGCGCAGCCGGCCTGAGCGTCCAACCAGATCAGAGCCTGACCTATTTTGCCCGCCCCGGGCGCATCGTTAAAGGCGAACTTGCCCGACTGGTCGACCGCGGCTACCAGAAGTTCCTCAAGACGGCGGACGTCGAGGTTCCCGCCCTTTCCGAGGACCTGCGCGCCCTGCATGCATTCCAGAGCGAGCTGAAGCACGTTCTCGGAACCCCGTCGCTCTACAACGAGAGCTTGGGATCGGTCAGCGACCGCTACCTCTATGACCGGGTCTGGTTCCGGGACGACGGCAAGCAGCCGAAGGCATGGATAGTGGAAGCAGGCCGTCCCTAGAACGTGGGGGGTAGGGGGTGGGGCTGTCTCTTATACACATCTGACGCTGCCGACGATCTTACGCGTGTA
>CALEJU010000074.1 GCA_937898755.1 uncultured Acidobacteriota bacterium | reverse complement strand
CCTTGGGGGGGCCCCAAAAAAATCGGGTTTCGTGACAATTTCGCAACAATTGTCTGTTGCAATGGCTTCACTTTGAATCGCGAGACCTCCCTCAGTCTCGCTCCAGTGCGTAGCCTCCTCCGAGGCCGATTCGCCGGCCTCGGGGGGGTCCTTCCGCCCTCGAAACCAGGGCGTTCCGCCTGCCAATCCACGTGTCCGGGAGCGGCCGTCCGCTCCCCTCTCCTTGCTTGCGGCCCTAACCCCGCGCCTTCCGCGCTGCCCAGCGGAAGTAAAACGGTATTCCCAGCAGGATCACGCCCAAGCCGAGCAGCGAATCGTGCAGGTTGTCGCGAAACGTCGAGACCAAGAGAGACACGGCAAGCACGACAAAGATGCCGGGTAGAACCGGGTAGCCCCAGCTACGATAGGGACCCCGTTCCCCCCGCCGGCGAAAGGCAAACAGCGCCATGATGGCCAGCGTGTAAAACAGCCATTCCGCGAAAATCGTCATGCTGTAAAGGCGCTGAAAGCTGCCCAGCAAACCGACGAGCAGCACGGCAAAAAGCGCTTGGATCAGAAGCGAAACGTGCGGCGTGCGATAGCGGGAATGGACCTGCGCCAAATGACGGAAGAAAAGCCGATCGCGGGCCATGGCGAACGGCACGCGCGCCCCCGAGAGGATCGAACTATTCAGCGTGGCGAAGGCCGAGATCATTACCGCCAAGGCGACCAGGCGTCCGGCATTGCGTCCCAGGAAATGCGCCGCCATGGCGGCGGCCACGTTGCTGGCGCCATGCACCTCGAAAGGCGTCAGTACGTAGAAGTACGCGAGGTTGATCCCGGCATAAAAGATGAATACGACCAGAACGCCCAGAATCATGGCACGCGGGATGGTGCGTTCCGGATTGCGGATCTCGCTACCGGCCAGCGTCAAGTCGTTCCAGCCGTCGTAAGCCCAGAGCGCCGCGACCAGGGCGGCCGTAAACCCCCCGATCGTGACGTGCCCGGGAAGCCGTTGCGCAAAATGGCCCCAATCCCCTTTGCCCACGGTGAAAGCAGCCAGAGTCAATCCGACGAGCAGTAGAAGTTTGAGGCCGGTGAACCAGACCTGAACGCGGCCACCTTGCCGGACGCCGAAGTAATTGATGGCGGTCACCAGCAGAATCAGGGCGCTCGCCACGGCCTGCTGGCCGTTCAATTCCCCCAGCCCAGGCAGGCGGAGGAGTCCCACCGCCAGTTGCGGCCAGAGCGCGGTCGCCGCGCGCGCGAAACCGGCGCCAATGGTGGCCACCGAAACCGGACGGATGATCCAAAACATGCCCCAGCCAAAGAGAAACCCGTACAGGGGCCCCAGACCATCCCGCAGGTAGGCGTATTCGCCGCCCGCCTCCGGCCGCAGAACGCCAAGCTCGGCGTAAGACAGCGCCCCAAAAAGGGAGAGCAAGCCACCCACCACCCAGACCAGTAGAATCCAGCCCAGCGTGTGAACCTCGCCGACCATCTCCGCCGGAACGAGGAAGATCCCCGTACCGATGAGAGTTCCGACCACGATGGCGGCGCTTTCGCGCAGCCCAAGCGCGCGTACCAATCCGTCCGGGACTTCCGGGCGCCGGGAAGTAGTGGGGGCGGGGGATGATTCCATAGTCACGATGGGGATGGAACGGCAAGCTCAGGCGGCGCAGCCTGCCGCCGATCGCAGCCGGTGAGCAGACTGACCAGATAGCCGACGGCAAACGTCATCACGGTCCCCGCCACCACGAACCAAGTGTAGGGGATGCCGTGACGGGACAATAGCCACGCACTTCCCACTCCGCAAACCAAGCCAACCATCGCCCCGATTTCGTTGGCGCGCCGCGTCAATGTCCCCAGCAGGAAGATTCCCAGCAGGCCGCTGAACGGGTAGGAGATGATGGCCAGCCCGGCTTCCAGCACGGAACGGGAGTCGCGGCTTTCGTACGCCACCACGCTCAGGACCAGTGTCCAGAATACGATCGCCAGCCGTGACATCCAGAGATAATGCCGTTCACTGCGCCCTGGCGCGAGGTGGGGCTTGTAGAAATCCATGATTGATGTCGAGCTGAGTGAGTTGAGCGCGGCGCTCAAATTCGACATTGCCGCAGCCAGAATCGCGGCGATGATCAGGCCACCCAGCCCGGAGGGGAAATTGCGGGCGATGAATTCGGGATAGAGGCGATCGAACCTGCCGAAATCGCCGCCAGGGGGGAGCGCATGCGTCTGGTGGTAGACAAACAACATGACCCCGATCACCAGAAACAGCACGAACTGGAAGCAGACCACCACCCAACTGCTCAGCAGCGCCAGGCGGCTTTCGCGCTGGTTGCGGGCGGCCAACAACCGCTGCACCATGAGTTGATCTGTGCCGTGGGTGGCGGTGGTGAGAAACGTGCCGCCGATCACCCCCGACCAGAAGGTGTAGGGGCGCGTCCAGGAGAAGTGAAAATCAAAGACTTGAAACTTATGCCCCACGGCCGCCTGCGCCACGACGTGGGACCAGCCGCCCGGAATGGCCCGCAGAATCAGAACGGCGCTCACCACTGCGCCCAGGAGATAAACGCAGATCTGAATGAAGTCGGTCCAGATCACCGCTCGCAGGCCGCCCTCAAAGGTGTAAATCAGGGTGAGCGCCGCGATGATGCCGATCAGCCCGATCTCGCTGAGGTGGACATGAATGCCCAGTGCGGGGAGGCGTTCCGCCACCACGCTGATCACAATGGACATGGCGAACAGGCGCACCCCTTCCGCCATGGCGCGGCCGCCCAGAAAGATCAGCGCCGTCAGGCTCTTGACGCGCGTTCCGAAGCGCCGCTGCATGAGTTGGTAGGCGGTAAACAGCTCGCCGCGAAAATATGCGGGAAGGAAAACCAGGCTGATGACCACCCGCGCCACCAGGTAACCGAGAACGAGCTGTAAAAACTCGAAGTTTCCGGCATAGCTGAGGCCGGGCGTGCTGATGATGGTGAGGACGCTGGTTTCCGCCGCCACGATGGAGAAGGAGATGGCCCACCACGGCAGGGTGCGGCCGCCCAGAAAGTAATCTTTCAGCGACTGGCGTCCCCCCCGAAACGACATCCCGAACAGCGTGATGCCGATCAAGTAGACGACCAGAACGACGAAGTCGAGTGCGGTTAGACCCACGGGAAGCGAGCGCCGGTGCGCGGCTGAGCATAGCAGAGCGGCCGGCCTGCTGCTTAAACGGTTGGCGGTTCACGGTTGGCGGCAACGCAGCAACCAGACCAGTGCCGGGCGTTCGCCTGGGCTTCCAACAACCGTCGACTTTTAGCTGGCAGTCGAACCCAGCCCGCGTTTGTATTGCCGTCGACCGTCAACCGTTCACACCACAGCCTCAGCCATGGCGACGGCCCAGCCGGCCGGGTTCTCGAAACGCCCAGGGTGAACTTCAGGGCCGCTCAGGGTCACCCGTGGCGGTGGGCACGAAGTCCTGCAGCTTGCGAAGTCGCAGAGTCGGGTCTGCGGCGAAATCCCCCCGCAGCCACCCCAGGTGCCCGAACCCGAAGATCACCAAGAGGCGGTCCTCGGGCGTCGCCACCAGATGGGTGACGTTGTTGTAGATGCGCACGTTCCGCCTGAACCACTCCGCCAGCAGGTCCGGTCCGGCATAGTCACCCGGCTCGCCGTAACGCGCCTCCAGGTAGTAGAAGCCGACGTCCTGCGCCACGTGAGCGTCGGAGTTTATATAGAGCAGCGTCTGGAGCACGGTGTGGGTTTTCAGGTACTCATTCGTCGCCTTCACCATCGCCCCGATCTCTCCCATCGTCCCTTCCAGCCTGGCCGACTGCCCGGTCGCCTTGGCGTAATCAATGACGCGCTGGAAAGGAAAATCGCCGTCGGCGTCGACCGGGTACACGGTCTTGTGGCCGAGTTCCTTGGCCAGGCGAAAGCCCACCTGCTCGATCTCGTTGCGCGAGAGCGGCCGCGTACCGGCGAGGTAATCGGCATAGCGCCTGGGGATGAGGTCGTCGCCGTAATCCGCTTCCACGGCAATTTTCGTCGGCTGAAACTTCTTGAGCACTTCGGCAAGTTGGGCCAATTGCTGCTGGCGCGTGGGAGAAAGGACGTCGTCCGCCTGCATGTTGAAAATGTCGCGTCCCGGGTTCGCCATGTGATAGACGCCCAGCACGAGCACTTCGGCGCGCTTTGTTTCTTCTTTGGAGGACGTGCCCTGCGCCGGAGCCACTACCCCCATCGCCATCATCGCCACAAGACCCAGGATCGTGCTTCGCATAGATGAGGGCGATACGCACGGAGCAGCCGCAAGGTTCCCACCGATGACGAACGCCCGCCGATACCGTGGCCGTTCGATTGATACTGAGCCCGTGAGTTGCGCTGCTCCTCCGGACGGGTTGGGGCTGAAACCAGCTCTAGTCCGCGCGTTTAATGTTGCGGGACTGATGCAGGAGTTGATGTGCCATCCGCACCGCGCCCTCGACCGGCGGTGCCTGCGCGTGCACGATGCGCGCCCCGGCGACGCTGCCCAGCAGGCTGCGGCGGAAGCTCTCCTCGACCTGCGGGGCGTGGTGAAAGACGCCTCCCGCCAGCGCCACCAACGGATGGTCGATCTCCAGCCGGTGAATGGCATGAACGGCCAGTTGGGCGAGATCGCTCCCGGCGCGATGCAGAATCTCGCCGGCGGCGGCATCCGCCTCCATCGCCGCTTCGACCACCTCGGGCAGCAGGCCGGCAAAGGGTGGACGACGGCTGGGCCCGCCGCCCGTCGTGGTCTCGCGCAGGCGTTCGATCAGGCCATCCTCGTCCGACACCGCCCAGCGGGTCAGCAGGCGATGGCGCAAGGTGGTGGGCGATTGCCGCCCGTCATGGGCGCGCAGCACGGCGGCGACGGCTTCCCGGCCAATGGCATGTCCGCTGCCCTCGTCGCTGATATCAGGTCCCCAGCCGCCTACGCGAACCTCGCGGCCGGCGCTGTTGCGCCCGAACACAATCGACCCGGTGCCGGCGATCACGACCACGCCGGGCGCGCCGCGCGTCGCGCCCTCATAAGCGATCCAGACGTCGGGAACAATGCGGCGCAGTGCCTCCGGAAACAGTTCGCGCAGGATGCGTTCCAAGGCCGCTACGACCGGCACGCGGGCTGCGGCGGCAAATCCGCCGCAGACGGCCCGAACTTGGCTGCGCGCGCTGAGCGGCAGCGAGCTGGCGGCCACAGCGGCCTTGAAGGCGGTGCGAACCTCGCGTCGGGCACCCGCCTCGCTGCGATGTACCATGCTCGAAGGACCCGCCAACCCGCGCCCCAGCGACGTGCCGTTCTCGTCGGCAATCAGGCACTCGGTCTTGGTGCCCCCGCCGTCGAATCCCACCAGATAGGACATGGCCGCAGAGTGTAGCAGGGGAGGACGCTGGCGCGGCGGCCACGCGAGGCGCGGGTCCCGATTCTCATTCTGAACTTTCTTTGACCGCTGTCCTTCTCCGGGCGCGCGCAGCTGACACGCGACCCTTTGCCGCACCACCGTCAGACGGTGCCAGACCACTCGCAGGAATGCCGCCTACTGTGACTCGTATGGGCGTTTGCGACCCGGGATTCGAAGGAGCCGCCTGTGCGGGTGCCTCGAAGAGAACAAGAGCGCGTCAACGTATATCCCTGTCTCCCGCACCTCCTCCTTGTCTCCTTCTTGTCTCCTTACGGCTTGTGCGTCGGGCGCAGCAACACTTCGCTGGCAAAGCTCTGCGCGCCTTGTGTTACCAGCATCGCCACCACGTGGGCCACGTCCTCGGGCTGCAACATTTTTGTGCGGTCTTTCTTTTGACCGGGGACCAAGTCCGTGTCAACGGATCCGGGACAAACCACGCTGACGCGCACGTTATACGGTCGCAACTCTTCGGCGACGGAGTACGTCAATCCATTGAGCCCCCATTTGGAGGCGGCGTAAACGGCGCCGTCGGGAACCGGATTGTGTCCGGCGAGCGAGGAGATGTTGACGATATGCCCATAGCGGCGGTCGATCATGATGGGGGCGGCCGCGACAATGGCCAGGTAGACTGCCCGCAGATTGGTCTCCACTACGGCATCCCACATTTCCAAGCTGGTCGCGTGCAAGGGCGTGCCAAACGCCCCGATACCGGCGTTGTTGATCAGGATGTCCAACCGGCCGAACCGCTGGGCCGTACCTTCAATCAGGGCGCGAATCTGTTCCGGCTCTCGCACATCGGTGGGACAGACGGTGGCCTTGAGACCAGCACGGGCCAATTCACTGGCCACATCTTCGAGACGGGGCTGACTGCGAGCCGCCAGAACCACGTGGGCACCCATGGTGGCGAGACGACGGGCGATGGCGCTGCCGATGCCGTGGCTGGCCCCGGTAACGACTGCAACTTGCTCGCGCAGAGCAACTTCTGCCATAGTTCCTCCAGGCGCCCCGTGGAGCCGCGACGCTCGGACGCGAGAACGCGACGGGACCGCCCATCCCAGTACCGCCCGGGAAGCATCCAAGGTGACGGTGCGGCAGCACACATCTCAATGGTTGTCAGGCTCGGGCTTCCCCCTTATAATCCACCCTTTCCCGGCTCCGCCCCGCACTTTCAAGCACAGGCTGCGGCACCGAGCCGCACTCTGAGGAGATCTGAATGAAGTCTTTGGCGATGACGCTGTTGACCGTTTCCCTGAGCGCTCCCCTTGTTGTTTCCCCGGCGTGCTTCGCACAAACGACCCAGACCGCTGCGCCGGCCGCCACGCCCGCCCCGATCACCTGCCCGTCGCCTGCTCCGACGGTGGACCCCACGAAAAAAACCTGGAAACACGGCGACGCGGAGTACAACGATTACACCGCCGCCGTCAATCCTGCCACCCCGCCGGCGCAAAAGGTTCAGTTGTTGACGGCCTTCCTGCAGAAGTATCCGGACTCGGATTACTTCAACGAGGCCTTGCAGTTGAAGATCCAGGCGCAGAATGCCGCCGGCCAGACCGCGCAGGCGGTGGATACCGCTGCGACGCTGCTCAAGTCGCCCACGGTGGATGCCAACGCGCAACTCACCGGCTACACCATCATTTCCTACTTCCTGCCGGACCTCATTCAGCCGAATGAGCCGCAACTGGAGTCCAAGCTCGACCTCATTACGCAAGCGGCCACGTGCGGCGGCCGAGCACTGGCCAGCTTGGCCAAGCCGGCGGCGGCGACCGACGCGCAGTTCGCGCAAAGCAAGGCGCAAGCACAGGTGGTCTTCGACAAAGCGCTCGGCTTTGTCGCCCTGCAACACAAGAATTACCCCGAGGCAAAAACGCAGCTCTCCAAGGCTCTCCAGCTCAACCCCAACGACCCCAGCGCAGGCGTCGTCTACTACCGGCTCGGTCTCGCGCAGCTCTCCGACAAACCCATTGACTACAAGAACGGGATCTTCTCGCTGGCACGTGCCGCCGTGCTGGTGCCGCAGCAGGCGGCCTTTGCCACCTACCTCAAGCAGGTTTACGTGGCCTACCACGGCTCCGAGCAGGGCTTGGACCAGGTGATGGCCGCGGCTAAGGCGGGACCGACCCCGCCCGCCAACTTCAATATCCAGTCCAAGGTGGACATCGAAAACGCCCAGGCACAAGCCGCGGCGGCTGCCGAGGCGCTACGCAAGGCCAATCAACTGCCACCGGCTGACTCCTTCCCCGGCCTCAAAGCCCGCCTGCTCAAACCGGACCTCGCCGAGGCGACATGGAAGCAGTGGAAGGCGCAGGGCGCCATTGAGTTGGATGGCGTCGTGATCTCGTCGCCCACCGCGCGTTCCCTCAATGTCGCCGTTGGACGCGACGCCATCGAGGACAAGAAGGCGGATGTGCACGTCGTCCTCGAGGGCCCGCACCACGTCTCTCCGGGCAGCAAGGTCACCATCACGGGTCTGCTCTCCGAGTACCGCACCAGCCCCGATTTCATGATCACGTTGGCCAAGGGCACCGTGAAGATCGCGCGCTAAACCCCGGGGGTCGCCAGCGGCCCGCAGAGCGGGCCGCTGGCGACCCCCAGTGCAGCTCATTCCCCGCCTCTCAACGTGAATCGCACCTCGATTTCCGTCTCCACCTCCACCCGCTCGCCATTCAGCAACGTCGGCTCGTAGCGCCACTGCGCGACGGCATTGCGTGCGGCGTTGATCAGCAGCGCCGGGCCGGAGGTGACGCGCAGATCCTTGATCGTGCCATCGCGCCCGATGCGGGCACTTAGCAATACCGATCCCTGCGTGCGCGTCGCCCGCGCCAGCACCGGATAGAACGGCGCCGGACAAACGACGCACTTTGCCTGCTGCACCGCGCCGCCGATGATGACCGTTCTCGCGCGACGTGCCGCTGGAGGCGAAGGTGGGGCGTTCGGTGTGACCTCGACCACCCAGGGCAGCATCGGCTCGCCGCCACCCACATCGTGCCCGCGTACGTCGGGGGCGACGGGTATCGATACCGGGGTAGCCGGACGATTGTCGTTGGACCTCGAGTCGGGTGGCGACGCCGGGCGCGTGACGAGCGCAGGCCCCCCGGATAGCACCCGGCGTGTCCTGACGTGCGGCTCTGGGGGCATCGTCGCGATCATGGGTACCGCCATTGGCTGCAGCCAAGCCAGTGGCTCAAAGCGCTTGGAGACAACCAGGGGCGCGATCACCGCCACGGCGACGAGCACGACTTGCGCGACGGCCGAGAAGATGACCCCACGTGTGCGCCGGGTGCGACCGCTGGACAGCAGGCTGGCTTCAAACATGACGCGCAACCTCCTGCCAGCCAGAGACTCCGTCGCACGGAAAAATGTTCCGCGACGCTGGCGCGTCGGTGATGCGGGGCGCTTCAATTGGTCGTGACTTCCCCATCCCCGGATCGTGGCTTGGCCGCGTCCAACCGGGGACCCGAAGGCGGGAATTGAGCGTCACACCTTCGCCGAATCCAACTATGTTCGCAGCCAGTCTTCCAGCTCGACGGAACGTGCCGTCTTGTCATCGCGGTATTTGACAATGACCGGGGTGTACAGCGACAGGCCCCACTCCGGACCCCGGCCGCGGGCCACGGCGCGGGCGCCCGGCACGACGACGGCATGTTCCGGAACGCAGAGCGGCCTATCGGGGCCGGCGCGATGCACGGTCTCCCGCACCAGGTCGTAGATCGGCGTGCCGCGTGTCAGGACCGTACCGGCGGCGATGACGGCGCCTCGACCGACGCGTGTTCCCTCGTAGATACCGCAATTGCCGCCTATCAGCACCTCATCTTCGATAATCACCGGGGCGGCGTTGATTGGCTCGAGCACGCCGCCCACCTGCACGCCGGCGCTGAGGTGGACGCGGCGACCGATCTGGGCGCAGGAACCAACCAGGACATGCGAATCGATCAGCGTGCCCTCGTCCACGTAGGCGCCGATGTTGACGTAGCTGGGCGGCATGCAGATGACGCCCGCCGCGAGAAAGCATCCATCGCGCAGGCTGGAGCCGCCGGGGACCACCCGCACCCCGTCCTCGAGATGGAGCGGTCGGAGAGGCAGCGTGTCCTTGTCGAAAAACGGCTGCGTGCCCGGCGCGGCGGCTCCGACCGGCGCCAGCACCCCCAGTCGGAAGCCCAGTAGGATGCCTTCCTTGACCCAAACTTGTGTCGTCCAACCGTCAGGACCCGGCACGGCAGCTCGAATGGCGCCTCGGTTCAATCCCTCCTTGAGTTCCTGGAAGGCGGCGAGCGCCTCCTGGCGCACCGGCGCGAGGTCGGGGGCGAGAAAAAACTCGTGCAGCGATTCAACCAGCGTCTGGGACATGGGGAGGATTTAACCGCGGATCGTGGCCGGGACGGTCACTTTCAGGCGTTCGACCACGGCCATCAGTTTTTCGCGATTGGCCGCCTGCAACGGAACCATGGGGAGGCGATACACCTCTTGGCACAACCCCAGATGGGCCATGACGGCTTTGACCGGGATGGGACTGGATTCAATGAAGTTGGCCTGCAATAGGGGCAGCCAGTGAAAGTGCAGGCGGCGCGCTTCCTGCCAGTTGCCCAACAGGGCGGCTTGGACGAGTGCGCTCATCGGCCCGGGAATGGCGTTGCTGGCCACGCTGACCAAGCCCTGACCACCCAACACCATCAACGGCAGCGTCATGGCGTCGTCGCCGGACAGTACCAGGAAGTCGGACGGCACGGCGGCGATGACATCGCCGATCTGGTTGATACTGCCCGAGGCCTCCTTGATGCCGATGATATTCGGGATGGCGGCCAAGCGGGCCACTGTCGCGGGCTCGATATTGCTCGAGGTCCGGCCGGGCACGTTGTAGAGCACCACCGGGATGCGCACCGCGTTCGCAATGGCGGCGAAGTGCTGGTATAGGCCCTCCTGGGTGGGCTTGTTGTAATAGGGAGCGACGGAGAGAATGCCGTCGGCGCCCAGCGCTTCCAACTCGCGCGCAAAGGTGCAGACGCCGGCAGTATTGTTGCCGCCCGCACCCGCCAGAATCGGAACCGGACGCGACGCGGCCTGCCGTTCTTCGAGCGCGATGGCCACCACGCGGCGGTGCTCCTCGTGGCTGAGCGTGGGCGTCTCGCCGGTGGTTCCGCCGGGAACCAGGAAGTGAATGCCCTCCGCAATCTGGAAGCGCACGATGTGGCGGAGCGCGGCTTCGTCCACGCTCAGATCGGAACGAAAAGGTGTGATCAGAGCCGTGCCGCAGCCACGGAACGGCGAGGCCGGAAGCGTCGTCATGGCATCTCTCCCGCGCCCGATGCCGTTTTGGCGGGCAACAGCGCCTCGAATACCTGCGAAAACTCGAACAGCCCGCGACGCCCCGGCAGCCAACCTGCGGCCAGCAAGGCCCCCTCGGCAAAGCCGCGACGTGAGCGGGCGGTATGGGTCAACGTGATCGTGTCGGCTTCGGCGTCGAAGCCCACGGTGTGCGTGCCGGGGATGGCGCCGCAGCGCACGCTGGCCATGGATTCTGGCGGCCGGCCCTCGCCGGCCAGCACCTCGGCCAGCCGCCCGGCGGTGCCCGACGGAGCGTCCTTCTTCTGGCGGTGATGTGCTTCGGAGACGAACACGCCGTACTCCGGGGGGAGGGCACGCGCCGCCGCGGCCACAATGCGATAGAACGCATTCACCCCAATCGAGAAGTTCGCGCCGTAGATCGCACCGACCGAACTGCGGGCCACCAGCTCGCGCGCCTCCTCGAGGCGGTGGTACCAGCCGGTAGTGCCGATCACCACCGGAATACCGGCAAGCAAGGCGCGTTCCAGGTTGTCGATGACCGCCTCGGGAACAGAGAAGTCGATCGCCACCAAGCCGGGCATCCAGCCGTCTTTCCAGTCTCCCGGCCCGTCAATGAACTGCACCACGCGATGTCCCTGCGCCTTGGCAAGGCTCTCCACCAGGAGGTTCATCTTGCCTTTACCGATGAGAATCAAGTCCATGGGTGGAGAAAAGTGTAGCAAGCCTCGGACGCGCCTTAGGTTCCCTCCCCGCCTGTCATTCTCAGGGCTGGTAGCCGGCGGCGACGGAGCGCACATGGGTGCGAATGAAGGTCACGATGTCGTCCAGCCTTGCGCCCGGTGGGAAGACTGCTGCCACCCCGGTGGCTTTGAGCGCCGCAATGTCGGCGTCGGGCACGATACCGCCCAGCACGACCAGGATGTCCTCGAGGTGATGCTCCTTCAGCAGAGCGCAGAGACGCGGCACGATGGCGTTGTGGGCACCGCTCAGGATGGACAGGCCAATGCAGTCCACATCTTCCTGGAGGGCGGCGGTGACGATCATTTCCGGGGTCTGGCGCAGACCGGTGTAAATGACTTCCATGCCGGCGTCCCGCAGAGCACGTGCCACCACTTTGGCGCCACGGTCATGGCCATCCAAGCCGGGCTTGGCCACCAGTACGCGAATTTTTCGTTCCATGTTCATTCCTGTCGCTTGACTCAGGCGGCCGGTGTCTCGGTATACGTACCGAAGATGGCGCGTAGCGCGTCGCAAATCTCGCCGACCGTGGCCCCGGCCCGCACGCAGTCGAGCAAGGCAGGCATGAGGTTGACGCTGCCTTCGGCGGCGCGCCGCAGAGCATCCATGCTCCGGCCAAAGGTCTCTGCGTTGCGATGACGGCGCAGACGCTCCAGTTTGCGCTGTTGCGCCACGCGCACTTCATCGCCGATCTGAAGCGTGGACACCACCGCAGGGTCCGACGCCCCCGCCTCGCCGCCACCCACCCCCACTTGGCGACTCCGTTCAAGGCGCTGCTGGCAAACGTAGGCGGCGTCGGCGATCTCGCGTTGCGGGTAGCCACGTTCGATGGCGCCCACCATCCCACCCATGGCGTCAATGCGGGCGAAGTACTCCTCGGCTCCGGCCGCAAGGTCGAGGGTCAGGCGCTCGATGAAGTAGGAGCCGCCCAGCGGGTCAACGGTGTTGGCCACTCCCGTCTCCGCGGCCAGGATCTGTTGCGTGCGCAGCGCAATGGTTGCCGCCTCGGCGGTGGGCAGCGCCAGCGCCTCGTCGAGCGCGTTGGTGTGCAGTGACTGCGTGCCGCCCAGCACCGCCGCCAGGGCCTGCAGCGCCACGCGCGCAATGTTGTTCATCGGCTCCTGGGCGGTCAGGGAGACGCCGGCGGTTTGCGCATGGAAGCGCAGCATCCAACTGCGCGGATCGCGCGCCCCGAACCGCTCCTGCATGATGCGACACCAGAGTTTGCGGGCTGCGCGATACTTGGCGATCTCCTCGAAGAAGTCGCTGTGCGCATTGAAGAAAAATGACAACCGGGGAGCGAAAGCGTCCACCTCGAGACCGCGGCGCAGGCTGCGCTCCACGTACTCGATTCCGTCGCGCAAGGTGAAGGCCAGCTCCTGCAAGGCGGTCGCTCCCGCCTCGCGGATGTGATAGCCGCTGATTGACACTGGATGGAAACGCGGCGTCCGGAGGGTGGCGAATTCGATGGTGTCCACCACCAGCCGCAACGAAGGCTCGGGCGGAAAGATGAACTCCTTCTGGGCGATGTATTCCTTCAGAATGTCGTTCTGCAGCGTGCCCGCCAGCCTTTCCCAGGGCACCCCCTGCCGCTCCGCCGTCACCAGGTACATGGCCCAGAGCACTGCCGCCGGCGCGTTGATGGTCATCGAGGTGGTGATCTCACCGAGCGGGATGCCGAGGAAAAGCGCCTCCATGTCCTCCAGGCTGTCAATGGCCACACCGCACTTCCCCACCTCCCCCTCGCTCAGGGAGTGATCGCTGTCATAGCCCATCAAGGTGGGCAAATCGAAGGCCACGGAGAGCCCGGTTTGACCCTGCCCCAGCAGGTAGCGAAAGCGGGCGTTGGTCTCCTCCGGGCTGGCAAACCCGGAAAACTGCCGCATCGTCCACAGCTTGCCGCGGTACATCGTGGGGTGGATCCCACGCACATAAGGCGGCGCGCCGGGCAGGCCCACCTCGCGTTCGAAGTCGAAGTCCGCCGGTAAATCCGCCGCGGTAAAAAGGCGCTGCAAGGGCGTGCCGCTGAGGGTGGTGAACGCCTCCGGACGATCTGGGTGGCGGGTCAGGGCGGGCACCAGCACGTCGGATTCCCAACGCTGCTCTGTTGGGCTGGGATGGCGCGCGGGCGCCGCGGCAGCAGGCACCGCACCGGGATGGGAAGGCAGGCGGGGCATGGAAACGGCTGGCCTGCTGTGAGTCTATGCCGCAGGATGCAGGCGCCGCAACCACGAGGCCTGCCAGAGAGGCACCAAGCCGTTTTGAACGCGGGTGCGTCGGCCAGGCGAGGTGGCCCGCCGCCATGGCAAGGACTAGGCCCGTTTCCGGCGACGGTGCTTGCGGGTGCTGCGCACCAGGGTCACGATCGAATAGGCGCTGCCCAAAAAGGCCAGGCCCATGAGGACCTGAATGAAGTGTTGAAAGTTGGGCGTTTGTAACCAGAAGACCACCCGGCGCCCGACCCAGAAAGCGAGCATTCCCTCCGCCAGAAAACGCAACAGCCGGACGCCCCCCAGGGTGACGAGAAACCGCTCGCGCGGCACGTCCAGCGCCCCGGCCGCCAGCACCCAAGCGGAAAACGGAAAGGGCGGTGGAATCAGCCCCGGCAGGGCAAGCAGGATCGGCCCGCGCTGCGCCGTGCGTTCCCGCATCTTTTTGAAGGTCTGAGCAGACATGCGGGTCTGCAAAAAGCTCTCTCCGCCTTTACGCCCCACCCAGTACATGACGTAGCAACCCGCGACTGAACCCAGCGCGGCCATCCCGGCATACCACAGGATGCGTTCGTGGTGCAGCGACGACAGGATGATGACCGCCACGTCATTTGCGAACGGCAGCGTCATAAAGCTCGAATCCAGAACACCCAGCAGCAGTAGGCCCAAGCCACCGCGGCGCAGAAAAAAGTAGAAGAAGCCCGCCAGCCAACCGCTGTGGAAGGACATAAATGCGTTAGATGGGCCGAAGTGCGAGGTTGTTCATGCGCCAAACATGGAAAGGCCGTTCACCCGGCCAGTTCAGTAGTAGTCGGCAGATAGCACCATCCGGATCAGCCTGCCCTGATCGAACGTGGACTCCAGAATTTGCGGCACTCCCGCGCCGGCCCAGGAAAAATTGAAGACTATCAATTGGACATCGCGCCCTTCAAGCGAGGCCGGACCGCGGAAAAAGGGCTTGCCATACAACGCTAACAGGCGTTCCGGTGCATCGCCCAGACGCAGCCGGCGTCCCGTCTCCAAGCGCTTCAATACCGGCATTGCGGGGGCGACCGCATGAAGCCGGTGATCTTCCACGGTGACGACGCGCACGACCTTCTGGTCGTCCACCTCGACGCTGACTTGCACGCCAGCGAGGTTCCAGACATAAACATCCGGTTCCTCCTCGGAGGGATGCTTCCAGTGCCGGGAGAAACGGCGTAGTGCGTCGGTCAAATGGCTGCGGCCCGGTTGCAGGCCGGCCAGCGTCAGCTCATTGCGGTTCCCGACCGGATGATCGGGGTTGTCGCTCGGACCCTGGATGGACGCCGTACAGACGATACTGCAGAGCATGACCAAGGCAAAAATGTGGGAACGATGCATCATTGCGACCCGGGAATTCGGTGTCAGTGAACACGCTGCAATCGCGCCGTGAGTTGATGGGCAAGATCGCGGTCGGATTCCGACCATAGCAGACGTCCCGTGGGGTGGAGTGTGGCTTCCAGGTCGTGACTGAGCTTCAGGAGCTGCGCGATGTTGGCGGCAATGCGTGTTTCCGTCTGCGGATTCCAAACAGCGCCTTCGGCAAGAAACGGGGTGTCCATTCCCAGGTCGAGCATGAGGTGCCCCATCTCGCGCGCGGCGGCGTCTCCGAATTGTTCTCCGATTGCCACGAAGCGCACCGGCAGCGGATCCAGTTTCCAACCCGTGCGGCTGAAGGTCCAGACATCCCAACACGCCACCGCCTCGAAGGCGTAATCGTCGTGGGCAAACTCGCGCAGAGCGGCGACGGCGGCAGGACTGGGAATGCCCGGCTCGAAGACCTCGGACAGCAGCGCGGCCTCGCTCCATTCGAGCGGCTGCACGGTGACGCTCAGGACTCCCGAACGACGCTTCGAGATCGGGAACTGCAGGAGTGCCGACTCCAAGCGCGGCAGCATCTCGTTTTCGAGTTGGGTCGGAAACCAGAGGCTGAGAAAGATGCGGTCGGCCACCCTTCTAGCCTAGAGGCTGCCGTGCCTTTGCGCAATCCACCAGCCCGGCCAGCCCACTCACAAGATGATCCAAAGTCGGAATCAGCTCCCGACGGACGCGGGCGGAACTCTGCTCTCAGCTATGCTTGGACGTGGGCGCTGCGCCCGAGGTCAACATGGAAACTGCGCAAGAACGTACCTATCGCTCGGCCTTTCGCCGGGTCGAAGCGTTGCAGATCGAACTGGCCCGCCATGTCTACTCGGTGCAGCGGCGACAGGATGCCGAGCGCAAGTTGGAGGAAGCCATGCGGACGCTCGACCGGGCGCGCAAGGAACTGCTCCTGTTGCGACAGCACCCTGCTCCCCGACAAGCGGCCTGACCCCTGGCCGTGCCCGCGCCCTACACTCAGGCCGCGCCGGAAGCCGTGGGAGCGTGCGCGATCAGGAATTGCCGCGCCACCGACAACTCGGCTGGCGAGAACAAGTGCTGATACCGGCAACCGGCACAGCGCACTACCGCCAGACCGAACTGGGGCGCCGGAGTCTCGTTCACGTTCAATGGGCGGCCGCAATGGTGGCACGTACCCGGGGAATGCAGTTCGCGCTTCATGCCAACTCTCCTGCCCGGCCTTCATGCACGGCAGGCACCATTCCAAACCAGCGGGTCATTGCGGCAGATTAACGGCTTGTTCCCGGTATTTCGCGGCAGGACCGTTACCGACCCCAGCCGGACTACGCCACCTTCCGTAACGGAAACGGCGCAAGAAGAGCAGTGTCAGCCATGCGAGCGCTACCCGCCAGGGCGCCTCAAGCCGATGGCCGAGGTCCCCGGTAGCCGCTGCTCCCGCTGCCGCCCCGCCATGCCGGTCTCGACATGCGACTTCGGAAGGGGATGGTTGGACCTTCACTCAGGTGTCCGCTGCAACAACCGTCATCCCTCGTAGAATAGAACCTAAGATTTGTGTCCGTCTCTACCACGGGACCGGGCCCTTGCGCCCTGCCCCGCGGGCCTTGCTGTGTTTCGGCCGGCACTGGCGCGAGTCCGGTTGCGGGGCGGTCGCCGTTGTGCGGTTCAGCCCGTGTTCTAGCCATGATTTTGCCCTTCGTTCGCGATTTCATTCTTGGGATTGGCGCAGGCGGCTCGATGGAAGGGGCTGCCGCCGCCGTGCGGCGAGGCCAGCGGTGCGAGTTGAGCGGCCTCACCCCGGGAGCACAGGTGCTGGCCACCGTCCTGCTGCACCGCCGGGCCCAGCAACGGGTCGTACTCGTGGTGCCCGACAACGATAGCGCGGAGGAATGGCGCGACGGGCTGGAGAGCTTTCAGGAATTGACGCGGAGCACGGCCGAGGACCCGCCGCTCGTGTTGCCGGCGATTGAGATCGATCCCTACGAAGGCCTTTCGACGCACGACGAGATTCTGGAGCGGCGCGCCCAGGCGCTGTGGAAGGCCACCCGCGGTTTGCCTCTCCTGGTGGTGCCGGCGCTCGCCTTGGCGACGCGCCTCGCCCCTCCAGCCAGCTACCGCAACCTGGCGCGTACCCTGCGCCGCGGCGACTTTCTCGACCTCGAAGGGCTCACTGAGTATCTCAATCTGGTGGGATATCGCCGCAGCGATCCGGTCGAACAACCGGGCCAGTACTCAGTACGCGGCGGCCTGCTGGACGTCTTCAGTCCTGAGTCCGCACGTCCTGTGCGCGTCGAGCTGTTTGGCGATGAGATCGAGTCGCTGCGCGAATTCGATCCAGAGACGCAGCGTTCCGCGCGACAGATCACGGAGGCGACGCTGCTGGCTCTGACCCCGCTGCCTCCGACGCCGGAGCGCATCGCGCGCCTGAGCGGCGAGGCGGGCGACCAGCTCGCCTTGGCGCCGGGCTGGGAGTTCCGGATTCCAGGTCTGGAAGGCTTTGTGCACTCGGTATTGGATCTCGCCCCCGAGGCCGCCGTCGTGGTGGCCGAGCCAGCCCTGGTGCAGGCCGAGTTGGAGCGTTGGTGGCAACGGCTGCAGGATCGCTATCTCGCGGCGCTGCGCAAGACCGACGCGGGCGCAGACGTGAGCGACATTCCCGCGCCGGAAAGCATCTTCTTCGCGCCGCAGGACGTGGAGGCCCAGATCGCCGGACGGCCGGGTCTTGATCTGCGCGAATTACGCTTGGAGGAGCTCGACCTGAGCGCCGAGACGCTGGAACTGCGCGCGCGATCGCTCGAGAGTTCGCGGGTACCCGCGCCCTCCGATCCGCTGGACACGCCGATTCCCGGCGTGCCGCCCCCGTCCCGGCCCCGTGTTCAAACGGCATGGGCGTCGCGCCCCGCACCGCGCTTTCATGGCGCCGTGGCGCGCCTGATGGAGGACGTGCGCAACGCCCTGCAACAGGGTGGGCGCATGATTTTCGTCGCCGCGAATATGGGCGAGGTGGAACGCCTCAGCGACCTGTTCACGGAGTACAACATTCCCTTTCAGCTCGGCGTGCGACCGCAGCACGGCGATGCGTTTCTCGCCGAAAAGTCCTATTTCTCGACCGAGGAACCGCGCAACATCATCGTGCGCGGCAACCTCGCCCGCGGCTTCCTGCTACCCGCGGAGCAGGTGACCTTCTACGCATCAGCGGACGTCTTCGAAACCGCAGGATTGCCGCGACAACCGGGAGGTCCGCCGCGCAGCGGCTCGCAGATCTCGACCTTTCTCAGCGATTTTCGTGATCTGGCCCTGGGGGACTACGTCGTCCACGTCGAGCACGGCATCGGCAAGTACGCCGGCTTGAAGAAGATTGACGCCGAGCCCTTGCCGGTGGGTTCGCGCCACCTTCCCCCGGCCACGCCCGAATCCGGCGAGTTCATGGTGCTGGAGTACGCGGAGCAGGCCAAGTTGTACGTGCCGCTGACGCGCATGGATCTGGTGCAGAAGTATCGCGCCGCTGAGGGCCCGCCGGTAGCTCTCGACCGGCTGGGCGGCACGCAGTGGCAAACACGCAAGACCAAGGTAAAGAAGGCCATGAAGGACATGGCCGACGAGCTGATGAAGCTTTATGCCGACCGCAAGGCGGTGCGGGTTGCACCCTGCGCGCCGGACTCCCACTGGCACCAGGAGTTTGCCGACACCTTCCCCTTTACCGAGACCGCCGACCAGGCCCGCGCCATCGTTGATACCCGCGCTGATCTCGAGGGAACCGTGCCCATGGACCGCCTGCTGGTGGGCGATGTCGGCTACGGCAAGACGGAGGTCGCCATGCGGGCGGCCTTCAAGGTCGTCATGGAGCAACGCCAGGTGGCCATCCTCGCCCCGACCACGGTCCTGGCCTTCCAGCACTTCCAGACCTTCAAGCGTCGCTTCGCCGCCTTCCCCATCTCGATTGACATGCTCAGCGGCTTCCGCTCCAGCGCGGAGCAAAAGGAGGTGGTGGCGCGGCTGGTCAGCGGAAGACTGGACATTGTCATCGGAACGCACCGCCTGCTCTCCAAGGACATCGTGTTTCAGAACCTCGGCCTGCTGGTGGTTGACGAGGAGCAGCGCTTCGGCGTTCGTCACAAGGAACGCCTCAAGCAGCTCAAGAAGGAAGTCCATGTGCTGGCCATGTCGGCGACCCCGATTCCGCGCACACTCAACATGTCCCTGGTCGGCCTGCGCGACATGTCGGTGATCGAGACCCCGCCCAAGGATCGGCTGGCGATCCAGACCGTGGTCGCCCCGTGGAACGAAAACCTGATCCGCGCCGCCATCGAGAACGAGATGACGCGCGGCGGCCAGGTCTACTTCGTACACAATCGCGTCGAGACCATCTGGGAGATTGCCGGCCTGATCCAAAAATTGGTCCCCGCCGCGCGCATCGCGGTGGGCCACGGACAGATGGGCGGCGCGGCCGGTCGCGCCCGGCGCAAGGGTACGGCGGCTGCCAATGGCACGGCTTCCGGCGAGGGCGAGGTGGAGCTCGAGCGCGTCATGCTGCGCTTTATGCGGAACGAGGCCGACGTGCTGGTGGCAACCACCATCATCGAAAATGGGCTCGACATCCCGCTCGCCAATACCATCATCGTCAATCGCGCCGACCGCCTCGGCCTGAGCGAACTCTACCAACTGCGCGGTCGCGTGGGACGTTCCAATCGGCGCGCCTACGCCTATCTCCTGGTGCCTTCGGAATCCGAGCTGACGCCCATCGCCCGCAAGCGGCTGGCCGCCATGCGCGAGTTCAGTGACCTCGGCGCGGGCTTCAAGATCGCCGCCCTCGACCTCGAACTGCGCGGCGCCGGCAACCTCATGGGCGGCGAACAGAGCGGCCACATCGAGGCGGTCGGCTTCGATCTCTACGTCCACATGCTCGAACGCGCGGTGCGCGAACTCAAGGGCCAGCCGGTGGAAGCCGACATTGAGACCCTGATCCAACTGGGACTCGACATCCGCATCCCCCACGAGTACATCGCCGAGGAGAACCAACGCCTGCGCATGTACAAGCGGCTGGCGGAGGCGGAGGACGACCACGCCCGCCAGGACGTGCTGCAGGAACTTGCCGACCGCTACGGACCGCCGCCCGCCGCCGTGCAGAACCTGCTGGAATACGCCGGCCTGAAAACCAGTTGCCGCCGCTCCGGAGTGAAAAGTCTGGAACGGCGCGGCGAGGTGCTTTCCGTGCGCTTCATGGACGAGGCGCCGGTGGATCCGCAGCGCCTTGCCGCGCTGGTGCGCGCCACTCCTAACGCGCAATTTACGCCCGGCGGCGTGCTGCGACTGCCGCTCGCCGCACGCACCGCCACGCAGGTCTTCGACGGGGTGCGACGCGTGCTTGAGGCCTTCGATCCCCGCGCGGTGACGCAGGGATAGAGCGCTATGGCATGGTTCTGTTTTTAAGCCATGATTTGAGAATGACGCCAGACGACGAGTTGCATGGGCTCTGCTGTGGCCGCTCACGCGCCGCTGGGGTCTCTCGCTCGGCGACCGTGCCTGTCTGGCCCTGGCATTTCAACGTCACGCACCGGTCCTGACCGCCGACCGCCTGTGGGCCGAACTCGACGTCGATGTCGAGATTCGATTGATACGCTGAAGATCAGGGAACCTCCCAACGGGTGCCCGTCGCGAGGAAGCCACAAAGAAAGCCCCTGCCTCCCCTCGTCCCCCCCTGTCTCTTATACACATCTCCGAGCCAACGAGACAGGCAGAAACCTCGTATGCCGTCTTCTGCTTGAAAAAAAAAA
>CALEJU010000073.1 GCA_937898755.1 uncultured Acidobacteriota bacterium | reverse complement strand
TACACGCGTAAGATCGTCGGCAGCGTCAGATGTGTATAAGAGACAGCTGCTTTCCCGTCCCCCCTTACTCCCTGCCTCCCCCTTCGCGCACGCGCAGGACGATCTTGCCGCGCGTGTGGCCCTCGGCGCTGCGCTTCTGGGCCTCGGCGGCCTCGGCCAGTGGCAGCACGGTTTCCACCGTGACCGAGATCTTTCCGCCATCAATCAACGCCCCAATTTCTCGCAACTGGGCGGAGTTGGGTTGGACGAAGACGTACTGCGCCCGAACCCCATGCTGCGCGGCGACTTCCTGCGCTGGTCCGCGCACGATGGAGACCAGGAACCCGCCCCGGCGCAGCGTGGACCAGGAGCGGTCCTGGACGTCGCCGCCGACCGTGTCGAACACGACATCGAGATCGTGGACGGCTTCCTCGAAACGCGTTGTGTGGTAGTCAATCACTTCATCGGCGCCCAGGTCGCGTATGAAGGCCGCATTGCGCTGGGATGCGGTGGCGATGACGTGTGCACCCTTGTGGTGCGCCAACTGCACGGCGAAAGCGCCCACGCCCCCAGCCCCAGCATGGATCAGGACGCGTTGTCCGGCGGTCAAGCCGGCGGCATCGAAGAGCGACTGCCAGGCGGTCAGGGCCGCCAGAGGCACGGCGGCGGCATGAGTAAAATCCAGACTTTTCGGCATGGGCGCGGCCTCGGTGGCACGCAACACCATGAACTCGGCATAGGAACCATCGCGCGCAAGGTCGGGGCGGGCGTAGACTGCATCGCCTTTTGACCAGCCGGTCACTGCGGCACCCGCACTCACGACCTCACCGGCCACGTCCCAACCCAGAATGAGCGGCAAACGGTGCTTCAGGAAACGTTGCAAGTGGCCTTCCCGCACCTTCCAATCCACAGGGTTGACGCTGGCGGCGTGAATCCTGACCAGAAGCTCGTCGGCAGCCGGCTGCGGATCGGGAGCGTCTTCGTAACGCAGAACTTCGGGCCCCCCATAAGCGTGAATGCGAATGGCCTTCATGGCGGGATTAGATTCCAGAGTGAGCGGCGACGATGCAATACGCATGTGCTTTTCCTGCGCCGGCGTCTATCAAGGTTGGTTGACTTGTTACCGAAGAGCGGATAAACACGAGATCGAGAGGAATCCGGATGTCAATCCGAACAAGCTTCGAACTCGAGCAGCTCCGCAGGATTGGACGTATCGTGCGCACGGCGCTCGATGCCATGGCGGCGGCGGTTCGCCCCGGCATCACCACGGCGGAACTGGATCGTATCGGTGCCGAGGTCCTGGCGGAAAATGGCGCAGAATCAGCCCCACCCAAGGTCTACGGATACCCAGCAGCCGTGTGTATCAGCGTCAACGACGAGGCCATTCACGGCATTCCAAGCAGCCGGGTCTTGCAAGATGGCGACCTGGTGAAGCTCGACTTGGTGGCAGAAAAAGCCGGATTCTTTGCCGATGCCGCCGTGACGGTGCGTGTGGGCTCGGTGTCGCCGGTCGCCGACGCCCTGCTCCGGTGTGCCGAGCGGGCGTTGCAGCAGGCGCTGCATGTGGCGCGCGCCGGGAACCGGGTGAATGAGATCGGGCGTTCGGTCGAGCAGGAGGTCCGGCGCTGCGGGTTCAGCGTCATGCGCGACCTCTGCGGCCACGGCGTCGGGCGAACGATTCACGAGGAGCCCAGCGTGCCGAACTTTCACGACACGCGCAACCCCGCCCGGCTGACGGAAGGACTGGTCGTGACGATCGAGCCCATCATCGCGGCGGGCGGCGGGAAAGGATTCCTGCAGCGGGATGGCTGGACGGTGAGTACCGCCGACCGCAGTCTCTCGGCGCACGTCGAACACACTGTCGTGATAACGAAAACGGCACCCATCCTGCTGACGGTGGCGTGAGCGCGGTTTCCTTGTCAGTGGGCGACGCCGCTGCTAATGACTGCCCGCATCCGCCGGCTTGCCGCGCGTCGCCTTCCAGGTGCCATCACCGTCGGGGCTGCTGTAGGTGCCGGCCAGGGTGTCGCCCTCCAAGGTGGCCTCGTTGGTATAGAGGCTGCCGTTGATGTTGATGGAGAACGTCACCTTGCCCTCGTCAGTGACCACCAGGTGGTCGAGCGTATAGGTGTTGTCGGCGACGTCGATGCTGCCCTTCAGCACTCCCGCATCGCGCACGATGGTCAGCGTGAAGGGGTTCTCGTTCTGGCCATCGTTTGAACTGCCGTGCCAGATACCGACAACGTCGCTGGCGGCCATCGCCAGCGTAGTGGACAAGAGAAGGAAAAGCGCAACGCCGAGATGTCTTGGACGCATGGTGGAGAAACCTTGGTAACTCGTTTGAGCACGCGAATTCGAACTGAGCGATTCTCCCCCTGCAGCCCGTGTATTGCAACCGTCCCTGGAATCCGACCGGTTGTGCGCCGTGAGCTGACCGGCACTCCGTCCTTTTCCCGCAACCACCCGCGCAGCGGGCGTAAACTCCCTGCCGTCGTGCACGACTGCGGCCCGTACTGCGGACCACTGGGGAGGACAGACAAGAGTATCTGTCCCACACGGCGAGCAGCGCGCTCGCCCGGCAACCGGCCTGCTACCCTGAGCGGGGCCAATGTCAGTGTCGCGAACCACACCCGAGAGCTTCGTCGAGGTGGCGCTGCCCGTGCCTCTCGACCAGACGTTCACCTATCTGGCGCCGCACGGTGTCAAAGTCGAGGTGGGGATGCGTGTGCTGGCGCCGTGGGGACGCCGGCATCTGGTTGGCGTCGTGCTGGCCGTGCATCAACAGCGTCCGACCTTGGCCGCCGGACAGGAGATCAAGTTACTGGGGCGCGTGTTGGACACGGCTCCGGTGCTGGACGCTTCCGTCCTGGCCCTGGCGCGTTGGACGGCGTCGTACTACCAGGCGCCATTGGGCGAGGCGCTGCGCTGTGCCTTGCCCCCCGCCACCGAGGTGCGTGCGCAACGCCATCTGCGTCTCACGCCGCGCGGCGAGGAGGCACTGGCTCGCCGCCCGCTGCTGTTGTTCAAGACCGGCGAAGCGCCGGCCCCGTCCCGCAGTGGCCAACTCATGGAACTGCTGGCTGTGGCGCGCGCGGGAGTGGCCGCGGCCGGGGCTCGCCGCCGTTTCGGGGCCGCCGTGGAGGCGGCGCTGCGCCGCAAATGGCTGGTCGAGTCCGCCGAAAGCACGGCCGAGACGGGCGCACCCGCGGGACGCGTGACGCCCGCGTATCGCCTCACCGCGGTGGGGAAAGAGGCGATGCAGGGGGCCCTGCCGAAGCGCGTTTCGGCGCAGCAGCAGGCCGTGCTCCGGCAGTTGGCACAGGCCGAGGGTGTGCTTCCCCTTGCTGCCCTGCGTGCCGCTTCGGCCTCCGCACTCGCCACGTTGCGGCGACAGGGCTGGATCGAACGGCTCAGCCTGGAAGCACCTCCGGAAGCACCGCGCTGGGCGCCGCGTCCCCGCGTTCAACTCAATGCCGCCCAGCGGGAGGCCTTGGAGGCGATCGTCTCCGGCCTGCCGCTCGGCCCCGACGCGGGAGCCGCAGGTAAGGTCGTGTTGCTGCACGGGGTCACCGGCAGCGGCAAGACCGCTGTCTACATCGCTGCCATTGCGGCGACGCTGGAACGGGGGCTGAACGCGCTGCTGCTGGTGCCCGAGATCGGGCTGACCCCGGCGGTCTTTGCCGACTTCGAAGACGCCTTTCCCGGCGCCATCTCGATCCAGCATTCCGGCCTGAGTGCGCGCGAGCGGGCACAACACTGGCATCGCGCCCAGCAGGGACAGGCACGCGTGGTGATCGGCACCCGTTCCGCGATCTTCGCACCGCTGCCGCACCTCGGCCTGATCCTGGTGGACGAGGAGCACGACGGTTCCTACAAACAGCAGGAATCGCCGCGCTACCACGCCCGCGATCTCGCGGTGCTGCGCGGCAAGCTGGGCGGCGCCGCCGTCGTCCTCGGCTCCGCCACCCCGTCGCTCGAAAGCTATGCCCAGGTGACGCGCGGACGTTACCGCCTGGTGACACTGCGGCAGCGAGTCGAACAGCGTCCCCTGCCGCAGATTCAACTGGTGGACATGCGCGCCGAGTTTCAACGCACCGCCGCGGAACAGAAGCCGAAGCGCGGGCAGAAGGCCGAGGAGACGACCTTTTCCGTCACCCTATTGCAGGCCCTCGAGGATCGTCTGAGGCGCGGGGAGCAGAGCCTGATCCTGATCAACCGTCGCGGCTACGCCCCGGTGGTGATGTGTCGCAGTTGCGGCGTGGTGGTGCAATGCCGCGATTGCGCGCTCTCGCTCACGTTTCACAAACGCGAGCACAACCTCGTCTGTCACGTTTGCGGGTTCACCCTGGCCGTGCCGCAGCGGTGTCCGGAGTGCGGCAGTGAGCACATCTACTTCATGGGGACGGGCAGTGAGAAGGTCGAGGAGCAGCTCGCCGCCCACCTGCCGCGGGCGCGCATCGCGCGCCTGGACCGTGATACGGCGCGCGGCAAGCGCGCCTTCGAGCAGATCCTCGGCGACTTCCGCGCCGGCAACTACGACATCCTGGTCGGTACGCAGATGATCGCCAAGGGCCACGACGTTCCCGCGGTCACGCTGGTGGGGGTGATCAACGCCGATGGCGGACTCACCTTTCCAGAGTTTCGCGCCGCGGAACGCACCTATCAGCTCCTTACCCAGGTCGCGGGTCGCGCCGGGCGCGGCGAGGTCGCCGGGCAGGTCATCCTGCAGGTGCTGCACCCCGACCACTATGCGTTGCGCGCCGTCGTCGAAAACGACTTTCATTATTTTCAAGAGAAGGAAGAGCGCTTCCGGCGCCTCCTGCACTACCCGCCTTCAGGCGCCCTGGCGGCTCTCTCGGTGCGCCACGCCGACTTGGATCGGGCCCAGCAGTTCACGCGCGTTCTCGCCGCGTTTCTCGCGGCCGAGCTGGAGCGTTCGGGAGCCCCGGTCCAGGTCTGTGGCCCCGCCCCCGCCTCGGTGCCGCGGCTTAAGGCGGAGTATCGCTTTCAGTTCCTGCTCAAGAGCCCGCGCCGCCAAGCCTTGCAACTGACCTTGCAACGGCTGCGCGCGTTTCTGCGCGAACATCGGTTTCCCGTTACCGCGGTGGGCATTGACGTTGATCCGGTGAACTTGAATTAGGGAAAGGAGCGCCTACTGCACGGACGCTGGCACGTCGGCCAAGCGGGGGGCTCCCACCCCAGCGCCCGGTCTGGGTCAGTTCGGCTGTATTCTTCGTGCTCGCTTGACAGGGGTCCGCCTGTAGAGGAGCATGAGTCCACCTCGGGACCTTAGGTTTTGAGTTGGAGGTAAGCGTGCGCCGTTCTTCCTACTTCGCGGTCACCTGTCAGATTGGCTTTCTCGTTCTTTTTGCCGGGCAACTTCTGGCAGTCTCGTGTTACCCCACGGGTTTCAGCCGTTACGGTATCCCCCTGAAGGCGGCACTGATCAATCCCACCGCTCCCGTTTCCGGGGACTTGGACGCGACCGGCTGCGATATCGGGGTGTATTACAACGCGGGCCGCGGCGCCGTTCAGCACGCTACGATTCACGGCGCACTTTGGTTCGGGGTGGTGGTCAACGGAGACACGAATGCCGTTGCGGTCGACATCACTGACAGCAGTATTTACCAGATCGGCGATTCGCCTTTCAACGGCGTCCAGCGCGGGATCGCGATCTATTACCGGGCGTTCCTGACGGGCAGCACCAGCGGAACAATCTCCGGAAACCGCGTGTGGAATTATCAGAAGGGCGGTATCGTCACCAACGGACTCGGCACGCGGGTGGCGATCTCCGACAATCATGTCCTGGGACTTGGTCCTGTGGACTTCATCGCCCAGAACGGAATTCAGGTCGGATACGGTGCCAGCGCCAGCGTGATGCGCAATCAAGTGGTCGGCAACTCCTACACGGGCACCAGCACCGTGTCGGGCGGCATCGTGGCGGTGGGTGGCCCGGGTTACGGCACCTGCCCGGACGGAAACCCCTGTCCCTACACGGTGGGCACTCAGATCGTCGGCAACACAGTCAGCAACAACGATGTCGGGATTTTCCTCACCAACATCGCGGCGGATGGCTTTTCGGCACCTACGACCGCCACCAACATTAAGGCCGTGAATAACCTGATCTCAAGCGATGGGTTGTACAACGACTACGGCGGCTTCGGCTACCAGGCCGGCGTATCGGACGTGGGCAATAACGACAAGATCATCCATAACACCATCACCGGTGCGGGCTACGACCCGGCAGCATTTCCCAGCGCTTATGTGGTTGCCATTGACGCCGATCCGTCTTTCACAAATCGCCCCAAGGTGCACGCCAACCGGTAGACCGATTATTTGAGAACGAAAGGCGTCAGCGTAAACGTTGCCGCGAACAGAAGCAGGGCCAGCAGGGCGAGCCACGCCCGTCCGGCGCCCAAGTGCTGCGTGCGGGGTACGTAGGGATGGCTGCCGCGCATGCTGGCCACCACCGCCGCCCAGAGATACCAGCCGTGCCAGAAGTAGGCGCCGGCCAGCAACAGCAGCGGCACCAACAGCCACGAAACCCGGTGGTGCAAGCGCGGGAAGTAGGCAAACAGCAGGTGCCCACCATCCAACTGTCCCGCCGGCAACAGATTGAGCATGGTGGCGAACATGCCGATCCACGCGGCGCGCGCGATGGGATGCAGATAAATCGCCTCCGGGCCCAGCCCGCGTAGCGCCGTAGGCAAGACGAAGCGCGCCAGCCACGGCCAGCCGAATTCCATCGCGTTGCTGGCGGGCGGGTAGGTGATGGGCTGGCTCCAGTGCAGTCCCAACCACAACATCGGCAGGAGGACCACGAATCCCGCCAGCGGTCCGGCCACGCCGACGTCGAACAACTGCCGCAGGTTGCGGAACGGCGAGCGAATGCGGATGAATGCGCCCAGCGTGCCGATTAATGTCGGTGCGGGCAGAAAATGCGGGTAGGTGGCGTGGATGCGGTAATAGCGGCAGGCCCAGTAATGTCCCAGCTCATGCGCCAGCAGAATGCCCATCAGCGTCAGGCTGAAAGGCAGGCCCAACCGCAACACGCCCGGTTGATGCCATGCCCAGACGAACGGCATCACGTCATCCGAGGTGGCAAAAGGGGGCCTGCCGAGATTGAAGTTGTACTGCAGGCGGGCTCCCACCAGCGTCGTGCTCACCGCCGTCAGCACGAACAGAAGTGCCGGCAACAGCCTGCCCGGGCGATAGGTGGGTTCGACGACGAGGGCGCGGTAGAGCTGCGGCGAGGGCGTCAGCTCCGGCAAAGCGTCAGGTGACGTTAAAAGGGAGGACACAGCAGGAATGTTGGTCGCGAGTCCAAGCCGGTCTATTCGATGGTTTGCAGTTCCTTGCCGGGCTTGAAGCGCACGGCCTTGCCGGGAGGAATGCTGACTTCGGCGCCAGTGCGTGGATTGCGTCCGATGCCGGTTTTGCGCGGGCGTACATTGAACACCCCAAAACCACGCAACTCGATGCGCTCACCGCGTTCCAGCGCCAGCTTGAGGCTTTCGAACACAGTCTCCACCGCATCTTCCGCTTTGGCCTTGCTGATGCCGGTGCGGTTGACCACTTCGTTGACGATGTCGAGTTTGATCAAGTAGCTGGGTCCCCGTCGCGCCGCCCGCCGGGTGCGAGCCTAAGTGGAGTCTAATCAGGAAGATACATGGAGTCAAGTGTTCACTCCGAAAATCGGGTGCTGGCGCGCTACAACACGCTGCGGTGGGAAACGAATTTGCCCATCCCATCGAGCCGGACAAACGGGGGGCAGCGACCAACTGGAACGCCGGGGGCGAATTGGACTCCCCGCGCCCGTTGTGGAGTGCTGGGTTGGGGGGCCCTGCTTGGCCGCCACGCCATTGTCCCTCAGCCCCGCTCGTGCAGTTTCCTGCGTTGTCGCCGTGAGTGGGAAGGCGCCGGTATCGGGCTGGGTGAGGGGGCCGCGGCCGGATGATGACTCCAGAGATGGCGAACTCCCAGCAGGCTGAAGCGCGGCTTGCGCTGATGGCGGCGACTCAACTGCCGCGGGATCGAACCGATGCCGACCGCAATGCCGAGTAGAAACAGCGTGACCGCCAGGTTCGGCATGAAATGCAACAGGTTGTGGCGCAGCGTCCCAAACGCCGCCTGAATGGCGTAGCCGAAGTAGACGAGCGCGACGCTCCAGAACACCCCACCGAGAATGTTGTAGGAGACAAAGCGCTGCCGCGGGACGTGGGTCACGCCGGCGGCAAAGGGGATCAGCAGGCGCGCTCCCCACAGAAAGCGCGAAAACAGCAACGTCGCTCCCCCACCCCCGCCTTGCAGCCACGGTTTGATGCGGACCGCGTTGGAGGCGGCAAACCAGCGTTGGCATGCGCCGGCCGAGCCCAACTCGTACAGCAGCTCGTTGACCGCCACCGTGACCAGGACCCCCAGCCCCACCACCCAGCGCAAATCGAAGTACGACTGCCCCGCCAGCAAGGCCGCCGCAACCAAGGTCGCGTCGCCTTCCAGCGCCAACCCGATCACGAGGAAGGCGTAGCCGTAATGAAGCAGAAGGTAATGCACGCGGTAGTTTCGCTGTTTCGGCCGGACTTCTACGTCTCCTATTCTACAAGAATCGGGAGGTACCACGTCCATGCGCATCCCGGTTTTGGGATTCGGGCGCGGACACCCAGCACGGCTCCGTACCCCTTGGTGAGGGAGAACAAGGAGGCGCCCCTGAGGGGGCGGGTGAGCTCCCAAGCCGCTCGACATGCCCGCGCCATCGCCTATGATGGAGGGCGGAACTCGCGGTTTCTTTTCATGGCTTACCACTACGATCCGCAACTCGCCCTTGAAGAACTCCGGGAGGAGGCGTTGCTGCCCAACCCGGTTTACGTGCGCGACATGATCATGCGCGCCCAATTGGATCCCGCCACGGCGTTGGAATTTAATCGCTGGTTTCGCGACTACCAGACCCACTTCGCCGAAGCCCAAAAGCTGGGCAAGGAACTCATGCAGCACCTCGTGGAGCGCCACACGTAGAGGCGCCCTCTCGGATTTTTGAAGTTTGGAGCGTTACAGGCAATCGTTACAGGGAGAAGAAGTCATGTCCTCGCGCAGCGTCAACAAAGTGATCTTGATCGGCAACCTCGGCAAAGACCCGGAGCAGAAATACACGCCCAGTGGTCAGGCCGTGACCAAATTCAGCATCGCCACCACCGACCGCTGGAAGGACAAGACCAGCGGCGAGTTCCAGGAACGGACCGAGTGGCACAACATCGTCTGCTGGGCCCGGCTGGCTGAAGTCGCCGGCCAGTATCTGACGAAGGGCTCCAGCGTCTACATCGAAGGACGGTTACAGACGCGCACTTGGGACGACAAAGAAGGCAAGAAGCATTACATGACCGAAGTCATCGCCAATGAACTGGTCATGCTGGGCGGTCGTGGCAAAGAAGGCGGCGGCCGCAGTGCCGCTGCCGGAGCGCAGGGCGGCGCCGCCGGGCCCGCGGAAGACTATAGCCAGGAGCCCCGCTTCGCGCCTTCATCGTCGGCGTCCACCGAGATTACCGACGACGATATTCCGTTCTAAGGCGCCGGCGCTGGCGCAGCGAGCCAGAGACCGGGCAACGGGCAGCGACCCAAGGGAGCACTGGCGCCCGGCGCTCGCTTCAGGGCGCCGGGTCGGGCAGCCCCGGCTGGTCGACGCGCCCGTGTCCGTCTAGACTTGAACTGCATGGCTAAGCCCCCTCGTTCCGGTGCACCACATCGTGCGGCAGCGCCGCGTCCCTCCCTGCCGCCGGTGCTCACGCCGTTGGCGGAAATGTTCCACGACATCGAGCCGCCGCTACTCAACACTCCCACGGCGGAGTTGGTGGTGCAGGGCGCCAGCTTGGACCTGCACGATGCGCTGCGCTTCGTGGGTCTGACGCTGGGAGCGGATGAGCGCACGGCGACGCTGGGGTGGGCGCCGCAACGTCCGGTCTCGATCCGCTATGACGGCAGCGTGGAACCCCTCGGCGGGATGGTGCTCACCATATCGAATCTGACCCGCTGCGAGGTCTCCTTGCAATCTGGCGCTCCCGGCGCCCTCGAGTACTTCGAGTTGCGGCGCGACCCGGAGGTGACACTGCTGTTTTTCTTCGAAGGCGGCACGATGCGGCTGTCTGGCGCGAGCTATGCCGGGGAGATTCTGCTGGCCGATGACAGCGATTCCGGCAGCGTGCAGTGAGGTGGGACAATCTGGCCGATCGCATCATGCAGGGCCCCTTCCGACGGAGCTCTAGCGTTGCCGAGATTGCGGCTTCAACCTCCCGTTTGGCCGACGCACCCGTGTCCTTCGCGGCACTAAGACAAATCCCCGGCAACCCAGGCCTGATCCGCGCCGTTATACTGACAAGGTGAGTCTTGCGATGCGATCCCTGCTGAGCGCCTTGATCTTGAGCGGGTTGATCGTGGGTACTTCGGCGCAGAACGAGGACGTTTCGGTGGCTGCCGCTGCGCGGGCCGCCCGCGCCGGTGGCCGGCTGAGCCACGAGATTCCGGTCGCGACGTCCCACTCCGAGGCCCTGTTTTACTCCGTTCCCGGCACCGCCAGCCTTAATAGTTTTCGCGACAACGCGGCCCGCGTCAGCTTGATCGCCCCGCAGGTGTTCTCGCTCGATCGTCGCGGCCACCTGAAGGGGACGCTGCCACCGGAACTCTGGGCGGTGGCCCGCGAACGTCATGTCCCGGTGATGCCGGTCGTCATCAACGCGGGTTTTTCGCGCCTGGGCGCCCACTACATGCTGCGCAGTCCCGCCGCACGGGACCGCGCCGTGGGGAACTTGGTCGAGGCGGCGCGCTCCATGAACCTGGTGGGCTGGCAGATCGACTTCGAGGGCATGCTCGCGAGCGATCGCCCCTACCTGTCGCGCTTCGTCGCGGAGGCCTCCCGCAGTCTGCACCACGCGGACAAAATGCTGAGTGTCGCGGTGGCGGCGCGCATTCATGACACGCCGAATGAGAATTTCCATACCTATTCCGGCGTCTACGATTACAAGGCGCTCAGCCAGTCGGCCGACTTTCTGAGCGTGATGGCCTATCCGGAACACGATCGCCATACGGGGGCCGGCCCGTTGGCCAGTTATCCCTGGGTGCAGCAGGTGATCGAGCACGTGCTGGAGTCCGTGCCTGCCAGCAAGCTGTCGCTGGGCATGCCCAGCTATGAAACCGACTGGGGCCAGCACCGAGTCAAGGAACGTTTCGCGCGCCGGGTGGGGCACCACATTCGGCACTTCTTCCGTTGGGTCTTCAAGGCGTTCACCCGCAATCACAGCTCTGATCATGGCGACACCGAGTTGAAATGGGATCCCGTCTTGCGCTCCTCGTATCGCGTGGCAGGCGAGGGAATCCATCGCCACGTGACTTGGATCGAGGACGAGCGCAGCTTTGAGGCGGAGCTGGAACTGGTGCGCCAGTATCACCTGCGCGGCTTCTCGGTCTGGCGCATCGGGTTGGAAGACCCGCACATCTGGGCCTACCTGCCGGAAATCCAGCAGGCCAAAGCGCACCATACTGAGAGTTCCGCCGCCTCACCGTCGCGCTGAAAACTACGGCGTCCGACGTGCGCGATCCGCTGCGTCAGACGGCGGCGAAGGTCTATGAGGCCAACTGTCAGGGTTATGGGCGCTCTTCCAACACTGCCGCCGTCAGGAGCACGAGTGTGATCCAGATCAGGTCCGCACCCAGCAGGTGCAGCAGCTGCAATCCTATCGGTGCCAGCAGCAGGATGTTCAGCGTGCCCGCGATCCACTGCAGGACCACCAGGACCAGCAACCCGGCCGCCAGGTGGCGGGCGCTGCGCCCGGCGCGCTGTGCGGCGGCGACCCCTGCCACCATCAAGTAGATTCCGATTAAAACGGCCAAAGCCGGGTGGAGGATTCGCAGGCGGATAAGAAAGTTTGCGGTGGGGGAGAAGTCCTGCTGCATCCCTTGTGCAACCGAGGCCGCTGGAAACAACGTATCGGCCAATGCGGTCATGGCTCCTGTGGTGCCCAGCAAGACGGTTGCCGCAAGGCCCACGCCGAGCAGCCAGCTCACCGCTCCGCGCCCTCGCGCTGCGAGGGCAGCGTGGCCGGATGCAAACCACGCAGTCAGGCTCAGCGCCGCCAGCAGGAACAGCGTGTTGACGAGGTGTAATGACAGCCAGAAGACGCGTGCGGGCGAGGCATCCAGCGCCACATGGCCGAGCAGCACCAGACTGGCGCCGAGCAGCGCCTCCATGAAGATGAAGCCCAATGACCACCAGGCAGCGCGTCGCGCGGGATGGCCCTGCGGCAAGACCCGCCGCGCCCACCAGGCCAGCCCCAGGACGAGCACCAGCACCACGCCACTGCTCATGCGGTGGGCAAACTCGATCAGCGTTGCCGCCATGGGGTGGGCACTGAACGCGGCGCCGCAGAGCGGCCAGTGGTTGCCGCAACCCGCACCCGAGCCGCTGGCGCGCACCAGCGCGCCCCAGAGGATGACCGCGAGATTGGCGCCCAGAACCCACCAGGCGTAGCGCGCAAAACGGCGAGGTTCCATGTCTGATCTCACCCGCGCGGGTGGTAGAGCATCCAGTACACCACAACGCCGGTCAGCGAGACGTAGAGCCAGATGGGAAAGGTCCAATGCGCCCAGCGTTGATGCTGGTGGAAACGCCCGCCGAGAGCGTGCCGCAGCGTGATCAGCACCAGAGGAACCACGGCGATGGCGAGCGGCGTATGCGTGTCGAGCACGGCGAAATACAGCACGCGATGCCAGCCGTGTCCCAGGTAGTAGACGATGCCCGCCCGCACATGGTGCGCCACGTAGGAAACCAGAAACAGGGCGGAGACTGCCACGGCGGACAGCATGCAGCGTTTGTGAGCCGTGATTCGACCCTGGCGGATGAAGCCGTAGCCGCACAGCAGCAGCAGGCAGGCGGTCGCATTCAAAACCGCGTTTACGGTGGCGAGACCGTGGGGCAGCAGCGCGTTCAACGCGGCGTTCTCCGCGACTCCCGCTGCACCATCCACATGCCGACGGCGAGCACCAGCAGGTCAAACCCGAACGTGACGACGATGCCGACCAGGGCGGCATGGCGCGCGGCCCCGTCGAGGCCGGACCAACCCAGCGCCCCGCGCAGCGCCGTGGTGCCGTAGGTCAGGGGATTGAGCAGCATGAGCCAGCGCACCCAGCTCGCCGCGCCCGCAATCGGGAACAGCGCGCCCGAGAGCAGCCAGGCGGGCAGCAAGAACAGGTTCACGATGGCGTGAAACGCATGCGTGGAGTCGAGATGCCAGGCGATCAGGAACCCCGCGCCGGTGAGCGCAAACGACACCAGTGTCAGGACTCCCGCCACGCTCAGCCAGGACAGCAGCGTGAGGTGGATGCCGAGTAGCGGAGCAATGGCGGTGAAGAGCAGGCCCTGCGCCGTCGCCAAGGTGGCGCCGCCGAGGACCTTGCCCAACACAATGCTCGTCCGCGGACAGGGCGCGACCAGCACGGAGAGCAGGAAGCCTTCCTTGCGGTCTTCAATCACCGACATCATGGTGAAGATCGCCGTGAACAGCAGGATCAAGACGATGGTTCCGGGAAAGAAGTACTGCAGGTACCCGGCGCGCGCCAGCGGATCGCTGCTCTTGAAGGAGTTGCCGAACCCCGCCCCGAGCAGCAGCCAGAACACGATGGGAGAGCCGATGACGCCGATGACGCGGCTGCGCTGGCGGTAGAACCGTACCAGCTCGCGCTGCCAGAGGGTGAAGGCGGGCAGCCACCATCCGGTGCGGACCGCCCCGTCCTTCAGGGTTGAGACACGCGTCGTGGGCTGAATCTCGCTAAGGCTGTGCGTGCTCAAGCCGAAACCTCCTCCAACGTTTCACCGGTGCGGTGAATGAAAACATCTTCCAGGGTCGGCTTGCCGAGGGTCACCGAGCGGATGGCATCCGGAAAAGCGGCCAGCAGCACGGGAATGAACTCGTGCGCATGCGGCCGCTCCAGCCGGACGGTGCTGCCCAGCACCTGCGGCGTCTGCTGAAAGCGATCGGCGATGCCGCGCCGCAAGCGCTCCGGGTCACCCGTCTCGAGCACCAGCACGTCGCCCTCAATGTCCTGCTTTAATTCGGACGGGCTGCCCAACGCGACGATTTTTCCATGGTTGAGAATGGCCAGGCGATCGCAGTTCTCTGCCTCTTCCATCAGATGGGTGGTGATGAGAACGGCGATGCCGTCCTTCGCGCGGAGGATGTTGAGATAGGACCAGAGATCGCGGCGGGCGACCGGATCGAGTCCCGTGGTGGGTTCATCCAGCAGCAGGAGCTGCGGCCCATGCAGCAGGCCTTTGGCCAACTCGACGCGGCGACGCTGCCCACCGGAAAACGTCTCGACGATCACATCGCGACGCTCAAGCAGTCCCACCCGGTCGAGCAACTCGCGCGACTGGCTCTCCAAGCGGGCGCCGCGCATCCCGTAAAGGTGGCCCTGATGACGCATGTTCTCGGCCGCGGTCAACTTGCCGTCCACGCTCGAAGCTTGAAAAACGACGCCGATGCGACGACGTACTTCATCCGGCTGACGCAGCAGGTCAAAGCCGAAGACTTGGGCGGTGCCTTCGCCAGGCCGCATCAAGGTGGAAAGAATGCGGAAGAGCGTGGTCTTGCCGCCGCCATTGGGTCCGAGCAGGCCGAAGATCTCACCCGGCTGGACGGCGAAGCGCACCCCATCGAGCGCCCGCAACTCTCCGTAAGAGTGGCCGAGGCCGAGAACATCCAGGGGCGTGGGGGGCATGTCTCCAGTTTAGCGGTAATTCTGGAATGAGGGATGGGGAAGGGCGCAGCAGGAGCATGATTCGCGCCACGATCGGTGCATCCGCAGGACGGTCACGCACCCGTTTTTTTGTGTCGTGAGACAGGCGAACCGATTTGGCCAATGCTAGGCCTATGCCATGGGAGGCGCGATGATTCCCGGACGGCCCGTCTGGCACTCGGCTGTACGATCGTCACCGCTAATGAGCAGGAGTTCGGGCGCAACGGCCTCCGCCACGAGAATTGGCTGCGGCGCGGCTGATGCGCGCCGTGTCGCTGCCTGACCGCCATCAAGCCGACTGTTCCAGCACGGCTTCCCGCTCCTTGGCGTCCGAGCGTTGTTCCGCAGGGGTGGAGGGCAGGGCGACTTTCAGCACGTCTTCCATGCTGCGCACGTAGGTCAGCTCGACGCCGGCCAGTTGTTCCGGTTCGAGGTCTTCCTCCACGTTTTGCCGGTTCTCGGCCGGGAGCAGGATGTGATCAATGCCGGTTCGTTTGGCGGCGAGCACCTTTTCCTTGACGCCGCCGATGGGCAGCACATCGCCCGAGAGCGTAACCTCGCCGGTCATGGCCAGCTTGGGGCGGATCGGCTTATCGGTCAGCAGGGAAGCCAGAGCTGTGGCCATGGTGATGCCCGCCGAGGGGCCGTCTTTGGGGATCGCGCCGGCCGGCACATGAATGTGCAGATCATGATCCTTGAAGAAGTTCTCATCAATGCCGACTTGTGCGGCATGCGAGCGCACCCAGGTCAGGGCGGCCTGCATGGACTCCTGCATGACCTGGCCGATGTGGCCGGTCATGGTGAAGCCGCCCTTGCCTTTCATCTTGTTGGCTTCGATGAAGAGGACGTCACCGCCACTCGGCGTCCACGCTAAGCCGATGGCCACGCCGGGACGGCGGGTGCGCTCGGCGATCTCCGTCTCGACCCGCACCTTGGGTCCACCCAGGAAGGCGCGGATCACCTCAGGGGTGACCTGCAAGCTCGCCTCCCCCTTGCCCTCCGCGATCTTGCGTGCGTATTTGCGAACAACCGTTCCGATCTGGCGTTCCAAACTGCGCACCCCGGCCTCGCGCGTATAGCGTCGGATGATGTCGCGCACGGCCCCTTCCTCAAACGTCATGCGCTCGCGCAAGACGCCGTTCTCCTCGCTCTGCTTGGGGATGAGGTAGCGGTTGGCAATGTGCAGCTTCTCGTCCTCGGTGTAGCCGCTCAGCTCGATCACCTCCATGCGATCGCGCATGGGTTCGGGAATGGTGTCGAGCATGTTGGCGGTGGTGATGAAGAGCACCTTGGAGAGATCAAACGGGACGTCGAGGTAATTGTCGCGGAAGGTGGAATTCTGTTCCGGGTCGAGCACCTCGAGCAGCGCCGAGGTGGGATCGCCGCGGAAGTCGCGACCGATCTTGTCCACCTCGTCGAGCATGAAGACGGGGTCGTTGGTGCCGGCACGTCGCAGCCCTTGGATGATCTGTCCCGGCAGCGCGCCGATGTAGGTGCGGCGATGGCCACGGATCTCGGCCTCGTCGTGCACACCCCCCAGCGAGAGGCGGAAGAACTTGCGCCCGAGGGAGCGGGCGATCGAGCGGCCGAGGGACGTTTTTCCGACTCCCGGCGGGCCGACGAAGCACAGGATCGGGCCCTTCATGTTGGGCTTCAGGCGGCGCACGGCGAGGTAGTCGAGGATGCGTTCCTTGACCTTCTCGAGGTCGTAGTGATCCTCGTCGAGGATGGCGGCCGCCTTGGCGATATCGATCTCGCCGGCAGAACTTTTGGCCCACGGCAGCACCGCCAGCCATTCGATGTAGTTCCGCGTCACCGAGTAGTCGGCCGCAGCGGGAGACATCCGGTTGAGCCGCTGCAACTCCTTGAGCGCCTCCAGCTTGACCTCTTCCGGCATGCCGGCGGCTTCGATCTTGCCCCGCAACTCCTCGCTTTCGCGCTGGCTGTCGTCGCCCTCGCCCAATTCCTTCTGGATCGCCTTGAGCTGCTCGCGCAGGTAGTACTCGCGCTGCGACTGCTGCACCTGATCCTGCACCTCAGTCTGGAGTTTGGAGCGCAATTGCTGCACTTCCAGCTCGCGCGTCAGGTGGCGATGCACCGCCAGCAAGCGGGCTTGGACGTCGGCCGTCTCAAGCAATTGCTGCTTGTCGACGGTCGAGAGCGACGGCAGGTTGGCGGCAATGAAGTCCGCCAGCCGTCCCGTGTCTTCGATGTTCTGCACCAAGGCCTGCAGCTCGTCGGAGAGCGTTGGCGAGAGACCGACAATCTGCTGGAAGAGCGCGATGGCGTTGCGATGCAGCGCCTCCAACTCCGGCCCCGGCTCGGCGGGAATATCGACCAGGAGTTCGATCTCCGCCTTCAGGAACGGCTCGAGCTGCGGCCAATCGCGCACCTTCGCCCGGCTCACCCCCTCGGTGAAGATGAACAGGCTCTGGTTGGGCATGCGCACGATCTTGTGCACTACGGCCAAGGTGCCGATCTGATGCATCTCGGTGGGCGCTGGCTTGTCCACATGCGCGTCCTGCTGCGCCACAACCAGGATGAGTTTGTCCTCGCCTAACGAGTTCACCAGGTTGACCGACGGCTCGCGCCCCACGGTGAGCGGCAAAACAGCGTGCGGGAACAACACGGTGTCGCGCACTGGCAGCACGGGAATGACGGCGGGGAACTCGGGTAGTTTGACGGTGGCGGACATGCTGGCTTCTCTTCTTGCTGGGTGCTGGTAGCCCCGGGACAGGGGTCACCGCCCCAGCAATGACACAATCGTAATCAGGAAACTTGCTAGCGTCAAGCTAAAGTCTAAGTTGATGAAAAATATGGAGTTGAGTTTTGTCGCCTTCCTTCCCGGCCTGAAATCTTCGTGTTCGTGCTCCAGTTGAGACGCTCGTGGGTCCGTCTGGGGAGCAATGTTCCGGTCGTTTTTTGCGCGCGATCAGCGCTTAAGATGCGCCTGCCGGGCCGGATAGGCACCGAGAATCTTGACGAACTCGGTAATCTCGGCGAGGTGGCGCAGGGCGTTCCGGGTCGCCAAGGCGCGTGGGTCCGCCAACAGGTCCATATAGAAGCTGTACTCCCACGGCCGGCCGGGCACGGGTCGCGACTCGATGCGGCTCAGGGACATATCGCGCAGCGCAAAGACGCTCAGGCAGCGAAAGAGCGCGCCGGGGAGATCGCGCGTGCGGAAAACCAGCGAGATCTTGTTGGCCTTGGAGGACCATTTCGGCGTACGCCCGAGGAGGAAAAAGCGGGTGAAGTTCTGCTTGTTGTCTTCCACCTCGCGTTTCAGAATGCGGGCGCCGTACACAGCCGCGGCGCGGGCGCTGGCGATGGCGGCGGCATCCCCCAACCGGGCTTCCATGAGGTGTTTGACGCTCCCGGCGGTGTCATAGAAGGGCACCACTTCCCATTGTGGATGGCGGGCCAGCAACAGGCGGCACTGTTGCAAGGCCACGGGATGCGAGAGGACGCGGCGGATGGCGCCGAGCTTGGTTCCTGGGGCCACAATCAAGTTGTGCCGAATGCGGAGCTGGGTCTCGGCCAGGATGTAGACCGGCTGTTCGCGCAGCAAATCGTAGTTCTCGGCCACCGACCCCGCCAGCGTGTTTTCAATCGGGATCAGCGCCCGCTCGACTTGTTTGGCGTGCAGGAGGCGGTACACCTCCGGGAAGCTGGCGCAGGCGACGGTGCGTGCCTGTGGGAAAAGGCCGAGTGCGGCCTCCTCGCTAAACGACCCCGGTTCTCCTTGGATGGCGATGCGCATGAATGGGACTCGTGCCGGGCCATTGTGAGGCGGCGATGACGGGATGGCAAGCGTTTCGAGGTACGCGCTGTCGCTTTCTCCGCCATCCTGGGCGGCGTCAAGAAAGAGAGGAGGATTTCTTGGTACCCCTCTTTCCGTCCTCCCATCTCCCGTGTTCCCTTCCTTGGCCGACGCGCCAGCGTCTCTCGTATACTGATTTTGCTTCCGTTCCGCATCTTGCCGGGTGGCGAGGCGTGATTGACTGTTGCGGGAGCTCCGAAGCAGTCGAGCTTGTGTTGCGTGCCTGGCACGACGATGCTCGGCGCGCGCCCGGATGGCCCAGAACAAGGCCAGTGAAGCAACGCGTGGTTTTTTATGATGAACAGCCCTTACGTGATTTCGGGAATCGTGTTGGTTGTGGCGGCGGCGTGGCCGCTGGCGCGACGACAGCGGCGTCGCGCGCACCAGTCGGTGTTGGATGCCGGCGTCCTGACGCCGTTGACCGAGCAACTGGAGTCCTGGCGGCCGCGCATCTGGGGGCGCGAACCGGTGGCGGAGATCGTGGGCAGCAAGGAAGGCGCGACGGTGTGGTCCCGCAAGCTGTCGCCTGACCCGAGCAACCAGCCGCTGTGGCGCGACGCCCGCGGTCATTACCCCGAGTTGTTTACCGAGTACGAGGCGATCCGCGCCGTCCTGACCACCGCCTCCGACGAGGTGGCGGAGTGGGTCAACGGCATGGCGCGCGAACTGGCAGCCGCCGGTCCGCTGCCTCCGGCCGCGACGCAGTACGCCGTGCCCTTCATGGATCCGCTCAAGCTGGCGGTCTACCTCTACGCCCGGCTGGCCGGTCTGCCGCTGGCCAGCCTGGAGGCGGCGCAACTCACCATTGCTGAGCAGGACGGCGGAGTATTCATGCTGCGCGCCGGCAGCGAGTCCTTTGCCGCCGCTCAGGACCAGGCGTCGGTTGAGGCCGTCCGCAGCAAAGCGGAGGCGATGATCCGATCCCAGGTTGCGGAGATGATGCGCCTGCGCGAGCGCTTCACCAAGTTGCAGGTCGCCCATGACCGCCTGCTCTACCACCTCGCCGCCCTACGCCGCCAGCCGCTGCCGGGGAAGTGTGGGCGGTAGGGAGGACAGGGAGGAAGGGAGGAAGGGAGGGGGGCTGTCTCTTATACACATCTGACGCTGCC
>CALEJU010000072.1 GCA_937898755.1 uncultured Acidobacteriota bacterium | reverse complement strand
CATCTCAGTCTCTCCATCCCGAAAAGACCATTTACACAAAAATCTTTACACCCTCTGTTGGCGCGCCCACAGCCCGCCGTCCGGTAGCGGGCCTTCCCTCATCACTTTCCACTTTCCACTTTCCACTTTCCACTCACCGCCCATCCCTCATCACTCATCACTTTCCACTCATCACTCATCACTCTTCACTCTTCCCTCCTCACTTTCCGCATACACTTCCCCCCATGCCGACCCTCCACCCCGCCATCCTCCTGCTTCCGGCCGTCCTGCTGGCGCTGCCGGCGTCCGGGCAGTCGCTGCCGGCGCGTCCGGCGATTGCCGGCATCTCCCATGTCGCGCTCTACACCCGCGCCAAGCCCGCGATGCAGCGTTTCCTGGGCACGGTGCTGGGCTTCCGCCAGGACCCGCATCTGGACTGGAGCTACCACATCAACGCCACCCAGGGCATCGAGGTCGAGCCGCCACCGACGCCGGCCCCGGCCGACCGGGTCGCCCACGTCGCCTTCGCGACGCCCGACTGCGAGGCCATGCACGCCTACCTGTCGGCGCGGGGCGTGGCGGTCGAGGAGCGGGTCAACGGGGCGGGCGCTACGCACTGGTTCGGGTTCCGGGACGCGGCCGGCAACCCCTTCGAGTTCGTGCAGACGGCGGCCTTCCGCGATCCGCCGCAGGACGCCGTCGCGCAGCGCCTGGCGGAAGCCGGCTTCGTGGTCACCGATGCCGCCGCCGAGGCGCACCTGTTCGGCGACGTGCTGGGCTTCCGGAGGCTCCCGGCGGCTAAGCGGCCGGGACTGGGCAGGGTGGCCTGGCAGGTGTCGGGCAGCACAGACGTGGTGGCCTACACGGTCATGGCCCCCGGGCCGCGGTTCGCCGCCCAGCAGGCCGGGGCGGGGAACTACTACGCCTTCGCGGTCGCGGACCTGCGGGCCGCGCATCGCCGCCTCCGCGCCGAGGGCTGGCACGGCGGCGTGCTCCACGACCCGGAGGGCACGCGGGTGGTGCTGCTGCGACGAGCGGCGAGCCGCGAGCGAGGAGCCGAGTGACGAGAAAGGAGCGACGCGTGATGGGCGAGAAGTGGAAAGTGGAAAGTGGAAAGTGATGAGGGAAGGCCCGCTACCGAGGGCGGGCTGTGAGCGCGCCAACAACCAACAACCAAAAACTAACAACCGTCGTTGCCGAAAACCGACAACCGAAAACCGGGCGGGCGCGCGGCAGAACCGGCGCCAGCCGGTGGCTCGCAACGGGCTGACGGGTTGAGGGGATCACTGCCTCGCAGCGGTCTTAGCAATAATTCAAAATTATCCTCCAACCGATTTCATCGGGCGCAGCCCCCTGAGGAGATATCCCTTCGTGGTCGCGCCTCCGCGCATCGACTTGATTTTTCAACTACTTGGCACTCTTTTCGAGCCTGAGGTCCCGAACGAGATGCGCGCCTTCCAAACTGATGCATTGTTTTGAATGCGGAAGCCGCTACAGTAGGGAACCGGCTCCGGCGACCTGATTGCTGGCGAGCTGCAGGGCCACGGGATGAGGTCCAAGACTTTCCGTTTTACATCCGCACCCGATGATCAAACTTGAAGAACTCCGTCCGCACGCATCCATCCGCGGAATCTTGCCGAACGGCCTGGCAGCGGTGGTCAACGTGCAGTGGTTTGGCTCGGACGCCCTGGAGCTGACCTACAAAGATCCGGACGGGAGGGTGGCAAACGAACTGTTGTATCGCCATGACGAGCCGCGTCTTGAAATCGTAGAGCACGGCCGTCCCTGGAGTTTCGATGGCGACGGGGCGCTCTTCCGCCTGGTTTCAGAAGCACACCGGATCCGGCTTGCCCACCTCTTCGATCCGGTTTTGGCCGTTCATACTTCACTTGTCGAACCCCTGCCGCACCAGATCACGGCGGTGTACGAACAGATGTTGCCGCGGCAACCGTTACGGTTTCTTTTGGCTGATGATCCCGGCGCGGGTAAGACGATCATGGCCGGACTGCTGATGAAGGAGATGATCGTACGCGGCGACCTGCAGCGCTGCCTGGTCGTCTGCCCCGGCAGCTTGGCTGAGCAGTGGCAGGACGAGCTGTACCGGCGCTTTCATCTCCCCTTCGAGATCCTCACGAACGACAAGCTGGAGGCGGCACGTACCGGGAACTGGTTCCTTGAGAATAACCTCGTCATTGCCCGACTGGACAAGTTGGCGCGCAACGAAGATGTCCAGCAGAAGCTGCAAGTCCCAGAATGTCGATGGGATCTCGTCGTCTGCGACGAAGCGCATAAGCTTTCCGCCACCTTCTTCGGCGGTGAGGTGAAATACACCAAGCGCTACCACCTCGGCCGACTCCTCTCCACCTTGACGCGTCATTTCCTGCTAATGACGGCGACCCCGCATAACGGCAAGGAAGAAGATTTTCAGCTTTTCTTGGCTCTACTGGACGGCGACCGCTTCGAGGGCCGCTTCCGTGACGGGGTCCACCAGGTGGACGTATCCGACCTGATGCGCCGGATGGTAAAAGAATCGCTCCTCAAGTTCGACGGCACCCGGCTGTTTCCGGAGCGCATTGCCACCACCGTGCCTTACAAACTTTCGGACGCAGAGGCAGAACTCTATGCCCGGGTGACCGACTATGTTCGTAACGAGTTCAACCGTGCCGAAGCGGCCGCCAACGAGAAGCAGGCGGGCACGGTTGGTTTCGCGCTGACCATCCTTCAGCGCCGGCTGGCGTCGTCTCCCGAGGCTATATTTCAGTCGCTGCGGCGCCGTAAAGAACGGCTCGAAAAGCGGCTGCGCGAGACTGAGGTTCTGCAGCGCGGCTCCCAAGCAGAGCTCACGATCGCCGCAACCCCGGCGCTTGATGCCGACGATGTAGAAGATCTAGAGGAGGCCCCGGATCAGGAGTTGAAGGCTGCCGAAGAAGAGATCCTGGACAAAGCGACAGCGGCACGCACCATCGGGGAGCTCAAGGCAGAAATCGCGACACTGGGTCTGCTGGAATCGCTCGCGCTAAAAGTACGCCGCAGCGGCGAGGACCGCAAATGGCGTGAACTCGATGGGTTGCTTGATGAAGTTTTCTCCGGTGGGACCGCGCGCGTCCCGCGCGCTCCTCAATCCAATGCGGCCGGGACGGCCGCGGTCCCAGCGCAGAAACTGGTGATTTTCACCGAACATCTCGACACGCTGCGGTACCTTGCGGGCAAGATAGAGGCGCGACTCGGCTCGGTGGCAGTGGTCGTAATCCACGGCAGCATGGGGCGCGAGGAGCGCATGAAAGCGCAGAATTCGTTCCAGTACGACCCGGCGGTCAACGTCCTGGTGGCCACCGACGCGGCGGGCGAAGGTATCAACTTGCAACGCGCCCACCTGATGATCAATTACGACCTGCCTTGGAACCCGAACCGGATTGAGCAACGCTTCGGCCGTATCCACCGCATCGGTCAGACCGAGGCCTGTCATCTCTGGAATCTGGTGGCGGAGGAGACCCGCGAGGGCGACGTCTACCGGACCTTGTTGGAGAAGCTGGAGCAGGTTCGGGAAACCCTTGGTGGCCAGGTCTTTGATGTCCTCGGCAAGTTGCAATTCGAGGGCATGTCGTTGCGGGAGTTGTTGATCGAAGCGGTGCGCTATGGCGAGAGTCCCGAAGTCCGCGCCCGACTGACGCAAACGGTTGAGAACTCCGTCACGCGTTCGCACCTGCAAGACCTGCTTGCGGAACGTGCCCTCGCGCACGACGTGATGGACGCCAGCCGCGTGGCCTGCGTTCGGGAAGGCATGGAGCGCGCTGAGGCACGTCGCCTCCAACCCCACTTTATCGAATCCTTTTTCCTGGAAGCCTTCCGTCAACTGGGCGGCATCGCTCGACAGCGCGAACCCAGACGGTACGAGGTGAAGCACGTCCCGGCTACGGTGCGCAATCGGGACCGGTTGATTGGCATCGGCGAGACGGTCCTGCCACGTTATGAACGCATCGTCTTCGAAAAGGCGCTGATCGCGCCCCAGGGTGAGGCACCGGCCGCCTTCATCTGTCCGGGGCACCCGCTATTGGACGCCACGCTGGACCTGACAATCGAGCGGCACCGTGATCTGCTACGACGCGGTGCGGTGCTGGTGGACGAACGCGATCAGGGTACCCAGCCGCGAATGCTCTTCTACCTCGAGCACGCAGTGCAGGATGCCAGCCTCCTTCGGAACGGCGATCGTCATACCATCTCGAAGCGAATGCTGTACCTCGAGTTGGACGAGTCCGGCGAGACGCGCCATCTGCACTATGCGCCCTACCTTGATTATCGGCCGCTGCGACCCGATGATCCGGCCGTCGATCAATTGCTTGAGAGTCCGGAATGCACATGGATCACGCGGGAGTTGGAGCAGAAGGCGCTATCGCACGCAATTGCCACGGTTGTGCCGGAGCACCTGAACGAGGTGCGAGAGCAGCGTAGTGAATGGATTGCGAAGGCCCGCGCGGCGGTCAAAGACAGGCTCACCAAAGAGATCGGCTACTGGGACCATCGCGCCGAAGACCTTAAATCACAAGAACAAGCCGGCAAGCCCAACGCCCGCCTCAACTCGCAAGAGGCACGCCGTCGCGCCGACGATTTGCAGGCGCGCTTGGAAAAACGCATGGAACAGCTTGATCTGGAGGGCAAAATTTCGGCGCTACCCCCGGTGGTGCTGGGCGGCCTGCTGGTCATTCCCGCTGGGTTAGTGTCCCGGTTGTCGGGCCAGCCCTTGCCCTACTCCGCGCGACCCGTGGACACGCAAGCTTCCGCGGCCCGAGCGCGAGCGATTGTGATGGAAGTCGAGCGGCAACTGGGCTTCGAACCCACGGACCGCGAAAACGACAAGCTTGGGTATGACATCGAAAGTCGCGTTGCCGGCACCGGCAAACTCAGATTCATCGAGGTCAAGGGCCGCGTTACCGGCGCGGCAACGATTACCGTGACCAAGAACGAGATTCTCTACTCTCTGAACAAGCCGGAGGATTTTATCTTGGCCATTGTCGAGTTCCTCGACGGCGAAGCACACCGGGTGCATTACGTTCGACGTCCGTTTCTACGCGAGCCGGACTTCGGGGTGACGAGCGTAAACTACGATTTCGGGGAACTCATTCACCGCGCGAACACGCCAGGGTGAGGACGCCGTCTTAAGTTCATGACGGCCGGCAACTCACCGCCTACATTGGCCGCACTCATCCTGGCGTTACGACGGCTGCTGGAAAAATGTCTATGACCAAGAAACTCATCGAGGTTGCCCTGCCGCTGGTGGCGATCAATGTCGCTTCCGCGCGCGAGAAGTCGATTCGGCACGGGCATCCGTCTACGCTTCATCTCTGGTGGGCGCGGCGACCTTTGGCGACGGCGCGGGCGGTGATCTTCGCACAGATGGTGGATGACCCGTCGAGCCGTCCCGAATTGTTCCCGACCGAAGAAGCGCAAGAAGCGGAACGCCAGCGACTTTTCCGACTGATTGAACAGCTCGTTCTTTGGGAGAACACCAACAACGATGATCTTCTAAGTCAGGCCCGGGAAGAGATCGGGAAGAGCTGGCGTCGGACCTGCGCCGACAACCGGGACCACGTGCGCGCGGCAGAACTGTTTAACCCGGACAAGTTGCCCGCATTCCATGACCCCTTTGCAGGTGGAGGGTCATTACCACTCGAAGCCCAGCGCCTCGGATTGGAAGCGCACGCCAGCGACCTGAACCCGGTGGCGGTGCTGATCAACAAGGCAATGATCGAGATCCCGCCGAGGTTCGCCGGACGTGCCCCGGTCAATCCCGTATCGCAACGGCAACAGGCGCAGATGGGAAAGATCTGGCGCGGGGCGCAAGGACTTGCTGAAGATGTCCGCTATTACGGCCAGTGGATGCGCGACGAAGCGGAAAAGAGGATTGGCCATCTTTATCCCAAGGTTGAGGTCACCGCGGCGATGGCCGTGGAACGCCCGGATCTGGTGCCTTATGTCGGCAAACAGCTCACTGTAATCGCGTGGCTTTGGGCACGCACGGTTAAGAGTCCTAATCCCGCTTTCGCTCATGTAGATGTGCCGCTCGTCTCCACTTTCATGCTCTCGACCAAGGCGGGGAAGGAGGTTTACGTCGAGCCCGTGATCGAACATGACGGTTACCGCTTTGCGGTGAAAGTGGGCAGACCGAAGGACGAGGCGGCAGCGAAGAACGGGACCAAACTGGCGAGGGGGGCGAATTTTCGGTGTGTTATGTCGCAAACGCCGATAGCGGGTGATTACATTAAGGCAGAGGGCCGAGCCGGGCGGATCGGTTCGAGACTGATGGCAATTGTCGCGGAGGGAAACAGAGGTCGCGTATATCTCTCGCCTTTAGCTGTACATGAGGGCGTTTCCAAAGAGGCACTTCCGAACTGGAGGCCAGATGGTGAAGTGCCTGCACGGCTGACCGGAGGAACTTGTGTTCCGTATGGGCTTACGCGCTGGGGCGACCTCTTCACCCCGCGTCAGCTCGTTGCGCTGACGACCTTCTCCGACCTAGTGACCGAGGCGCGCGAACGGGTGCGGCATGATGCCGAATCCGCCGGCTTGCCTGGGACCGCGGGCGTCCCGCCCGCCCCTTCACTTCAGGCGGCCGGGACGGCCGCGGTCCCAGGTGGCTGGTCGAGCCGCGGCTACCTTCCCCACTTCGACGGCGGAGCAATTCCCCAATCCATCACCTTCCGGCTGGCCGACGCTCTGCCTCGGGAACTGCTCCAGCAATGGCAAAAGGAACTGGTAATGCTGTCCGATACGGAGGCTGCAGAACAACAGCGGCAACGCATCGAGGCCCATCTGGACCGTTCCGAAGGCGCCGCCTGGCTCAAGGATCCCAGAGTGGCGGAGTTGGTCCAGAACGCCCTGCTCCACTTTGATGGTGAACGCTACCACCTTCACGCTTGGGTCGTGATGCCCACGCATGTGCACGTGCTCATGACCCCCATGCCGGGCTTTGCGCTTGGCGAGATCGTTGGTTCGTGGAAGTCTTACACGGCCAAACAGGCGAACGCGATCCTGGACCGGGCAGGAGAGTTCTGGTACCCGGACCATTTTGATCGTTACATTCGTGACGGGAAGCACTTCAAGTCGGCAGGGGATTACATTGAAAACAATCCGGTCAAGGCCGGACTGTGTGCACGCCCCGAGCAGTGGGCATTTGGGAGCGCTGCACATAAAGGAGCTGGCGCTGGAAGCACTGAGGCTGGGACCGCGGCCGTCTCGGCCGCTGGCTTGGAGGGAAGAGCGCGCGGGACGCGCGCGGTCCCAGAGGAGGGCCTAAATGCTGGCGGCACCGGCGCGATGGCCTATGCCGACGCGGTGGCGGTGTACCTTAGCACTGCCCTTAGCAGATTGACCGACATCTGCAATGCCCTTTGCAGATGGGAGGTAACGAAGACACAGGTCCGCAATCTTTTCGGAAGGCAAGCCATCCCGATGATTTGGGATTTCGCGGAAAACAACGTCTTCGCTGCTGCGGCGGGCGATTATCTGGTCAGTTTATCGAACATGGCTAAGGCATTAGATCAAATGCCTGCTTCTGGTTGGGGCATATCGGAACAGGTCGACGTTCGCCTTCAGAGGATCAGCCTGAACAAGGTCGTCTCCACCGACCCGCCCTACTACGACAACATCGGCTACGCTGACCTGTCTGATTTTTTTTACGTTTGGCTGCGTCGCTCATTGAAGCCTGTTTATCCAGACCTTTTTGCCACGGTCGCAGTGCCCAAAGCCGAGGAACTGGTCGCCACGCCCTACCGGCATGGCAGCAAGGGAAAGGCGGAGGCCTTCTTTTTAGAGGGCATGACTCAGGCGATGCACCGGCTGGCGGAACAGGCCCACCCAGCGTTTCCGGTGACCATTTATTATGCTTTCAAGCAATCAGAGAACGACGGCGCAGATGGTACCTCCCGAACAGGCTGGGAAACGTTTTTAGATGCGGTGATCCGTGCCGGCTTCGGCCTGTGCGGCACATGGCCGATGCGAACGGAGCTCAGTAACCGTATGATTGGGTCTGGAACCAACGCATTGGCATCCAGCATCGTTCTTGTTTGCCGCCCGCGAGATGCCGACGCGCCGTCCACGACGCGGCGCGAGTTCATCGCCGCACTCAAGGCTGAGTTGCCGGCCGCGCTGCAGCACATGCAACGCAGCAATATCGCGCCGGTTGATCTGGCACAGGCTTCGATTGGTCCCGGCATGTCGGTCTATACCCGATTTGCGAAAGTTCTGAACGCCGACGGATCGCTGCTTTCCGTACGCGATGCATTGGCGCTAATCAACCAGACGCTCGACGAGGCATTGGCCGAGCAGGAGGGCGACTTCGACGCGGATAGCCGCTGGGCACTGGCCTGGTTTGAGCAATCGGGTTTTGCGGAAGGCGAGTACGGCGTCGCCGAAACCCTGTCAAAGGCCAAAAACACAAGTGTCTCCGCGATGGTCTCGGCAGGCGTCGTGGCGGCAAAAGCCGGCAAGGTTCGCCTGCTTCGACCCAGCGAATTACCCGGTGACTGGGACCCAGAGACCGACTTGCGCCTGACGGCATGGGAGTCAGTGCACCATCTGGTGCGGGCACTGGAAGCGGGTGGCGAGAGTGCCGCCGCCCAACTCGTGGCCAAGCTCGGTGGGAAGGCGGAAATAGCCCGCGAACTGGCCTACCGGCTCTATACCATCTGCGAGCGTACCAAACGTTCCCAGGAGGCACTCTCGTACAATGGCCTGGTGCAAAGCTGGCCAGAGATCGCGAAACTGGCCCAGGGAACGGATCAAGTGCCAGCCAAACAGGGCGCCATGTTCGAATAGATTGCTTTTAAGGAAATAACCCCTGGGACCGCGCGCGTCCCGCGCGCCCTCTGTAGCTCAAGCGGCTGCGACGGCTGCGCCCCCAGCCAGGAACCAAGATGGCCATCACAAACCACGAACGGGTCGGAAAAGCGCTCGATCTCCTGAAGACCGGGCTCCAGCCTTTCGTTGAGCGCGAAATGAAGGCGCAGCACGCGCAACTCTGGATCGAGCAAGTGCGCACCTCAGTCGCCGAGACGCAGTCGCACCTCTTCTCCGGCAAGGGTGAGCCGCAATGGGATGCAGCAGCGTTGCTGGCCGTCATGTGGAATCAATGGAACGCAGTCTTCAAGAGGACCCTTGGCTTTGCGGAGCGCAGCATTGTCAGCGAACTGCGCGATCTCCGTAACCGGTGGGCGCACCAGCAGACGTTTTCAAGTGACGATGCGTACCGCGCCCTCGACTCAGCAGGGCGCCTTCTGACCGCCGTTTCAGCACCCCAGGCCGCAGAGGTTGAGAAGCTCAAGATGGAGCTCCTGCGGCTGCGCTTCGACGAGCAGGTCAGGACTGAAAAGCGGAAGACTGCCACGACCGTCATCGAAAGCGCCAGCGCCTCGCACCTTAAGCCATGGCGGGAAGTGGTGACGCCGCATAAGGACGTCGCCAGCGGTCGTTACCAGCAGGCGGAGTTCGCCGCCGACCTGTGGCAGGTTCACGTGGGCGAGGGCACCGATGAATACCGGAAACCAGTCGAGTTTTTCCGTCGAACCTACCTCACCGAGAGTCTCAGGCATCTGCTGGCAGGTGCCGTACAACGGGTCTCCGGGAAGGGTGGCGACCCCGTTATCCAGCTTCAGACCAACTTCGGAGGCGGCAAGACCCACTCCATGCTGGCCCTTTACCATCTTCTGTCAGGGACGAAGCCCGGGGATCTGGCAGGAATCGATGGTGTCCTTGACGAGGCTGGGATCAAGGAGCTGCCCCGGGTTCAGCGGGTGGTACTGGTGGGCAACAAACTTTCGCCGGGCAATCCCATCACGAAAAAAGACGGCACCATCGTTCGCACCATCTGGGGTGAGCTGGCATGGCAACTCGGTGGGAAGAAGGCGTTCGAACAGATCCGGGATGACGACGAACGGGCCACTAGCCCCGGCGACCGTTTGCGTGGTCTCTTCAAGGAATATGGCCCGTGCCTAATCCTGATCGACGAGTGGGTTGCCTATGCCCGCCAGCTTCACGATCAGAGCGACCTACCCGGCGGCAGTTTCGAGACCCAATTTTCCTTTGCCCAAGCGCTCACGGAATCGGCCAAACTCGTCAACAATTGCCTGCTCGTAATCAGTCTCCCCGCTTCCGACACAGCGGGATCTCCCCACATTCAGGCCGACGACGCAGAGGTCGGTGGAGAGCGCGGCCGGGCGGCTTTGGACCGGCTGCGCAATGTCGTCGGCCGGGTGGAGTCCTCCTGGCGGCCGGCAAGTGCCGAGGAAGGTTTTGAGATCGTGCGCCGGCGACTCTTCGAGCCGCTTGCCGACCCGAACCAATTTAAGGATCGCGATGTCGTCGCACGGGCGTTCGCCGAGCTCTACCGAACGCAACAGCAAGAGTTCCCGACTGAGTGCCGCGACTCCGAGTACGAAACCCGCATCAAGGCTGCCTACCCAATCCATCCCGAGATCTTCGACCGCCTGTACACCGACTGGTCCACGCTGGTCAAGTTTCAAAGGACGCGAGGCGTGTTGCGCCTGATGGCCGCGGTCATCCATAGCCTTTGGGAAAAAGGCGACAAGAACCCGCTGATCCTGCCGGCCAACATTCCGATTGACGACGCGCGAGTGCAGTTCGAGCTGACGCGCTACCTCTCCGACAACTGGGTGCCGGTCATTGAAAAGGATGTGGACGGCCCTCACTCACTACCGCTGCGGACCGATGGCGAGGTGCCGAACTTGGGAAAGTTCGCGGCCTGCCGTCGGGTGGCTCGCACCATCTACCTCGGCTCCGCACCCACGGCCACCGCTGCCCACCGGGGTATCGAGGATCGGCGGGTGAAACTGGGGTGCGTCATGCCGGGCGAATCCCCTGCGATCTTCGGCGATGCGCTTAGACGACTCGCTACAACTGCCACCTACCTATACCAGGACGGTCCGCGCTTCTGGTATTCGACGCAACCCACGGTCACAAAACTCGCCGAAGACCGGTCCGACCAGTTGAAACGCGACCCCGACAAGGTTGTCCTGGAACTCGATCGGCGTCTGCGCGCTGACCTGAACAGGAAGGGCGATTTTCAACGCGTTCATCCCCTGCCCAGTAGCAGCGCCGACGTACCGGACGACCCCGATACGAGACTCGTCGTGCTCAGCGTTGTTCATCCGTTCAGCAAGGAGTCCGGCAACGCCGCCGAGAAGGAGGCCCTGACAATTCTCGCCAGTCGAGGCACGTCGCCCCGCCTCTACCGCAATGCCCTTGTGTTTGTGGCTGCCGACAAGGCACGGCTGCAGGATCTGGACGAAGCCGTAAGGAAGTTTCTAGCTTGGGAATCCATTCTCGACAACAAGGAGCAGCTTAATCTCGATCCACACCAGGTCAAACAGGCGGAGTCACAGAAGGCGGCCGCCAACGGTACGGTCGTGGCTCGGATTCCGGAAACGTATCAATGGCTGCTCGCTCCAACGCAGGGGACTGCGCAGGATTCAGTCACCTGGCCGCCGGTCCGACTTTCGGGTGCGGATGCGCTGGCCGAACGGGCCAGCAAGAGGCTTCGTTCCGATGAATCCCTGCTCGTCAACCTCGGCGCCTCCCGTCTCCGCATGGAAATGGATCGCGTGCCGTTATGGCGCGGCGAACACGTGGCAATTCGCCAGCTCGTCGAAGATTTTGGACGCTATCTCTACCTGCCAAGGCTGAAAAACCCGGATGTCCTCTTGAGGGCGATCACTGACGGGCTCTCGCTTCTCAGTTGGGAACAGGACGCTTTCGCCTATGCCGAAGGCTACGATGATGCCACGAGCCGGTACCGGGGGCTGCGCGCCGTTACCCAGATGCTGATCGCGGCCGACGATCCGGGTGTCCTGGTCAAACCTGAGGTCGCACGAGAGCAACTAGACCGAGAGCGAGCCGCCGCTGCAGCGGCAAACCCAGGGACGATGCCACCGGGAGGCTCGGACCGCCCCGGGATGCCTTCCAGCACAGGGGTTGGTACGCCCGGCTCAGGGATGTCAGCAAAGCCTGCCCAGCCACGTCGCTACCATGGCACCGTTCCACTCGACCCGACCCGCGTCGGCCGCGATGCCGGCAGAATCGCAGACGAGGTCCTGAGCCACCTCGTGGGAATCGTCGGATCGTCAGTCAAAGTGACCCTCGAGATCGAAGCCGAAATCCCAGGTGGTACTCCCGACAATGTCGTCCGAACCGTCACCGAAAACGGCCGCACGCTGAAGTTTTTGAGCAATAGTGGCTTTGAGGTGGAGTAGGTCCGTTTGGCTGAAGCTCACTCCCGATCGGCGGAAGTTTCGAGTGGTCGGTGACAACTCAGGCGACAATAGCCTGAGTGGTGATTGTAGTTCACCTGCCCCTTATTTCCGAACAGCTGAGAGTACTACGCCGAGGTTGAGGAAGCACGGTGTTGTGTTGGTGCTTCCAAGGATAGATCCCGCCGCTTTTACCCTGCTGCTTGACGCGAGCATCGAAGAGGTTCCGAAACCAGCTCACGCACAGGAACTCGTCCTGCACCCGGCCGTTTAGGCTCTCCACCAGCCATCGGATCGACCGGCCGCACGGCAGGTGATCGTGCACAAGTTCCAGCGCCGATTACTAGTTCGCCGCCGTGCGCTGTGTGAGCGGCCGGCCTACGCGCACGCCATGCATCCGCTTTTGACGCTGGATGGCCAGCCCGCATTGCCGATACAGCCGGTGGACCCGCTAGTGGTTCACCGTCGTTCCGTCGCGCCCCAGCAGAACGTGCAATTGCCGGCAGCCGAATCGCGGACGCTCCCGCGCCAGCTCCACCAGCCGGCTTCGTAAGCTCTCATCGTTGCGGCGCGTCTGGTATCGGTAGGTACGCACCGCCACCAACGCCAGCTTGCAGGCATGGCGCTGGCTGAAGGTAAACTCCTGTTGCAACTGTTGTGGCCAAATCCAGAGCACTTGTGGCCTGCCTACGAGGGTATACCCTGCGCGAAACGCGGTTTTGACGTGGCGTGACACAATGAGCGGCTGTCGTAGTACGCGCGCTTGCGCCGGGTCAAGAGATCAGGAGGGTTGGTAAAGGTACCCATCCATCACGAGCTCGGCCTGCTTCAGTCCGATCTCCTTACCCGAACGAAGTGAGCCAGTGCCTTTAATAGCGTCGCTGAATTTCACCAGCTTGGCGGTGCCGTCGACAGGGCTGCACTGGTAGATGAAGTCCCTATTGTCGCCGTTCCACACCTCGGTGATCACGAACGGGCTATGCGAGGACATGAGAACTTGCGCCCGATCCTCGGTATCCGGCAACTGGCGAATTGTCTCGTAAAAAACCCCCGTCGCTTTGGGCGTCAAGCCGTTCTCAGGTTCCTCGATGCAGAGAATGCCCGGCCGACCGGGTGCGAGCGCCAAAGTGATCAGACCGATTATTGATAAACAACCATCCGATAGATTCGGCGCGACTACGGTCCCACGACGGTCCGCAAAACGTGCGGAGAAACCGACACGGTCGGAGCCGACGCGATTGAACTCGAACCGTTCGAAACCTTGGATGGCCTTCGCAACGCGCTCGACAATGTGCTGCAGGACCGGACTGTTGGTCTCGCTCAGGAAATAGAGCACCGACGCCAATTCCTCTCCGCGATACGCCAAGCGCGGCGTGGGGTACTTCTCTCGCTCGTTTTCCTTCTCGCCCGGCTCAACGTCGAACACGCGCCCGGGTTGTGCGAGCAGTCGCGGATCCAGCCGATACCGTCCAATCCCGCTGATCTTGCGCGCGCAGTGAGCAACGAGCGGCTCCGCCTTCGCGAATTCTTTGAATCCTTCGTTTCGACGAATTGCTGCAAAGATGCTCCGTCCCTCTGGGTGCACGTTCGTCAGTTTGGGAAGGTTGCAGACTTCGTCGCTGCGATCGAAGATCACGCGCGTACCGGCCTTCAGTTCCTCGTTCTGGATCGTGTAGGTTGGGTCGTCTTGTGTGTTCGCGTTCTGAGAGAACTCGAACCGGTAGGTCAGGGCCTCTGCATCCCCAGGCCGTCGCAGAAGTTCAACTTCGTAGCGGATCCTTGCGTCCTTCAACGCGCCATGGTGGCGCAGCGCATCGAACGAGAACGGATACTGGTTGAATGCCTCGGAGAGATCGCCACGGCACGCGACCGAAAAATTGATCAGTGCATCGAAAATGGCGGACTTTCCGCCGCTGTTAGGCCCAACGAACACCGTGATGGGAAACAGTTCCAGCGAGGTGTCACGGTGAATCTTGAAGTTCTTGATCGACAGGCGGCTGATGAACACGCACCCTCCTATCATCGCGCCATGGCCCACAAGGCCGATGGGAAATATTGACGCTAGCACACGGTTGAGCTGATTTCCAACACGCACGACTTTTTCGGTCGGTGGACGCAAACTGACGGGCCCAGGCGCGCAAGACGAACAGGGTTCACCAAACGCGACAGTCGTGCGGACGACCGTCCGTAAACCCGAAAGGGCGCCGAGGCGCCCTTTGAGGTTCTACCGATTGTCAGCCATTCGTCAGTCGCCAGAAAACCGGTTGCGGGGGCTGGCGCCGGCGGCCGCCCGCTGTGCGGGCGGAGGACAGACAGGGTGCCTGTCGCTACACGGCGCACGGTAGGCACGTGGCCAGGGGTGAGGGGAACTGATGCTGCTGGCCACGCGTTGCCTTGGTTTCTCTCGCGAGTATAACAAGATGTGTTATACTCCGCCCATGACGGGCCAGCAGTTGAAGGAGGCCAGGCTTCGCGTGGGCTGGACCCAGCAGGACGCTGCCCGCCGACTGGGGCTGACGCAGGCGTACCTCTCAATGCTGGAGCGCGGTCGGCGGGCGGCGTCCGCCCGGGTTGCGCGGCGCGCCCAGTCCACGCTGCACCTCCCTCCCACCGTCCTGCCGGTGCGTCCCCAGCTCACGGCGGAAGCGAGCGCCGCCCGCCCCGTCCTGGATTTCCAGCGTGCGCTGGGTGCCCTGGGGTACCCGGGATTCGCATACCTGCGCCGGCGTCAGAAGCGGAATCCGGCAGAAGTCCTGTTCGTGGCACTGAATCAACCGGACCTCGATGCCCGCGTCCGGGAAGCGTTGCCGTGGCTGGCGCTCACCTTCCCGGACCTCGCCTGGGGTTGGCTCCTGCGGCAATGCAAGACCCATGATCGTCAAAACCGGCTGGCCTTCGTCGTGAACCTGGCCGCGGAAGTCGCGCAGCACCGTTCACTACTCGAGGTGCAGCGGGCGCTGCGTGAGGTGGAGACCCGTCTCGAACCATCCCGGCTGGCCAACGAGGACACGCTTTGCCACGATGCGATGACCGAGGCGGAGCGGCGCTGGCTGCGCCACCACCGCTCAACGCCGGCGAAGCATTGGAACCTTTTGACCGACCTCGGAGCTGAACACCTTGCCTGGGCGTCCTGATTCCGCAACGCCGTGCCCGCAGGCCGTGGGCCAAGGAACGGTTGTTGGTTGTTAGCGGTTGGTTGTTTGAAGCATGCAGCGGTGCGTAGCGGAACTAGTGCATCGGTTCCAGCAGCAGGCCGCGGGTCAAGTGCGCCACATGCGAACGCGCTGCGCGCCGGTGGTCGCCGGGGCTGTGCGGCCAGCGTTCCGGGGCCGCCCGCTGGCGCGGCTGTCTCTTATACACATCTCCGAGCCCACGAGACAGGCAGAAATCTCG
>CALEJU010000071.1 GCA_937898755.1 uncultured Acidobacteriota bacterium | reverse complement strand
TCCTCCCCCCTTCCGTCTTCCCTCCTTCCGTCTTCCCCTCCTTCCGTCTTCCCCCCTCCCCACGGGTCTAAACTAGGGGTTTGGAGGAGTTCCCCCCCATGGCCACCGCTGAGATCACCTCCCACGACACTCTGGCCCTCCCCGCTTTCCGGAATGAACCGCTGGTTGATTTCTCCCAGCCGCAGAATCGCGACAGCTATCTCGCCGCCCTGGCCAAGGTGCGCACGCAACTGGGGCGCGAATACCTGAACCACATCGGCGCGACGCGCCAGGCGGCATCGCAGAAGTTCATCTCCGAAAACCCCTCCTGCATCGGCGAGGTTGTCGGGCTGCATCAGGAATCCTCCGCCGCCACCGCGCGCGAAGCGATCGCCGAGGCGGAACGCGTCTTCCAGCACCTCTGGCGCTGGTCAAAGACGGAGGACCGGGTGGAGGTCCTCCTCAAGACGGCGAAGATCATCCGCCAGCGCAAGACGGAATTCTCCGCCTGGCTGACCTTCGAGGTCGGCAAGACGTTTGCCGAGGCGGATGCCGATGTGGCCGAGACGATTGACTTTCTGGAGTACTACAGCCGGCTGGCCATGAAGCTGGCCGAGCCCCCGCCGCTGGTACAAATGCCGGGTGAGCGCGACGAGATGCGCTACATCCCGTTGGGCGTCGGGGCGGTGATCCCACCCTGGAATTTCGCCATGGCCATCATGGCCGGTATGACCGGGGCCGCCATCGTCGCCGGCAACACCGTTGTCTTGAAACCCTCCAGCGATTCCCCCACCATCGCGGCGCTGTTCGTGCAGGCGCTCGAGGATGCGGGACTGCCCCCGGGCGTCGTCAACCTCGTCACGGGCGGCGGTAGCATCGTCGGCAACGCCCTGGTGGAAGACCCGCGCGTCCGCTTCATCGCGTTCACCGGCTCCAAGGCGGTGGGGCTGGAGATCAACGAGAAGGCGGCCCGCACGCCGCCCGGACAGATGTGGGTCAAGCGCACGCTGCTCGAAATGGGCGGCAAGGACTCCATTCTCGTCAACGACGATGCCGACCTCTCCGCTGCCGTCAGCGGCGTAGTGGCAGCCGCCTTCGGCTTCCAAGGGCAGAAATGCTCCGCCTGTTCGCGGGCGATTGTGCATGAGGCGGTCTATGACCGTTTTGTCGAAGCCGTCGGCGCCGCGGCCAAACAGATCACCGTCGGCGATGCCGCCGACCCCGCCAACGCCATGGGTCCGGTCATCAACCGGCGGGCGATGAACAAGATCCAGGAATACTTCGCCGTCGGCCGCCGTGAAGGGCGCCTGCTGGCGGGAGGTGAACCCCTTGCGGGCGCCGGCTATTTCCTGCCCGCCACCGTGTTTGCCGACATCGCCCCGGACGCGCGGCTGGCGCAGGAGGAGATCTTTGGCCCGGTGCTGGCCATCCTGAAGTGCCGCGACTTCGACCACGGTTTGGAGATCGCCAACAATACCGAGTACGGCCTGACCGGCGCCGTTTATTCCAACTCTCCCGACCGGCTGGAACAGGCGCGCGAGCAGTTTCACGTAGGCAACCTCTATCTCAACCGCAAGTGCACCGGCGCCATGGTGGGCGCCCATCCGTTCGGCGGCTTCAATATGTCGGGCACTGATTCCAAGGCCGGCGGCCCCGACTACCTGCTGCTCTTCACCCAGGCCAAGTCGATCGGTCAGCGGCTGTAACACGAACACAGGGGAGGAGGGAGGAGGAGCCCTTCCTCCCTTCTCCCTCCTCCCTTCTCCCGCTCCTCCCTTACTCCCTGTTTTTGTATTCCAACTGCACCAGAGGCAGCGGATCCGCGTCCTGGATGTCGCTGTAGCTGCGTTGCGCATTGGCTGCGAGATAGTGGGCGTGAGCTCGCTCCCAGGCGGTGTCGTCGGGGACCCCAAATTTCTGCGCGTAGAGCGGCGAACCCGGAAAAGCGAAGACGGGGACCGGCTGGGAGACCCAGACTCCGGCATCGATCAACCCCTGTCGCCAGCGTGCGATGGCGGCGGTGTCGGCGTCCTGCTGGTCGGGATCGGCCGCGATGAGATTGGCCTGTACCCACGGGACATGCGCCCGCGCCGTACGCAGCAGGTGCTCGAGGGTGGCATTGGGGAGTCGACAACCCTTTCGATAACGCTCGCGGCCCTCTGGCGTGATGGATTCAATGCCGCATTCGAGCGAAATGCAGTGGGCGCGGCCCAGGGCGGCAAGCGAATCCTCATCCCAAAGGTCAATGCGGGTCTGCATGCCGAACGTGACGGGGAGCGTTGCAAGGCCCTCCAGTAGCGCGGCCGTGTGCTTCCCGGCCCCGAAGATTTCGTCAATGAAATAGATGTAGTTCACGCCATGCCGTACCAGCGTCTCCGCTTCGGACAGCACCGCATCCACCGCGCGTTCACGGAATTTGTTGCGGAAGAGCGTCTTGTTGCAGAATGTGCAGTTCCATGGACAGCCGCGGCTGAATTCCAGTTCCGCCCCGCGGCCCGCGCCGCTGAAGACGTGGTGGCGGTGCCGGCGAAGATGCAGTGGGTAGTCGCGGAAATCGAGCGCATCCAGATCTGCCATCGCCACCTGGGCCTGGCGTGGATCGAGACGCCAGCCCGTCGGGTCGCGCCAGCAACAGCCGGCGATGTCTTCCCAGGGTTGAGAGGCCAGTTGCGCCAGCGTCACGTCGCACTCACCACGCAGCACCACGTCGCAGCCCAGCTTGTTGCCGGTGGCGCGCGGTGTGGCGGAGGCGTGCGGCCCTGCGGCCACCGTCGTCACCGTGCCCGGCAGTGCGGCACGCAACGTCTGCATCCAGTACGCCGGAACCGTCAGCTCCGGCTGCGGACAGCGCCAGAACAGGTAGGTGGGTGCCGTGGTAAGGACCAGAAAGTCCGGCGCAAAGGCGGCGATGCGCCGTGCGGCAGCGGTCGCCACAAGGGTCTCGAGATGCGCGTCCACCAGCAGGACCTCATGGCCCGCGGACTGCAGTTGCTGACGCGCGAAGAGGAATTCGAGCGGCAGGTGCGGGTCCGGGCACCCGAAATAAGTCGAGTGGGTAAAACTCCAACACGGGTTGACGAGGGCGTACTTCATGCCGGCACCTTGTCCTCACAGAGGCTGACGCGCCGGCCGCGGGCGACGGGACCGCGCGGCTCGCGATCCCCTCGGGCTGCGTGCGGGACGGGTGGCTGTTTGATCAGGAGGGGGGGCACCGGCGTCCGCAGCGGGGCGCAGGTAATGTCGTCCGCCCATGCCCAGAGCCGCGCGAGGCCGGCAGCGACGCTGGTCCGTGGCCGCCAACCGAGAGCCTGCTCCAGCGCCTGCGTGTTGCTGACGTAATAGGGCTGGTCGCCGGCGCGGACCGGGGCGTAGCGCAGCTCCGCGCGAAGGCCGCTGCGCAACTCCAGCAGGCGCAGCAGTTCGAGCAGCGAGACGGCGTTGCGCGGGCCGCCACCGACGTTGAACACCCGCCCCTGCGGGCGCAGCGCCGCCGCGCCCATCATGGCGTCCACGAGATCGCCGACGTAAAGAAGATCCCGCACCTGGCGCCCATCGCCGTACAGTGTGATGGTCTGGCCGGCACGCAGCGCCAGCACGAAGTGCGCCACCCAGCCCTGGTCTTCGGTGCCGAACTGGTGGGGACCATAGATACAACTCATGCGAAAGACGACCGTAGACATACCGAAGCTGCGCCCGTAGTCGCGCACATACTGATCCGCGGCGCCTTTGGAGCAGCCATAGGGCGAGTGCAGATCCAGCGGCTGCTGTTCGCTCACCCCCTCCGGGTGTTGGACCGCATCGGGCAGTGCGCCGTAGACCTTGTTGGTCGAGGTGTAGAGCAGCAGCGGGCGGCAGCCCCCCGCTCGGGCCGCTTCCAGAACGTTCAACGTGCCGCCCAAGTTGACCTCGAAATCGGCACGCGGGTCGCGCAGTGCGTGCGTGACGGCCACTTGGGCGGCCAGGTGAAAGATCGCTTGCTGCCCCGCCACGGCGGCGGCGACCGTACCGGCGTGGCACACATCGCCTTCGATGACCTGCAAGCGGCCTGGCGGCGCCTGACGGCGCAGCCAGGCAAGGTTGCGGCGGGTGCCGGGGCGGCTGAAGTTGTCCAGTACCGTCACCTCGCTTCCCGCCGCGAGCAGCGCGGCGCTGAGGTTGGTGCCGATGAAGCCGACGCCGCCGGTCACCAGAGCGCGCCGCAGTTGCTGTGCCATGGCCTGTTTCCCTTCCTTTTTGTTACCCGGCCGCGTCCTCATAGCGTGCCCGCCAGTTCGCGGTGCCAGATGCTCTCGCCCGGTGCCGGAGGCGGCGAGGTCGGCTCGCATACCCAGGTCTCGGGCTCCGGATGCGCCACAATGGTCAGTCCCGCACTGCGCAATAGCCCTTCTACAGCGGCGCGGTTCGGTACCCACCAGTTGGTGGGATCGCTGGCGTAGCACTGCTCAATGAAATACAGGCAGGGGAAGCCCGGCTGGCCAAACGGCTCGCGGTTCCAGAAGTCGTAATCCGGAGCGGGCTGCATCCCCGGGGCGAGATCCGGACCGCGCAGCATGGACTGGAACACCAGTCGCTGCCGCACGCAGTTCACCACCAAGTCCAGTGCGTAGACCGGGTAGCGCAAGTGGTAAAACAGCCCGAGAAACAGCACGTAATCGAACTGTTCGCCCAACTGGCCGACGTCGTAGACCGAGAGGCGGCGGAACTCGACCTGCAGCCCCAAGACCTCGGCGGCAAAGCGCGCCTGCTCAAGATAGCGGGAATCGGCGTCCACTCCCAGCACACGCGCCGCTCCCCGTTTCTTGCACTCAAAGGCATAAAAACCGGCGTTGCAGCCAATGTCCAGCACACTGGCACCATCCAGCCGCTCCGGAAGAGCGGGGGCGATTTGTCGCCATTTGAGCTGCGGGTAGTTGCCGAGGAAGTGTTGTGGGGCAGTCGGGACGCCCTCCAGATCGAGATTCTGAAACCAGTCGCCCAGCTCATGAATGCGGCGCTGAATGCGGCGCTGGGCCGCAGTCAGGGAACCAGCTCGGCCGGTGGAGGACGACGGCGCGCGGTGCAACATCAGGCTCATGGCGGTTCGGCCGCGCCGGGCGCGGTACAGGTTCGTGCGGGTCCCTCTGCGAGATGCCGCTTGTCGGGAGAGGTTTGTGCGTGGCGCGTGGTCCTCGGGGATTGCAGGAAAACGGGGGCGGGAGAAAGTAGGACGGGGCGGGGAGCGTCGCGGGGGGAGAGTGAAGCGTAGGGAAGCGTGGTCGCCGACCGTTCACGCTCCACTCTTCACGCTCCACGGCTCCGCCCGGCTATCATTCCCCATGGCCTTCCAGCGCAGTACGGTGCGGCTTGACGCCGACGGGCTTTACGCCAAAGGCGTGGCGGCGCTGGCGCGCCGCAGTCGCTCGGCGGCCGAGATACGCAAACTGCTGCTGCCGCGTGCCGCCAGCGACGCTGACCTCGAGGACGCGCTGGCACGGTTGCGCGACCACGGCTACCTCGATGACCGACGGTTTGCCGAGTCCTACGCCCGCTTTCAGCTCGACACCGAAAAGCACGGGCGCCAGCGCGTCACGCGCGATCTGCGTGCCCGCGGCGTCAGCGATGCGGTCGTCGCCCCCGCGGTACGCACCGCCTACGCCGGTCACGACGATGAGCGCTTGATCCGCGCCTTCATTGCCAAGAAACGCCTGAAACGTCCGGAGAACATCCGCCTGGCCGCCTCGCTCTACCGGCGGCTCATTCTCGCCGGCTTCAGCCCTTCCGCCGTACAGCAGAGCTTGCGTCGCTGGAAGGTGGACCCCGAATGGGTTGAACTCCTCGCCGACGCGGAACTGGAAGAGCGATAGAAGGTGTCGGGTGGGCGGTGGACAGCAGGAACGCCCGCCTGCACTTTCGACGGCCGGCGAGCAGACTCGCGTCAGGCGGCGACCGCCGATCGCCTACCGCCCACTGCCCACCCCTCGTATACTGGGAACTGCATGCCTTGGGCCATTTTTTCTGATTTCGACGGCACCCTCACCGACAAGGACACCATAGACACGCTGGTCGAGGCCTTCCTCGGCACAGCCTATTGTCGCGATGTGGTTGCCCGCCTGACGGCGGGGACGAGCACGGTGCGCCAGGTGATCAGCGAGGAGTTTGCCCGCCTGCGTCTCACGCCGGCGGCGATGGAGGCCTTCCTGCAGGGCGAAATCCGCGTGGACCCCGAACTGCCCGCCCTGCTGCGCGAGGCCGAGGCGCAGTTCATCCCCTTCGAGATCCTGAGCAGCGGTATGGATGCCCTCATTCATCCGCTTTTGCGCGCCGCCGGCATCGACGTCCCGGTCCGCTGTAATCAGTTGTTCTACGACGCGGACGCGGAGCCGTGCTATCGCATCGTTTATCGCGATGACTCCGCCAACGGACACGACAAGGCATGCGTCCTGCGGCGCGCCAAGGCGCAGGGGTTGAACGTGATCTATCTCGGGGACGGCATCACCGACCTGGCCTGTGCACGGGAAGCCGACGTCCTCTTCGCGCGCCGTCAGCTCGCCAGCTACTGTCGCACTCACCAGATCCGCTTCCACGAACTACAAAGTTGCGCCGACGTGCGTCGCTTCCTCTCCATGCTGCCTGTGCTCGAGACGGCGCGCGACGCCGCCGGCGTGCGTTAAGGCGAGGGCAGAAGAGCGAGGGCCGACCGCCGAAGGGCGAAAGCAGCGAACCGGGTCGGACGTTGAGCGTTCGGCGTTTGCGGCCTTCAGTCCTCCCCCGCCTCCAACGTCCCGGCATCCGCCTCGGCAAGCAGGCGCTCGGCGGCGTTAAGGTCGGAGGGAGAAACCCACAGCACCACATGCGCCAGACCGGGTAGCAGGGGGGCGCCGATCTCGGCGGCAATGCCATTGGCGCGCAGGAGCCCCGCCGCCAATTCGGCTTCTTCCTGACGGTCGAAGGTACGCATTTGTTCCCTGCCCTCGGAGGGCACCGAGTTCAGAGGCTCGAACTCCGACGCGCCACGCAAGGGCTCGATTGACTGTCCGGGAAGATCGGCGCCGCAGACTTCGCAACGACGGGCGACCAGCAAGTTGTTTGCTGAGCATGCGGGGCAGATCTGTCCAGCTTCATTGGCCATGGCACCATCCCTTGGCACCATCATAGTGCGCCTGCCTGACTTTCGTGCGTCGGCATCTGCAGCTTTCGCGATCGCCGCGCTTCACCCGGACTTCGCCCGCCTGCCAAATAGGACGCGGATTTGGCCCAGTGCCTCGCGAACGCGCTGCGACGACAGGGCGTCCGAGGGTAACGCCAGGGTGGTGTCGTAGTCGGGGTCGTGCAGCCAGACATGCCCGGATTCAGTGCCCAAGTAGATACCCCCGCCCTCTTCGACCATGCGTTGATGTTCCGGGCATCGCCCCGACCGTTCCGGCATTCGGTCACGCGGGCGAACCACAATCACTCCTCTCGCACGACAGAATCAGCAAGTGTGGACAGACTAGCGCGAATACGGAGTAGATGCACCGCACGCGCGAGTCTGCCCCATCATGTAAGATCAGCCCCATTAGACGCTGGTGCGTTGGCCATGCGCGGGATTCCCACCTCGGCGTTCCTGTTGATTGCCGCCCATGGCCTGAACACTGACGGTTTTTGGAGATATCCATGCCAAGCCACGCCGCATGTTTCCGGCAGTTACTGATCGCAGCCGTCCTTGCGGGCTTTGCCTTGGGCGCGCGGCCACGCCCGGCATTATCCACGCCCGCGTGGTGGCAGCACGCGGTCATTTACGAGGTCTATCCGCGCAGCTTTGCCGACTCTGACAGTACGGGTACCGGAAACCTGCAGGGGATCACGGCGCACTTGGGTTACCTGCAGGCACTCGGCGTGGATGCCGTCTGGATCACGCCGTTTTATCCCTCGCCTCAAGTCGACTTCGGCTACGACATCAGCGACTACACCGCGATTGATCCGACTTATGGGTCCATGGCCGACTTCGAGAGGCTGGTGCGGCAGGCGCGCGCCCACCACCTGCGCATCATTCTGGACATGGTGCTGAACCACACCTCGGACCAGCACCCCTGGTTTCGCAACTCGCGTTCCTCGCCTCACGCCCGCTACCGCGACTTCTACGTTTGGCGCAACGGCAAGCTGGGCGCCTGCCCGCCGCGCTCGGTCGGGGCAGCACCTCTCCCGGCGGCACCAGCTGCCTTGTACGCCAAGTGTTCCTCCAGCCCACCCAACAACTGGACCTCGCTGTTCGGTGGCTCCGCCTGGGAGTTTGATCCCCTCACCGGCCAGTATTACTACCACTACTTCTATAAACAGCAGCCAGACCTGAACTGGCGCAACCCCGCCGTGGAGCGCGCCATGTTCGCGGCGGTGCGCTTCTGGCTTGATCGCGGCGTCGCCGGCTTCCGCCTGGACGCCGTCACCCGCATGTTCGAAGACCCGCAGTTGCGCGATAACCCTCCCGGCTTCATCCGCACCGGCGACTTCGGCGCTCCGCTGCAGAAGCCGGTCTACAACGACAACCTTCCCGAGGTGCATCGTGTCCTGCGCCGGCTGCGCGCCTTGGCCGATCACTACCACGCCGTGCTCATCGGTGAGACCACGGGCAGCACGGAAGCCGCCCTCGCGACGTATTACGGGAAGCATCAGGACGAGACCCAGCTACCCTTCAATTTCCTGTTCGCCGACATCAATCGCCTCTCGGCGCCGGAGTTCCGCCGGCACATCGCCGCCTGGATCAACAACCCGGCGCACGGCACCCCCGACTGGTTTTTCGACAACCACGACCAGCCCCGGGAGATGGACCGCTACGGCGATGGCGTGCACAACGCTCAGATCGCGCGCCTGCTGCCCACGCTCCTGCTCACGCTCCCGGGCACTGCGGTCTTGTATTACGGCCAGGAGATCGGCATGAGCACCCATGACCCCGCCACGATTGACCAAGTCAAAGACCCCATGGGCCGCCGCTGGTGGCCGCAGTACAAAGGCCGGGACGGCGAACGAACGCCGATGCAATGGAGCCCCGGACCCCATGCCGGGTTTACCCGCGGCACACCCTGGCTCCCTGTTCCCGCCAGCGCCCAGCGCATCAACGTGGCGACCGAGAGCGCGGACCCCGATTCGCTGCTGCACTATTACCAGCAGTTGATCGCGCTGCGGCGCTCCTCCGCGCCCTTGCGCGCGGGGACATGGCAGGCCGTACACGGGGACGATCCGAACGTACTTGCGTATGTGCGCACCTCGCCGGGCCAGACCTTGCTGGTGACCCTCAACATGTCGGCCCAAGTGCAGGACGGCGACTTCAGCGCCCTGGCAAAGGGCGCCCGCCAAGTGCTCGACAGCCTGCCCGGAACCAGCCCGGCCGCGGTTGATCTCCACCAGCTCAAGCTGCAGCCGTTCGAAGCACGCGTGCTGGAACTTGAGAGGCGAGGGCCGAGGGCTGAAGGGCGAAGACCCTAGCCCACATGCGTTGCCTGCCGGCGCCCTGCGCCCCTCGCTGCTCTAGGCGCCTAGTTCCTCGTGGAAGAAGCGCAGCGCCGCGGCGCCGTCGGCCTGGGCGCTGCCGCGGGCTTCGACCGAGAGGCCGCCGTGATAGTGCAGGCGCTTGAGTTGGGTGAAGAAGGCGGCGTACTCGGGGTCCTCGGAGGGCTGCTTGGGCCAGACACGTCCCGCCGGGTTGGCGAAATGGAAGTGGACGATCGCCTTGCGTGCCTCCCAGAGAATCTTCGGGTCCTCGTGCTCGGTATGCAGGTGGTAGTAATCAATGATCATCTTCACGTTGGGATGATTGACCTCGCGCACCATCTTGAAGGCCTCGGCACCGGTGTTGAAGATGTTGCTCTCCTGGTGGCGCAGCGGTTCGATGGCCACCACCAGGTTCTTGGTGGCGGCGATCTCGCCCGCCTCCTGCAGGAAGTCGGCAATCTGTCGCCAGGCGCGCTCGCGCGGGAAGCCGGCCGGCACGTTGCGTGATCCGGCGCTGCCCCACACCACCACCTGGGCGCCCAACTGGTGGCAGCGCGCGAGCGTCGTTTCCATGTAATCCACCAGGGCGGCGTCATGCACCTCTTCCCCGACCACGTTCAAATCCGGGCGGCGGATGAAGCTGTTGAAGCTCTCGCAGCGGATCTTCGAGGCCAGCACCTGCTGCTTGGCGGCCGCGAAGCCGGCCTCGTCGAGGGCCGCGATATCGGCGGCCGAGGGCTCGATGTAGTCAAAGCCCGCCGCCACGACGGCATCGAGGTTGTTCAGGTTGGTGCAGACCCCGAGCCGGACGCCGCCGGCGGTGGCCCGCAGGCGCGAGACCAGCGCGGCCGCGGCCGCCGTGGCCATGAACTCGCGCCGCGAGACGAACGTTTGTGGTTGCAGCATCAGTATCTCCGTTTCCCTTGCGGTGACCTCCGCCGCCGCAGTCGGTTGGCAGCGTGCTTCATTTCAACTTGCGTGCCGGGCCAGCACCTTCCCGGCCAGCACCCCGGTCGGACGGCCGTCCCGAACAGCGAATCGACCATTCACCAACACATCCTCGAAGCCTTGGGCGTACTGCGCCGGCTGGATGTAGGTGGCGGGCGAGTGCACCTTGGCGAGATCGAAGACCACGAGGTCGGCGTAGTTACCCACCCGCACCTCGCCGCGCCCGCTGAAACCCGCGATCGCGGCCGGCAGGCTGGTCATGGCGCGGATGGCGAAGGGCAAGGTGGTGGTCTGGTTGTCGCGCACGTACTTCTCGAGGCGTCGCGGAAACGTCCCGAAGCTGCGGGGATGTGTGAGCTGCCCGGGCAACGCGCTCTCGCCGTCCGAGGCGGTGGCGGTCCAGTCCTGGCGCATGAAGGCCACGATATCGGACTGCTGCATGTTGTGCGAGACCACGCTGGTCTCACCGGCGCGTACGAGGCGCAACACCGCCTCCTCCGGAGCGACGTTCCAGAGGCCGGCGATCTCGGCCAGCGACTTCCCTTCCAGCTTGCGGTCGGCCACGTAACCCACCAGCGTCAGGCTCTCCGGCCCGCCGCGCTTGTCAATCAGGTGCGCCACCTCGGGCAGCAGACGGGCGTGGGTGGCGGGGTCGTCAATGCGGGCGACCAACTGTTGCTGTCCCCCGGCCTCGGCCCAGTTGGGCACAGTGGCCGCTTCAAAGCTGGTCTGCGAGGCGGCATAGGGATACTGGTTGGCGACCACGTCAATGCCTTCGGCCCGGGCGGCATTGATCATGGCCACGATCATCGGACCCTCGCCCCAGACGTCGCGGCCGAGCGCCTTGATGTGCGAGATCATGATCCGCAACTTGGCTTCGCGGCCGATGGTGATCGCTTCCGCCACGGCGGCCTTCAGCCCCACGGTATAGCTGGACTCATCGCGCAGGTGGGTGTCGTAGAATCCGCCCTCGGCGGCGGCCACCCTGGCCAAGGCCACGATCTCGTCGGTCTTGGAAAAACTCTGGGGCACGTAGAACAGGCCGGTGGAAAGCCCGATCGCCCCCTCCCGCATCGCCTGCCGCACCATGGCCTCCATGCGCCCCAGCTCGGCCGGCGTCGGCGCCCGGTCGGCCATCCCGAGCACACGCGTGCGGATGGTTCCCTCCCCCACGAACAGCGCGGCATTGGTGCCGATGCCGTCGTGCCGCCATGCCTGCAGGCGCGCTCCGATCGGCCACGGCGACTCACCGTCGTTGCCACTCACAACCGTCGTCACCCCCTGCATGAGGTAATTCAGGTTGGCGCGCATGTCGGGGCGCGAGAGGCCCGCCGCGGTGTGCGTGTGCAGATCAATGAAGCCGGGCGTGAGGTAGAGCCGGCCTCCCAGGTCGCGCGTCTGCTTGGCGACGATCCCGGCCCGCATCGCGTCGCCGATGAAGCTGATGCGGTCTCCGGTCACCGCCACGTCCGCGTACCGCCAGGGATTGCCGGTACCGTCCAACATCCGGGCATGCAGGAAGAGAACGTCGGCGCGCGGCACCTGCGCCAGCGCGACACCCATCAACAACAGCGGTAGAAGCAGACGACGCATCATCCCACCAGAGTACTCGTTACGTGCCGCATCGGGGCAGGCCTCGCGCAATGCGGGCGGCGGCGTCGGCCAGCGCGGCACGGTCCCAGCCGTCGCGGCGCGGCGCGCGCGGGTGCGGATCGTCGCAGGCGATATGGCCGCCCAACTTGAGGAACATCGCCGCGGAATGCTTGTAAGCGGGCACCGGCGGCCGGAAGCCCAGCCAGCCGAGGTACTGCACCAGGTCGCGCAGCTCGAGATAACACGCCTCCCCGGCGGCGAAGGCGCGGTCGCGGGCGGCGAACAACTCGGGGTGAAAGGTCGAGAGGCCCAGCAGGTAGTCGCTGCCGTACTCCACCATGTCGGCTGCCAGGTCGTTGCCGGTGTAGATCACGAACTCCGGTCGCAGGGCATCGCGCAGCGCCAGCCGCGTGAGTTCAGTCGCGCGATTGAGCGATGAGTGCTTCAGGCCCCGGCACTGCGGGATCTCGAGCAGCGCGCGCAGCACCGGCTCCGAGAAGAGCCGGCCGTGGGGGTTGAACACCGGTCCCAGCTCGAAGGCCAGAAAGCGTTCGCAGGCCTTGCCCACCGTGGTGAACAGCCGGATCAGCCCCGCGTCATCGAGCGCCGCGGTGGCCGCCGTGGGAAACAGGATCGGCACCCCGCCCGCGCCGGCAATGGCCGCGCATTCGCGCGCATAGGCCACTTCGGCACCCTGCGGAAACACCGCCGGCATGGCGCCCGCCACGAACCAGTCGCAGGGCGGGTTGCGGCCGGTGTAGTCCTGCCGCGCGCCCAGCGTCGCCTGCGTCCAGCCGAGGACACGCTGCTTTTCCTCCGGCGTGAGCAGGTCGCCGTAGCCGGTATCCATGTTGACCGCGACGCGCAACCCGGCGTTGAGGGTGCGTTCCAAGTGCCGCCGGAAGCCCGCTTCGTCAATCGTCCCCTGCGCGGTAAACGGCAACAGCACGGCAGATATGCCGGAAAGGGAACGAAGGGTTGTCGGTTGTCGGTTGTCAGTTGTCGGTAACACGGTTTTCGGTTTTCGGTTATCGGTTGTCGGCAACACAACGCTACGGGGCCGCGACGTACCTCGATCCAATCATGACAGCCATGCTTCGTTCTACCGACAACCGACAACTGACAACTGACAACCGTTCTCGGTTCTCGGTTGTCGGTTTTCGGCAACACAACGCTACAAGGCTACGATCTTCCCCAGTCCAAGCATGACATCCGTTCTTCGTTTTACCGACAACTGACAACTGAGAACTGACAACTGTTTTCGGTTGTCGGTTGTCGGCAACACAACGCTATGGGGCTGCGACGTACCTCGATCCAATGATGACAGCCATGCTTCGTTCTACCGACAACCGACAACTGACAACCGACAACCGTTAAACGATTTCCTCGCGTTCCGTGTCCCAGCGCACGGTTCGGTTCTGGCGCAGGCTGGCAACCGCCATCTGGCAGGCAATGGCGGCGCGGAAGCCGATCTCGAGCGGGCAGTTGGGCTGACGGCGGGTGCGCACGCAATCGAGGAAGTTGGCGACGTGCAGCTTGGTGGTATTCGAGCCGCCGACGATGTCGGCGGTCCCGGCGGTGGTGGAGGCGGCCATGGCGGCGTGCCGGCCGGCGGGGACGTACTTGACGTGCGCCTGGTCGGTACGCACCACCGTGCCGCGCGTCCCCAGCACCTGCTCGTCAATGCCGTAGTAGGAGCTGCCGAACCCCGAGTTCCAGGTGAACAGCAGGTTCTTGTACTTGAGTGCCACGTCCATGGTGTCGGGCACTTGCATGTCGGGCGAGAAGTAATTCGCGCCGCTCATGCTGGCCGTCTCGGGGATGCCGAGGTCGAGCGTCTTGGTCCAGAAGCCGATCTGGTGAACCATGTTCTCGAAGCAGTTGCCGCCGGAGTAGTCCCAGAAGAAGCGCCAGTTGATGAAGCGCTCGGGCGAGAAGGGGTGCCGCGCGGCATCGCCCTCGAAGGCCTCCCAGCTATGGATGTGCTCCGGATTGCAGTCGGCGGGCGGTGTGCGCCGCCAGCCGCCATAGGGGGCGTTGCGGTACATGTGCGAGTGGATGGCGCTGATGGTGCCCATCTGGTCCTGGGTGAGCATGGCGCGCGCCTGCGGGAGGTCGGGGCCGCTGCAGGACTGCATGCCGATCTGCGCGATCTGCTTGGAGTTGGCCAGGGCCCGGCGCATGCGCTTGGCAAAGTCCGGGTTGAAGGCCATCGTCTTTTCCTGGTACACGTCCTTGCCCGCCTCGATCGAGGGTACGAAGTGCAGGGCGTGCAGGTGCTGCGGCGTGGCGATCATGACCGCGTCAATCGTCTTGTCGTCCAGCAAACGGCGGAAGTCGGTGTAGGTGGCGATGCCGGGCACGGCGGCGCGCATGGCGTCCAGTTGCCGGGTGTAGACGTCGGCAATCGCCACCGCCTCGACGTTGGGCATGCGCAACGCCGTCTTGAAGATCTCCGTGCCCCGTCCCCCACCGCCGATCAGACCCAGGCGGATGCGGTCATTGGCGCCAAGAACTCGAGATGAGGCGAGAAAGCCCACCGCAGCGGTGGCGGTGGATTGAGCAAGGAAAGTGCGACGGGATGCCATAGGAAGGTTATCGGTTGTCAGTTGTCGGTTGTCGGTTGAACGCAACTCCAAGGCCAACCACCCTTACGGGGACTGGCGTGGGAGCGTAATCCCATGAAACCCTCGGGGGCATGGGCGGCATGGTGCTCGGCTTTCGCGAACTGCGGGTCTGGCAGGCTGCCATGGATCTGGTTGCCGAAATCTACGTCACGACCGGGACATTTCCCAGGAACGAAACCTACGGGCTGAGTTCGCAACTCCAGCGCGCCGCGGTTTCGGTGGCCTCCAACATCGCCGAAGGGCAGGGGCGGGAGCACGTCAAGGAGTTCCTACACTTCCTCTCGCTGGCACGAGCTTCGCTGGCCGAACTCATTACGGAAATCGAGATCGCCGGGCGTCTGCACTTAGTCGCTCCCGACCAGTCAGCCCGTTTGGTCGCCGCCTGCGAACAACTCTACAAGCAACTCTTCGCTCTGCGAAGATCTCTGCTCGTGCGTCCGGTCAGTGTGGGCACAGACCCCAAAGTCGCCCGTGCCCAACCGACAACCGATAACCGATAACCGACAACTGTTTAAAAATTCAGCCGCAGCGCCAGCTGCATGCTGCGTTGGCCGCCGGCGCCGCCGATGTCGCCGAAGTTCTTGGAGTTGACGTTCAGGTTCAGACCGCCGAAGTGGGGTGTATTCGTGGCGCTGTAGCCCTCCACCCGGAACTGCCCGCCGACCCGCTCGGTGACACGGAAGTTGCGGAACACCGAGGCGTCGAGGTTGAAGAAGCCGGGGCCGGAGAAGGTGTTGCGTCCCAGGTTGCCGAAGCGGCTGGCGGGCGTGCCGTAGGGCGCCGCCGCGGTCACGGTGGAGTTGGATTGCGGCGGTGCGGCGAAGGCGCCAGGGGCGAACCAGGGGTCGCCGCCGCCGCCGTGGCCGCCCAGCACCTGCCAGGCGCCGACCTGATCGAGGTGGTTGGCGTTGCCCGGCGAGTTCACGGTGTCGCTGCCGTTGGAGTAGCCGAAATTGAGTGGCGCGCCGGTGTAGAGCAGCCAGATGCCGTTGGCCTGCCAGCCACCCAGCACCAGGTTGGCCAGCCCGGAGCTGGCCCAGCGATGGCCCTTGCCGAGCGGCGGCACCCAGTTGAAGGACTGCGAGAAGGTCTGGCGGCGGTCGTTGTCGCCGCGCGCGCGGTCGAGACGCGGGTTGATGAAGGTCGCGAGGCCCCCGTTGTCGTTCCCACCGTAATCAATCGCCTTGCCCCAAGTGTAGGAGCTGGTGACGCCCAGCCCGTTGTGGAAGCGGCGGTCGAGCTTGACCTGCAGCGAGTTGTAGCTGCTGCTCTCCGGAATCCAGGTGTTCGCGCCCCCTGAGAAGCCGGTCAGCAGGTAGAGTTGCTCGGCCTTAAATGCCGGGTACTTCGGCGGCAGAATGCCGGAGGTGGTCTGCCCGGTAATCGCCGGGTTGACGCCCGGTCCCAGCAGGTTCAGGTTCTCGCGGTAAAGGATGCGGATGCCGTGGTTGGCGACATACGCCGCCTCCAGCGTGAAGCCCAGCGGCAGGGCGCGTTGCAGGGCGATGTTCCAGGACTGCAGGTACTGCTGCGCCAGGTTGTCGGGCACCGCCTGGAAGCTGGTGTTGAGCAGCGTGCCGGTGACCGGCAGGATGCCGTTGCTGGGAATGGGGTTGATCTGCAGCGCCGGGAAGCCGTTGGAGAGGTTCACGACCGCGCTGTTGGGATCGGTACTGGCGTGCGGCGAGGTGAAGGGCGCCAGCACGGGGTAGCCGATGTTCTGCTTCAACGGGTAGTTAAAGGCGTAGCTGTTGTCGCCGAAGGGGATGGTGCTGATGCCGTAGCCGCCGCGGAAGACCATCTTGTCGTTGATGCGCCACGCCAGCCCGGTGCGCGGGCCGAGGTTGACGAGGTGGGCCTGGATGCCGTCCGACATGGGAATGCCGCCGATGCCGGCGATGCGCAACACGTTCTGCGAGGGCTCGTAGTTGGAGAGCCCGCCCGGCAGGCGCGGCTTGAGCGCTTCATAGGACTCGTTGCGCAGTCCGAGGTCGATCGTCAAGCTGGGCGTCACCTGCCATTTGTCCTGCAGGAAGGCGAAGAAGAGGGACTGGCGCAGCGCCGGGAACTGGCCGGTGGGCTCGTCGCGGCGCGCCCCGGTGGGGGCGTTGAGCAGCAGCGCCGCCACGCTGTTGGCGATGCCGCCCAGCGACACCTTGTCCTTGGGGTTGGCGGTGGTGCCGGCGTTGAAATCGAATGTGCCGCGCACGCTGCCGTTGTCCTGCAACTGCAGCAGTTCGTCGCGCAGCCGCCGGAAATCGCCGCCCCACTTGATGGTGTGGTTGCCGACGATCTTGGTCCAGTTGTTGACCGCCTCGAAGGCGGTCTCGGCGCGCACCCACGGCAGGCTGTTGGAGTAGCCCAGGATGGGGTTGCTGAAGCTGCCGAGGTTGATCGTGGTCAGCCCGCTGGAGAAGGTGTCAAGGTTGGCGCCCGGAATTCCGATGGCTTTCGAGGTCGCCTTGCCGTAGTCGCTGTTGCGCGCGTCATTGCGGTAGCGGCTCACGCCGAAGCGGAACTCGCTGAGCAGCGAGGGGCTGAAGGTGCGGGTGTAGTCCACCGAGCCCTGGTAGGTGTTGTCAATGCCGGTGCCGTTGAAGCCGCCGTTGGAGGGGCCTCCGTAGAGACCGTAAACGGCCGGGCTGGTCACCGTCGGCCGCTCGTAAGTAAAGCGCGCGTCATAGGTCTCGTTGGCGTTCGGCTGGTGGTTCAGCTTGACGTCGAACGAGTTGGTCACCGCCTGCGTATTGACCGTGGTTCGGTAATTGCCGAACAAGCGCCCCGGCACATTCGGTTCCGGGATGAAGGACAGCAGTTTCTGCACCGTGGCGTAGGCGGGGTTGGCCTGCTGCACCGCCAAGGGCACGACGTTGCCGGCAAAGGGCTGCCGGCTGTTGGGATCGCTGCCGCCCGTGCTCGGGTCATAGACGAGATCCGGGCAGAACCCGCTGGTCTTGAAGGCGGCGCAGTTGGTGTAGGTCGTGCCGCCCGCCGGGGTCAGCAGGGCGCTGAAGTCGCCATGCCGAAAGGCGTCGGTGGGCACGGTGTAGGTCGCCGAGGAACCGGAGTGATTGATCTCCGTCTGGTAGTCCACGAAGAAGAACGTCTTGTTGTGGCGAATGGGACCGCCGAAGGAACCGCCGAACTGGTTGTACTTCGAGGGCGACTTCAAGCCCGGCGCGAAGGTGCCGTTACCGTCCCAGACGTTGTAGGGCCCCGCGTTCATGGCGCTGTTCTGCAGGTACTCGTAGGCGCTACCGTGAAAGTTGTTGCCGCCCGACTTCAGGATGACGTTGGTAATCGAGCCGCCGGCGCGCCCGAACTCGGCCTCGAAGTTGCCGGTGGTGATGCTGACTTCCTGCACCGAGTCGCGGTTGGGGGTGACGATCTGCAGCAGCCCGGTGCGCTCGTCGTTGTTCAACCCGTCGATCTGCTCGCTGTTGGAGAGCCGCGACTGTCCATTGATGGTAAAGGCCAGCGCCTGCTGGCTGTTAAAGAACTGCGAGTGCGGGTTGTGCGGCGTATTGGTCATGCCGGGCAGCAACACGGCGAGGCTCTGTACGTTGCCGCTGCCCCCGGTCGGCAGGTCGCGCACGGCCTGCTCGGGGATGGTGCGGCCGGTGTCCACGCGGTCCGTCTGCAGGCCCAGCGGCGCGGCCGTCACCTCGACCGTCTCGGTCACGGTGCCGGGCGCCAGGTGGAGATCGGTGCGGATGGACTGGTTGGCAGCCAGCAGGATGTTCTGCTGCACCGCTTTCTTGAAGCCTTCCTTCTGGACTGCGAGGCTGTAGGTACCGTCATCGAGGTCGGCAAAGACATAGTTGCCGGCGTCGTTGGTGACCGCCGTGTGACTGATGTTGGTGTTGACCTCGGTGGCAATTACCTGGGCGCCGGCGATGGCGGCGCCCGAGCCGTCGGTCACGGTCCCGAGCAACGTCCCCTTGACCGCCTGGGCGGCGGCGGCGGCGTGGCCGGCAGTGATCATGAGCGCGAGGAACAGGGAAAAACTCAGGAACGAACGGGGGCGGGACGAGACACGACGCATAAAAGGGGAGCTCCTGGAGGGCCGGTCGCGCCGGACACCTTCCTGTAAACCTTTTCAATTACCGCCGCCCGCATCCGCCGGCAAGCAGGGCCGACGGCGTCACGGGCACCACACACGGGATCGCCCTGCATTGTAATCGCTTACCAAATGAAGTCAAGGAGAACGTGGGGGGTGGGAAAGGGGGCTGTGGACGGTGGGGAGTGGGTGACACATGTGTTTCGCCCTCAAGGAGCGCGGGGTAACGCATGTGTTTCGCCCCTCCGGGACGCAACGGCGCTACCTCCCACATCGCTCCACCCTCCACCGCCCAGGTTTCCCTCCCCCACCCCTTCGGGCGAATTGATTCCCGGCCGCGGGCTCTCTACGCTGCCGGATATGGCCGTCGCCGTTCCGCCCGACCCCGCCGCGTGGCTCGGCCTGCTGCTCACCCCGGGGCTGGGACTGCGGGGCATGCACGGTCTGATCGCGACCTTCGGGGGCGCCGAGGCCGCCCTCGCCGCCCCGCTCACCGAACTCGAAGGCTGTGGCCTGCGCCCCGAGATCGCGCAGCACATCGCCGATGGCCGCTCGCTTGCCCTCGGCGAGGAAGAATTTGCCCGCACCCGCGACGCCGGCATCACCGTGCTCACCTTGCACCAGCGCGAATACCCGGTGCGGCTGCGCGAGATCTATGACCCGCCGCCGGTCCTTTATGTACGCGGCGCGGTGGCGGCGCTCGATACCTTCGGCATTGCCGTGGTCGGCACGCGCCACCCCACCCAGTACGGCCGCCTCATGGCGGAGCGCCTCAGCCGCGACCTCGCCGCCTGGGGCCTGACCGTCTTCAGCGGCCTCGCCCGCGGCATCGACGGCGAAAGTCACAAGGGCTGCCTCGAGGCCGGCGGCCTCACCATCGCCGTCTTCGGCACCGGCCTCGACATTATTTATCCCCGCGAACACGGCAAGCTCGCCGCACGCATCCTCGCGCAGGGCGGCGCCTGGGTCACGGAGTTCCCCCTGACCGCCTCCCCCACGCCGCAGAACTTCCCCATCCGCAACCGCATCATCAGCGGGCTGGCGCTCGGCGTGCTGATCATCGAGGGCGGCGAGTTCAGCGGCTCGCGGGTCACCGCCCGCATGGCGCTGGAGCAGAACCGCGAGGTCTTCGGCGTCCCCGGCACCGTGGTCAACAAGCAGGCCTGGCTGCCCAACACGCTCATCAAGCAGGGCGCCAAGCTGGTCAGCGCGGTGGCCGACATCCTGGAGGAACTGCCGACCACGGTGCGGCAGCGCCTCAACGCTCCCCCGGCGGCCGCCGAGGAGCTAGCTGGGAACCCCGCGGGCAATCGAGGAGACGCCCCGCAACCCGCCCCCCTGCCCGCCGCCCAGTCCGTGCTGCGCGCCCTGCGCGCCGACGAGGCCACCCACGTGGACACCCTCGCCGAGCGTCTCGACTTTTCCACCCCCGCCCTGCTGGCCCTGCTCTTCGAGCTCGAACTCGCCGGCCGCGTGCGGCAGCTGCCGGGGATGCATTTCGTGACCGTGAGCGCGTGAGAAGAGGTGGGGGGTGGGGGGCGAAGAGTGGAGCATGAAGCGTGGAGCGGGCGCGGGGAGACCGGTGTGGGCGTGGAGCGAGGAGGAGCGTGGAGGGCGCCACCTCACAGAGCCCGCGTTGCGGGCGAACCGGCGTAAGCCGGTGGCCCGCAACGTCTTTACCATCCACTGGCCTACCCTCTACGCTCTACACTCCCTACCCCCCACCCTGTCTCTTATACACATCTCCGAGCCCACGAGACAGGCAGAAATCTC
>CALEJU010000070.1 GCA_937898755.1 uncultured Acidobacteriota bacterium | reverse complement strand
CATAACCCAAAGGTCGCTGGTTCAAATCCAGCCCCCGCAACCAACCTTTAGATTCAGCCCAAGAGGCCGTCGGTCACCGACGGCCTCTTGGCATTTGCGGCGGGCACCGAACGGTTGTCAGTTGTCGGTTGTCGGTTGTCGGTAACGGCGCAGGTCAGGTTGCCCTATTTTCGCAGCTCCCTCACGAGGGCCGTCGGCGTCGCGGTATTCCGAACACTGCCGTTGGACGAGAGCGCCAACGGGTTTGAATTCGTGCCCTTGCGCGACACGAACGGCAAGGTGCCTGCGATCTTCGAATCGGCGCTCGGCCCGCTCGGGAAGATTCTGGCTGGCTACATCGACCGGCACGGAAAGCCTTTGGAGAACTGCGTAGTCGCCACGACCCCCGGCCGCGGTTGGGACTCGGCGAAGCTGTGGTTGATCGGCCCAGCTGGACCGCATGCCAACGGTCGAGTACACTGCCCTAGTAATTCCTCCCCGCTGGACTTGCCGTAAGGCCCCGGCGGGGTTATTTATTTTCGGACGGTTTGGATGCCACCCGAACCGGCCGTCAAACGCACCGTCGCCTTCGTCGACGGCCAAAACCTCTTCTTCGCGGCGAGGCAAGCGTTCGGGTACACGTACCCGAACTACGAGTTTCCGGCTCTTGCGGCAGCTGTCTGTGCGGCGAACGGTTGGCAGCTTGACCAAGCCCGTTTCTACACGGGAATTCCGGACGCCTCGGACGGTCCCTTCTGGAACTCCTTTTGGGGCGGCAAGCTTCGCAACATGAGTCGGCAGGGTGTCAATGTGTTCAGCCGATCACTCCGGTACCGGAACAAGACCGTGAAGCTGCCGAATGGCACCACGCACGCCTTCCTGACGGCCGAAGAGAAAGGGATCGACGTTAGAATCGCAATCGACGTCATCCGATTGGCGCACGGCAACAGGTACGATGTCGCCCTCATCTTCAGCCAGGATCAGGACCTCTCGGAATTGTGCGCGGAGATCCGCGTCATCGCGAACGAGCAAAACCGCTGGATCAAAATCGCGTCGGCGTTTCCGCTAAGTCCGACGAGCACGAACAGGCGCGGGATTCCAAATTCTGATTGGGTCAAAATCGACAGGGCGACATACAATGCCTGCCTCGACCCTAACGACCACAGACCGAGGAAGCCTTGACGAGCCAAGGAGCCATGAAACGCTTGAGCACCGGGCGATGGTGTTCATCTGCGCGTCCAGAGCTTTTCCTGCATTGTCTTCTGCAGCTCCTCGTCAATCACGTTTAATTAACGCTTCGCGCCCACGAGGTCGTAGAAGTTCGCGACGCTGTGCCAGGCGATGAACCCGTTGGCCTGACGTCGTTCGAGACCTTCCAACAGTTCCGCGGCGGCGGTGGCGTAGGGCCGCCGATCCAGCGCGAGGTCGATCAGGACGTCGGTATCGACCAGGAGAATCAAAGGTACTTCTGGGCCAGCCGCTGGTAGCGCGCATCCCTACGCCGCGCCGGCTTGAACCGGCCGCGCCAGCGGGCGGCAAAGGTGGGCGCTTCCTCCGCGCTGGCCTCGCGCAAGGCGCGCTCAATCAGGCCGGAGAGCGAGACCCCCTGGCGTTGCGCAAAGCGCTTCGCCTGCGGGACGACGTGCTCATCGATGCTAACCGTCAACTTTGCCTTCATGGCGCCACGTCCCTATACGTACGAATCTAGCACGCATACGTACAATCAACGGTTGTCAGTTGTCGGTTATCGGTTGTCGGGCACGGCGCACGGCGGCGACCGTTTTGGCGTCCGTCAATCTCGGCGACCGGGTGCACTCCGACCACACCGCAGGGCCGGCCGCCGCCCGGCGTAAGCCGGGTGGCATTCTCCAGCCCGGGGTCCGACCACGTTCCGGCAGAGCCCGGCTTAAGCCCGGCGGCATCCCGTCTGCTGCCCAGCCCGCGGAGGTTCACAACCCGCCGTTCATGGCGGATAATCCGCAAAGCGTCGCACCGCCATCGTGCGGCACGCACCGGAGTCCCCATGCCATCGAACCACGGCAAGATCTGCTACATCGAGATGCCCGCCACCGATATCGCCCGTTCATCGGACTTCTACAGCCAAATTTTCGGCTGGCAGGTCAGGCAGCGCGGTGACGGCAGTACCGCCTTTGACGACTCGACCGGCCAGGTCAGCGGGACCTGGGTGCTGGGCCGTCCGCCGGCCGCGACGCCCGGCCTGCTGGTGTACGTCATGGTCGATAGCGTGGCCGCCACGCTGGCCGAGGTCGTCGCCCACGGCGGCGTGGTGGTGCAGCCCATCGGCGGGGACGCGCCGGAGATCACGGCGCGATTCCGCGACCCGGGCGGCAACGTGATCGGCCTCTACCAGGAACCGAGCTGACGCAACCGAGCTGACGCGATCCGCCTGCCGCGATGCAGCCAGCTCACTCCTCGACGAAATCGCGCAGCCGGCCGAGCGCCAAGTCCCACTGCTGCGAGATCAGGTCGAGGTGGCGACGTGCATCCTCGAGGCGCTTCCGGTCCAATTGCCATACGCTCTCGCGCCCGCGGCGCGCGGCGTGCGCCAGGCCGGCGTCGGCCAGCACCCGCAGGTGCTTGGTGACCGCCTGGCGGGTGACGCCGGCGCCGGCGCTGAGGCGCGCGATGGAAAGCGGCCCTTCGCCGCCGAGGCGGGCCACCAGGCGCAACCGCGTCGGGTCGCCTAGGGCCGCGAACAGCGGCGCGGAGCGCTCCAGAGCCGCGGCTCGGGCGGGGCTACTGCGACGGGGAGACATGGCGTGCAATGTTCTGGAGCTGCATCTCCCAGCCTTGTTGGTTCATCCGGAAGGCCTCGGACCGGCGCTCCAGCGGGATGCCGTCGAAGCCGGACTCGGTGACGGTCAACAGGACACCCTCCCCCGCCTCCTCCAGCGTGAAGACGATCAGCGTGGTGGGTTCGGCGGAGTAGTCCACCCCGGGGTCCACTGCGAAGGGATGCCAGCGGAAGGAGAACAGCCGCTCAGGTTCCATCTGCTCGATGGTGATCTCGAACGACGTCCCTTCGTATTTCTTGGGTGCCTTGCCGAGCGCGGCCTGGGCCTGGGTGGCGGCGATCACGCCGCGCCGCGCCGCGCCGGGCGTAAACGGGCCGTCGAACCGCATGCCGAACCAGGCGCCGAACTCGGTGGAATCAGAGAGCGCCCGCCAGACGCGCTCCCGCGGGGCGCGCAGCAGGATTTGTTTCTCGATACGGTCGGTACTCATCCGCAACCTCCAGGTTGCACATTAGCAGGGGCAAGCGAATTATGCAACCCAGAAGTTGCACAAGCCGCCCTGTCGGGTCAAGGCGCAACCCCGGATGGAGGCCAAGTAAGGACGGCCCCAATCTCGCCGGCGGCCTCCTCGCCTCACGTGCCAGGCGACTCACCGGTTAAAGGCCGATTGGCCTTGTCCTGGATGCGGCGACACTCCTCGATGAGCTGGTCGAATGACTCTACATCTTCCAAGAGCAGTCCGTCCTCAATCATCTGCCGATAGTCATCTGCCAGCCTTGCGGAGCAGGACCCTTCCGGCACGAGATGCAGATGGCCGGATACCGCCGCAAGGTAGTTGATTCGATTTGCGGAGGCGTCCTTCTCGGGGAAGAACGCCGCCTTGTGATCCGCCACCACCCGGGCGAGGGGGCGGTCGGCAATCGCGCGGTCCACCCGTCCAGCACGATCCAGCCGCGTCAAGTCGTGCCAATGCCGCGAGAATCGCTCGCCGCTGCGAAACCTGCCTTGGGCACAGAAAACATGGATGGCAGTTGCCTTCTCCCAGAATGTGCGTTCCGGCAACATGACCTGCGCGATCGCCGTAGGGAAATCAACCTCTGTCAGGTATGGCGCGGCGTCGCAGACCACGGTTCGCGATTCGTGCGGTTCGCCTGACGACCGCGCCCCGAATTCCAGCAAGACCGAGGGACGCACATAGGAAGTGGCGCCTGTCGGCAACGCGTAATCGATGAACGCCCTTTCTCCCTCAGCCCGGACTGCGGCCGGCAACCCTTGCTCACGCAGGGCCTGCGCCAAAGTTGGCACGATCTCAGCTGAGATCTTTTGCGACAGGCGGCTGCGGATCTCCTGGCTCCACCGCTGTTGTTGGCTCCTGGAGCGTGGTAACAGATTCTTGTCGGCAGCGCTTACGAGATCACCAGCAATGGCGCGAATGTCGTAGGTCAGGTCGACGTCTTCAGAAAAGCGTCGGATGATGCCGTACGCCTTGGAGAGGGACGTCCCACCCTTGAAAATGAGGTGTGTGCAGAACGGGCCTGTGAAGAGCGTTTTAAGCGCCCACACCACCCAGAGGTCTTTTTCCAACAAGTGCGCCGGCCTGCCCGATCGGTCGGCGGCGTATTCCATTGCGTCGCGCCGATCCGCCGGCGGCAACTGGAAGACATCAGGCATGGCGCAGCAGGGCGCTCACTTCCTGCGCCATCCAGGTGGGAAGCTGCGGGCGGGTTGCGGCGACCTCCTCCAGCTCGGACGCCGAGAGCGTGGCACGCAAGGTCCTGATGGCCCCGGCGGCGTTTCCTGGGCCCGCCCAAGCGAGGGCGCGCACCACTTCCCCGGCAACGCGGCCGGGCAGGACCAGTTGCCACGCTGGAGCATGGCGCAGTTCCACGGTTTGCGCTCCCAGCTTTAATTGCCGGCTGCGCCCGGAAGTCAGGTACACCGCTCGTACCGGAACCTGCGTCGTCAGTCCCAGGGCATTGGCGGCAGCGGCCCCATGGGGAACGATCTTGACACCTTGCTGGGCGGCCACGCCCTCCACCACCTTGTGGGTTGCAGGCGAGCGTGAGCCATAGCGGCCGGAGATCGGCCGCATGTAGAGACCGCGACCAACTCGAAGCAGAATCCCTCGCCGCGCGAGCCGGGACAAAGCTTGGTCTACCGCTGGCCGACTTCCCAGATGCAGGAACTCCTTCGCCGTCAGGGGTGCACCCTCCGGCAGCGCGGCCGCGTGTTCACAGATTACTTGGCCAAGGGCTGCCATGTCAGAAGTATAGCATGATATCTGACAGATCTTGCCATTGCCCTCCCTTCCTCCCCCTCCCTGTGCCTGTCTCTTATACACATCTCCGAGCCCACGAGCCAGGCAGAAATATCGTATGCCG
>CALEJU010000069.1 GCA_937898755.1 uncultured Acidobacteriota bacterium | reverse complement strand
AGCCAGCGCGCCAGCCCTCTCGCCGAGAACCTGGTACGGGATGCCCGCGTACGCCAAGGACGGCCATGTCGTCTGCTTCTTCCAAAGCGCGCACAAGTTCAAGGCGAGGTACGCGACGTTCGGCTTCAGCGACAAGGCGAACCTCGACGAAGGCACCATGTGGCCGGTCGCCTTCGCGCTGAAGGAGTTGACCGCCGCCGACGAGGCAAGGATCGGCGCACTCGTGAAGAAAGCGTGAGCTGAGGATGTCGCCGCACTTCTAAACGCACGGCAGCGCTGCTTAACAACACCCCGTCCGCAAATCGACTTCCCCACCTGGCGATGACAAGCTGAAACAGATGTAGGCGGGGGCGCCTCGCAAATCCCCGATCTTATTGAGGGGATAGTTGGCGTAGTGTTTATGCGGGTGAGCTCGAAGTGCGCCTACCATCTGGCCCCAGACGCCACAACTGGACCATCACCCCCGAGAACATGATGGCCAACGCGGCATCATCGGATCGAACCTGTGATGCAAGCATGTGCCAATCATAAATAAGCTGGCGGCAAAATGACTCCAAGGTCAATAGATATAGAAGACTCATTCCAATAGAAATTCGTCTTTCCACCGTTTCCTCGCTCATTGGCAGAATTGAATGTAGATATGCCGTTCAAGGTCGCTGGCCAGTCCATAGGCCGGTCATGTCGCCGTTCGGGTCGCAGGTGTCAGCCGCGATCTGGTTCTTGCTGTGTAGGCGGCGCTGGACCAGCCTTTCTGCGGGATGCTGCCGAAGGCGTCGTGCGAGATCGCGCCTTCGTCCAGGCTGTCCCTTTCATCCCCTTCGTCCCAGACTATCCCCTTCTCAGGGTCAGCGCTTCTGCGCCAGCAACCCCAGTAACGGGAGCGCTATGCAAATCGCAAATAGCGCGCCGAGCATCCAGTTCATCCACTTCTTTTCGGGATGGTTGACCCAATAGCACAGCAGCCAAGAGAGCAGCAGCGCCTGTGACATAACCTCCAAATATCCACGCATCTGGTGCCCGATCGGCTCGGTCAAGTAGATAAATCCTTCCAACGATCCGGCGGGCGCGGCAAACGTGCCCAGAATGCCAATCCCGATCAGCAACCAACACATCAGGAGCCACCCATTCCTGCGTTCGAAGAGCAAGGAACGAAACGGATAAAAGACCGTCGCGAACAGCAGGCCGCGAAACACCTGAAGCGGGGCACCCAGCAGTACCCAAACGCTGGTCGTCGGTCGCATGCCCGAGCCCGCATGATTCAACGTCTGTTCGTAGTGCAGAAAGTGGTATGCCAGCAATCCCATTACGAAATAAGTAATCGTATGGCACACCGCGGTTTTGGCAGCTAGCGGAACAAAGCGTGGTTGAGTCTCTTGCATTTTCACTTCGCGTAGCTCGTGTAGTTCGTGGGAGTGTGTCACTGGCTTCCTTCTCCAGTCTCCGCTTGCCACCCGCAACTCAGGCTGTGGGTGCACAGCAAGCTGTACTTAGCGGAAGAATCCGAGACAGTCAGCGCGGTTCCGGCCGGCTAATGTCGTCAGTGTAGTTGATCAGGGAGGGATCTAACAGCCTCTGTCCAGAGCGTCGTTGGCGCCTACCGCGTCCAAAGCGCCGCTGCCCCTCGACGGCGTGCCCCCATGTCTGCCCACGCGCCAGCGTGCTAGCCTGCGCCATGCAACGTCGTGCGTTTGTGCGTGATTCCGTGCTAATGGCGGCTGCGGTCGCTGTCGCCGGAGATTTGTCGGCGGCGCCGTCCTCCCCCGATGCGCCGTTGTATTTGCTCAGCTACGACCACGGAGGGCTGATCTTGTGGGGCATCCCCCACTTCAAGCAGAGCCTGGCGCAGGCCGCGGCCTGGCTGGATCTGTATCCCTGGTTCAAGCTCGGGCTGGACAATGAGGCCTATACCTACGACCACCTCGCCGAACATGATCCCGCCACGCTCGAAGAAATACGCGCCATGCTGGTGCGCTACCGCGGCCGCTTCGCCATCGGCACCTCGACCTACGGGCAGCCGCTCTCGACCTTTATCAATGAAGAGTCGAACCTGCGCCAGTTGAGCTACGCCGTCGCGACCATCGAGCGCCACTTTCACACCCGCCCCGTCGTCTACCTGATGAGCGAGCATGCGATGCATGCGCAGATGCCGCAGCTGCTCGCGGCCACCGGCTTCCGGGGAGCGGTGTTGCGCACCCACTACCAGATGTATGGGTTCAACCCCACCTTCCCGGTGCCGGTGGGCTGGTGGACCGGGCTCGACGGCACACGCTTGTGGGCGCTGCCCACCTATCCCGGCGAAGGGGCGAGCTACGGCAGGACGACGGAGGATAACTGGATCCTGACGCGCTGTCCCGGTCCGGACTGTCGCGGCTTGTCGCTCGATCAGTTCGCCAGCCAGTTTGCCGCTTACGCCCCCCTGGTTGCCTCGCGCGTCGATGACGCCAACTTGAAACGCGAAGACTTGGTGGCCGCCACCGGCGATCGTCGGCGCTACGGTTGGGTCCTGGCCGAGGAGCTGGCGCAGGTGTTGCCGCCGCCCTCGGCAACCATGGCGACCGCGCCCGACGATTTCCAAGTCCGAATGCCGTGGGGCTACTGCGGGAACTGGATCTGGAACGAGTGCCGTTTGGCGGAGCGTACCGTGCTGGAGGCGGAGCGCCTGGCGGCGCTGGCCGCGCTGGCCGACGGCGCGCCGGCTCCCAGCTTGGATGCGGCTTGGCGTCCCTTGCTGGTCGCCCAGCACCACGATGTGCAAATCGTCGGACTGTTTCCCGAAGCCCACCGTTTTCTGGAGGCCTCGCTCGATGCCGCCGCAGCGGTGCGCACCGACGCCCTGGCGCGCGTGACTTCCCATTTGCGAGCCGATGAGACAGGCCAGGTCCAGATCAACGTTTTCAACTCCCAGTCCTGGTCACGACGCGAATGGGTGACGGCGACCCTTGATCTGCCTCGCCACTGGGCGAAACGCTTGCGCGTCGCGAGCGGAGGTGTCGAGGTTCAGTCGGCGATCGTCTCCGCGCTGCGCGCCTCCGACGAGAGCCTGCAGCAGGTGACGCTCGCGCTGCGTCCCGAGGTTCCCGGCCTGGGTGTGCTTGCCCTGCATGTTGAACCCGCTGCATCGCCGTCGCATCACGGGGACGGCGCCATGCCGACCGGCATTGCCTACGATGCGGCCGCCCGCGTTCTCTCGACCGATTTCTGGCGCATACGTTTGGCGGACCGCGGCGGTATTGAAAGCCTGGTCGAACGCAACAGCGGGCGCGAGTTGTTCGCCCCGGATCGGCGCAGCGCGTTCTTCGCCGGTACGATCAACGGTGTCGCGGCCGAGTCGCAGGGGGCGTGGCATCTGCTGCCCGGACCCATGGACTCTCCCTGGCGTACGCTCCGCGAGCGCGGCGCGATCGGCGGCATCCCGTACCAGGCGGATCTGACCGTGTGGGCCGGTTCTCCCCGACTCGACTACGAGATTGAGTTCGAGTTCGAGGAGCAGAAGATCGGGCTGCTCAGCGATGACAAGCGGGACTCCCACTCGCCGTTCATCCATGACCAGAAACTGCGCTTCAAGCTGTTTCCTGCCGTCGGGCAGAACGCCCTTGGCGTCCGCGATCTGCCCTTCGCGGTCGCCACCACGACGGATGCGGTGGTGCAGGGTCTTTACTGGACTGCGGTTGCGGGGGAGGGGGTTGGGTGCGCCGTCTTCAACCGGGGCACCATGGGCAGCGTGCGCGAGAGCGATGGAGGCTTCTCCGTGCCCTTGGCGTACGCGATGTACTACATCTGGGGTACGCGTCTGCTCTCCGGCCGCTACCGCTACGAACTGGCGTTGTTGCCGTTCGTAGGACCTTGGGAACAGTCCGACCTGCACCGCCAGGCGCTCGCCTATAACTTTCCCTTGGTAGCCAGTGCGGGTTCCGCGGGGGACGGCCGTCTGGGAGCACGGTTCGCCCCGGTACGCGTGATCGGCGAGGGCGCGGTCGCCTCGGCGCTGCTGCAACGGGAAGGCCGAATCGAGGTACGCCTGTTTGAATACCGCGGGCAGCCAGCCAGGATCACGCTTCAAAGTGAGACGCCGGCGAAAAAAAGCATCGCCGTCCGGTTGCGTCCGTGGGAAGTCCGGACGGTAAAAATCTAGAAGGATGTTCGTTGTTGGTTGTTGGATGGTGCGCCGCACCCGCCGCGGCGGGACACGCGACGTTCCACGCTCTACGCTCCGTCCTTCACTTTCACTGCACGATGCGCACGCTATGTGCCGGGCGTTCGGCGTAGAGCAGGAAGCTCCCGTCGGGGGCGGCGGCAATGCCAAAGGCGGAGTTGTAGCGTACCGGTCCGGTGAGCGTGCCGGGGATCTCCTGGTAGTCGCCGTTAACGAGATGCAGCACGCCGGGGGTGCCGGCGAGGGTCGAGACCTGTCCGGTCGAGAGGTTGAAGCAGCGCACCAGGCCGGTGGTGGAGTCACCCCAGAAGAGCGTGTGCCCGTCGCTGCCGAGCATGGCCGGACTGCACAGGGTGGCGGTGGTTCCGAAGCCGTCCGCCTTGCCGCAGACCCCGGCGGTGCCGGCCAGCGTGGTCACCTTGGCGGTGGCGAGCTCGATCTGGCGGATGGTGTGGTTGGCGTAGTCGGCGACATAGAGCAGTTTGCCGCCGGCATCGAGCACCAGGCCCACGGGGTAGTTGAACCGGGCGGCGGCGCCGACGCCGTCCTGCGTTCCCGCCGTGCCCCCCGCCAGCGTGCTCACGGTGCCTCCCGCCAGATCCAGCTTGCGGATGGCGTTGTTGTTGCCATCGGCGACATAGAGCGTGTTGCCATCGGCGGAGACGGCGAGGCCGCTGGGCTGGTCGAAGCGGGTGCTGGCCAGGCTGCCGTCTTGGAAGCCGTGGGCCGGCCCCCCGGCCAGGGTCGTGACCAGCTTGGCGTTGAGGTCGAGCTTGCGGATCTCGTTGTTGCCAGTGTCGGCGATGTAGAGCAGGCCGCCAGCCTGGTTCCAGGCGAGCCCGGAGGGTTCATTGAAGCGGGCGCTCAGGGCGGGGCCGTCGTTCGTGCCGTAGCCGGGGCCGGCGACGGTCGAGACGGTCGAACTGGCGACGTCGATCTGCCGGATGGCGGAGTTGAAGGCATCGGCGACGTAGGCCACGGTGCCGTCGGTGACGATGCCGCTCGGGCCGTTGAACTGGGCCACGTCGGGCTGGTCGCGGTTGGGACCAGTCCCGCGGCCGTCGGCCAAACCGCTGTTGGGGACCTGACCCGCCAGCGTGGTCACCTTGCCGTTGACGCTCGCGAAGTTGGTGGCGGTGAGCGGGTTGCCGAGATCGAGCTGGCGCAGCAGGCCGTTGTTGCTGTCGGCGATGAAGAGCGAGGTGGTGTTGGTGCCGTTCAGGTCGGGAATGGCAAACAGGTCGCGCGGGATGGCGAAGGCGGCCTGCTGGACGCTGCCGTCGTTGTGGCCGGCGTTGAACTGTCCGGCCACGGTGAAGACGGTCGGGTTCGTCCCCAGCGTCAAGGCGCGGATGCGGCTGCCGTCGGTGATGTAGAGCAGCAGGGTTCCGTTCTGGTGGGGGTCGAGCGCCAGGTGGTGCAAGTCGAGGAAGGTGGCGCTGGCGGCGGGGCCGTCGCCCCCCCCCTGCTGTCCGCTGCCGGCGAGCGTGGCCACGGCCAGCCCCGGCAGGCTGAGGCGGCGGATTTTGAATGAACAGGTATCGGCGATGTAGAGGTTGGCGGCGGCGTTGTCGAGTGCCACGCCCCAGGGGCGGCAGAAGCTGGCGGCGCCGGCGATGCCGTCCTGGCTGCCGGCGGTGCCGGGCTGCCCGGCCAGGGTCGTGACCACCCCGCTGGCGATATCGAGGCGGCGGATGAGGTCGTTGTTGGCGTCGGCGATGTAGAGCGTGGTGTGATCGGGGCTGAGGGCGATGCCGCGCGGGGCGGAGAAGCGCGCGGCGCCGCCCAGTCCGTCGGCATAGCCCGGTCCGCTGCCGCCCGCCAGCACGGTCATTTGCGCGTCGCCGATGGTGTAGCGCAGGATGCGGTTGGCGCCCGCGTCGGCGATATAGAAGGTCTGGGTGCGCGGGTCGAGCGCCACCCCCTGACCGTCGGCGAAGGGGAAGGTGTAGGGCGAGCCGTTGAGGGTGGTGACGCTGCCATCGGCGCGGTTGAAGTGGCGGAGCGCGAAACCTTGGCCGTCGAGGAAGTAGAGGTGGTTGCCGCCGTCGCCGGTGATGGCAAAGGCTTCGAGCTCGTCGCTCGTGCCGCTGCCGTCCTCGAAGCCGGGGCCGCCGGCAGCGCCGGCGAGAGTGCGCACGCGTCCATTCCAGCCCTGAATGGTGACCAGCAGCGTGGCGGTCTGCACCGTCTGTAAGCCCGTCGCGTCAGTGCTGGTGGCGGTGACGGTGATCGGCGTGTTCGTGGTGGCGAGGCTGATGCTTGCCGCCGCAAGGGTGAGGGTGCTGGGGCCGCTCTGCGTCAGGCTGGGATGGTCGAAGCTGGCGGCGAGATTGGGCGGCAGACCGCTGGCCGCGAGCTTGATGGAGCCGCTGAAGCCCTGCGAGGTGGTGAGCTGGAAGGGTTGCGTGAGGGCCGTGCCCTTGGCGAGTGTCAGGCTGGCCGACGTGGGAGCGAGGCTGAAGGCGTTGGGCGGCACCTGCAGGGTGACGATGGCGCTGTCGGTCGCCGTCTGGTCGGCGAGACTCATGGCGCGGACCTTGACCTGTGGGCTGGGCGGCAGGGCATTGGGGGCGGTGTAGGTGCCCACGGCGTCGATCAGGCCAGCCTGCTTGCTGCCCCCGGGCACGCCGTTGACGCTCCAACTGACGGCGGCGTTGGCGCTGTCGTCAACGGTGGCGGTAAAGCTCTGCTGCGCACCGAGCGCCAGGGAGACGGCGTGCGGCGTGAGGGTGACCCGCACCCCGGCCACCAGGGTGACCGGTGCGCTGGCCGCCTGCCGTGGGTCCTGCACGCTGGCGGCGGTGACGGTGACCATGGCGGTGCCGGGAAAGTTGGCCGGCGCGGTGTAGAGGCCGCTGGCGGTGATGGTGCCGGTGGCCGGGGCGCCGCCCGCGACCCCGTTCACCTGCCAGGTGACGGCGGTGTTGGTGGCGTTCGCGACGGTGGCGACGAATTGCAGGGTGCCCTCGGCGCGGACCGTGGGGTTGGCCGGGCTGAGCGTGACGGCCACCGGCGGCGTGACGGTGACCACGGCGGTGGCGGAGGAGCGCGAGTCCACCTGGCTGACCGCCGTGACCTGGACCTGCGCCGGGGCGGGCAGCGCCGCCGGGGCATGGTACAGGCCGCCGGCATCAATGGTGCCGTGCGCCGGGTCGCCGCCGAGCAGCCCGTTCACCTTCCAGACGACGCTGGTGGACGTCTGATTGACGCTCGTGATGGCGAACTGCTGCTGGCCGAGATCCGCCTGCAGCGCCACCGCCGCCGGCGTGATGGCGAGGATCGGGCGCGGCGCCGGCAGGCTCGCCCCGCAGCCACCCAGTCCGAGCACGGCACCGAGCAGGGCCGTCAGCCGCAGCCCGCGTTCGAGGTCGCGCGCCGGAAGAAACGAGCAAGAAAAAGAAGACTGGTTCACGGCTGCACCTCAATGCAAGAGCGCCTGCTGGCGCTGGTACTGATGAATGGCCTCGGTCGTCTGGCGCACCGCCCAGCCGTGCCAGAGCGTGGGGAGCAGCAGCAGGCCCTGCGCCCAGCGCGGATGGCCGCGATGCTCCAGCCCCCAGGCCGGGCTGTCGACGAGCGCGAACTCGAGCGGAACGGCGAGGAAGGCGGCGCGCGCGGGGGCGAACGGATGGCAACCGTTGAGGCTCTGCGGCTGGCGCAGCAGCGGGTTGCGTTCGCACAGCCCCAGCCGGCGGGCGTGTTCCTCGAGCGCGTAATGACCTGCGGCTGCCATGACCTGCGCGGCCAGCAGAATCCAGATCGAGCGGTGGCGCGGGCGCAACTCGGCATGCTCGATACAGCCGAGGCAGGCTTGCGGGGTCTGGGCCGCGGCGGGACAGCTGCCGACGATCAAGCCGAACAGCAGTGCGACCAGCAGGCCGCGCGGCCAGCGTGTGGGGCGGCGGGTGAGGCCAAAGTGGACGGGGGGCGAGGACATCGGGGACGCTCTCCGGGGCGGTTGGACGCCGCACCGGGCAGAGCTGGATGGCGGGCGGCGCGGCCGGGCGCGGAATGTCGCTTTCAGCCCGCGCCAGCTTGGGACCGCGCGCCCGCCGCACTCCGCTCCTGCCGTTTCGGGACGCCCCAATCGGCCGCACCCCGCGCCGGGCCCAACCTGCTTGCCGACGCCAGGCATCCCCGCAACAGGTGAGTCGCCGCTATGCCGTTGCCACCCCCCGCTGACGCCGCGTGGACCTCCGCGCCGCGCTTCGTGCTTCCGTCGCCGACCGCCGCCGACCGGCAGCGCTGGCGGCGGAGCTGGTCGGGCAGCCTGGTCGGCCAGGGAGTGGGCTGGGTGCTGCTGCTCTGGCTGGCTGGCCAGCCGAGCGGGGAGCACACGCCCCGCTATCCGTCCCCGACGCTGCACTGGCAGATGACCGAGCTGGTGCTCCGCCAGCCCGTGCCCCGCCCGCTGCCGCGCCCGCTGCAGCCGCCCCACCTGCTGCCGCGTCCGCGCCCGGCGTCGGAAGCAGCGCGCCTCACCGCACGGAGAACGGTGGTCGCGCCCGCGCCGGCGCTGGCCGCGCCCGCGGCCCTGACGCTGCCCGCGACGCCACCCGCCGCGATACCACCCGCGGCGTTGCCGCAGGTGGCCCTGTTACACCCGCCGCCGGTCGCACCGCAGCGCCGGGTGGCGGTGGGAAGTTTTGGCGACCGCGAGGGGCTGCGCGGCCTGCAGACCACGGCGAGCCCGGGCACGGTGGCGGCGCGGGGCAGGCCGGGCGGGCTCGCGGTGGGGCTCTTTGCCGTCCCCAGCGGGCGCCTGGGGGCGCCGGCGGGAGACGTGCAGGTGAGCGGCTTTGGAACGCGTGGGGTGCGGCGCGCGCCGGCGAGCCCGGGGGGGGAACGGATGGGCAGCTTCAACCCGCCCGCCCCGCGGCCGGCGCCCGGCGCCGCGGCCGCCGACGGGAGTGCGCATGCGGCCAGCCTGAACTTCCGGCCGGCCGAGATCCTGGCCAAGCCGCGACCGCTGTACACGGCCGCCGCCCGCGCCCACCGTCTGGAGGGCGAGGTGGTGTTGACGGCGCGGCTCACCGCCGCGCGACAGGTTGAAATTCTGGGCATCGTCTCCGGCATGGGGGATGGCCTGAACGAGGCGGCCGAGCGGGCGGCGCGCGCCATCCGCTTCCGGCCCGCGGAACGCAACGGGCAGCCGGTGGATTCGACCGTGCTGCTGCACATCACCTTTCATCTGGCTTCTTGAATGGGTGCGGGCAAAGCGCTGCCGCCACGTCCCGCCGAGGTGCACTCCATGGCGCTGTTCTTTTTCCTGAGTGATCGCCCCCTCTCTTTCGCGCGTTCTGCCCATCGTGCCGGCCCTGGGCGCCGCCGGGCCGCGCCGGGCACCGTGTCCGGCAGGACGGCGCCGGCACCGTGGCCGCTGCTGCGGGTGCTGGCTCTCGCCGGGCTGGCGCTCGTGCCGGGGCTGGCGGCGCAGGGCCGCGCCCCGCTGCTGCCGCCGCAGGATCCGGCCGAGCGCCGCGCCGCGGAGACGATTCTGGGGCGCATGGCGGCCCACGAGAGCGAACTGGCGGCGGCGCTCAAGCCGCTGACGCCGCGCATTGAGACCTATCTGCAGGAGCTGCGTCCCGACCCCACCTTCGGGGCGGTGCCGCGCCAGGACGAGTACTTCCTCGGGCAGGTGCGCTTTGGCAAAAACCTGCGCTCGAGCGCCTTTGTCTCCACCCCGCTCCCCACCTGGAAGAAGCTGCTCGGTCCGTGGAGCAGCCGGCTGGCGGGGCCGCTGGTGAGCGTCTTCGCCAAGGATTACAACGGCGACCGCTTCGTGCAGATGCTCTTCCCCGACCGGCACCACTTCGACCTGCACCATTACAACTTCGCCTTCGTGCGGCAGGAGTACCTCGGGGCGGTGCGCTGCTATGTCTTCGACGCCGCGCCGCACAAGGCAGGCAAGACGGGACTCTTCTTCGGGCGCATCTGGATCGAGGACCAGAACGACACGCTGGTGCGCTTCAACGGCGTCTTTACCGGCACCCCGCACGGCCAGCCCTTTGTGCACTTCGACAGTTGGCGGGTCAACGTCAGCCCGGGCTGGTGGATCCCGGCGGAGATCTACAGCGAGGAGAGCGATCTGCCGTTCGGAACGATGAAGCGCGCCCGTTTCCAGGCGCAGACGCGGCTGTGGGGCTACGACCTGCGCTATGCCGGGCACCAGGAAGAGCTGACGGCCATCCATGTCGAAGGCGGCGGCGTGAAAGATATCCCGGGCGAAGGGCATGACCTGACCCCGGTCGAGAGCTTCCGTTCCTGGGAACGCCAGGCGGAGGACAACATTCTCGACCGGCTGGAGCGCAGTGGCCTGATCGCGCCGGTGGGCGAGGTCGACCGCGTGCTTGAGACGGTGGCCAACAACCTCATCCTGACCAACAAACTGACCATCGAGCCGGCGGTGCGCTGTCGCGTGTTGCTGACCACCCCGATCGAGTCGGCGGCCGTCGGGCACACCATCGTGCTGAGCCGCGGGCTGATCGACACGCTGCCGGACGAGGCCAGCCTGGCCGCCATGCTCGCCCATGAACTCGCCCATATCGCGCTTGGGCAGCGGCTCGATACCCGCTATGCCTTCGGCGACCGCATGCTGTTTCCCGACGAGGATAGCTTCGCGGCGCTCAGCGTGCAGCACACCCCGCTCGAAGAGCAGCAGGCCAACCGCCTGGCGGCGTCGCTGCTCGAACACTCCCCCTACAAGGAGCAGATGGACCGCGCCGGTCTCTTCCTGCGGGCACTGGCGAGCTTGGCGCATGAGGAGCCGAAACTGGTGAGCCCGCATCTCGGCGACGCCATGTTTACCGCCGGCTACCTCAGCCGGCTCCATACCCTCGCCGCCAAGGCTCCGGCCCTGCTCCCGGCCCAACTCAACCAGATTGCCGCCCTTCCCCTGGGCGCCAACGTCCACCTCGACCCGTGGACCGACCAGCTCACGCTCGACCATACCCCGCGCGTGCCGCTTCTTTCTGTGCGCGAAAAACTGCCCTTCGAGGTCACGCCATTTTTCCCCTATCTGACGCGTATCACCGCCCCCCACGAGGGGGCGAGCGTCCCCGGGGCGGGGACGCCGGAGGCGCATTGAAGGTGGGTGGTGGCGCGTGCGGCATCAGAGGGGGGGCCATTTCGCGCCGTCCACCAGCAGCAGGCCAAAACGAAGCGTGCGGGCGTAGCGCGCAGGGCCCACCCGCCAGTGTCTATCGCCCTCCACCGCCTCCCCTCACGCCCAGTACTGCCGGTCCAGCGTGCGGTACTGGATGGCTTCGCCGATATGCGGCGGCTCGATCATGTCGCTCGCGCCGAGATCGGCGATGGTGCGCGCCACCTTCAAGATGCGGTCGTGGGCGCGGGCACTGAGGCCCATGCGCATCACCGCCTGCTCGAGCATGCGCTCGCACTCGGTCGAGAGCTCGCAGTAGCGCGCCACCTGGCGCGTGCTCATCTGGGCGTTGGAGAAGATGCGATCGCCGGCGAAGCGCTCCAGTTGCCGCTCGCGCGCTGCCAGCACCCGCTCCCGAATGCGCGCCGAGGGCTCCTCGGCCGCACTGGACTGGCGCAGCTCCTGGTATTTCACCGCCGGCACGTCGATCTGGATGTCGATGCGGTCCAGCAGCGGCCCCGAGATGCGGCTGACGTAGCGTTGGATCTGCTGTGGGGTGCAGTGGCACTCGCGCGAGGGATCATTGTGATAACCACAGGGACACGGGTTCATGGCGGCGGCGAGCATGAAGCGGGCGGGAAAGGTCACCGCCAGAGCCGCCCGCACGATGCTGACGTGGCCGTCCTCGAGCGGCTGCCGCATCACTTCCAGCACCGTGCGCGGGAACTCCGGCAGCTCATCAAGGAAGAGCACGCCATGGTGAGCCAGGCTGACCTCGCCGGGACGCGGCACGCTGCCGCCGCCGATCAGACCGGCATCAGAGATGGTGTGGTGCGGGGCGCGGAAGGGGCGCAGAGCGAGCAAACCGCCGGCGTCGAGGGTGCCGGCGACGCTGTGAATTTTGGTGGCTTCCAGCGCTTCCTCGAAGGTCAGGCGGGGCAGGATCGAGGGGATGCGGCGCGCCAGCATGGTTTTGCCGGAGCCCGGCGGGCCGATGGCCAGGATATTGTGGCCGCCGGCGCAAGCCACCTCCAGCGCCCGTTTGGCGGTGCGTTGCCCCTTGACGTCGGCGAAGTCCTCGGGGTACGGGTGGTCGCCCTCGAGCAGGGCGCTGGTGTTCACCGCGGTCGGCGTGGGTGTACTACGACCATTGATCCAGTCTAGGACCTCGACCAGGTTACGGGCGCCGTAGACGGCGATGCCCTTCACCACCGCCGCTTCGCGGGCATTGGCCTCGGGAACGACGAGGTGTGGGATTTTCAGATCGCGCGTCAGGATGGCGATCGGCAGTGCGCCGCGGATGGGCCTGATGCTGCCGTCCAGCGCCAACTCGCCCACGAAAATGTAATCCTGCACGCCGTAACTGCCGCCGCCATTGCCGGCGCCGGGTCCGCTATTGGCACCCGCTTGCGCCCCTCGCGGTCGCGACACCGCTCCCCACGCCCCGAGCAGCGCCAACGCCATGGGCAGATCAAAGCCCGAACCCTCCTTGCGGACATCCGCCGGGGCGAGGTTGATGACGACATTGGCGTTGGGCGGATCGTAGCCGCAGTTGCGGATGGCGGCGCGCAAGCGCTCGCGACTCTCGCGGACGGCGGCGTCGGGCAGGCCGACGGTCGCGAACTGCGGTTCATCCCGCGCGGTGGGTGAGGTGTCAACCTCGACCTCCACCAGGCTGGAGTCGATCCCGAAGACGGAGGCGCCAAGCGTTCGGAAAAGCATCAGCAAGTGCCGGGATGCAACTAGAGAGCAGTGGAGCTTCCCGGGTCAATCCCCGCAGGTGGGGGGAGCCGGGTCCCGCGTGTCTTCCCGTTTCACTTGGCACTTCCACTATCATGGAAAGTGCTTGTCCTTACCCCAGCCAGAGTTCCGACCCCCGTTCTGGCTGCGCAACGGCCACAGCAACACCGTCTACTCGTACTTGAAGCCGCGGCCGGCGCTCCCGACTGATTTCGTTGCGGCATGCCGCGACCACTGGTTGACACTCGAGCCCGGGACCCGTGCCTTATTGCGCTGCCACTGGCAGACGAACGAGGCGCCGGCGCTTCTCCTGATTCATGGCCTGGAAGGGTCGAGTGAAGCGGGCTACATGCTCACCACGGCAGCCAAAGCCTGGCGGCGGGGATGGCACGTGGTGCGGGCCAACGTGCGGGGATGCGGCGACTCGGAGCTGGAGTGTGACTCGCTCTATAACTCGGGTCTAAGTGGCGATGCCGACCAGATGCTGCGCTGGCTGCTGGCGCAGGCCCGGGTGAGCTGCGCCGCGCTGGTGGGTTTTTCGATGGGCGGCAACATCGTCCTGAAATACGCCGGCGAGCAGGGCGACGCGGCCCCGGAACGACTGCGGGCGGTGGTGGCGGTGAGCGCCCCGGTGGACCTGGGCCCTTCCGCCGACGCGCTGCACCGCCGCGCCAACCGGATCTACGAGCACCGTTTCCTGCGCGGGCTCACGGCCCGTCTCCGCAGCAAGGCGCGTCGTTACCCGGGCCGCTTTCGGGTGGAGCGCCTGCCGGAAGTCGATTCCGTGCGCCGTTTCGATGACCTGATCACCGCGCCCTTCTTTGATTATCGCGACGCCGACGACTACTATCACCGGGCCAGCGCGGCCCGCGTGGTGAGCGGGATTCGCGTCCCCACGCTGGTGATTCACGCCGAGGACGACCCGTTTATCGTGTTGACCGCCGCGACACGCGCCCGGCTCGAGGCGAACCCGGCGGTGCACTTCGTGAGCGTGAGACATGGCGGCCATTGCGGTTTCATGGGCAACCGCGCACCGGACGAGGACACCTACTGGGCGGAAAACCGGGCGGTGGAGTTCTGCGTGGAAGAGGCGGAAAGGTGTCGGGTATCGGTTGGCGGTGAGGACAACGTTTTTGGATTTTAGTTGTTGGTTGTTAGCCGGCACGCCCTTCAGGCGCGCCCGGAAGTCCGCTTCAAAAATCCAACAACCAACAACGAAAAACGTTTTTGGATTTTAGTTGTTGATTGTTAGCCGGCACGCCCTTCCGGCGCATCCCGCAGCACGCTTCAAACAACTAACAACAAACAACCAACAACGACGACCGACGACCGACAACCACCTACCCGAGCTGTTCCGTGAGCCGGTTCAGGGTACGGTCCAGCTCGCGGTCGGCCTGGCGTTCCTGCTCAATCTTGCGGATGGAGTGGATCACGGTTGAATGGTGCTTGCCGCCGTAGAAGCGTGCGATTTCACCGAGCGAGGCCTCGGTGAGTTGCTTGGCGAGAAACATGCCGAGTTGGCGCGGGAAGACGATGTTCTTGGAGTTGTTGCGCGCCTTGAGGTCGGCGATGCGCATGCCGAAATGCTCGGCCACGGCACGCGCGATGGTCTCGATGTCGAGTTTACGTTGCTGCTGGTCGATGACGTTTCGCAGCGCCTCCTGGGCGATGGGGATGCCGATGGGCACGCCCTTCAAGGCGCAGTAGGCCAGCAGTCGCACCAGCGCGCCCTCCAGTTCGCGGATGTTGCTCTTGATGGCGCCGGCGATGAACTCGGCCACCTCGGGGGTGAGCTCCGGCGTGTTGGGGTGGACGAGGCGCTCCATCTGGGCGCGCTGGATGAGAATGGAGATCTTGGTTTCAAGGTCGGGAGCCTGGATATCGGCGATCAGGCCGACCTCGAAACGGGAGCGCAGACGCTCCTCCAATTGCGACAGTTCGCGCGGCGGGCGGTCGCTGGAGAGCACGATCTGCTTTTGCGCCCCGTAGAGCGCGTTGAAGGTGTGGAAGAACTCCTCCTGGGTGCGCTCCTTGTTGGCGATGAACTGGATGTCGTCGATGAGCAGCAGGTCGATGGTCCGATAGCGGTCGCGGAAAGCGACCATCTGGTCGTTGCGCAAGGCGCTGATCATCTCGTTGGTGAATTTCTCGGCCGAGAGGTACTCGATGCGCAGATCGGCGAAGAGGCTGCGGGAACGCTGCCCGATGGCATGCATCAGGTGGGTCTTGCCCATACCGACGCCGCCATAAAGGAACAGTGGGTTATAGGCCTTGCCGGGGCGTTCCGAGGTGGCCTGGGCGGCGGCGTGGGCGAACTGGTTGGAGGCGCCCACCACGAAGGTGTCGAAGGTATAGCGCGGGTTGAGCAGGTGATCCATGCTCTCAAAATCGAGGCGCGCCTGCTTGAGCGGTAGCGGCGGCGCGGCCGGGGCGGCGGGCGGCGGGGCGACGAAGCGGATGTTCTGCACCGCGTCCTGCAGGTTGAGCCGGCCGACGGCCCGTTCGATCTGCGGTCCAAATTTCTGCTGAACGCGGGTGAAATCGGGGTTGGGTACCGCAATCACCAGCATGCCGTCGCAATGCTGCTCCTGGCGGGTGGGGCGCAGCCAAGTCTCGAAGCTGTGCGGGTTTACTTCCTTCTGGATCTCACCCAGGATCGCGTCCCAGGTGGTTTGCGGTTTTGCAGATGAAGACGCCATGCGATGACAGTCGAATCACCCCGGTTACGCCCCGGGATGCGGTTATAGAGGGGGTCCGTCCTCCAGACCCACGCGTTGCAGACCACGGAGGGATCGCCCCTCCTCACACCGGACCACGCCCCGCCGTTCGCGACTTCGGACACCCCACTCCGTACCGGGAGATGACACGCACCCGGTTCGGGCATCCGCGAGGTTCTCGGGGGGGACCGACTGGACGCTGCCGTCGTCGGGCCGAAGTCTGTCCGTCACAAACAGCGAGGTTGAGTTTCTACGCTTCCCCAAACGGATTTGCAACCACAAAATGCGAGGTACGTGACGCGGTCCCCATTTCAAGACATTGCCGCGCAACCCCTCAAGCAGCACACGAGCCGTGACGGCAGAACGCCGCGTCTGGCGTGGCAAACCTCACCCGCCACTCCTGGCGCGGCGGCGGGAAGCGCGCCCTCGCGTCGCGTTCCCTTGTTCGCGACTGCGGCTGCGGCTATACTTGTCAGCGGACCTCCAGCCCGGGACGCGTACGCGCGTGGGGAATGGAGGGTTGGCGGAACCTGCTTGCCGTGTCGCATGGTGCCGGCCGTAACAGGCGGCATCCCGTTGTGCCTGCCGCTCCGCTCCACGTGATTCAAAGTTTTACCAAGAGTGCCCCGGGGTGGCGGCGCAGTGTGCCGCAGGACCGAGCGGGCCAGGACGGGATGAGACCGATATGCCGAAACGAACTTTCCAACCGAACCGCCGGCATCGCTCCAAGACGCACGGCTTCCGGACGCGCATGGCAACCAAGAATGGGCGCGCCGTTCTATCGCGGCGGCGCGCCAAGGGCCGTAAGCGCGTTGGTGTGAGCGCCGGGCACCGCGACTAGGATTACCGCCCTGCCGGCGGCCGGAGTGCGCGACACTCTGCGCCGTACCCAGTCGGGACACATCTGCCACGTCACCTGCGCACGACCTGTCACGATACCTGCATGACACCCGGAAGGGACGATTGCCATGGCGCTGCCGTTTCCCAAGAGCGTACGTTTGCTGCAGCGCAGCCAGTTTCAGCAGGTCTACGGTGAAGGTCAGCGCCGTCAGTCTTCCCACTTTGTTTTTTTCACCCAGCCGCAGGCGGCGACCGCGGTCGCCTCGCGGGTGGGGATCACGGTCTCGCGCAAGGTGGGGCACGCGACCGAGCGCAATCGCATCCGACGCCGGACGCGCGAAGCGGTCCGGTTGCACCTGCGACAATTGGGCGTGGGTTGGGACGTGGTCATCAACCCGCGGCGTTCCGTGCTGCAGGCCGCCTTTTCCGCCTTGGAACGGGAGATGGCGGCGGAGTTTCGGATCCTGGCGGACCGGCGCGCACGGGCGGCCGGCGGAGACCGGGAGGGGTGAACCCGCATGGGTCAGTGGGCGATCGTCATCCTGCGGGGCTATCAGCGCTGGGTGTCGCCCTGGCTGGCGCCAGCCTGCCGCTTCTCCCCGACGTGCAGCGAGTACGCGGTGCAGGCGATCGCGCGTTACGGGTTTTGGCGCGGGATGCGGCTGGGGCTGTGGCGTCTGCTGCGCTGCCACCCCTGGCACCCGGGTGGGTTTGATCCGCTACGCTAAGAAGATTCTTGGAGTCCTGTGAACGACGATTTCAACTTCGAACGCCGCCTGCTGCTGGCCTTTACCTTGGCCGCGATGGCTTACCTGATCTTTTTTCCGTTGCTTGCCAAGAAGCGCGCCGCCACGACTGGAACTCCGGCCGCCGCTCCCACGGCGATAGAAGCGCCAGGCAAGACAACCCCAACCCCGGCCGCTCCGCAGTCCGGTAGCCCGGGCGGCAATGTGCGCCCCTCCGTGGTTGCCGCGGCCACGCCAGCCGGGGGAGCGATCGCCGCTGCCACTGAACAAACGGTTACCGTCGAAAGCGCCAGCTATCGCGTGGTGTTCAGCAACCGCGGGGCGGTAGTGCGCTCCTGGGTGCTGACTGGCTATACCGATGCCTCGAACCGGCCTTTGGAGCTGGTCGACGACAAACTCGCAGCGCAAAACGGTTATCCCCTCTCACTCTGGACTCCGGAGGCGGGGCCGCGCACGGCCATGGCGAGCGGTCTGTACCAGGTGACGACCGCCGCCGGCGCGCCGGTCACGGGCAACGTCAAGCTGGCCGCGCCGGCTCACCTCGAGTTCCGCTGGTCCAACGGCAGCCTGGCTGTCACCAAGGATCTGGATTTTGACGCGTCTTTCGTGACGCATATCACTACCTCCGTCGCGCTGAACGGCGTTCCGCAGGCTCACCAGATCGCCTGGACGGGTGACTTCGGCGACCGGACCGAGGCCAATCACGCTGCGACGTTGCACCCCTTCGACGACACGGGAGACTCGCTGAAGCTGCTTCCGTTGAAAAAGGATTCCCCGCCGGTGGCGACGCAGGAAGGGGCCTTTCGGTTCAGTGGGTTGGAAGATCAGTACTTCGCGCTGGCGTTCCTGCCCCTGCACAGCGGCCCGCAAACACTGGACATTTTCCACACGCGCGTGGACAGTGCGACCGGTCTTGTCGAGACGCCCAACCCGGACGGGTCGTTTCCGGATACAAAGAAGCCCTTGGAGATACCTGGCCTTGCGGTCGGGGAGGGTGGCAGCAATGATTACCGCCTGTTTGTCGGGCCCAAGAAGATAGACCTGCTGAACTCCATTGATCCGGAGTTGCGGAAGCTGGTGGACTTCGGCTGGTTCAGCATCGTCGCCGAGCCGATCTTCCTGGCTATGAAGTGGCTCTACGGGCACTGGATCCACAACTACGGCTGGGTGATTATTGCGCTCACTTTCTTCATCAACCTCGCCATCTTCCCCTTGCGGCTGAAGGGCCAGAAGAGCCAGGCCAAGATGATGGCCATCCAGCCACGCCTGCAGCCGCTGAACGACAAGATGAAGCGCTACCCGATGCGCGATCCGCGTCGACAGGAAATTCAGCAGCAGGTCATGAAGATCTACCAGGAGGAGGGCATCAACCCGATGGGGGGCTGCCTGCCGATGCTGCTGCAGTTGCCGCTGCTTTACGCCTTTTATCGGGTGCTGGCCGGGTCCATCGAACTGCGTCACGCCCCGTGGATCGGCTACCTGCATGACCTCTCGGCCCGCGACCCGTATTACATTCTGCCGTTGCTGATGATCGGCGCGCAATTCTGGTCGATGACCCTGATCCCGCCCGCCCCGGGCCAGGATCCCATGCAGGCGAAGATGATGAAGTACATCATGCCGATCGGGCTGGGCTACATTTTCTTCTTCCTGCCCAGCGGTGTTAACCTCTACTACCTCACCAGCAACCTGCTGAGCGTGGGCCAGCAAACCTTCATCAACCGCACGATGCCCGTGGCAATTGCCAAGAAGCGGGCCTAGATCTCACCCACCATGCTTGTGCGCGACCAACTCGAAAGCCAGCTCCGCACCTTCCTCGATTTCGTTTTGCCCGCCAGCCAACTGCGGCTCACCTATCGCTTTCTGGAACCGCCTCCGCAGGCGGCGCAGCGCGAGTTCGAGAACCCGGAATTAATCGTGGACTTCGATGGCCAGGATGCCGAGTTGCTGCTGGGCGACGGCGGTGAGCTGTTGCGCAGCATCGAGCACCTGGCCCATCAGACGCTGCACCTGACCGGGGACGAGCATGAGAAGCTGATCTTCGACTGCCGCAACCGGCGCATGTTGCGTGTTGATGAACTCAACCAGGCGGCGCTGCTTGCTGCCGAGCGCGTGTCGAAGACCGGGATGCCTTTTCACTTTGCCGGCATGAACTCCCGCGAGCGCCGCATCCTGCACATGGCGCTGCGTGACTTCCAGGGCATTCAGACCGGCAGCGAAGGCATGGGTCCGCAGCGCCATGTCGTCGTGGCGCCGGCCAAGCCAGTGTCGAACACCACTCCCAGGAAGGATTTCCGGCGCTGATCCGGGCGCGCCTGTCCCCGTCCGCCAATGGGTCCAGCTGGCCTGAAGTGCTGCGTAAACCTTCCCAGCCGGCCCTGTAACGTCCCAAGACGGCCGAGCGTTCTTCAAGATAGGGCAGGCCGCTCGAAGGGTGTCCGATTCACGGCTCGTATTGAGCCGCGGCCCCGGGCTCCAGCTGTGCGGCGCTGGGGGGAAGCTCCCGCGTGCCGCCAAACAGCATCAAAAGGGAACTGCATGGCATTGGAAGCTGAGTCTCGGTGGCGGTCACGGAAGATTTGGTTGACGGTTGGCGGCGTTCTGCTGGTAACGATCGCGCTGATCGCGGCGCTGACGCGGAAGAAGGCAACGGCGTACTTCGAGGCTCCGGTCACGCGGGGTGATATCACGGCCATCGTGCAGGCCACCGGAACGGTGAACGCCGTCACTACGGTGCAGGTGGGGTCGCAGGTCTCCGGGCGCATCGAAAAGATTTACGTGGATTTCAATTCGCAGGTCCACAAAGGTCAGCTCATCGCCGAGATCGAGAAGACGGTCTACCAAGGACAGGTGCTGCAGGCGCAGGCGGATGTCGCCAACGCGCAGGCCAATGTGACGGCGCTGCAGGCGAATGTCGGGGTCGCTCAACAGGACGTCATCAGCAATCAGGCCAACGTGGAACGGGCGCAATCGGCGCTGGATCAGGCCCGGCTCGATCGCGACCGCACGCTGCCGCTCTTCAGCCAGGGCATCGTCTCCGCCCAGCAGCGTGACCAGGTGACGACCACCTATGAAGGTCAATTGGCGGCGCTGCATGTCGCCCAGGCCACCGAGCAACAGTCGGTCGCCAAATTGAAAGCGGCGCATGCCCAGCTCCTTCAGGCCGAGGCCCAGGTCCAGCAGAAGCGGGCGGCGCAGCAGGTGGCGCAGATCAACCTCAACCACTGCGAGATCTACGCTCCCGTGGACGGGGTGGTGATCAACCGTGCGGTGGATGTGGGGCAGACGGTGGCCGCATCCTTCAATACCCCGACCCTGTTCACCATCGCCCAGGACCTCAGCAAAATGCAGGTCTACACCAAGACCGACGAGAGCGATGTGGGGCGGCTGCGGGTGGGCGACACGGCCACCTTTACGGTGGATGCCTTTCCCAACGAGACCTTCCACGGCGTGGTGTCGCAGATCCGCATGAACGCCACCACGCTGCAGAACGTCGTCGAATACGACACCATCATCACCTTCGACAACCCCGGTAACCGCGTGTTTCCGGGCATGACCGCCTATGTCAACATTCCGGTTGATACGGCGCCTGACGCGCTACAGGTACCCAACGCCGCCCTGCGCTTCAAACCGGACCTGACGCCCGACGCGCTGCGTGCTCTCCTGACGCGGTACGGCATGGCCGGGAAGCCTGCTGCATCCGGCGGAGCTGGGGGCAAGAGTGCGGGTGGCGGCGGACCTCGAGAGGGAGGAACGCGCAGTGAGGCCGGCAGTGCGGCCTACGAGTCCAAGCCAGTTACGCTGCATTCCACCACGGCCCTGCTTTGGAAACTGGACCCGACCACCCACGGTTTGGTTCCGGTACGCGTGCGGACGGGCATTACCGATTTCACGCATACCGCCGTCCTGGCCGTGCTCAAAGGCGAGTTGCAGGCGGGGGACAAGGTGGTGACAGGAGTCGTACTTGCCCGTGGTGGTGCGGGCGCAGTCCCAGCCATAGGCGGCGGTCCTCGGCGCTAAGTGCCCGGTGTGAGGTGAAGAACATGGCCCTGCCCAGCCCGGCGATTGGCATGACACAGACCCCGGCGGACGCACACACGCCCCTCATTGCGTTTACCGGGGTCCACAAGATCTACGATCTGGGCGAGGTCAAGGTGCATGCCCTGCGCGGCATTGATATCACCATCCGGCAGGGTGAGTTCGTCGCCATCATGGGCGCTTCGGGAGGCGGCAAGAGCACCTTCATGAACCTGCTGGGCTGTCTTGATCGCCCGTCACGCGGCACCTATCTGCTGGAAGGGGTGGATGTCGCCGGGCTGAACAAGGCCGAACTGGCCCGGATTCGCAACCGCAAGCTGGGTTTTGTCTTTCAGGGATTCAATCTGCTGTCGCGCACCACCGCCCTTGAGAACGTGGAATTGCCCGCGCTCTACGCGCATGTCAGGCCGGCCGAACGACTGGAGCGGGCGCGCGCCGCCCTGCGCATTGTCGGGCTGGCGGACCGCGAACATCATTACCCCAGCCAGCTCTCCGGCGGTCAGCAACAGCGGGTGGCGATTGCCCGTGCGCTGATGAACCAGCCTGCGATCCTGCTGGCCGATGAGCCCACGGGCAACCTCGACAGTCGCACCAGCGTTGAAATTCTGGACATTTTTCAGCGTTTGAACGACGAGCAGGGGATCACGCTGATCCTGGTCACGCACGAGCCCGACATTGCGCGCTTCGCCAAACGCATCATTACGTTTCAGGATGGCCGTATTCGCCGTGACGAGCTGGTTCCAGAACGCCATATCGCCGCCGAGGTGTTGCCTACCCTGGCGCAGGTGGAGGATGAAGACTAACTGATGACAACACCGGCTGCATCAGAGCGGCCCGTCCTGGGTCAAAGCAGGTAGCCGCGACAGGAAAGCTGGCTGCACCAGCCACGAACACAAGCAACCAGCCACAGGCCAATCCCATGGATATCCTCTCCATTCTTCGTATTGCGATACGGGCGTTAACGCGCAACAAGCTGCGTTCCAGCCTGACCATGCTGGGCATTATCATCGGCGTGGGGGCAGTGATTGCCATGGTGGGGGTGGGGCAGGGCGCCAACAACGAGATGCAGCAACGCATCGCCGCCATGGGCAGCAACATGCTCTTTGTCGCCTCGGGCAGCCACCAGGCGGGGGCGGTGAAGATGGGGTGGGGCGCCACCAAGACGCTGACCTACGACGATGAGCTGGCCATCCTCCGCGAAGTGCCGACCGTCAGGCTGGCTTCGGCCGGCGTCAACGCGCGCGAACAGGTTGTGTTCGGCAACAACAATTGGGGGACGAATATCAGCGGCGTGGAGCCGTCGAACTTCGAGATTCGCAACTGGGAGTTTGACGAAGGCACGTCCTTCAGCAATCAGGACGTCTTGCAGGCCAACAACGTCGCCGTGCTGGGGACGACGGTGCTCCAGAACCTTTTTCCGGACTCCGACCCCTTGGGCCAGACCATCCGCATCGGAGATTTGCCGTTCAAGGTGGTGGGAACGCTGCGTTCCAAGGGCCAGTCGGCCGCCATGGGCAACGACCAGGATGATGTGGTGTTCATCCCCTATACCACGCTGATGAAGAAAATCACTGGCGCCACGTGGTTGAACTACATCACCATCTCTGCCGTCTCGAAAGACGCCACCGCCACCGCGCAGGCTCAGATCACCTCGTTGCTGCACGATCGCCATCGCATCCCTCCCGGGCAGATGGACGATTTCATGGTGCGCAATCTGGCCGACATCGAAGACGTCGCCAACGCCGCGGGCAGCATCATGACCATTCTGCTGGGCAGCATCGCTTCGGTCTCCCTCCTGGTGGGCGGCATCGGCATCATGAACATCATGCTGGTGTCGGTAACCGAGCGGACACGCGAGATCGGCATTCGCATGGCGGTGGGGGCCACGGAGTCCGACGTTCAGTCGCAGTTCCTGATCGAGGCGGTGGTGCTGAGCGTGATTGGGGGCGTGATCGGGGTCTTGTTCGGGGTCAGCAGCTCGTGGCTGATCTCCCATCTCGCCAAGTGGCGGGTGGACGTTTCCACGCTCTCCATCGTGGGCTCACTGCTGTTCTCGGTCGCCATTGGAGTGTTTTTCGGCTTCTACCCCGCCCAGAAGGCGGCGCGCCTCGACCCGATCGAAGCGTTGAGATATGAATAGTGCGTGGATCGTGGGCTGTGGCTGAAAACGGAGCTGGAGCGTCGCGGTACCACGAACCACGAACTACGAACCAACCTCCACGCTCTGCCACACGGCGCGGCCGGTGAAGAACGGTCCCATCTTTTCGATGAACTGGGATGTCTGGCGCGTGCGGCGCATGGCTTGAATACAGGCGGAGAGCGGGTAGAGTTCCGGGCCCACGAGTCCGATCACGAAGTCGTTGTCGTTTTTGTCCAACCCGAAGCAGGCCAGGCGGACGTCGTAGGCGAACCCGGCTTCCCCGAACGATCGCCCGATGCGGCTATGCTCCCCGAGGATGGGGGACTGCTCCTCCGGAGCCAACTGCGAGAACTCGCCACGACGGCGCAAGGGATACCAGATCGCCCAGGGTGAGCCGGGGCTGAGCACCGTGCGACGGGGGCGATGCAGCAGCGAATCTTCCAAGTCCGGCTCGTAACCGATGGCATAGCTGCGGCCGAGCATGGCGTATTCCGGCCTGGATTGCAGTTCGTTGAAGGGGGGCTCGAGCAGAAAACGGCGCAGCGCGCCGGTGAAGAAATCGGGCTGCTCGGTCCAGGTCAACAGCGCGACGCCGCGCGGGTCGTTCACGTCGGTGTAGAGCACGCTCTCGAACGCGCTGGTCTGCAGGGCCTTGATCAGCCGGGTGGGTTGTGTGCAGCCGGTAAAGGCCTGCAGTTGCATGAAAAGCCGGCGGTCGGAGAACTGCGGCTCGCCGTTGCGCGGGCCGCCTTTCTCGCGGATGTCGAGGGGAACACTCATGTCGCTTCCATTCTCGCGCAGAAGCTCGCTGGTGGCTGGCAGCTTGTGGCCGGTGGGCACCCGCCACCAGCTGCCGGTCACCAGCTAACCACCGCTCGCCAGTCTCAGCACGCGTCGTCCCGCCAGGCGATAGTGGCCGGAAAGCACCAGCGCGATGGCTTCGGGATAGAGGCGATGTTCCTCGCGGAGGATGCGCTCAGCCAAGGTCTCGACATCATCCGCATCCTGCACGGGTACGATCGCCTGGGAGATGATCGGGCCGCCATCCAAGGACTCGTCCACGAAATGCACGGTGCAACCGGAAAAGCGGACGCCAGCCGCCAGGGCCTGCGTCTGCGCTTCCAATCCGGGGAACGCAGGCAGAAGCGAGGGATGGATATTCAGGATCCGCCGCGGAAAGGCCTGCACAAACCTTGGACTGAGCAGACGCATGAAGCCCGCCAGGCAGACGAGGTCCACGCCGTGTTCCCGCAGCAGCGCAACCAGCGCGGCATCATAGTCGTCGCGAGGCCGCCCGGCGGGGGGTTCCGCGATGGCCGGCAGGCCTAGTTCGCGCGCCCGTACCAGCCCGGGCGCGGCGGGGCGGTTTGAAATGACCACCGCAATGGTGGCGTGCAGTCGACCTTCCGCCACGGCGCGGGCGATGGCCTCGAAGTTCGAGCCCCGGCCGGAGAGGAGGATGCCCAGCCGCGGCGGAGAGGACAAGGGCTGCATGCTCGCCATGATCGTATAACGGCTTGCCTTCCTCTGCGCCGCCCCTAGCGGTAGATGACGCGCCGTCTGCCGGCTACGATCTCCCCCAGGGCGATCACGTCTTCCCCCTGGTGCCGCAGGTGGGTGGTGACATGACGGAGTCTGTCGGGCGCCACCACCAGCACCATGCCCACGCCGAGGTTAAAGGTGCGGCGCATCTCAGCCGGCGCGACGGCGCCAATGTCTTGCAGGAGCCGGAACAAGGCGGGAATTTCCCAGGCCCGTGAGTCAATGACCGCAGCGCAGTCCGACGGCAAGATGCGTGGCAGGTTCTCCGTGAGACCGCCGCCGGTGATGTGCGCCATGCCGCGCAACGCCCCGGGCCTTTTTCCGCGAGCCAGCAGCGGGCGCAGCAAGGGCAGGTAAGTGCGGTGCTCGGTCAGCAGCGCCTCGGCCAGCGTCATTCCAAGTTCTTTCAAGCGGGTCGTCGGTTTGTACTTCGCTGTCTCGAACAGCAAGTGGCGGGCCAGGGAGTACCCGTTGGTGTGCAGCCCGGCCGACCGCAGCCCCAACAGCCGGTCACCCGGTCGGATGCCGGCGCCGGTGAGAATCGCGGATTCCTCGACCAGGCCAACAATGGTGCCTGCCAGATCGTACTCGCCTGGGGGATAAAAGCCAGGCATCTCGGCGGTCTCGCCGCCGATCAGGGCGCAGCCATTCTCGCGGCAAGCCCGGCTGATGCCCTCTACCACGTCCGCCACGGTGTCCGGGTTCATCTTGCCCACGGCCAGGTAATCGAGGAAAAACAGTGGCTGCGCCCCCTGCACCAGAATGTCGTTGACGCAGTGATTGACCAGATCGCGACCGACGGTGTTGTGGATGCCGGTCTGGAAGGCGAGCTTCAGCTTGGTTCCGACGCCGTCCACGCTCGAGACCAGTACTGGGCGGCGATAACCGGCAGGCAGACGGTAGAGGCCGCCAAAGCCACCGATCTCGGCGAGGACGTTGCGGTTGAAGCTGGCCCGGGCCAGGCGCTTGATGCGGGTCTTGGCGCGATTGCCAGCCGGGATGTCAACCCCGGCGGCCGCGTAGCTGATGGGCATCCAACGAAAGTATCAGGAGCGCTTTATCAACCGCAAACGGAGAAGGACGCGCCCCGTGCCGGCGTTTTTCCGAGGTACCCCTAAGTGGCTCGCAAGCGCACTGGGGCGGAAGCCGCCGCATGGACGCCCTGCCTTGCTCGCAGCGGGAGCGCGATGCTACGCTGACGACGGAATGTGACCTGCCCAACCGAGGCTCCTCTGCCGGGCGGGCGCAGTCACAGCAGACATTCTGGCAAGACCCTCGCCGGGGTGGCTCCCTGTATGAGCCGACAGCGAGGCGACCCGATTCGAACCGGCCGCGCCATTCCAGTGGTTGGTTTGCAGTCAGCGCATGAACTTGGGTTGCAAGCGTTGCGCGGCCAGGCGCCGGCCCACAGCATCGGGGGCGGGCCGTCTTCCCCGTCTGTCCCACGTGCCGGCTTCACGGGAAGCGATTCCTGCCGCCTGCGGACGTTTTTCATCGGCCTCCACGACGCGGCCGCGCAATCGAAGGAGATGAGGATGCTGGATGACAGTGAAGTCGGTGCCGCCCGCGGCACGGTGTTTCAAGGCAAAAAGATCGGAGTTCTAGGTTGCGGCAAGATCGGCGAGGCCGTGGTGCGCGGCATGCTGGAATCGGGTTTCGCGCAGCCAGCGCAGATTCAGGCCTCGACGCGGCGGGAATCGCGCGCGTTGGCCTTGGAGCGCAGTTTCCATATTCAAGCCGGCACCGACAATCGTCGCTTGGCGGCGGGCGCCGACGTGCTCATCCTTGCCGTCAAGCCGAACCTGATTCTTCCCGTGCTCGAGGAAGTGCATGCCGAGCTGGAATCGGAGGACGTTTTAATCATCTCCGTGGCGGCTTCGGTCTCCACCGAGCAGATGGAGCAGGGTCTGCGTGGCCGCGCACATGGAGTGGTGCGCGCCATGCCCAACACGCCCGCCCTGATCCGGCAGGGAATGACGGCGTTGGCTCGCGGCCGCCACACCAGCGATGCGCAGATGGAGCTGGCGCGCAGCTTGTTCCTTTCCATCGGGCGCAGCGTCGTGGTGGAAGAGAAACACATGGACGCCGTGACCGGCCTCAGCGCCAGCGGCCCCGCGTTTATTTACATGGCCATCGAGTCCTTGGCCGAAGGCGGAGTGCGGGTCGGACTGCCGCGCGAACTGGCTCTGGAGTTGGCCGCCCAGACGGTCGTGGGCGCCGGCGCCATGGTGCTTGAAACGGGTGAGCACCCCGCCAAGCTCAAGGATGCGGTGACCACACCCGCTGGCTGCACGGTGGACGGCTTGCTGGAGCTGGAAGCCGGTGGCTTCCGCGTCGCGCTGATTAAAGCGGTCAGCAAGGCCGCACTACGGGCTGGGCAGTTGGCCGGCAAGAGCGGGCATTAAGAAGACGCTCGCGCGACGCAGAAACTCTCGGGCGCCGGGAACCTCTGGAAGCTGATCCTAGCTGGGCCTCACGGTGACAGGGCGCCGGTCGGCGCGCTGTCGTCGTCTGGTACACTGAGCTCGAACTCTCCTCTTTTTTCTAAACAGCATGGTTGGAAATCGGCTCTGGAAACTGACGCTAGGCGTGCTGACGCTGCTCGCCATGGCGGGCGTTTTAGCCGCCTCCGATGACGCCCCGTTGCACACCTACGGCGGGGTGGCACACCTGCGATTGAATCTTCCGTTGCCGCTGGCCGCTCCGATCAAGACGCTCGACGCCATCAACGTCAAGCAGTTCACGTTCGAGATTTTTCCGACGGGAGAGGGAGTGGAGGGCGGAACGGTTGAGAACCCCAAGGGCGGCTTGGAGCCGTTTCAGGTGACCGTCAACAACGGCACCTATGATCACCGCTCCGCCGACCCCCCGCTGGAACTGGACGTGCTGAATTCCGAAACCGTGTCGATTCCAAAAGCGCCCGGCGGCCAGATCCGTTTTGTCTACACCGTGCTCTACCACGGTCGGGAGGCGGCGGTCTGTACCGGGATCGTACAGGCGTGGACGCTGGACCAGGGCAAGGTCGTGCTCACCGATCAATTCAGCTACGACTGCCGCGGCGGCGCGGGCGCCAAATGGATGCCGAAGAAACACCGCCTGCACGTGGAATCCGGTCATTTCGCGGCCGGCGACCAGCCTTGCTGCCCCTCGCTGGTGGACGCCGTGGATTTCCGTTTTGACGGCGATCACGTCAAGCCTGAGAATGTGGAAGTGCAATGACGCGCGTCGGCCCGCCCGCCGAATGGCTTCGGGGGCAGCGACCCACGCGAGCGGCGGTGGCGTTGGGACGGGCAGCTCCCGTCTGGCCGACGCGCCAGGCCGACGTCCCCAGCAGGAAAGGCGGAGAGTGTTTCCATGTCCACATTGCGACGTAATTTCCTGAAGACGCTCGGCGGCGGCGCGGCCCTCTCCGTGGCGGGCCTTCCCGGGACCCTGTTTGGGCACGCTCCCGCCATCATCGCTGCGCGCGCGCGTGCCGGGGTCGACGACAGCGGGCGGAAGCTGGGCTACTGCATCGTCGGGCTGGGCCGCATCTCGATGGGACAGTTCATGCCGGGCGTGCAAATTTCCGAGCGCTCCAAGCTGGTGGCTTTCGTCAGCGGCCATCGGGACAAGGCGGAGCGCGAGGCGGCCAAGTACGGCGTTGACCCCAAGAATATTTACGACTACGCGCATTACGACGAGATTGCACACAATCCCGCGATTGATGCCGTTTACATCGCACTGCCCAACAACATGCACGCGGAGTACACCATCCGCGCCGCCCGAGCAGGCAAGCATGTCCTCACCGAAAAGCCCATGGCGAACTCGCCGGAAGACTGCGAGGCGATGATCGCCGCCTGCCGCAAGGCCGGCAAGAAACTGATGGTCGCGTACCGCTGCCAGTACGAGCCCACCAACCTGAAGGCGATTGAGCTGATCCGCAGCGGTGCGCTGGGCAAGGTACAGATCATCGAGAGCTCCTTCGGGTTCAACATCGGCAAGGGCGAATGGCGGCTCGACAAGCGCATGGCTGGTGGCGGCCCCATGGTGGACGTGGGTATTTACTCCCTCAAGGCCTGCCGTTATCTGACCGGCGAGGAGCCGACCGAGGTGCGCGCCAGCTGTTCGGTGACCGACCACGATGGGCGCTTCAACCAGGTGGAGGAAAACCTCGGCTGGAATATGCAGTTTCCCTCCGGCATCATCGCCAACTGCAGCACCAGCTACGGCTACAACGGCGGCAACTGGGTGCGCGTCATGGCCAGCAAGGGCTGGCTGCATCTCGAGCCGGCGTTCAGTTACGACGGCCTACAGCTCAAGGCTCGTGCCCAAGGGATGGCGCCGCTCGATTTCACCCCGGCCGACCCGTCACCCCACCAGTTTGCGCGTGAGGCCGACCACCTCGCCGGCTGTGTCTTCAATGACAAGACGCCGAAGACCCCGGGAGAAGAGGGCCTGCGCGATACGCGCCTGATCCACGCGATCTATCACGCGTGCGCCACCGACCGCCCGGTGACGGTCTAGGCCAAGGGCTGCGAACGCACGGGACGACCGCGGACCGGACCCGCGTCCTTCTGATCTCAACCGCTTTCATGTTTTTGCGAGTGAATAGTGATTGGTGGAAAGGCGGCGGTGGCGGGTCAATCGCCGCCCGTCATTCAGCTATGATCGCAGCCATGCGCATGCTGTTCTGCTGGTCCGCTCTTGCCCTTTTTGTCGGCGGCCAGACCGCCGTGCTCCCGGGTGTCACCAACGACAAACAGCATCTGCTGATGGAAAAGGCCGAGCAGCGCTCGCTGGAACTGGCGCAGCACCTGGATGGTGTCATGGGCATCGGCGTCAAGGATTTCACCAGCGGCGAGAGTTGGTTTCTGCATGGTGACGAGATTTTTCCCACCGCCAGCACCATCAAGCTGACCATCCTGCTCGAGCTCTATCACCAGGTCGACGAGGGTCGGTTGTCCCTTGATGAGAAGATCCGCATCCGCAAGTCCATGACGGTGGGCGACGAGGGCCTGCTGAGCCAATTCGGCGACGGCACGGCCGAGATATCGCTGCACGATGTCGCGGCGGCCATGATCCTGCTCAGCGAAAACTCCGCCACCAACATCCTGATTGACCGGTTGGGGATGGCGAACATCAACGTCGAGGCGCGGGCCATCGGCCTGCAGCACACCGCCTTGCAGCGCAAGATGATTGATCTCACGGCGGCGCGCGAGGGGCGTGAAAACATCTCCACCTCACCCGACCTGCTGCTGTTGTTGCAGCGGGTGCACGCCGGCAAGGCCCTCTCCCCGGCCTCAACGCGCGGTTTTCTCGACCTGCTCGAGGTGCCGAAGGATTCCGAGATTGCCAAAGGTATCCCGGACGGCATCAAGGTGGGGAGCAAGCCCGGCTGGCTGGAGGGCGTCCGTAACGACTGCGCAGTGGTCGAGGTGCCCAACCATCCCTACGGACTCTGCGTCTTCACCACCTTCGACAAGGATGAGACGGCCGCCATGGCCGCCATCCGCGAGATCTCGCATGTCTGGTACGAGTACTTCGCCCGCGTCGCCGTGGCGAGCGCCTACGGGCGCGCGATACCACGGTGAAGCGTGGAGTGTGGAGCGTGAGCGTGGGACCTCAAAGCGAACCCGTTGACCGCCGCACTGCACCCTCCAGGCTTCACCCGCCACCTCTTCCGGTTCGTCCGACCACCGCGCAGCGCTTCTTTGCCTGGTTCATGGCACGTGGCATGGCTGCGTATGAGCGTCGCTTGGCGGTCTACAAACATCCTCTCTTTGCCGGGCTGGGAGCGGAGGAGACGGTTTTGGAGATCGGCCCCGGGGCCGGCGCCAATCTGCCCTACTATCCCGCGGGCATGCGCTGGATCGGCGTCGAGCCCAACCCGGCGATGCACCCCTACCTACGGGAAAGGCTGAGCGAGTTCGGCCTCCAGGCAGAGGTGCACGCCGGGCACGCCGAGGCACTTCCCGTTGCTGCCGCGAGCTGTGACGCCGTGGTCAGCACGCTGGTGCTGTGTTCCGTGCGCGATCCGGCCGCGGCGCTGCGCGAGATTCGCCGCGTGTTGCGTCCCGGCGGCCGGCTCCTGTTTCTCGAGCATGTTGCGGCTCCCCAAAGCCAGCCGCTCTACCGCTGGCAACGGCGACTGGGCCCGCTTTGGGCGAAGCTGGCAGATGGTTGCCACCCTGACCGCGACACCGCTCGCGCCTTGACACAGGCCGGGTTCACGCTCGGCGAGCTGGAACGATTCGATGGTCCGGGCTGGCTGGTTCGCCCTCATCTCTGCGGGGAAGCGCGGAGACCGGTGGGCGGTGGACTGTAGGCGGTGGACGGTTAACCGTGCTGTTATCAGTTGTCGGTTGTAGGTAAAGCCCGCACAGCTGGTGGCACGCACGTTGCTCGGGACGCGAGCCCCGGGAACACCGAGGCCGCACGGTGGAACCGCGCCAGCCAGTGGCCCGCAACGCAGCGCTCCGCCCACCGCCTACCGTCCACCGTCAACTGTCCATCGTCTACCCCTTCCGGTCCTGCCAGTGTCCTCCGGTGAAATCCGGGAAGGCCATGGGTGTGCTGCCGTGCGCGACTGAGGCGATGCTCAGTCCCATGGGAGCGCTCCACGCGGCGGCGTCGTAGACGTCGATGTCGGGTGGCAGGCCCTTGTGCATGCACTCGGCGAGACGATACGCCATGATGAAGTCCATGCCGCCGTGGCCGCCCAGCTTGCGCGCCAGCTCTCCGATGCGCGTCCAGAGCGGGTGCTCGTACTGCGTCTTCACCTGGTCAATGGTCGTCCATGCCTCCGGGTTCTGGCCGTCGAGGTACAAACGGGGCGGGTAGTCGCGGAAGATGCCTTTGGTACCGTTGACGGTGTTCAACCGGTCATAGGGACGTGCATTGCTGGTGTCGTGTTGCACGATGATGGTGCGTCCCTGCACGGTCTTGATCAGGCTGACGTTGACGTCCCCGCAGATATAGTTCTCCTTCCACTTCGGGTCGCCGGGGGGGATGTGCTCGGCACGGTAGGCGGCGAGGCCGCGGGCCGGCGAACTCATCGACACGAGGTAGTCGAAACGGTCGCCGCGGTGGATGTTCATGTAGTGCGCCACCGGTCCGAGGCCGTGCGTGGGATACAGGTTGCCGTTCTCGCGCGTACTCCAGGTCCGGCGCCAGAGCCCTTCTCCCTGGTTGGAGAACAGCTCGCTGCGCAGATCGTGCAGGTAGGCGCCCTCCCCGTGCAAAATGTCGCCGAACGCCCCGGCCCGGATCATGTTCAGCACCAGCATCTCGTTGTAGCCGTAGCAGCAGTTTTCCATGATCAGGCAGTGGCGGCGATGGCGCTCGCTGGCGCGCACCAGCTTCCAACAGTCCTCGATCGAGGTGGCGGCGGGCACTTCGGTCCCGCAGTGTTTGCCGTGGCTCAGCGCCGCCAGCGCCATGGGCACATGCCACTCCCAAGGGGTGGCGATGTAGACGAAGTCAATATCGTCACGCCGGCAAAGGTTTTCGAAGTCGTGCTCGCCGTGGAAATAGCCGGCCGGGGTTTTCTGGCCTGCCTTCTCGACCAGGCTTTGGGCGTGGCGCACCTTGTCCTCGACGATGTCGCAGACGGCGGTGACCTGCACGCCATCCACGGCCAGCCAGATGGGCAGCATGCTCGTCCCGCGCCCGCCGACGCCGATGACCGCGACGCGCATGAGCGGCGTTGCGGCAAACTTGACGCCGAGCATGGAGCCGTGCGGGCTGGCGGGAGGGGGGACGGGCGGCAAGAGAACAGCGGGAGGCGTCAGTCCAAGCCCGACGCCGGCCAACGTGGCGGTTCGTAACAACTCGCGGCGGGAAACTTTCGTGTCATCCATCAAGTGGCTCCTGATTGCAACGCAGCGCAGTATATCCCCGGATACGCGCCGCGGGCTTAAAAGGAACTGCGGGCGGCTAAGGGATAGGCAGGGGAGTGCCCGTCCTACACGACGCAGCAGTGTGCGCGGAGCAGCCTCACATGCAAAAAGGCGGGCGCCCTTTGGGCGCCCGCCTTTGGCTCTTCAACCGACGATCGCGCGAAGCACGTGGTCTTCAACGTGTTCCGCAAGGTGCAGTAGGTCGGTAGCGTCCGCAGGGCAGGGCGGCCCGCGAGATGCCGACGGGGGGAGCCCGCTGCGTGGCCGACGCCAACCGTGGCCTAATGAGCTGTTTGCAACGCGAGGTCCTGATCGAGCTTGAAGTGCAGGATGGTTTCCGAGGGTACGCGCACTTCCTGGCCCTTGGTCAGGACTTCGGCGCCGGCGCCCGTAGCGGCGCCCACCGCGGCCCCGATTGCCGCCCCTTTCCCATGTCCTGCAATGGCGCCGATCAGGCTACCGAGGACGGCGCTGCCACCGACGATTTCCGCGGTTTTGCGGTTCTTGCCCAGCCCCTCGGCGCCCTTCCGTTCCACATCGGCGGTGGTGAGAACGTATTTCACGCCGCGCACGGTCACGGAATCGAGCGTCAACACCAGATCGGAAGCGGTGGTGATGCTGCCGCCGACGCTGCTGCGAATCACCAGGTCGGCGTCGGAGCCTTTGGGAATGGCGACGCGGCCTGTACTGTCGAGGACGTCCACGGCGACGACGCCCGAGAAGTGCTGGCCGGCGACGGCGGTCTTGGAGTCAATGGTGTCGTTGTTGCGCACAGCGAAGTCGGTGCCGCGCGGTAGGACAGTACTCGCGGCCACCACGCCGCGCCCAGAGGCGGTGAGGGCAAAGTCGGCGCCGCAGCCGTGGTCCACCCAGATCCCAGTGCTGTCGTACCCCCAACTGCGACCTTCGGTGCAGGGCGCACTGCTGGTGCGGTGCATCAGGCGCACGCCGCCGCGGGTATCGGCGGGGCAGGATTGCCGGCCGTAGCCGCTGGCCGCCACTGATTCGCAATGCACCGTGGTCGCACTGGTGACGGCGGTCGCGACCGGCAGCAATTCAAACTCTCCGCGACAGCCGCGTGCTACCCAGACGCCGTGCGCGGTATAGCCCCAAGTGGAACCCTCGCGACAGGTGACGTGTCCCAGTTGCCGCGTCAGCCGCACGCCACCGCGCGTATCCGCGGCGCAATCGTGCCGTGCGTAGCCGGTGGAGTAGCAGCGCAGAGTGTGAGCGTAAGAGGCCGGTTCCGGCGTCGGCGTCACCGCCACCGGCAGCATCTGGAAATCGGCGCCGCAGCCCCGGTCTACCCACACGCCGGTCGCATCGTTGCCCCACGTGCTGCCCTGGACGCAGGGCGCATCGCTGAGTTGTTGCGTCAGGCGCACGCCGCCGCGGGTATCGGCCGCGCAATGACGGCGGTTGTTGTCCTCGGACTCGCAGCGCACCGTGCCGGCAGCGGCGCCGTTGGTCACCGGCAGCGTTGCGGGCATCACTTCGAAATCCGCGCGGCAGCCCTGGCTGACCCACACACCCGAGGCATCGTAACCCCAACTCACGTCCTGGGTGCAGGGCGCATCGCTGAGTTGGCGCGTCAGGCGTACGCCGCTGCTGGTGTCGGCAGCGCAATACGAGCGTCCGGCGCTATTGGACGCGCACTGCAGTGTCTGTGACTGCGCGACGGACAGCACCGGCAGGGCCAGTGCGCACAAGACCAGAAGAGCAACCCGACGGTGAGACGATGCCATGACAGATCTTCCTGAGGAGGCGGTCGGCGGGCTCGACGCCCTGCCGGTGCGCTGGATAGCCAGCAGTCCCTCACCGCTTGGATGAGGGTTACGGATGGAAAGTTGTGCCCTCGGAGCATCGCGGGAGCCGAGACGGATTCCGTGAACGAGCTATGGGTCGCGTCGGCGCTGACGTTTGCCGCCGCTGCGTGGGCGGTTGGTGGACGGGAAGGAGTGCCTGTCCTACGCGGAGCACAGCGTGCTCCCTGATCAGACCCCCTGCGCCACCCTCCGCACCGCCCTCCGTACCCTCGCTTGTGCCACAATGACCCTTCCCGGAAGTCACTTGGGTCAATGCCAATCATGAGTGTCCTGCGTCGCTGTCTGCTCTCCGCCTTGCTCGCTGTCGTATTCCTGGGTGTCCCACGCGGCTGGGCGCAGGCCGCCCCGCCGCCCGCCTTCGACCCCGCATTGATCCAGGCTGGGCGCCAGCTCTTCCAGCAGAATTGCGCGTTCTGTCACGGACGCGACGCCGGCGGCGGCGAAACCGGACCGGACTTGACCCGCTCCGCCCTGGTGGCCGCCGATCACGGCGGCGACAAAATCAACGCGGTAGTGCGCTCCGGCCGCCCCGACAAGGGGATGCCCAAGTTCGAATTCAGTGACGCCCAACTCGACGGCTTGGTCGCCTTCATTCACACGCAAGCCATCAAGGCCAAATCGCCAAACGGCGGTCGGCGGGGCGTGGACGCCGCCGACCTCCTGACCGGCAACGTTGCCGCGGGCGAGGCGTTTTTCAACGGCGCCGGCCACTGCACCTCCTGCCATGCAGCTTCAGGCGACATGGCGGGCATCGGTAACCGCCTGCAGGGTCTGAAGTTGGAGGAGCGCCTGCTCTATCCCTGGGGCGCGCCTGCCACGTTGACCGTGACGCTGCCCTCCGGAGAAACGGTGACCGGGCGGCTGGCGCATCGCGACGAGTTCACCGTGGCCTTGCGCGATGCCTCCGGTTGGTACCGCTCCTGGCCGGTCAGCGAGGTGCATTACACCGTCGCTGAACCTGCCGAGGCGCACGCCAACTTGCTCGACAAGTACACGGATGCCGACATTCACAACCTGATCGCCTATCTCCACAGCCTGCGCCAGCGGTGAGCCAGATGGTTCACGCTGGCCGGTGTCCTTAGAGGATGGCCTCTCGACCATGACGATTCTCGACCGATTGTTTCGCTCCTGCGTTCCGGGCGCGGTTCTGTACGCGGCCTTGGCCGCACCGCTTGCCGTCCCTCTCGATGCCCAGGGACTCGACCCCGCCACTCTGCTGCATCCCACCGCGGATAGTTGGCCGCTTTACCACGGCGACTATTCCGGGCGGCGGCATAGCCCACTCACCCAGATCACGCCGACGAACGTGCATGCGCTGGGGCTGGCCTGGGCCTTTCAGACGCAGCAGCCGGCGACCCTGAAGTCGTCGCCGCTGTTGGTGCACGGCGTGCTTTACTTCACCGTTCCCGACAACGTCTGGGCGGTGGATGCGCGCTCCGGTCAGCAGATCTGGCATTACACCTATCACCCCAACATCGGGATGCACATCGGGCACCGCGGCGTGGCGATGTACAAGGACTGGCTGTACTTCGAGACCCCAGACGCCCACCTGCTGTGCCTCAACGCCAAGGACGGCACGCTGCGTTGGGATGTGGTGCTGGCGGACGTGAACCAGGGCTACTGGTCCACCATGGCGCCGCTCATCGTCCACAACCACGTCATCGTCGGCGTCTCGGGCGACTTCGACAATCTGCGCGGCTTTCTCAAGGCGATCGACCCCGATACCGGCAAGCTGCAGTGGGAGTGGGACAGCACGCCGCCTGCCGGCACCCCCGGCGCGCCCACCGGCGGTATGACATGGATGACCGGCACCTATGATCCGGACTTGAATCTGGTTTATTGGGGAACGGGCAATCCCACCCCGGTGCTGACGGCGACGACACGTCCCGGCGATGACCTCTACACCTGCAGCATCGTGGCGCTTGATCCTGACACCGGCAAGTTGGTGTGGGCCTTCCAGCCCTCGCCGCACGACACCCACGACTGGGACGCGGTCGAGACGCCGGTGCTGGTGGACGGCGACTTCCACGGACAGCCGCGCCACATGCTGATGCAGACCTCGCGCAACGGCTACTTCTTCGTCCTCGACCGGACCAACGGAAAGAGCCTGCTGACCGCGCCCTTTGGGCCGGTGAACTGGGCGCTGGGCATTGACGCGCAAGGCCGTCCGATTCCCAACCCCGCCAAGGAGCCCGCGCCAGATGGACGTCTGCTCGCCCCCGACGAGGGCGGACTGACCAACTACCGATCACCCAGCTTCGATCCGCGGACCGGGCTGTTTCTGGTCAACGCCCATCCCAGCTACGGCATTTACTTTGCGAAACCAGCCGACGGCACTTTCGGTTGGGCGGGCGCCGACTATGGGGTGTGGGGCAAGAGCGTGCTCGAGGCGATTGACTACCAGACGGGCAAGCTGCGCTGGACGCATGAACTGGGCCGAGGCTCGGGCGCGGGCGTGCTCTCCACCGAGTCTGGTCTGACCTTCACCGCCGACAGTTCCGGCAACGTGTTGGCACTCGCCACCGCTGACGGACACACGCTCTGGCACGCCGGCGCCGGCGCCGGCATGGAGACCTCGCCCATCACCTATGAACTCGACGGCCGGCAGTATGTCCTCACCGGCGTCGGCGGCGTGCTGTACGCCTGGGCGCTGCCGGAAACGAGCGCTGCGCGCTGAGTGATGAGCGGTGCGCGAGGCGCGAGGGCGGAGACCTTGATCCTGGGCGGTTGCGCTCGCCATCCTGCTCAAGACTGATCGGCAGAGAAGCCGCTGAAACTGGGAGAGTCACCGTGACGCATGCGCGTATCCGTTTGTTTTTGGTCCTGTTCGTCCTGTCCACGGCGATGGCGGCGCAGATGCGCTGGCGCCTGTTGGGTCCTTTCCGCGGCGGGCGCGCGGTGGGAGTGGCCGGTGTCGCGAGCCGTCCCGACGTGTTTTATTTCGGGTCGGTAGGAGGCGGCGTCTGGGAGACGGAGAACGCCGGCCTCACATGGATGCCGATCGCCGACCAGTTGGGCTCGATCGGAGCGGTGGCGGTGGCCCCCTCCGACCCCGACGTCATCTACGTCGGCACCGGCGAGGCGGACATGCGGTCGCAGATCTCCTACGGCGACGGCATGTACCGTTCCTCCGATGGCGGCAAGAGCTGGACGCACATCGGGCTGGACGATACACGGCAGATCGGTCGCATCGTGGTTGATCCGCACGACCCCAACCGCGTCTACGTGGCTGCCCTGGGGCACGCCTACGGCGCCAACCCGGAGCGCGGCGTTTTTCGCACCACCGATGGCGGGCAGACCTGGAAGAAGGTTCTCGACCACGGTCCCAATGTGGGGGCGATTGATCTCAGCCTCGACGCGCACGATCCGCGTACTCTTTACGCTTCGCTGTGGGCGGCGCGACGAACGCCCTGGATCGTCTATCCCGCGGCGAGCGGACCGGGCAGTGGGCTCTTCAAGTCCACCGACGGCGGCGATACCTGGGTGCAGCTCACCCAAGGCCTGCCCACCGAAGGGCTGGGCAAGATCGGGGTGGCGGTGGCGCCCAGCGATCCGCAACGCGTCTACGCCATCGTGGACGCCAAGCTCGGCGGCCTCTACCGATCCGACAACGGCGGCGCGAGTTGGCGCCTGATGGACCCCGAGGCGCGTATCTGGGGCCGCGGCTGGTACTTCGAAGCCGTTACGGTGGATCCCAAAAACCCCGACCGTCTCTACACCACCAACACGTCGACCTATCGTTCCGATGACGGCGGAGCGAGTTTTACTCCTATCAAAGGGGCGCCGGGCGGCGACGACTACCACCAGCTCTGGATCAATCCCAACGATCCGGATCGCATGGTGCTGAGCAGTGACCAAGGGGTCATCGTGAGCGTGGATGGCGCACGCACCTGGAGCTCCTGGTACAACCAGCCCACCGCGCAGCTCTACCACGTCGCCGCCGACCAGCGCTTCCCCTTCTGGGTGTACGGCGCGCAGCAGGACAGCGGCGCGGTCGGCAACGCCACGCGCTCCAACGACCGCACGATCTCGTTCCGTGACTGGAAACCGCTCTGCGCCGGCGGCGAAAGCGGCTACGTCGCCCCCGACCCGCTGCATCCCGACATCCTCTACGGCGGCACGGTGGAACGCTGCGACCAGCGCACCAACCACACCGATCAAGTGGCGCCGAAGCCGCCCGCCGGCGTCACCTTTCGCCACGCCTGGACGCAACCCCTGGTGTACTCCGCCGCCGATCCGCACGCCCTCTACGTGGCCTACCAGTTTCTCTACAAGACCACGGACGGGGGGCGGAACTGGGAACAGATCAGTCCCGACCTGACACGCGAAGATCCGGGGGTGCCGGCGAACCTTGACGCCGCCACCGCGGCCAACGGCAACACCACGGCGCGCAAGGGCGTGATTTATGCGGTGGCGCCTTCACCGCTGGCTCCGGATGAGATCTGGGCCGGCACCGACGACGGCTTGATCCAGGTGACCCGCGATGGCGGCAAGAGCTGGCAGAACGTCACCCCCGCGGCGATGACGGCGTGGAGCAAGGTGAGCCGCATCGAGGCCTCGCACTTCGACGGGAACACGGCTTACGCCGCAGTGGACCGGCATCGCTTGGAAGACCTGGCGCCGTATATCTACCGCACGCGCGATGGCGGCCGGAGCTGGCAGTTGATCACGCGCGGTATCCCGGTGGGCGCCTACGTGAACACCGTGCAGGAAGACCCCGAACGCCGCGGCCTGCTGTTCGCCGCCACCGAAACCGGGGTCTACGTCTCCTATGACGACGGTGACGCCTGGCAGTCACTGCAACTGAACCTGCCCGAGGTCTCGGTGCGCGACCTCGTCGTCCACGGCGACGATCTGGTGGTGGCCACCCACGGACGGTCATTCTGGATGCTCGACGACATCACGCCCCTGCGGCAGTGGGACGCGGCGGTGGCCCAGTCCCCGGTGGCGCTCTTCCAGCCCCAGCCGGCCATCGAGATCCAAGGCGGCGGCTTCATGGGAACACCCTTGCCGCCCGAGGAGCCGCAGGCGGAGAACCCGCCCAATGGCGCCATCCTCGATTACCAACTGCGCGCTGCCGCCCGCGGCCCGGTCACGCTCGAAATCCTCGACGCCACGGGCAGCCTCGTTCGGATGTACTCGAGCGCCACGCCGCCACCCAAGGTGGATCTGAACAAGCTCGACATTCCGGCGCACTGGGTCCCAGCGCCTCCGCAACTCGGCACGACGGCCGGCATGCACCGCTTCGTCTGGGACCTGCACTATCCGCCGCCGCCGCCCAAGCCGGGCGCCGCGGACGATCTCGGCCCAGTGGCGGCGCTCTTCGGCATCAGTGGCGGTGCCTGGGCCGCGCCCGGGACCTATTCCGTGCGCCTGATGGTGGACGGACACCGCTACACCCAGCCCTTGCGCGTGCTGCCTGACCCGCGGGGGAGCGTGGGGGGTGGGAAGTAGGGGGTAAGGGGTGGGAGGTAGGAAGGCAGCGCAGGCTGCGATTTTGTAGAGAGGGGCCGCGATTACCGGGGGCATTGTCGACAGTGCACCGCGCTCCGCACTTTGCCCTACACGCTCACCGCCCTGGCCATATTTCTCGCGGCAGCGCTCGTGGCGGTGCTCACCGTGCTGCAGCCCCCGAGTGGCCGCCCCGCCGGTGTCAGTTCAACCTAGCCATGGCTCGGCCGACCGCCAGCGAGGCATAGAAGAGCGTACCGACGCGGAAGCCGGGGACCAGTTGGTGGTCGCCGATGGCGGCCAGCGCCAACGACGCGATACAGCCACAGCGGCTGCAGTCCGGGTTGCCCCCGAACTGGCAGGGCGAGACGCGCGTCGTCAGGTCGGCGGAGAGCGTGGTTGTGGTCTGCGCAAAGATGCAGTCGGCGGGCGAGGCGGGAGGATGCGCCAGTTGTTCGATCAGTCCCTTGGCCATGTCGAGCTTGGGGTAACGTTCGCGCAGTTCGAGGAGCTGCTGCATGATGGCGACGCGCTCCGTCGGCGTTGGGATTTCCGGCAGCTCGGCGCCCACCTGCGGGGTGAAGACGCTCATCCAAATTTTCTTGACGTCCGAATTTGCCGACCAACAGGCGATGAACTCCTCCAGGTAGCCGGGCCGCTTCATCATCTGGCCAGTAATGGTGCAATGCACCACGACATGCTGGCCGCGAATGTTTTTCTGAATGCGCTCGTACGTGGCCGGTGCGCGTCGTAGGTCGTGTTCCGGCTGCAGCCCGTCCACCGAAACCACCAATTCAAAGTTGTTCAACGCCGCCCACTCCGGGGCGATGGGGCGAAAGGCGCTGGTCACCAGTTGCACGAAAATGCCACGTGCGAGCAGTTGCGGCAGCAGCGTCTCGACCTCGCGGTAGCGCACCAGCGGATCACCACCCACCAGCGAGAGATGCAGGGGCTTGAGATCGTCCACCACCGCCAGCACGCGTGCCACGAGTTCGTCGCCCTTGGCGTCCTGTAATTGACGGAGCAGTAGTCCGCCGCCGAGGTGGGCGTCGTCGTAGGCATAACATCCGGGACAGCGCAGCGGACATTCGCGTGTGATCTCGAGCGAGAGTACCGGACGCTGACCGCGAACGATCATGCGCCAGGCCTTGAGGAGGGATTTCTTGGGGATCACAGCCAGATGTTAGATGTAGCCGTGGTGGCGCAGGTTTCCCGGTGGAGCGTTCCTGTCCTAGAACCCATCTCATAAACAGGCCGGGGGCCGATTGTGCTGGAACGGAGGGCG
>CALEJU010000068.1 GCA_937898755.1 uncultured Acidobacteriota bacterium | reverse complement strand
AGATTTCTGCCTGTCTCGTGGGCTCGGAGATGTGTATAAGAGACAGCTCCCGTCCTCCCTCCTCCCTGTTGTTCCGTCCGCCCTGTCTTCCTCCCCCTCCCGCAGCTAACCCGACTCCCGTCCGGGAACTGTCCGGAGTGCGGCCGCCAAATCTCTGATCGCATCCTGTACCTGTTCCACCCGCAGCGAGAGAACGCATTCCGGCTGCGCGAAGGCGTAGCAGCGGTCGGCGGGACAGGGATTGCAGGGAAACGGATTTTGCACAATGCGGTGCGGCGTCTGCCACGGCGCCCAGACGTCCGAGTCGGTTGCGGAAAATAACGCCACGACCGGCTTGCCCAGCGCGGCCGCGATATGCAACGGCCCACCATCGCTGCCGATGACAAAGTCGGACTCGGCGATCAAGGCGATCAGGTCCTCGACCGATGTTCCGGTCAGCAGCGCTCCGCACTGCGGCGGCAGGTCACCCAGAATCTGTTCCTCGACCGCCTCAACGTCGCTCACCCGTCCACGGGCCATCACCGCCGGCAGCTCGCACTCCTGCGCCAGCCAGGGCAGCAGGCGGTGATAGTTGGAGGGCGCCCAGCGCATGGTGAAGCTGCGCGGGTTGGCGTTGAGAAAAGCGAAGCGTCCGTGAATGCCCTTCTCGTTCAGCCGTGCCCGCACCCGCTGTCGCGCCACGCGACTCGGGATCAGCCGGCAGGGCCCAAGTGTGGTGATTGGCAGGCCGAGATGGAAAAGCAGGGTGGCCTGATGCTCGACGGTGTGCAGTCGCGGCCGCTCGGGCGGAGGCGCAACGGGCGGGGTCAGCCGGTTATGCGCCCAGGCATGGCGCGTTCCCTCGAAGCAGGCGCGGAGCGGCGCACCGGAAGCGCGGGTCAGCCAGGCCGCGGTGCTGCCGCCGTGCCAGTTGATCACCAAAGCCGGGCGCAGCGACCGCAATCGCCGCGCGACGTCAGCACGTGCCGCCAGCCCAGGCGGTACCAGCAGGATGTCCGCGATATCGGGATTGCCGGCAACCACGGGAGCAAACTGCGACTCGATGAGATAACTGATTCGCAGGTCGGGCCGCCAGCGAGCGAGTGCCGTGAGGGCGGGCGTGCCGAGCAGCGCGTCCCCCAGGCTGCGCAAGCGCAGCACCGCCACACGCGCCCCGGAAGGCAGTCCGGGGAGCACGTCGGGCCAGCGCGGGGGGAATGCAGGCAGGGAGGCCACGGCTACTCAGGGACCACGCCCGCGCCCGCAACGAGCGGTGTTCCCCACCGCCCGGCCCAGGCGTGGGGCTTGGCGCAACTACTCGATTGTGGCCTCGTCCACCAGCATGACCGGGATGTCGTCGCGAATCGGGTAGACGCGGTGACAGAGCTCGCACTTCAGGCCACTTTGGTCGGCGGTCAGGTGCACCGGCGCCTTGTCCACGGGACAGGCCAACAACTCCAGCAAAACTGGACTGATCGGCATGAGAGCAAGGTACCACGGACGCTGGCGCGTCGGCCATGCGGGGGCTGGCGCCCCCGGCGCTCCCCGTTGGTCGCTGCCCACCGTGCCCAGGTCCTGACCGATTCGCACTGTGACTCGCTGACTTGCGCCGGATTACGGCCAACTCGGCGGATGCTTCGATCGGCGTTCAGCGCGGTTTGCTCTGGGCGGGCGAGTTCGCATGGAGCGAGCTTCGGGCCGGGACCACGGGCGCCGCGGCCAGGGCCAGCAGACGCGGATCGAGCGCCTTGACTTGCGCCCACTCCGCGCGCGCGGCGGACTCCTGGTGCGTCCGTTGCAACGCCTCCGCGAGTTGCAGGTGGGCTCTGGCGAAACGGGGATCCGACCTTACCGCCTCGCGGAACTGCTGGATGGCAGTCGCCGTATCACCGGTCGCCAATGCTTTCAGCCCCACGTTGACCTTGAAGATGGCGGCCAAGTGGGCCTCCTTGTCCTTTTCCACCTGTGCCCCGGCGGCAAACTCCCGCTGCGCCCCGGCCGCATCGCCGGTGGAACGCAGGACTCCGGCCAGCGTGTAGTGGGCCCCGGCCAGGTCGGGGTTGAGTCGCAGGGCGGTTTGCAACTCGCGAATGGCGCCAGGCAGATCGCCGGTCTGCTTGAGGGTGGCGCCCAGGCTCGCATGCGCCTCGGCATAGTCGGGGCGCAGTTGCAGGGCGGCGCGCAACTCGGTCACCGCCTGCGGAAAATGACCCTGCTGCCAGTACAGCACGCCCAGACTGTAATGGGCGTCGCTGAGCGTCGGCTGCAGTTCGAGGGCGCGGCGCATTTCCACGGCCGCTTCATCCAGACGGTCTTTCTGCTTGAGGCAGAAGCCGAGGTTGTAGTGCGCTTCGGCGTTGTTCGGATCGCGTGCCAACACCCAGCGGTACTCCGTCATGGCGGTGTCGAAATCGGCCTTTTGCAGCAAGGCGACGCCCAGGTTGTTATGCGCCTGCGGGTTGTCGGGGAGTTCCCGCACCACGGTGCGAAACTCGGCCAGCGCACCGTCGGCATCGCCCTGCTGCAGCAGCGTGAGCCCGAGATGGGTATGAAGGTTGGCATCCTGCGGAGCCAGGCGCAGCGCGGCGCGCAGTTCGAGCACGGCGCCCTCGATGTCGCCCAATCGGGAGAGCGTCTGCGCCAGGACGTCACGCAGGGCCGGCTGCCTTGGCGCCGCGGCCACGGCAGCGCGAAGATGCGGCAGGGCGGCGGCGGCATCCCCCTGATGCAACAGCGCGGATCCCCAGGCCGCATGCAAATCGGGAAGATCGGGCTGAAGCTGTCCGGCACGGGTCAGCAACGGCAGGGCGGCCGCCGCGTGGCCCATCGCCAGTTGTAACTGCGCGGCGTGCAGCAGGAATTCTGGATTTTTAGGCTCCAGCCGCACCGCCTTCTCAAACTCGTCCTCTGCCGTCGCCGCGTCCCCTGCCGCTGCCGACAACTCCCCGAGCGCGTCGTGGGCAGCGGCGAAATCCGGCGCCTGCACAACCAAACGGCGCAATTCATCGAGTGCGGGCGCCGTTTCTCGCTCGGCTGCCAACGTCCGCGCCAGAACGAGGTGTAAGGCGGGCGTGTCATGTTGTGCCAACGCCTGGCGGTACTGGGCTTCGGCGCCCGACAGATCGCCGTTTTCCGCCAGGGTCTGAGCCAGGTTGACGCGGATGCGCTCCGCGTGCGGATCGAGCGTGGCGGCCAAACGCAGCTCGCGCAGGGCAGGGGCGAGACGGTGCTCGGCGCGCAGCGTCTCGCCCAGCGCATTGTGGATTTCCGCCGCCCGCGGCGCTCCGCCAAGCGCAGCGCGAAATTCCCGTTCGGCGCCGTTCAACTGTCCGCGGCGGAACAGGCGCACGCCAGCCTGGTAATGGCGCGACGGCGGCTCGGAGGGCGACTGTGCCCACGTGGCCATCCCGAGCAGGATGAGTCCGATTCCCAGGAACGGGAGCGTCGGCACTCGCGTCCTACCGCGCATCGAGGCCAAAGTTGCCCTCCGTTTTCGGACGCAGCTTCTGGGAAAGCGCGAACTCCTGCGCCGCCGCCGCCGGCTGCTGCAGCTGTTGCAAGGCCCGGCCGAGCAGGTAATGCGCGTCGTAGTTGTTGGGGTCGAGCTCGGTGGCGCGGTGCAACATGCGCGCCGCCAGCTCCGGATCAGGTTCCTGCAGCAGGAGCTTGCCCATCAGGATGTAGGGGCCGCTGTAGGTGGGGTCGAGCCAGATGGCACGGCTGAGCGCCGTGCGCGCCGCCGGCAGATGGCCCAACCGATACTCGGCATCTCCCAGCCGGTAGAAGGCGTTGCCGTAGGTCGGGTTGAGGGCGATCTCGCGGGCAAACTCCTGGCGGGCAACCTCATTCTGGCCATACACGATGTCCAGCACGCCAAGCAGGTAATGCGCCAAAGGCAGCGTGGGATCGGCGGCCAGGGCCTGTTGTACCTCATGAACCGCGGAGGCTTCCATCTGGCGTTGCACCAGCACCCGCGCCAAAGCGAGGCGGGCGGCGGGTGTACCGGGGTCGAGTCCAAGCATGTGCGCCGCCGCTGCGCGCGCCCCGTCCTGATCGCCACTCAGCACGTAGCAGACGGTCAACAGATACTCGAGGTCGACTTGACCGGGCATCCATTGACGCGCTTGTTCCAGGTACGGCACCGCCTCGCGCGGCTTTCCAAGAAAGTAGTCATCGAGACCCAGCAGCTTGATGGCTTCATGATTGCCGGGATCGAGTGCTAGGACGCGTCGCAGCGGCGGGTTGGCGGCGGCATATTGATGCTGGCCGTAGTAAGCGGCGCCAAGCAGCAGATTGGCCTGCCGCTCGTCAGCAGGCGCCAGGGCGGGCTCCCGCAGCAGTTCGGTAAGCCGGGTGATCACCGCGGCGAATTCACCGCGCGCAATCCGCGTCTGCAACGCTTGCCAATCAGGCGTCGGCCGCGTCGGGGCGGAACTCGCAACCTGCGCCGGACCGGCGCCACCCTGAGCCGCCAGTCCTGGTGGCGCGAGCAGACATGTGAGCAGCAGGGCCGCGCACCAGGTTGAGACCAAACGAAGCATGGGAATGCCTACATGGTAGCCGGACATGGTCGGCGACACGGGTGCCTCGTCCGAACGGACAGGTCACCCAGAAAACAAAGGCCGTCCCGCCGAAACGGGACGGCCTTTGCCGGCTCTCAGGTCCGAGTTAGAAGCTCAGCTTGAGGGCGATCTGGCCGCTGCGCACCGGGCTGAGATCCGGCGCGAAACCTTGCGCGTAGTTCACCTTGCCGAAGTTCGAACCGTCAATGTAGGAGCTGGGCACCCCCCAGTTGACGTGGTTGAAGGCGTTGAACGCTTCCACCCGCAACTGGAGCTTGGCCCGCTCGGTAATGTCGAAGGTCTTAAACATGGAAAGGTTGGAGGTCCAGAAGCCCGGACCGCGCAAGCTGTTGCGCCCGGCGCCGCCGTTACGTTGCGGATTGCCGGGAATGATGTTGCCACTCCCGTCCAGGTTGGGAGGCACGTCCACGAAGGCGGTGCGATTCCAGAATGACTGCTGCGAACCGGCGCCGTTGCCCGAATAGGGATCCCCGACACGATCCGGCCATGTCTGGAAGGGGCACTGTCGGCAGCCCTGGCCGTTGTAGCCGGGCGTGCTCGCCAAACCGCTGTGAATGGCCGTCTGACCATTGAAGGTCCAGCCGCCGACCGCCGCATTGAGCAAGGATCCGGCATTGTTCAGGAACGTTCGCCCCTTGCCGAACGGCAGCTCGTAGCTATGCGTGATATTGAGCACATGGGTGATGTCCGTGTCGCTTGGGCCGTACCCGTTGCGCCAGCCATACACCCAGTTGCCGTTGAAGTTCATGGAACGTCCCCAGGAGTAGTTGGCGAAGATCTCCAACCCCTTGGTGAAGCTCTTGGTCAGCTTGACCTGCATGGCGTTGTAGTTATTGGAGTCGCAGTTGCAGTAGTCGGTGATGCCCTGCGTCAGGCCGAAGTTCTTGAGGTAGGGCCGCGTCGCCGCTCCGCCGGTGGGATCGTTCGGCGCCGGGATCACCGTGGGCGCGTTGATGTTCGGCGTGGAGCCGAGGTGCGTTCCCTTGTTACCGACGTAGGCCACCTCCAGTGCGGTGCTGGTGTTGAGCTGCCGTTGCACGCTCAGGTTCCACGAGTCCACATAGGGCACGACCTCCTTGCGCTCGTCGGCGTGAATGTTGACGCCCTTGGGCAAGGGGAAAATGCCCGAGGAGGCGTAGGTGGACGGATCCGGGAAGAGTGCGAAGCCCGACGGCGGACCGTTCGGCGACGAGAGGCCGAAGGCGGGTAGCAGCCCGTTGCCATTGGGCGGCGTCACGTCCTGGAAGGCCAGTACCGGCAGGTTCTGAGTGACCGTATGCCCGAACAGAGTGCCGAAAACGCCGATATCGAAGCTGCGGCCGTAACCGACACGCACCACGGTCTTGGGATCATGTTGCCAGGAGACGCCCAGTCGCGGCGCAAAGTTATGCCAGGCTGTCGTGACGCTCCCGCCCAGGTTGTATGGACCGTAGCCGGCCACGATGACATTGGCATTGGTGAAATCGAACCATCCCCCTTTGCCTTTGGCGTTCACCTGCTGCGGCTGGTAGTACTCCCAGCGCAATCCGTAATTCACGGTGACCGAGTTGCTCAGCCGATAGGTGTCCTGACCGTAGAGGAAGAACCGGTTCTGCGATTCGTGCGCATCGGTGAAGGGGCTGACGTAGCGCTTGAACCGCGACACCTGACCCAGCAGCAACGTGGCCAGACCCAGGCCCGAGGAGTTGTCGCCCAGAGAGCTGGTCTGGGAGTTGTCGAAAAAGAACTGACCGTTGCGGTTGTTGTCGCTCGGAACGCGCAGGTTGTCGGCATGGCGCACATCGGCGCCCCACTTGAACTGGTGCTCGCCCATCAGCTTGGTCCAGTTGTTGACGAACTGTTCCTGGTACTCGAGCTGACGCAGCGGGCAGTTGCACTGGTTGTTATTGGGCACGTCGTGCACGGAGTAGCCCAAGGTCGTGGTCCCGAGGCCGCCGACACCGGCGGTATGACCGGAGATGCCGAAAGCCGGCAGACCGCTGGTGAAGAAGTCGCCGAGGTTCACGCCGTTGATGCCGAGCTGTTTGCCCAAGTCCTTGCCTGCGCCTCCCATGTCCACATTGACGCGATAGCGCATGTAGCCGAAACGGAATTCACTGAGCAGGCTGGGGGAGAAGGAGTGCGTGGCGCCCAATGCCACGCTCTGGTCGCGCGACGAGGCAACGCCGGCAAAGTTGACCCCGTTCAAGGCCGGGCCGCCGAGATCCGTTCCAAACGCTCCCGGCGCGGTCTTGCCGTACTGCGCCAGCGAGTAGCGGCCGAAGACCTGCGTCTTGTCGCTCACGAACCAGTCTTCACGTGTGTCGAAGGCATTGCTGTTGAAAACCTCCCGCCCGGTGGCCAGGAAGTTGATGGTCGGATCGTTGCTGACAAAATTCGGCGCGGGCAGCAAGCCCATCACCTTGGCCGCCACCGGGTCAATCCGGTTGGCGGGAATGATGTTGTTGGCGAACGGCGTGCGGCCGCTGCCGTCCGGGTTGCCGGTATTGGGATCGTAAATGCGGATGTCCTGCTTGGGATCGGGATTGGCCAGCAGGGCGCTGAAATCGCCGTTGCGCTCCGCGGCGGTCGGCACGAACGTCAGCCGATTGTTGGTCTGGTGCCGGCGCAGGCCCTGGTAATCGCCGAAATAAAACAACTTGTTCTTGATGATCGCCCCGCCCACGTTGCCGCCGAACTGGTTGTAGCGCAGCGGGTTGTTGAACTTGCCGGTGATCGGATTCGGCTTGCTCTGCTGGAACGGGTCGCGGGCCTGGATGAACTGGTCGTTCTGAATGTAGTCGAAGCCCTCGCCGTGCACTTGGTTGGTGCCCGACTTGGTTTGTGCGCTCATCACGCCGGCGGTCGCCGTGCCGAACTCAGCGTCGAAGTTGCTGGTGGTCATCTTCACTTCCTGGATTGAGTCCAAGTCAGGGTTGATGACGATGATCCCGAGGATGGGATCGCGGTTGTCGGTGCCGTCCAGCAGGTAATCGGTGCCGAAGAAGCCCTGGCCGTTGACCTGGATCTGGGCGCTGCGCTGCGGGTTCTCCGAGCTGGCGTGTTGCCAGCCGAGCATCACCGTCCCTGGCATCAGTAACTCGAGGTCGGTAAAATTGCGGTTGGCAACCGGCGTGTCGGTCACCTGGCGCGTATCCAAAGTGGTGGCCACATCGGCGCGGTCGGTCTTCAGCAGGGGCGTTGCGCTGGTCACCTGTACGGTTTCCGTGACCTGTCCCACCTTCAGCCCGATATTGACCTTGACGCCGGCATCCGCCATGACCGCGACATTGTCCTGAACGGCGGTGTTAAAGCCCTTGCCCACTACGCTGACGGTATACACGTCGGGGATGAGGCGGGTGACGGTGTAGTATCCTTCGGCGTTCGTCGTGGTATTGAAAGCTGTACCTTTGGCCACGTCGGTGACGGTGACCGTGGCGTCTGGAATGGCTGCTCCGGTACTGTCCGTCACCGTGCCGTAAATACTGCCGCTGGTCGCTTGTGCGGACGCTCGGCCGGCTGCGAAGGCAATCAAGACACAGAGAACTAGACCGACATTGAGGCGTTTCATAAATCCACACTCCTGAGCGATCGCGGCGTCTTGCGGCCACGATCTGCAATCGGTTTCAGGCTTCATGCATACGCCCGCTTTCTCGATAAGTCAACATGGTTCACCAACCAGAGTTTCTGTTTCTCATCTGGCGATTACCCCCTTCGAGGGGACTCCAGCATTCAACAGGCGTCCCACCCGGCACGCTTTCCTTAGTAAACTGAAGAACACGCTTGCTTTGAATCGTTTCATGGATTTATGTCGTTGAACGCCTCTGCTTCGTGGACCCGCCGCCTTCTGCTGCGGCGTCTGGCCAGCGCCGCCTTGGTCGCGCCGGTCATGGGCCCGGAGTGGTTATGGAAGCCAGGACTCGCAGCTCCACCATCCAGTGGCTTCTGTGGCGTTGTGTATCAGGACGTCACTACGGCGGCAGGCCTGCTGCATCCCACCATCTACGGGGGGGCGCAGAACACGTTTCTGCTCGAAACTACCGGCTGTGGTGTGGCGTTTTTCGACTACGACAACGACGGGTGGCTGGACATATTCCTGGTTAATGGTTGGCGCTTTGGCGGATTCGGCACCGGCCCCACACCCACTAACCGTCTCTACAAAAACAATCGCAACGGTACTTTCAGTGATGTTACCGAGCGTGCCGGACTCATCCACTCCGGATGGGGGCAGGGCTGCTGCATCGGCGATTACGACAACGACGGCTTCGACGATCTGTTCGTCACTTACTGGGGCCAGAATGTGCTGTATCACAACAACGGTGACGGCACCTTTACCGATGTCACGGCCGCGGCCGGTCTGCACCAGGCACGGCGGCGCTGGAACACAGGCTGCGCGTTCGTTGACTACGACCGCGATGGCCATCTCGACCTGTTCGTCGCGAACTACATTGATTTCGATCCCGCCACCGCGCCCACGCCTGATTCCGGGCCCTGCCTTTACAAGGGCTTGAAGGTCGCCTGCGGACCGCCGGGGCTGCAGGGTGGGGTCAACCTGCTCTATCACAACGACGGCAAAGGCCACTTTACCGACGTGAGCGTCGCGGCCGGCGTCACCAAGGCGAGCGGCACCTATGGACTGGGCGTGCTCACGCTCGATTACGACAATGACGGCTGGCCCGACATTTACGTCGCCGACGACTCCAACCCCAGCCTTCTCTTCCACAACAACCGCAACGGCACGTTCACCGACGTGGCGCTGCAGGCCGGCTGCGCACTCAGCGATGACGGCAAACCGCAGGCCGGCATGGGCGTCTCGGCAATGGACTACGACGGCGATGGGCAGATTGATATTTTCAAAACGAACTTTGCCGGCGACACCTCATCGCTCTACCGCAACCGCGGCGACGGCAGCTTCGAGGACGCCACCTTCGGCGCCGGACTGGGAGTCAACACCAGATTCCTCGGCTGGGGCTGCGGTTTTGTTGATATTGACAACGACTCCTGGCCCGACATTTTCATCACCAACGGTCACGTCTATCCCGAGGTGGTAAAGCTGGAAACCGAGGCCGGCTACCGGCAGCGCAAGATCGTTTACCGCAACCAGGGCAACGGCCGCTTCGTGGACGCCACCGCCAGTCTCGGGCCCGCCGTCATGGCGCCGCACGCAGGTCGGGGTTGCGCCTTTGGGGACTTCGACAATGACGGCGACGTGGACGTCGTGGTGAACAACGTCAACGAGCCGCCGACGTTGCTGCGCTGCGATATCGCGCAGCCGACGCACTGGGTGAAGTTCAAGCTGATCGGCACGCGCTCCAATCGCAGCGCCATTGGAGCGCGCGTGAAGCTCGTCTGCGGTCACCGCATCCAGGTGGACGAGGTGCGGTCCGGGGGCAGCTACTTTTCGCAGAGTGATCTGCGCCTGCATTTCGGGCTGGGCGCCGCAACCCATGTCGACAGCGTCGAGGTCCGCTGGCCCAACGGCCTGGTGCAGCGCTTCCACGACCTGCCCGGCAACCGCATCTACCGCCTCCGCGAGGGCATCGCCACCCCGGAATGAGACGCCGGCGCGTCGGCTGCGCTCCCGGCGCTCCCGTTGGTTGCTGCCCCCGTGCCCGGCTCCTGACCGACACGTGAACGTTTGTCCAATCCCGTCGGGCGGCACCTGGCCGCCCACAGGCCCGGACTGTTGCTCGCCTGGGCAGGTACCGTGAATGGCAAGCTGGGCTGTGCGCGCCGCCTACCGTTCAAGTCTTCACCCTCGACGCACCACCCTCCGCACTCCCCGCCGCCCCCCCTCGCCGTTTCACGCAAACACGGCGGGATCCACGTCGGTGAAGAATTCTGCGTGGAGCTGCTGCATCGCGCGCGGCACGTCGTCGTCGTCCATCACCAGACCCATGTTGATTTCCGACGCACCTTGGGAAATCATGCGGACGTTGATGTCGCCGAGGGCGGAGAAGACGCGCGCCGCGACCGCCGGGGTGTCCCGCAGACCTTCGCCCACGAGGCAGACGATGGCCTTGCGGCCCTCATAGCGCACATCCGCAAAACGTCCCAGGTCGTCGGCGATGGCGGGAAGCGCCCCGGTCTCGGCGACGGTCAACGAAACGCTGACCTCCGACGTGGAGACCATGTCCACCGGGCACTGATGGGCGGCGAAAACGTCGAAGATGGCCTTCATGAAACCGTGGGCCATCAGCATGCGGGTGGAGACCACGTCGAGCACGGCGATTCTGCGTTTGCAGGACAGCCCCTTGAAGGCGTTGCGCGAGCGCGGGCCGCGCGTGGTGATCAGCGTACCGGTCCGCTTTCCATCGGGCGGACCGGGCAGGGCGGCGCGCGAGTTGAGCACCCAGACCGGGATGTTGCGCTGCATGGCGGGCAGCAGCGTCGCGGGGTGCAGCACTTTGGCGCCGAAGTAAGCCAGCTCCGCCGCTTCGGCGAAGGAGATCACCTTGATCCGGCGCGTCGCCGCGCAGATGCGTGGATCGGCGGTCAGCATGCCGTCCACATCCGTCCAGATCTCGACCCGCTCCGCCTCCAGGAGCGCTCCCAGAATCGAGGCCGAGAAGTCCGAACCGCCGCGACCCAGCGTCGTGCCGATGCCCTGGCGCGTGGCGCCTATGAAACCACCCAGCACCGGGATGCTCCCGCCCGCCAGCAGCGGGCGCAACTCCTCTTCGACGCGGCGCTGCGTCTCGGGATACAGCGGCTGCGCCTGGGTGAACTGCTCGTCGGTGACGATCACCTTGCGCGCATCCACCGCAACGGTGGGAAGTCCGGCATCCTGCAACGCGGCTGCGACAAGCACCGACGAGAGCCGCTCGCCGAATCCGAGCACTGCGTCCCGCGTCCGGTCGGTCAGTTCCCCGACCGCGGCAATGCCATGCAGCAGCTCACCCAGTGCCGTGCAAAGAGTCGTCATGTCGCGCTCGGGAATGGCGCGGGGCTGTTCGCCGACCAGTTCCCGCAGCGTCTGCAGATGACGCTGCCGCAGCGCATCCAGCCAGGTCTCCGCCGCTTCGGTCTGGCCGGAGAGCGCGAGGCTGGCAAGATCGAGCAACCGGTCGGTGACCTTGGCCAGGGCCGAGACCACCACCACCGGCTGTTCCGCCCGCCGGTCGGCCACAATCGCCGCCAGACGGCGGATCGCCGCCCCATCCTCGACCGACGTGCCGCCAAATTTCAGAACCACCATGCGCGTTGCATCCGGAGCAGCCGGGTGGCGCCGCCCCCATCCCCTATCCGCGTTCCCAGCGCCGCTCTACAGCTTCCCTTCGGCCTGCAACAGTTCGCCGTTCAGCACCGCCGCTCCGGCGGCGCCGCGCAGCGTGTTGTGCGACAACACGACGAACTTGAAATCAAACAGCGGGCAGGGTCGCAAGCGCCCCACCGTCACGCTCATGCCGCGACTCAGGCCGTTGCCACCGGCGTCCACATCGAGGCGGGGCTGGGGACGATCGGGAACGTCGGTCAGCAGCAAAGGATGCGCGGGGGCGCTCGGCAGGTGCAACTCCTGCGGCCGGCCTTTGAAGCTCGCCATCACCTGCCGGACGTCCTCCAGGCTGGCCTTGCTGGCGAGCTGCACCGAGACGCACTCCGTGTGCCCGTCCTCGACCGGCACGCGATTGCACTGCGCGGAGACGATGAAGGAGGCGGGGGTGATGCTCCTCCCCTGCAACATGCCGAGGATTTTCTGGCTCTCCTGTTCGAGCTTTTCCTCTTCCTGACCGATGTAGGGGATGACGTTGGCAAGGCTGTCGAGCGAGGGGACGCCGGGGTAGCCAGCACCTGACAGCGCCTGCATGGTCACCACCGCCACGCGCTGCAACCCGAATGCGCGCTGCAGCGGCGCCAGGGCCATGACCAAGCCCACCGCCGAGCAATTGGGATTCGTCACCGCGTAGCCACCGCGGCCATAGTGGGCCTGGTGAACGATCAGGCCAAGGTGATCGGCATTCACCTCGGGAACCAGCAGCGGCACGTCGGCCACCATGCGCAACGCGCTGGAGTTCGAAACGACGACATGGCCGGCGGCCACGAACGCGGGCTCCAGCACCGCCGCCGCGGTGGAGTCCAGCGCGGCAAAAATCACCCGCGCCGGACAGTTCCCCGGTGCGGCGTCCTGCAAGGTGAGCCCGGCAAAGCGCGCCGGCAACGGCGTGCGCAGTCGCCAGCGCACGGTCGCGCCGTAGGCCTTTCCCGCCGAACGATCGGAGGCCGCCAACCACACCGGATCGAAATAGGGATGATCCTCCAGCAGCGCCAGGAAGCGCTGTCCCACCACGCCCGTGGCGCCCAGAATGCCGACCGGAATCTTCATGTTGATGCTCTGCGCCCGAGGCGTTCCGCCTCGAAGCGGCGTCCCGGACATGTGTCGGGACCGTGCTCATGCACCGGTGCAAGACAGGCCTCGCCGCGGCCGTGCTTACTGGCTGTTGCCGGTTGGCAGCGGCTGCCCCGGGCCCAGCACGCGGCGCAGCGTCAGATCGTTGATCTTGATCTGTCCGGCTTTGTTCATGCGGGCCTGCACGGCATCCGCATAGAGCTGAAACGCCTCGCCGCGCTTTTGCTGCAGCAACTCCTGCGCGACCGTGTCCTTCTCGCGCTGAAACTGATCCGGCGTCGGTTCGTCAATGCTGACGACGGCATAGACCAGCTCCGCGCCATTGACCGCCGCGGGCGGCCCCACCTGACCGGGTTTGAGCTGGAAAAGCTGATCGGCGAAGTCTTTCACCGGCCCCAACTCCGGCAGGTTGTCGTCGCGGCTGATGGGATCGCTGTTTTTCACGGTCAGGTGCAGCGCCGCGGCCGCCGCCTTCAGTCCTTGTTTGCGGGCCGCGTCGGCCAACTGTTGCGCTTGCGACGTCAACATGGCTGTCGCCTGCTGCTGGCGGTAGTCATTTTCAACCTGGGCCTGAACCGCGGCGAGCGGTTGCACGCTGGGGGCCTGCACCTCGTCCACACGCGCCACGGCAAACCCTTGCGCCACCTTGATGGCCTGGGTTAATCCGCCCGGGCTGGTCGAGAAGGCGGCGGCGGCGAACTCGGGGTTGACACCGACGCCGGTGATGGGGTCGGTGCGGCTGATGGGAGGCGTGGCGATGTACTCCACGCCGGACTGCTGCGCCACCGTCGCGGGAACCGCCTTGGGGTCGCGCGACAAGGCGTCGCGAACCTGCTGGGCGGCGGTCTGCGCCAGGTCGAGCGCCTTCTGGGTCTTCAGCTGCTGCACGATCTGGTCGTGCACTTCGGCGAGCGGCTGCGTCCGCGCCGCCTCATGGGCCTCCACCTTGATGATGTGGAAGCCGTACTCGGTCTGCACCAGGTCGCTGACCTGTCCGGGCTGCAGTGTGAAGGCGGCGTCTTCGAACGCTTTCACCATGCGACCGCGGGTGAAAAATCCCAGCTCCCCGCCGTTGACCGCGCTGCCCGGGTCTTCCGAGTACTTCTTGGCCAGGGCGGCGAAATCGCCGCCTGCCCGCACCTGCTTCAGGACCTCTTCGGCCTTCTGCTTGATGGCCGTGGCCGCGGCCGGCGTCAGGCCCACCGTCTTGAAAAGAATATGGGATGCCTTGACGCGCTCAGGAGTGCTGTAATTGGCTGCGTTGGCCTGATAAAACTGGGCCACCTGGTTGTCGCTGACTTGGACGCGGGCGGCAAACTGCGTGGTGTCGGCGAGGAAGACGTCCAGCTTGCGGCGCTCCGGGGAGCGGTAGCGGATCTCGTTCTGCTGGTAATAAGCCGCCAGCGCCTCCGGCGTGACCTTCACATCCTTGACCAGATCCGCGGCGTGCAGCGCGACGTAGTCAATCTTGGCCTTCTCGTTGCGCCGCTGAAATTCCTGTTGCACCTCCGCCGAAGTGACCCGTACACCGTCGGTCACGATGCGCTGCAGCTTCTGGACCTCCAAGTCATCGCGCAGAAGCTGCTCGTAGACGGGGACGCTGAGCTGGTACTGGTCGCTCACAAACTGCGCGTAACGGTCCTGGCCCACGAACTGGCCGTTGGGGAACAGCGCCGGGTTTTTCTTCAACGTCTGGACCAGTTCGTCCTGGCTGACGGTCAGCCCGAGGCGGCGCGCCTCTTGCACCAGCGCCTTCTGCGCCACCATCTGGTTCAGCAAGCGCTGGCCGAAAAACGAGGCGAACTGCGCCGGCAGGTGCTGCGCCTCCAGCGTCTGGTCGAGCTGCTGGCGGAAGTCTGCCGAAGTGATGGGCTCGCCCCCCACCGTGGCCACGGGTTGAACGCTGACGTCCGATCCGCTGGAGCTATTAAAGCCCGGGATCAGCGTGACCACCATTCCAACGCAAATCACCACCAAAAAGAACCCCAGCAGGACGCGAACTGCCGTCTCTCGCTGGCGGAAAAAATTGAGCATCTACTTGGCTCCCAAGCGCTTAAGAAATCTAGACATTATAGGCCGAAGTGAGGGGAGGAGGGGAGGAGAGCGGTGAACGGTAGTGCGTAGAGCGTGGGGCGGGAGCGATGGGAGGCGGACGCTTGGCTTCACGATTCACTGCTTGCCCGCCAGCGCTAGTGTTGCCCTGAATGCTTCTTCCGTTCGGCGTCGAACTCGGCGAGCATTTTGTCGAACTTCTGGAGCTGTTCGGGGTTCATCAGGGCGCGCAGCTTGGCGCGGCCTTCCATGCGGATGGCTTCGAATTGCGGCTCCATCTGCTGATGCAGTGTGTCCCAACGACTCCACGTCTGTTCGGCGATGGCATCAAACTGCGCGGCCTGCTCCGGGGACAGGTTGAGTTCTTTCCGCACGCGCGTCAGGAATTCCTGCTTTCCCTTCTGGGGGTCGTGCCGTTGCAGGTGGGCGGTGATGCGAGGCCCGAGCCACACTGTCCCCCCGACGCCGGCGAGGGCACCGAGCACGAACACGAGAATTAAGATCAAGCTGCCGCGGCTTCGCATGGTGATCTGTTTTACCGTCCGCCGATACCGAGGACGTCCCCTGGTTTCTGGGGCGCCAAGTCAGGGTCCAGAACGCTGGCGACCTTGGTGTCCGGACCGGCCGCCAAAGCGCTTGCGTAGCGCGAGGGCCGTGAGGTCACGATCCCGGGCTGGAAAGCTGCAACCACGATAAACAGAACGGTCACCGCAACCAGGTAGGGCGCCAACCGGCGAAAACTGCGCGTCAGCGAGAACTCCCACGACGTGTTCGTGGCACGTCGCACCGCTGCCCAGACCGCCGCCATCGCCGGTGGCGTTACGTTCTGTTCGGCGGCGAGCATGACCTGCCGCGACCAGTTCACCAGCGCCAGCCGTTCCTGACACGCGGGGCACTCTTCCGTATGGGCCCGCATCTGGAAGTCATCCCAGCGGCGTTCGAGGCGATCCTGAAAATCCTGACACCTCATTGCGGCTTCCCTCGTCGTTCCAGCTCACGTTCGGACTTGCGGTACTTCTCCAGCATCCGCTTACGAGCGCGAAACAATCCTACCTTCACCGCTGAAAGCCGCAAGCCCGTGATGGCTCCGATTTCCTCCAGCGAGAGCTCGTTGATCTCCTTCAACACCAGCAGCATGCGATCGCGCGGGCTGAGCTCGAGCAAAAGCTTGCCTGCCAGGTCGCGCGCCACCAGTCGCGCCTGCATTCGCTCGCCGGCGGGATCCGGCAGCGTCCACTCCCGAGTGGGATCGTCCTCCATTGTGGTGGAGACCTGCAAGGGCTGTCTGCGACGATGCCGCAGAAAGTCCAAACAATGGTTGCTGGCGACCCGGTAAAGCCAGGGACGGAACGGCAGCCGCGGCGAGTAGGAATCGAAACGCAGGTAGACCTTGGCGAAGATCTCCTGCACCAGATCGGGCACCACCTCGGGATAGCGGACAAAATTGGCCACCATGCGGCTCACGCCCGCCTGATGCCGGTAGTAGAGCTCCTCGAAGGCGGCCGCATCACCCTGCTGCACGCGCAGGACCAGCGCCAGATCGGGATCGTCCGCAGCGGCAAGCTCCGGCAGCACTCCACTCATGGGTAAACTGGGCGCCAGCATCACGATAAGGTTAACGACGCCGCCACTACGAGGTTACAGGCCCGCCGTCCAATCGCCAACCGTCCACCGTGACCAGTCTTCACGCCCACCCTCCACGCTCCGCCGCCGTGCTACTATGCGCAACGTCACCCGTGGACGGCGAGGGCCGCCCCGGACCCATGCTCGGGCGGCACGAGGCCCTTCCTTTTGAATGACTTACCCGCAGTAGCGCTGCAGTTCATCGCCTTCCTGTTTGCGCTCAGCGTGCACGAGGCGGCGCATGCTTGGATGGCCTCCCGCCAGGGCGACGACACCGCCCGCTTGCTCGGCCGCGTGACCTTGAATCCGACCCGCCATGTCGAGCTCTTCGGCTCGATCATCTTCCCCATCATGATGCTGCTCTCCGGCGGCTGGATCTTCGGCTGGGCGAAACCCACGCCGGTGGATGTGGCGCGGCTGCGCCACCCCAAGCGGGACGACATTCTGGTGACACTCGCCGGCCCGGCCAGCAACCTGTTGCTGGCGGTGCTGGCGCTGGGGTTGTTGCGGCTGCTGCTCCATGCGCAGCCGGTTGCCGCCGTCGCCGCGCTGAACAATCTGGGCCATCCGCAGCAGAGCGACTCGCTCTGGACGCCGCTGACCAACCTCGCCTTCTACTCGATGGAGATCAACCTGATTCTGGCGATCTTCAATCTCATCCCCATCCCGCCCCTGGATGGCAGCCACGTCCTGCGCCACCTGCTGCCGCGCGCCTGGCAGGGCGGCTATTTGTGGCTGCTGGCCAACCCCATGGTGTCGCTGCTCCTGCTGCTGGCCGTGGTCTATGCCCGCATTCCGGGAATGATGTACTCTCCCGTGCTGCACGCGTTCGAAATGCTGCTCTGAAGTCTGCAATGTCGGACCCTCACTCCAACAACCCGACAACGCGCGAGGCGGAGGCTTCCCAGTCCGCGTACAGCGTCCAGATCGGCACCGTCTACGCCGGCCCGCTCGACCTGCTGCTCGACCTCATCCGCAAGCAGGACATTGACATCTACGACATCCCGATTTCACGTCTCACCCAGCAATACCTCGCCTACCTGGAGCGCATGGAAGAGGTGGATGTCGAGGTGGCGGCCGAGTTCCTGTTGATGGCGGCCACCCTGATTCAGATCAAGAGCAAGCTGTTGCTGCCTCCCGATCCGCAGTTGCCGGGCGAGCCCCCGGTCGGCGACCCGCGCGACGAGCTGGTACGCCGCCTGCTGGAGTACGAAAACTTCAAGCGCGCCGCCGAGATGCTGCACCAGAAACAGCAATTGGAGGACGCCAGTTGGAGCCACCCCGGCATCGAGGAGTTCGCCGACGCCGAAGGCACCGAGGCCGAGCTGGCGGTCGGCGTGCACGATCTGGTACGCACCTTTCAGCAGGTCCTGGAGCGCGCCAAGGAACGGCCGCGGCTGGAGATCACGCGCGACGATGTCTCGGTGCGCGACATGATTGACCACCTGTGTCGGCTGCTGCGCGCCAACGACGCACCCATCAAGCTGCGCGCCCTGTTCGAGTCGGCGCCCGGACGCAGCGCCCTGGTGGCCACGTTTCTGGCCCTGCTCGAGCTGGTGCGCCTCAATGCCGTGGTGCTGCGCCAGGAGCGGATGTTTGGCGAGATCGTCCTGAAAAAACACGCCCAATTTGAACAGGCGTTTGCCTCCATGACGGAGGGCACCCCACCCGAGCCGGATTATCGTTAGGGACAGCCGCGTAAAGACATACGCCCATGAATACACAGGCGCAGGCACAACAAGAAGAACTGGAAGCGGCCATCGAGGCGATCATCTACGCCACCGAGGAGCCCGCCACGACGGCGCAGATCGCCAGCGTGCTGGGACTGGAACCGGCGCGGGTGCAGAATGCGATCGACGCGCTGGCGGCACGCTACGCCGGCGAGCAGCACGGCATCGAGGTCCGAGCGGTCGCCGGCGGCTACCGCATGGCCACCAAGCCGCAGCATCACGAGGCAGTGCGGCGTTTCATCAAGAGCCTCAAACCGCCCATCCGCCTCTCCCTGCCGGCGCTCGAGACGCTGGCCGTCATCGCCTACCGGCAGCCGGTCACGGCGCCCGAGATCAAGGAGATCCGCGGCGTGGACGCCGCCGGCGTCCTCAACACGCTGCTGGAAAAGAAACTGATCACCACCGCCGGCCGCAAGGAAGTGATCGGCAAACCCATCCTCTACCGCACCACCCGCGACTTCCTCGTCCGCTTCGGCTTGAACGGCCTCAGCGAACTGCCCAGCCTGAAAGAGTTCGAAGAAATGACCCGCGCCGGGATGGACGGTGTTCTACTGGAAGGAGAGGAAGCGAGCGAGTCCGCCGCCTCCGCCCCTCCTGACCAGAACGTCGCCGAAACCGCCGCGGCTGCCGCCGTGGACGATGGCGAGTCCGCCCCGGACGCATAGTGCCCGAGCGCGCAGTCATGGAAGAACGTCTCCAAAAAATCGTGGCCCAAGCCGGCATCGCCTCCCGCCGCAAGGTGGAAGAGATGATTCTGGCGGGGCGGGTGAGCGTCAACGGCGAGATCGTCAGCGTTCTGGGGGCCAAGGCCGACCCGGCGCGCGATACCATCGCGGTGGACGGCAAGCGCGTTGCCCAGCCCGAGCGCCTCTCCTACTGGCTGTTTCACAAGCCCCGCCAGGTCGTCTCCACGCTCAGCGACCCCGAGCATCGCCCCTCGCTCGCCGACTATTTGCGGACCTTCAAGGAACGGCTCTACCCGGTCGGCCGCCTCGACTACCACTCCGAAGGGCTGCTGCTGCTGACCAATGACGGCGAGTTGACCCACCGCATCACGCACGCCAGCTCCCACTTCCCGAAGACTTACTGGGTGAAGGTCAGCGGCCGCCCGAGCGAGGAACAACTGGAGCGGTTGCGCCAGGGAGTCTATCTCGAAGGCAAACGCACCGCTCCCTGCCGCATCCAGCCGCTGCGCCACGCCGTCTCGCAAGGTCGCCGTGATGCCGGCACGCCGCTCTCGCGCACCTCGCAGGACAACCCGTGGTTCGAGGTGATCCTGATCGAGGGCCGCCAAAACCAGATCCGCAACATGTTTGCGCTCGTCGGTCACCCGGTCGAGAAGTTGAAACGCATCGCCATCGGCTGGCTGCAGTTGGGCAATCTGCTGCCGGGCAAATTTCGCGAGCTGACGCAAGGCGAGATCACCCGCCTGCGACGCACCCTGGACGAGCCGGCCGCCCCCGCCGGCAGCCGCGAAGCCGGAAAGCCCGCGCGCCCCTCCGCCCCGCCCC
>CALEJU010000067.1 GCA_937898755.1 uncultured Acidobacteriota bacterium | reverse complement strand
CCTGCCACGTTGTCCCTGCTGCTTACGTGGCTTCTTGTAACACAGTAGTACTAGGCGCCTTTTCGCCACGCGGAACCCGGGGTACCGGTGCGCATCTTGGCAGAGCCCGGCGTCAGCCGGGCGGTATCCCATTACCGTCACCCGGTGTCGCGTTCCCGAACCCTTCTCTTGAATCACATCGACTTCAGACGCGGTCCGTTCCCCGGGTTCCGCCCCATGGAGAACAAATGTCACCCGGCTGGCGCCAGGTTCCGAACAGCAGCCGCTTTTCCCAGTGATCCGGAGAGGACGAAGGCCACCCGGGCTTCGTCCTCCAGTTCCGCCCTCAGATCCAGACCGAGCGAGGCGGCGAAGGCCCGCGCCAGCGGTAACCCGAGGCCCATGTGATCACTGCCCGAGCGCGCTTCGTCCTTACGCCAGAATCGGTCGAACAGGCGCGGCAGATCGGCTGCCGTCAGGCCTTGAGCCGGATTGCAGATCCGCAGTTCGAAGCGGCTTTCACGCGGCGCGGCACTGATCTCGATCCTGGCTCGGACGGGCGAGTACTCGATCGCGTTGTCGAGCAGGTTGGTCAGAATCGAGCGCAGCACTTGCGGGTCGCTGTGTAACCGCATTGCCGCCGGCACATGGATCGCGACTGTGATGTCTTTGTTCGCCGTGCGGGCGCGGCAGGCGCTGAGGATCGAATCCAACAGCGGCGCAAGGTCGAACGCCTGCGCTTGAGGCGCGAACTGGACATCTTCGCTGCGCAGCAGGGCGAACAAGGTGGTCACCATCGCCTCCATCTGCAAGGCAATGGCGAGCGTCTCCTGGTCGGTTGCGGTGGAGCGCGTGTCCGGCCACTTCAGGCCCAGTTCCGCCAGCGCCCGCAGCTCGGCGATCGGGGTGCGCAGCTCATGCGCCACGTTGGCGCTGAACTGCCGTTCCCGCTCGAAGGACTGTTCCAGGCGCGCCAGCAGATCGTTCAGCCGTTTGCCGATCGGCGCCAGTTCGGTGGGCAGCGTCTCGCTGGGAAAGCGCGCATCCAGCTTGTGGGCGTCAATCTCCGCCGCCTGCATGGCCAGTTCATGCAGCGGCGTCAGCGCGCGTCGCAACACCCACGGCAGCACGAGCATCATGGCCGCCAGCAGCAGCACACCGTTGCCGCACAACATCAGCCCGAGAACGGCGAGGGCGTGGTCCAGGTGGCGGCGTTCGGCGGCCACGACCAGAACGACCTGTTGCGGCGGGATCCGCCCGCGAGCATCCCGATCCATCTTCGGCGTGAATTGGACCCCCACGGCACGGCCCTGCCGACCATCCGGAAGACGCAGATCGTAGAATTGTGGTTGGGCCAGCGCCCCGAAGCGGCGCGGCAACTCGCTCCCATGAAGCGATTCGGAACGCTTCACCTCCCGCCCGTCCGGCAACCACATCTGGAAAAAAGCCGTGGCCACCCGGTCGCGGAACTCGTACATGAAGTGATCCGAGAACTCGACCTTGACGCCGCGGTCGTTCTGTTCGGTCAAGGTGGTAATCGCCAGCGCGCGCGCCAGCAGTCCCGCGTCATACTCCTTCACCAGCGCCGCGTGGATGGAGATGTAGAGGATCAGTCCGCCGACGGCCAGCAGCGCCGAGAAGGTCAGCAGCAGTCGCCGCGTCAATTGTTCCCGGATGCTTCTCATTCCGTTTCCGTTTTCAGCACGTAACCCAGGCCATGCCGCGTATGAATCAGCGGCGCCGGGTTGGCGCGGCTGAGTTTTTTGCGCAGCGAGGAGATCGCCGACTCGACCGCGTTGCTCATCAGCGCGATCTCGCCGTTATACAAATGATCCTCGATCTCACGCCGCGTCACCACCTGACCGGAGCGCCGCGCCAGGTAGAGAAGCAGCAGATATTCCCGTGGCTTCAGCACCATCGGCTGCCCTGCCCGCAACACTTGTTTGGAGACCGTGTCAATCTCCAAGTCGGCGATCACCAGCCGCGTCTGCTTGCTGCCGTAGGCCCGGCGGCAGAGCGCCTCCACGCGGGCCAGCAGTTCTTCCAGCGCGAATGGTTTGACCAGGTAGTCATCCGCCCCGGCTTGCAGTCCGCGCACGCGGTCGTCCACCGTGTCCTTCGCCGTCAGCAGAAGAATATGCGTCGAAGAGCCGCGCTCGCGCAAGTGCTTCAAGAGTTCAAGTCCGCTCAGGCCGGGCAACATGATGTCCAGAACGATGGCGTCATAGTCGTTGGCCGTGGCCAGTTCCAACCCCGCCTGCCCGTCTCCGGCGTCATCCACGGCGTAGCCGGAACGGCGCAGCGCGGTGGTCAGCGTCGTGCGCAAACGCCTGGAGTCCTCAACCAGCAAAACGCGCATAGATCCGCCCCACCCCCGGGAGGAAGCTTACTTCAGGGAGTCAGGGAGAACGGGAATCAGGGAGAACGGAAGGAGGGGAGGAAGCAAGAACAGTCCTGGTCCTTCGGCTACCCGGCATGTATCGCCGATCACGTTCGGCACCTCCGTAGCCGGCGGTTTCCAGTGAAATGCACCGGCCTCCGTAATGATTCGGTAAGGTCGCTCTGTTCAGATTGAGGGATGCCATTCGATTCGGGAAAACCGTTTCCTGCTGGAAATCGTGGACGGCGCACCCTCGTGGGTGTGCTCTTCCTGTTGCTGACCGTCGTGATGTCCGCGCACGCGCAGCAATCCGGCGGCGTGCGCGGACAGGTTCTTGATCCCTCCGGTGCGGTCATCGCCACAGCCACCGTCACCGCAATTCCGGAGGCGCCGACCACGACCGCGACACCGCAGCCGGCTGCCCTGTCCGTCGTTGACCAAGCCGGCAAATTTGTCCTGATGGGACTGCGCCCGGGTTTCTACCGGCTGGAGGTGCAGGCGCAAGGGTTCCGGCCGCTGTTGAAGACGCATGTGCAAATCAAGCCCGGCGTCGTGCATGCCATGAATCTGCGCCTGACACTGGCCACGCAGCAGCAGCAGCTGCAGGTGAGCGCGGAGAACGGTGGCGCCTCGGTCGCGCCCGAAAACAACGCCAGCGCGGTGGTGATTTCGGGGAAGAACCTGAACGCGCTGTCCAACGATCCCGATCAGTTGCTGAGCGAACTGCAGCAACTGGCCGGGCCCTCGGTCGGTTCGAAAGGCGCCACCATCTACGTGGATGGCTTCACGCGTGGCGACATGCCGCCCAAAGAGGCCATTCGCGAGATCCGCGTCAACGAAAACCCCTTCTCGGCCGCCTTTCAGGAACTCGGGTACGGGCGCATCGAGATCATGACCAAACCCGGCTACGCCGCCTATCACGGCGGCTTTTCGTTGCAGGGAAACACCAAGGCCCTCAACGCCCAGAGCCCGTTTCTGGCCGGCGCCACTGTTCCCGGCTACCATACGTTGCTCTACAGCGGGCGTTTCGGCGGACCGCTGGGCGCCAAAACGTCCTTCTTCCTTGCCGGCCAGCACCGCGACATCGCCCACAACAGCACCATCAACGCCGAGGTGCTGAACCCGGCGTTCGCGCCGGTGCCGTTCATTGCCGCCATTTCCAGCCCACGCGGCCTGAACAGTCTCAGCGCCCGGCTGGACCGCCAGATCAGCGCCAACAACACCCTCTCCGCCCGCTACGAGTATTTCGGCATCCATGCGCGCAATCAGGGCATCGGCGGTCAGACCCTGGCCTCCCAGGCGTACACCGCGCTTCGCGGGCACCACAACCTGCAGGTGAGCGACACGCAGGTACTCAGCCCTGCCATGGTCAACGAGACGCGATTCGAGTTCGTGGCGATCAGCAACCAGCAGAGCCCGCTCAGTACCGCTCCCGCCCTGCAGGTTCTGGGCGCCTTCACCGCCGGTGGCAGTGATAGCGGCACGTGGCGCCGCAAGGAGTATCACGACCAGTTCGCCAACCGGACCATCGTGGACCTGGGCCGGCACTCCCTGCAGTTCGGCGCTGGCGTGCGCGACGTTCTGCGCGGCGAGGACAGCTCCGCGAACTTCAACGGTCGTTTCATCTTCAACACCCTGACCGACTATCAGCGCACGCAACAGGATCTGGCCCAGGGCATGAGCATGGCCGCCATTCGCGCCAGCGGTACCGGTCCCAGCCAGTTCGATCTCACGGCCGGAAACCCCCACGCCCACGTGAATCGTCTCAACGCCGACCTCTTTTTTCAGGACGACTGGAAGGTGCGTCCCAACCTGACCGCCAGCTACGGCCTGCGTCTCGAGACCGAGAACGTCATCAGCGACCACGCCGACTGGGCGCCGCGCGCCGGGTTGTCGTGGGGCGTCGGCCGGGGGCCCACGGTGAAGACCGTGGTCCGGGCCGGTTTCGGGGTGTTTTACGAGCGCTTCGACGACGACCAGATGATCCAGGCGGCACACCTGAACGGGATCAACTCCCTCAGCTTCGTGGTCGCGAACCCCGATTTCTACCCCAGCTTCCCTTCTCCCGCGGCGTTGGCCGGCTCGGGAATGGTGGCTCCAACCCGCTATCGCATCGCCTCCAACCTGCAATCCCCCTATGAGCTGGAGTCGGCGATGAGCGTCGAACGCCAACTGGCTCGCAACGTCAACGTCTCGCTCACCTATCTCAATACTCGCGGCAACCGGCAGTTGTTGACCAACGATGTCAACGCGCCCCTGCCCGGAACCTACGACCCGCGCCTTCCCACCACCGGGACACGACCGTTCGGCGCCGCCCAAGGCAACATCTACGAATATCAGTCCACCGGAGTCTTCCGCCAGAACCAGCTCATCGCCAACTTCAACGTGCGGGGTTCGCGTCTTTCGACCTTCGGCTACTACGAGTTGAATGACGCTCACAGCAACACGGCCGGCGCCGACAGCTTCTCCATGAACCCCTGGAACCTTGCTGCCGACTACGGCCGGGCGGGTTACGACGCGCGGCAACGCCTGTTCGTGGGCGGCAGCGTCAGCCTGCCGTGGGCGGTACAGTTTTTCCCCATGCTGGTCGTGCGTTCCGGTCAACCCTTCAGTGTGTCTCTCGGGCAGGATTTGTACGGCACCGGCATCCACAACGGCCGGCCGGGAGTGGTGACCTCCACGACCCCGGCAGCGGATATCGTCGTCACTCCATACGGCCGCTTCAACCTGCATCCGGGGCCCAACGATGCCATCATCGCCCCCAACCTCGCCACCGGACCCTCCGCCTTCGTCATCAACCTGCGCGCCAGCCGCACCTTTGGCTTTGGTCCGGAAACTAAGGGCCGTCGCGGCGGCGGAGGCGGTGGTGGAGGCGGCGGCGGCCATCATGATGAGGACCGCGGCAGCCTGGGCACGCGCGGCTTGGCGTCCGAGGGCGACGGCTTCTCCGGCGGGGGCACCAACCACCGCTATGCCCTGAACGTCAGCATCTCGGCACGGAACCTGTTAAACCACGTCAACCTCGGGAGCCCGGTCGGGAACCTCAACTCGCCGCGGTTTGGCCAGGTGTTGGGCTTGGCCGGCGAGCCCTTCTCGGGCGAAAACGGCGTCAACCGCCGCATTGACCTCAGCCTGGAGCTGAGCTTCTAGCCGTGCGCCGCGCGGCCCAGCCGCCAGGTACGGGGCCCACACCTAGTCGGGTTTCGGGGCAGAAATCGAAGACAGCGAACCTGAAGACAGGGAGGAGGGGAGTAAGGGAAGAAGGGAGGAAGGCAGTTCCTCCCTTCTTCCCTTACTCCCCTCCTCCCTAACCCCCTTCCTGCGCCGGCGTCCTCGGACCGGGCGATTTCGTGGGGCGCTACGACCGCGGCTAACCCGGCCAAGCCGGGCTACGCGACGATGGTGCGTCGGCTGATGGGGGAGCACCTCCGCGGGCGCTCTCGTTGGTCGCTACCGCCTTCTGGCCACGCTCATGGGTCGGTGGCTACACGGCGCATCGCGTGCCGGTACGCTTGGAGCCGGTTACTGCGCGTTCAGAAGCTTGTCGAAGGCTTGCATGGCGGCGCTCCAGGGTTTCGCCCGCAGCCACTGTAAGCGCAGCTCACGCTCCGCTTTCCAGCCCCGCAGACGCAGGCGATGGAGCTGGCCCTCTTTCACCTCCAGCTCGACCGTCAGCGCCGGAACAATGGCCACGCCGCAGCCGGCCAAAACGGCGCGCTTGATCGCCTCCGGGTTATTGAACACCCACGCCGGCGCGGCCTGCACGCCCAACTCCGCCAGCGCGGCGTCAATCGTGGCGCGCGTGCCCGAGCCCGGCTCGCGGGCAATCCAAGGGAAACGCAGAAAACGTTGCACGGAGACCGCTGCCCCGTCCCGCTGGGCCAACGGGTGCGTGCTGGAGACGATCGCCGTCAGTTCGTCGCGACGGAAGCGGCGCGAGTCGAGGTCGTCCTCCCAGCCCCCCGGTCCCTCGGTCATCCCTAGATCCAGCTCGTGTTCCACCAGCGCCTTCTGAATCGAGGCGGTGTTGTCTATCCGGGTGGTCAACTCCAGCCGCGGCCAGCGGCGCTTCATCTCCGCCAGAAGCTGCGGCAGCAGGTAGACGCCGATGGTCATGCTGGCCCCGATCCGCAAGGCGCCGCGCTGCAACCCCTGCAGTTCCCGCATGGCCGCCTCGGCTTCCGCGGCCAGCGGAAACAGGCGGCGCGTGTAGGAGACCAGGAGGTCGCCGGCGGCGGTGAGACGGACGCCGCGCGGCAGCCGCTCAAGCAGCTCCGTCCCCAGCGCCCGCTCCAGCTCGCGCACCTGCTTCGATACCGCCGGCTGGCTGATCCGCAAACGCGTGGCAGCGCGGCTGACGCTGCCTTCCATCGCCACCGCATGAAATAACGCGAGATGGTTCCAGTTCCAGGACATTCCTAAAGCATAACTAAAATCTATGGCACATGCCTAAAGATGTATTAGAAGTCATGGTCGCGAATGGCTACGCTTCTCCCATGAGCCACCCGCCCATCGCGCTCCCTGCCCCAGCCATCGCCGCGCCTGAACGCGACGTCCAGACGACGCTTGGCCAGCCGCGGAGCTGGCCTCTAAGCGTGCGCCGCACCATCTTTCTGCTGGGCGGCGCCTTCTGCCTCACCGCCTGGGCCTCACCCGGAGTGGCGCTCGCGCTCGGCATGCTGCTGGGTTTGACACAGGAGAACCCGTTCCAGCGCGTCAGCCAGCCCACCGCCAAGATCCTGCTTGAGATCAGCGTCGTGCTGCTGGGCTTCGGGATGAACCTCGGCGTGCTGCTGCGCGCCGGGCTGCGGGGTGGCGGCATCGCTGCCCTTACCATCATGGCCACGTTCGGCCTGGGCGTGCTGCTGGCGCGCTGGTTGCATATCCCCAGGCGGATCTCAACCCTGATCTCGGCGGGGACCGCGATCTGCGGCGGCTCGGCCATCGCCGCCGTCAGCGCCGTGGTCAATGCCGGCGAGGCCGAGGTCAGCGTGGCCATGGGCACCGTCTTCCTGCTCAACGCCGTCGCCTTGTTCCTCTTCCCGCAGCTCGGACACTGGATGGGGCTGACCCCGGTCCAGTTCGGGACCTGGGCCGGAATGGCGATCCACGATATCTCCTCCGTGGTGGGCGCCGCCTCGCAGTTCGGGCTCACCGCCCTGCAGACCGCAACCGCGGTGAAGCTCTCGCGCGCGCTCTGGATTTTCCCGGTTTGCCTGGTCGCCGGCTATGTGTTTAAAGACGCTGGCGTGCCGGCCGATCGGAAGCTGCACCCCCGGCGCTCCCATTGGTCGCTGCCCCCGCATGCCCCGGCTCTGGATGACACGCCGCCCGTTGCAAACAAAAAGGCGCCGATTCCATGGTTTGTCGGGCTATTCCTGCTGGCGTCCGTGCTGCGCAGCTTCGTGCCGCTGGTCACGCGCGTGGCCCCGGAGCTCTCGCGGCTGGCGGAAACCGGACTAACCCTGACGCTGTTCCTCATCGGAGGAGGCATGACCCGCAAGACGCTCCGAGCTGTCGGCGTCCGACCACTGATCCAGGCACTGTCGCTGTGGATCGTCATTGCCAGCATGTCCCTGCTGGCGGTCCGGATGCTGCCAGGCCTCTGACCCTGGTGCGTTGGCTGATCGGGGGCTTTGCCCCCGCAACACCGCCCGTGTTGCCGCCCCGGAGCGGCGTCGGATGGTAACCCGAGGGCAGGTCACGCCATCGGCTTGCCCTCGGACCGTTTCTCCGCGCGCCCGCTGCGCGGGCGATCCAAGGACAGATTAGGAGTACCTGCCCTGCACGGCGCATCGCGTGTCGGAGGCTCAGTGCGGTTCAGGCGGCTTGGTCGCAGTTGACCATCCACGGGATACCGAATTGATCAACCAGCATGCCGAAGCGGGCCGACCAGAAGGTCTTCTGGATCGGCATCCGCACCGTCCCGTTCTCGGCCAGAGCGTGGAAAACGCGTTCCGCCTCTCCCGGGTCGGCGACGCTGAGCGACACCGAGAACCCTTTCGCCTGCTCGTAATGCTCGGGCGGAGCGTCAGAACCCATCAAGACCTTGTCGCCCACGGTCATGCGGGCATGCATGATCTTGTTGCGCCACTCGGGCGGGACTTGTGCCTCCATGGGCGTACCCGCGTGGGTCATCATGGCCTCAACCTTGCCATCCAAGACCCGCTCGTAAAATTTGAAAGCCGCTTCGCATTGGCCGTTGAAATTGAGATAGGGATTCAATTGCATGGAACACTCCTGGACGCCGGGCACACCGTCCACCGTTCGCGCAGCAGGCGGCGCCGGCCCCCACGTCCAGAGAAATGTAACAGGACTTGACCGGACAGAGTGTGCGCCGTTCCCACCTGTGGCCATACGGCCCGCTTTGCGGGCCACTGGGTGGACAAATAGGAGTGTCTGGCCTACACGGCTGGCGGTGTGCTCAAACGCCTGCCATCGGAACTGCAAAAAGTGATCACGATCCCATCGCCTCTTTCCAGCCGATTTTGATCAGGTGGCGATTCATCGGATACGAGGTGAAGTAGCCGAGCACCATGCCGATCTGCATCATGAACCAGTAGGCGGGTTGGTTGGGACGCAAGTGCGGATCCGGAAAAAGCCACAGGTAGGTGATGGCCATCCAAGCAAAGAGGCCAATCTCAAAGGTGAGAATGGATAGCGTGTCCGCCCGGACGGCTGCGATCAGTCCCTGCTTCACTGAAAGGTTGCGCATGGGCTTGATCGTGAAGTACTGGGAGCCAATGCCGAAAAGCCAAGCCAGCAGCAGGTCGCCCGCGAACTCGGCATAAAGCAACCTGCCGAAAAGGGTCAGGCCCCAGGCGAAAATGGAAAACTCCGCGACGATGTCCCCGATCGTGCATCCCGCACCGCAATGGCTGTCGGAGACCGCCGTCTGGCTCCAGGTCGGATCGCGGCGCGCCGCTTCCTGCTGCTGTTCCTTCTCCCTGTGCAGTTTGGACTTTTCGTCCGAGGCGTCCCGCGCCATGCCGCGCCCGATGCGAAAGTAGGCCCACACGGCAACCACGCTGAAATAGAGCGCCGTCACGGGCCAAACGATGTTCATGATCCACATCTTCTGCGGATGCCGCATCTCGTCCACCGCGATAAGTAACGCCGCAAGGAAGGCGAGACCAAGAGAAACCCAGGACATAACCACGAGAAGACTCATAAGCCCTGTTCCCGGCGCGATTGTACTGCTGTTCCGGGCGCACGATGCACCGTGAAGGACAGGCACTTCTACCTGTCCCCTAACTGCCCGCGCCGCGGTTGGCGCCCGCCCGGTCCGCCCAGAGAAATGTAGCGGCACTCGATCGGGCAGAGTGTGTGCCGTTCCTGCCAGTCCCACCCGGCTGGCGACGTGCCCCCTTGCTAGTTCCTGCTTCACCCCGTATTGTCGGAGCGTCCTCAGGAGACGAACTGGTGCCTGTTAAAACAACTGCCGCTGCCGCTGCTTTTGCCCTTGCCGTGTTTCTTGGCGCTGCTCCGCACGCCGCCGCTCAGGTTCCGCAAACCGACACTAGCGTGCTGGACGCGAACGGCACGGCGCACGTGACGCGTGTCGTCCCCATCCCCAAGACGGTCAGCCCCGAGGCACAGCACTTTCTCGCCCGGCCGGCGCCCACCCATCCGGACGGTACGATTGCCGAGCAGCGCCGCGCCGCCGTGGCTTGGCAGAATCGGCTGGCAGTGGACATGCAAGAGTTGTACCCGACGCACCTCGCGTTTCAGACCATTGCCGGCGTCCCGACACGCATCATCACGCCGCTGGTTGTTCAGGAATCGAAGCGCGACCGCGTCCTCATCAACGTTCACGGCGGCGGCTTCGTCGCCGACTGGGGCTCGGTGGCCGAGACCATCCCAGTCGCAAACCTGACGCAGACCAAGGTGGTCTCCGTCCTCTACCGCCTGGCGCCCGAGTATCCCTTCCCCGCCGCGGTCGAGGACACGGTCGCGGTCTACAAGGAACTGCTGAAGACCTACAAGCCGCAGAACATCGGACTCTATGGCACCTCGGCCGGCGCCATCCTGACCGCCGAGGTCGCGGTCAAGCTGCGCCAACTGGGATTGCCGCTGCCGGCCGCGCTGGGCGTCTTCTCCGGACTCGGCGACTTCAGCCTCACCGGCGATTCCATGTATATCTTCGGACTGCGCGGCCTCACCGGAGCGATTCACCCTCCCGACCACCCGGATTCCTATGCCGCCTCCAGTAACCTGAAAGATCCGGTGCTCTCGCCCATCTACGCCGACCTGAAGGGCTTCCCGCCGACACTGTTCCTCACCAGCACGCGCGACATGCTGCTCAGCGGCACCACCATCCTGCACCGGGCGTTCCTGCGCGCCGGCGTGCCCGCCCAACTGGTCGTCTTCGAGGGCCTGCCGCACGCGTTCTGGAACGAGTTCCAGATGCCGGAGTCGAAGGAGGCGGACGGGATCGTCGCGGAATTCTTCAACCAACACTTGGGTCAGTGAAAAGTGGAAAGGCACGACTGCTACGTTGCGGGCGCCCGCGCCGATTTTTCGGCGTCAGATTTCGAGGCTCGATCAGCTCCGCGCCCGGTACAAACGGTTTACCAGGCGCCAATCAGCGTTCAACTGCCTGGAAACGACAAACATGACTGTCGGTCCTACACGGCGAGTCGCCATTCGAGCCTCTGGATGTAGGCTGAAAGCAACCAAGAGTCCAGATGAACGCGCCCTCAACCCCCATGGCTCCGCAAGCGCGCATCGGCCACGTTCACCTCAAGGTGGCCGACCTGGAGCGGGCGCTGGGCTTCTACTGCGGCGTGCTGGGGTTTGAACTGATGCAGCGCCTCGGCGACTCGGCCGCCTTCGTCTCCGCCGGCGGCTACCATCACCACATCGGGCTCAACACTTGGGAGAGCGCGAACGGTTCCCCGCCCCGCCCGGGTAGCACCGGACTCTACCACCTCGCCATCGTCTACCCCAGCCGTGCCGCTCTGGCGGACGCGCTCCGCCGCGTCCTCGCTGCCGGCATCGGACTCGACGGCGCCAGCGACCACGGCGTCAGCGAAGCGCTTTACCTGCGCGACCCGGACGATAACGGCGTCGAACTCTACTGGGACCGCCCCAAAGAGCACTGGCCACGTGCGGCGGACGGTAACCTGGCCATGTACACGCGGCACCTCGACCTGCACAGCCTGCTCGTCGAACGCACCGTAGACGCACCCGAACCCGGTACCGGTCCGCGCGACCTCTAGCCCCAAGCGCACTGTGCGCCGAGGACGCCGACGCCTCGGCTTGGCGGGAGATTCTGCGTAACGGATCTTCTGAACACACCCTGTAAACCACGTGGTACTTGGCACCGCTTCGGGGCGCTGGGGTGGGGAGCCCCCGCATGGCCGACGCGCCAACGTCTCAGGCCGGGAAGGCGCGCTCATACTGTGGCGGCAGCATCGTCGGTAACGCGGCGCTGTCGCCCAGCGCGCGGGCGGCGTGCAGGGGCCAATAGGGCTGGCGCAGCATCTCGCGCGCCATCACCACCAGGTCGGCTTGGCCGCCGGTAATGATGGCGTTCGCTTGAGCGGGATCGGTGATCATACCGACCGCGGCGGTGGCGATCTGTGCCTCTTTCCGGATGCGCTCGGCGAAGGGCACCTGATAGCCCGGCCCCACCGGAATGGAGGCTCGCGGCGTGTTCCCGCCCGAGGAACAGTCGACTACGTCCACCTGGTGCGCCCGCAGCTCGCGGGCGAGTGCGACGGAGTCATCGATCGTCCAGCCGCCCTCCACCCAGTCGCTTGCCGAGATGCGCACCCAGAGCGGGCGCGGCGCGGGCCAGACTCGGCGCACGGCGTCGGCGACTTCGAGCACGATGCGGATGCGGTTCTCGAACGCGCCGCCATAGGCGTCACTGCGCTGGTTGCTCAACGGCGAGAGGAACTCGTGCAGCAGGTAGCCGTGCGCGGCATGCAGTTCGACCACATCAAAGCCCGCCGCCGTGGCGCGCTCCGCCGCCGCCGCGAAAGCAGTCACAACGCTCGCAATGTCTCTGCTACTGAGCTCCCGCGGTACCAAGTCCGCGGGGCGAAAGGGAATGGCGCTCGGCGAGACCGGCTCCCAGCCCCCCGCCGCGGCCGCCACAGGGCCTCCGCCCTGCCACGGAGCCGCGGTGCTGGCCTTGCGTCCGGCGTGCGCCAACTGGATCCCGGCGGCCGCCCCCTGCGTGTGCAGGAAATCGGTGATGCGGCGCAGGACCGGGACGTGGGCGTCCTGCCAGATGCCGAGATCCTCCGGCGAGATGCGGCCGCGGGCTTCAACCGCCGTGGCCTCGGTAAACACCAGCGCCGCCCCGCCCACCGCGCGGCTGCCGAGATGCACCAGGTGCCAATCGTTGGCGAAACCGTCGGTCGAGGAGTACTCGCACATCGGCGAGACCACGATGCGGTTGCGCAAACGGACGTTGCCGGTCTGAAACGGGGTGAACAGCGAACTCTCGCTCGAGGCGTCGTTCATCGTTCAATGATCGCCCGAAATGACGCAGGCGTGTCGGGCACGCTGTGCGCCGTATAGGACAGATAGGAGTGTCTGTCCCACACGGCGAGCAGCATTCTTGACCGACCGGCAGCGCGGGGAAACCTCCGCTATGATCGTGCGAGCCATGACCGACTACCCGCGATTCGATTTACAGGGCCAGGTGGCGCTCGTTACCGGGGCGGCGCGCGGCTTGGGACGCTCCATCGCCCTCACCCTGGCGCATGCCGGCGCCGACGTGGCGCTCGGTCTGCGCCGTCAGGACTCGGCTCCGGATCTGGTACGGGAGATCAAAGCGCTCGGGCGCCGCGTGCTAACGCTGCAGATGGACGTAACGCTGCTCGTCCAGGTGCGGAGCGCCATTGCCGCCACAGTGGAACACTTCGGGAAACTCGACCTGCTGGTCAACAACGCCGGCCTCGGCTTCGCCGCCCCGGTGGAAGAAGTCATCGAGGACGAGTTTGACCAGACGCTGGCCATCAATCTGAAGGGCACCTTCTTTGCCAGCCAGATCGCCGCCCGACACATGATTGGTCGCCGCAGCGGCTGCATCATCCACCTCGGCTCGCAGGCGGGCGCGGTGGCGCTGCCCGGCGAGTCGGTCTACTGCATGACCAAGGCGGCGATCGCGCACCTCACAAAATGCCAGGCGGTGGAGTGGGGACGCCACAACATCCGTGTCAACTGCGTCGCCCCCACCTTCATCGCCACTCCCGGCACCGAGCCGGCCCTGAGCGACCCGGCATTTCGCGCCGACGTCATCGAACGCATTGCCGCGCTGCACCGCATCGGCGAGCCCATGGACGTCGCGGGGGCGGTGCTGTTTCTCGCCTCCCCGGCCGCGGCGTTGATCACCGGCCATACGTTGATGGTGGACGGCGGCTGGACGGCCCGGTAATGACTCGAAGACGAGCGCGGACCGGGGCGGTGTACGGTCGAACACAGCCAGGGTCAGCGCTGTTGGAATGTGGGCTTTTTCCGGCGCGTCTTCCCCTCGCGGCCGGTCCGGTTTAGGATAAGACTGATGGTTTTGGCCTCTTACCAGTGTTGTCGCCTGGCACAGTTCAGCGGTGACTGACTCTTCCCCCCACTGTTTCGGCAGCTTTTGCACCGTCCATTCTTCATAACTGTCTCGCTTTGAGGGTACGCACCCATGATCGCGGTCTACTACGAACATCCTGACTGGTTCCGCCCCTTGTTCGCCGAGTTGGAACGGCGGCAAATCGACTTTGTACGGCTGGACGCGGCCGCACACGTCTACGACCCCGCCGACCACAAACCGCCCTACAAGCTGGTTTTCAACCGCGCCAGTCCCTCCGCTTACTTGCGCGGGCACGCCCAAGCCATTTTCCACACCATGAACTGGCTGCGCTACCTCGAGCGGCGCGGCGTTCCGGTGGTCAATGGCTCGACCGCCTACCTGATGGAAACCTCGAAGGCGTTGCAGCTCGACATCCTCGAAGAGTTGCGCCTTCCCTACCCGCGCGCTCGCGTCATCAACGACGCCAGCGTGGCGGTGGCGGCCTCGCAGGGACTGCGCTACCCGCTCCTCATCAAGGCCAACATCGGCGGCAGCGGCGCCGGCATTGTCCGTTTCGACAGTGAAGCCACGCTGCAGGCGGCCGCCGCTGCAGGCGCGCTCGACCTCGGCGTGGATCGCACCGCGCTGGTGCAGGAGCTGGCGCCCTTGCGCGGCGCTCATATCACACGCGTCGAGGTGCTGAACCGCAAGTTCCTTTATGCCATCAACGTCTACCCCGCCGACAACTCATTCAATCTCTGTCCGGCGGACGTCTGCCAGACCACCAACGGCCAGGCGCTGGCCCGCTCCGCCTGCGCGCTGGACGCTCCGAAGAACGGCATGCGGGTGGAAGCGTTTGAGCCCCCGTCGGCGATTGTCGAGCAAGTCGAGCGCATCGCCGCGCGCGTGCATCTCGACGTGGGCGGCATTGAATACCTGGTGGACGACCGCGACGGCCGCCACTACTTCTACGACATCAACGCGCTCTCGAACTTCGTCGCCGATGCCAAGAACGTCATCGGCTTCGATCCTTTCGCGCGCCTGGTGGATTACCTCGAGCGCCGCGCCGGCATCGGCGCTTCCGTGGGGGTGCGTTGATGCGTTACGGTTATTGGCTGCCGATCTTCGGAGGCTGGCTGCGCAACGTGCCCGACGAGGGCATGAGCGCCACCTGGCCCTACGTCCGCGACCTGGCGGTTCGCAGCGAGACGCTGGGCTACAGCCTGACGCTGATCGCCGAACTCTTTCTGAACGACATCAAGGGAGCCGATGCCCCGGCCTTGGATGCATGGAGCACCGCGGCCGCACTCGCGGCGGTCACGGAGAGCTTGGAATTGATGGTCGCCGTGCGACCGACGTTTCACCAGCCGGCGATCCTGGCCAAACAAGCGGCGAATATTGACCAACTTTCCAATGGACGTCTGGCGCTGAACGTCGTCTCCTCCTGGTGGAAGGACGAGGCGCGTCGCTATGGCATCCAGTTCGACGAACACGACGACCGCTACGCCCGCACGGCGGAGTGGCTCGAGGTGGTGGACGGCGTCTGGCGGGAGCCGCGCTTCACTTACAAAGGCCGCTATTACCACGTCGAGGACACGATCCTCGAACCCAAACCGCGGCGCCGACCGCGTCCGACAATCTATGCCGGCGGCGAATCCGAAGCCGCCAAGAACCTGATCAGCCGCGCCTGCGATGCCTACGTCACGCATGGCGATCCCCCGGACCGCGTCTCCCCCAAGGTGGCCGACATGCAGCAGCGTCGCACCGCCTTGGGTCTTCCAGCGATGGAATACGGCATGGCGGGCTATGCCATCGTGCGGGACAGCGAGGCCGAGGCACGCCGCGAGCTGGAGCGCATCACCGACGTCCAACCCGGCAGCCCCGGATACCAGAATTACCAGGACTGGATCAGTCACACGCAACTCGAGCAGCGCGTGAGCCTCGAGGACTACTCCGTTTCCAATCGCGGCCTGAGGGCGGGCCTGGTGGGCACGCCGGAGCAGGTGGCGCAGCGCATCGCCGATCTCGAGGGCGTCGGCGTGAATCTGCTGCTCCTGCAGTTCAGCCCGCAACAGGAAGAGATGGAACGCTTCGCCGCTCAGGTGATGCCACTCGTAGGCGTCGTGGCGACGTAGGCGACGCGGGCGCGTGGGCCATGCCGTCTACCATTCGGCAATCAACCGTCGCATGGCGCCCGCCGCCACCGTGACCTGGTCGGAACTCGGCGTCGCCGTTTCGCCCTGAACCTCGAGCCAGCGCACCGGGGCGCCGGAAGCACATGGCAGCGTGAGAAGGCCCGGGCGCGGCTGCGCCGTCGGGTTGTAGAGGATGAAGTTCAGGATGCGCGGAGGAAACGTCGCGGCATCCGTGATATCCAGCAGGTCAAGGTTGACCAACATCAGTTCGCGATCCTCCACGCGGCCGAGGGCCTCGAACATCATCGCCATCCAGAGCACTTCCCCGCTGCCATAAATCTCGCGGCCGACGATGCCGCTCGACCCGCCCAACTCGGTGGTTCCGAGGTTCTCCAGCGGGATATGCGGCAGCGTGCCGGGCCCGGTCACCGCCAGACGCGCATCGAAGTAAGCAAAGTTATTGCGTCGTTGCTGATCGAGAAAGGGCAACAGCTCGGGCGCCCCGATGCCGCGGCGCATCAGCGCCGTCCAGGGCAGGATGGACTCGACGTTCTCCTTGAAGGCCGGGTAGAGGATGGACGCCGCCGCCTGCACCATGCCACGGATGTCGTGCGTAGCCAGCCGCGCATCGGCACACCAGTAAAACATCCGGAGCTGCTGATAAAGCAGATAGCGCGCCGCCTCCGGCATCCCCAGTTCCGCCGCCGCCAAGGCGCCAAACCCCAGCTCCTGCGGCTCGTGAAACAAGCGTTCGGCCGGCACCCGTGTCAGGGCGTTGACGGCGTTGCGTGCCTCGGCGCGGTAGCCCGCGTCGTTAGTCAGCTTCTCGGCCAACAGCGCTCCCCAGGCGTAGAGCCCGCCAATGGCGTAGTTCGTCCCGGCGCCCTGCGCCTGCAAAGTTTCAAGATCGTAATAAATCGGGAACAGGTAGTCATAACTGGTCGCCAGCCGTCGCGCTCCGGCCAACGACTCAAGGAACAGGTCGGTCAACCGCTTCGACTCCGCCAGCATGCCGATCATCGGGTACTTGACCAGGGCGTTCTCGAACGGATACCAGGAGTCGGCCAACTCCGGGCCACTCTTGCGGACAAAGTCATTGCCCATCATCTGCGCCGCAGGGCGATAGAACTCCGGCAAGCTATCCAGCAATGCCCCGAACAGGCGCGCCTGTTCGGGATTCGGGCGCAACTTTTGGAAGAGCAGTGCAGGCCAGAGAACATCCGTCTGCGTCATCAGCTCGAAGTTGGTGTCGGTATCTCCCCAGAGCTTGGACGTGTTTTTCACATACGAGCGCAGTCCGATGTGGCTGCCGATCGTCACCTGCGCCAAGGCGGGGTCTTGCCAATCCTCGACCGTACCCTCCGCCATCGTCTGCCACGACTTCTGAGGCGCCGGGCGCGCAGAAAGGGACTCCGGGAAGATCGGTAACAACGCCTCCATCCACCGCGTCACCCCTTCGGGCTCGGTGACCAACCGGGGGTTGGCGCGCTGCAGCAGCCAGAAATTGAACCCCACGACCCCGGCGGGAAGCACATCCCCGGTCGCCTGCTCAGTGACCAGCCCGATGCCCCGATGTTGATGGCCCTGGGCGTCCAGCTGTACGTGCGTCGTGCAGCGGTAGGCGAGCAGACGGGGCACGTTCTCGGATGACATCCAGCTCATCGCGCCGAGATCGAAAAACATCATCGTTTCGATGCCGGTGTTGGCATCCTGCAGGTAGACGGCTGGCAGGTCGTTGCCCCAGGCTCCGAGCGAGTTGCGGGTGGGCTGCGTCAACAGCACCCGGCGCCAGCTCAACGACTGCCCTTCGAGGAATCCCGAGGTGCGGTTGAGCCAGAGCACGATCTGGGGCTCGACCTCGCGGCCTTGGTCCAAGCGCAACGGTTTTGGCAGATGGAGCCACGCCTGAAACCTGAACCACGGTGCAGCTCCGCGACCCAGTTGCATGGCGCGGACCTCGGCATTCCAGGTATACGGCAGCGGCGTTCCGTCGAGCGCGCGTCCGCTGGCTTCGCCTTCAACCACGATCCGCTCCGGGGATGCTTGGAGTCGCCGTGCGGACAGTGCAAATGAAGGTCCACTGATCAGCGGAACTGCCGGCAGGGTTGCCGCGCGCCACTCACTGCCCACGCGTAGAAAGTTTTGAAAGCCGAACCGACCTGCCGTCATCCCGCAACGGAGCTGCTGCTCGCCGTGTTGCAACTGCACTGGGGTGATACCGGACGACGTGATCGCCGTGTCAGCGGCCGCCTCCAGGTCCAGGCTGGGAATGGCCGCAGCCGCAGCCAACGTGTGTTGCACAAAACTACGGCGATTCAAAGGAGGCACGCTGGAACTCCCGGCCCAGCGTACCAGTTCGAAGCTCCCCCCGGTCGGCTCCTGTGGAGCCGAGATCGCCGGCGCCCCATCGAGAAACCGACTCCGACATTTCGAAGGGCGTCCGGTGCCGCCAATGGAAGTCGCGTGTCGGCCAGGATCCGGGCATGGGGGACAACGACCAACGGGAGCGCCCTGGGCGAGACCGGGGGCCGACGCGCCAGCGTCTATGCCTCGCCGCCGTAGTTGATCTCCATGCTCCGAATGCGCCGGCTGGCTAGATACAGGAGCACGCCGGTCATCACGACCAGCCCGGGAATGGAGATATACGCGGGCGTCGGCACGGCAACAATGGCGGCGCCTCCCTCCGGCAGCGGGACCCGCGAGAGTGATGTCAGGTAATGGATGATGCTGATCTTCTTGAGCACGGGTGGAAGCAGGAAATTCAGCCACTCCCAGCCATAGACGACCAGTGCCGGCACGATCGGATTACGAAAGAACAGCCCCATGGTGAGGAACAACGCTCCATAACCCAGGCAGCCCAGCCACGTCATGCCGAGATAGGTGAACACTTGCGCCATGCCGTGCCCATCCCAGATATCGCGCATGGCCGCGTCATAGCCGCGCGCCTGGTAGTAGAAAAACAAGGCTCCGGCAGTCGACATCGAGAACAGCGTGAGTGCGGTCACCAGTCCGGCGATAAATTTCCCCGCCACCAGCACTTCCCGCCGTACCGCCGCCAGGAAGTAGAAATGCAGACTGCGGTCCACCAGTTCGGCACGGAACAGGTTCATGAAGATCCACACGCAGCCGAAAAAAACGACCGAACGCAGGATCATGGCGTTGTAAAGATCGGCAAAGACCAGGGGCGCCACGGCCGGGTCCTGCAAGGGTCCGTGACGCTGCACCACTGTCCGTTCACGGACATAGTGGCCGGTGGCATCAAGCACCGCCGAGGTTCGCACCAGGGTGGGATGGATGTTGGCCAGCAAGGCCACCAGCAACACCGGCGCCAGCGCTAGCAGATACAGAATCAGGGCGCGCCGGTGGAACAGGCTTTTGCGCACTTCCAGGCGGACAATGGCAGCGATCTGTCGCCGCCACAGCGGCCAATGGTTGGCCATCATGCCGTTCCCCCCTGGCCACCGATCAGGTACTGATAAACGGCCTGTAGATCGTCATCTGCCGGAGCGACAGCGTATAGGGCGATATCGCCCTCGGCCACAATCGAGTTCAGCCGCAGATAGAAACGGTCGGCATCCCGTGCCCGCACGAGCAAGGCGGGATCGCCGTTTGGCAGGGTCAGCAGCCGCGCCTCGACGGCCAGCTCCTGCGCAAAGATCCGTGCAGCCAGCGCCGCCGGCCGGTCGCAACGGACGAGGATCTGCATCGGCTGGTCGTCCATGGCGGCGCGGACGCCCTGCACACTGCCTTCCGCCACAACATAACCCTGGTTGAGAAGCACCACGCGGTCCGACATCATGTCGGCTTCGTGCAGGATGTGGCTCGAGATGATGAGGAACAACCCCTCGGCGGCGAGGGCGCGGAACAAGGCGATGCTCTCCGCGCGGGCCATCGGATCCAGGCCGTTCAGGGGCTCATCGAACACCAACAGCGTGGGCTGATGAGCGATCGCCTGCGCCAGCCGAACCCGCTGCCGCATGCCCTTGCTGAAGCTCGCCACCTTGCGGTCAGCCACCGCCAGCATGCCCACCCGCTCCAACGCCGCACCGGCCAGGCGGTCGGCTTCCTCACGCCGGAACCCATGTACTTCGAGGAAGCCCGTCACGAACCCGCGCGCGGTGACGCCGCGCGGGAAGGAATCGAACTGCGCACAGTAGCCCACCTGGCGGAAGAGTTGCTCCGGCTCATCGGTCGTCATGCCGAGAACCGATATGCGGCCGCGGCTGGGACGCACCAAACCCGTCATGAGGTTCATCAACGTCGTTTTGCCGGAGCCATTGGGGCCCACCAAGCTGGTGATGCCGGGACCGACCGTCAAGTTGACGCCATTCACCCCCAGCACTTCGCCGTAGAACTTGGAGACGTTGCTGAAAACGACCGTCCGCGCGCTGTCCGCCGACGGACTCGCTGCATCGGCTGGGCTGGCGCTCATGGGAGGCGCGTGCTGAGTCATCCCCGCACCGCCTCATAGGCCCGCACCTTGCGGCTCAGCATCAGCACGCAGGTGGCGCAGAGGACGGCCAGAACCGCCCAGGCGCTCCACTGTGGAATGTCGCGCACGACAACATCAATCGCCTGACCGTTGCTGTAAACCGCGACGACCGACTCGCCGGCGGTGTAGTTCCCGAAGAGTCCACCGCAGGTGACACGCATGAGCTCGAGCAGGTTCAGCAACCTGCCCCAATGTGTCGCAAAGCGGGCGTCGATCACGTTGCCAAAGATGGACGGGATGAAAAACACACCGAGCAGCGCAGCTTTGGCCGCCAGCTTCCACCGCACCCAAGCCGAAATGGCAAAGGCGAGCAGAGCCAAGACCATCATCCACAGCCAGCTCCCGACCACGATCCCGAGAAGGATGCGCAGGTGGTCCGCACCCCAGCCCCCACCTGCCATCCCAGCCTGCAGGCTCCACAACAGCAGTCCCGGCAGCCACGTTGTGCAGGTGAGCAGCCACAACAGGGCGGTCATTTTGCCGATCACGTACTCGAAGCGGGAGAGCGGGCGGCACAGGTAGAGCGCCAGACCGTTGTTGGCCAGGTCGCGCGCGATCATCGGGGGAGCGATAAACAGAGTCAGAAAAAACGCCAGGACACCCTGAACGACCAGCAGCACCTCGAAAAAGGACACTCCGATAGGAGGCAGAAACCGATCGGCACTCTGGATATTTAGCAGGGCAAGAAACCCGAGATTGTAGCGGGCGTAGATCAACAGCGCCGCCCCCAGCGGGTAGATGCCGGAGACAACCAGCAGCAGAACCACCAGGCGTTCCCGCAGCACGTCACGCAGGGCGTAGCGGGACAACACCAGAAAACGCGACCATGTCGCGGTGGTGGGCCCGGCATACGGCACGTAACGGCGCTCATTGAGGCCCATGCACGACCTCCCCGCCACCCTCGGCACGCGCGCCTTCCATTGCCTGCAGGAAGATATCCTCCAGGGAATCTTTCTTATAGTCCAGCCGGCGGATTTGCACGCCCTGAGCCGCGGCGATACGGTAGAGATCGCGGATCTCCACCGCAGCCGGCAGCACGGCGCGGATGCGGCGGGCATTGGGCAACGCACACTCGCAACCCAAGGCGGTCAGCCGTTCCACGAACGGCGCTTGTTCACCCAGGATTTCCAGGAGCAGGAACTTCTGGTTGGCACGCCGCTCCTCCTCGATGTTGCAGGAGACCGCGATACGGCCCTCCTTGAGGATCAGGATCTCGTCGCAGCACTCCTCGACGTCGCGCAACAGGTGGCTGGAGAGGACCAAGTGCGCCCGACCGCTGTCGCGGATGTCGCGAATCAGCTCGATCATGCGCACGCGCGCCGCCGGGTCGAGGCCGTTGGTCGGTTCATCCAGAAAGATGAGCTGCGGTCCATGCTGAATGGCCTGGGCCAGCTTGGCCATCTGTTTCATGCCCAGGGAGTAGCTTTCCAAGGGTCGGTACCGCGCCTCGCCCAGCCCGACATAGAACAGCGCTTCGTGAGCGCGCTCCAGCGCCGCCTCGGCGGGAAGGCCGGAAAGTTCGCCCATCTGGCAGAGAAAGTGCACACACGACATGCCGGCAATAAAGGCATCTCGCTCCGGCATGTAACCGATGGTGGCGCGCAGCGCCTTGCCATCCTGGCGCACGTCACGTCCGAAAATGCGTGCCGTTCCGTGGTTCGGAGGGTGAAATCCGAGCAAGGTGTGAATCAGGGTAGTCTTCCCCGCCCCGTTCGGTCCCAGCAACCCGATCGAGCGGCCGCGCAGTTCGGCGCGCAGGTTCTTCAGGATAGGCCGGCCACCCAGAGCCACACCCAAGCCCTCCAGCGCGATTACCGGAACGGACGTTTGCGACTTTGCCCCGGCGTCTGCGCTGCTGGCTGTCATCGTCATCATTGTCGCGCCGAACTGCGAGGTCGCGCTAGCCGCCACCCAACCTTCACCAGACACTTACGGTGTTTCCGCCGTAAAGTTCCGAAATCTCAATGCGAGCCCCGGTTCCTTCCTGCTTCGTGGTGGTGTTGGAACAGGTGGCGTTGCAGCAGCAATGGCGAAGGCAGCCCGAGCAGCGTCGCCGGGCTCAGGCCAAAGAAACCCTGCTGGGTGTTGACGGCGAAGGTGATGGCCTGCGGTTCGGCATAGGCGTAGGCCAGAGTGGGCGGTTGGGCAGCCAAGGTTTTCAAGGCCTGCATCTGCTCCGCCGTCCCGATCGCGGGCAGGGATTGCAGCACCGGTCCCAAGTCGTGATACAGCAGGGCGGAAAAATCGGTATGGCCGTCCTGCGGCAGCACGCCGCGGAAGCGCGGTGAATGGCGCAGCGTGTAACCAGCGTCCTTGGCCTGCAGAGCGCGTTCCACCATGGCGCGGTTGGGCCCGGCGATCAGGTACCCGTTGTCGTACGTGTAGCTGGTTTCCGGGCCGTTGTTGGATGTCCGCAGCGTGTAGAACGTCCGCCCGTTGTCCACCGCTTGTTGCCAGGAAAGGGTTGGTCTCTTGGCGGCCGCGGCCACCCCATTGAGCTGCGTCACCAGCGTTTCCAAGCCGCGCTGCAGGCTGACGGGGTCGTTGACCTCCATCACCAGCTTCCACGCCGGGGTCGGCAGGACCGGCCCATCGAGCGCAAAAGCCACTTCCCCACCCAGCGGAGCGGCCAGATCCTGGCGCAGGTCAATGCCATGCTCGGTCTGGAACTGCTGCAGGTGATCGAGTGCTTTCGGCGAACCCGCGGCGATGATCCCCAACAGGTCATCCAGCATCTGGCTGGGTTGCTTCACGACGAAGTCGGCGACGGCACTCGCGTCTTGCGTCACGTAGTCGAGCGCTCCCATCGGCGCCGGTGAGGCCAACCACGAGGCGATGCCGCTCCGCGTATCAGTAAAGGTCAATTGCGCCTGTGAGTTGGTCTGCCCGCCAGCAATTTTTTGGTCGGCCACCAGATACTTGAGGCGGAAGAAGCCAAGTTTGTCGAGTACGGCATCCTGCCGCGCAGCAGCGGGTTTGGCCTGCGCCAGACGGGGCACAATGGTGGCCAGGTCGGCGGCCACCACCACGCCGGTACCCTGGCGATAGACCTCGGCGATACGGTCATGGAGCGGTGAATGCACGAAGCCGCTGCCCGGAACCTGCAAGCCCAGCGCAAACTGTTGCAGCACGGCGAGACGCGGCGAAGCTGCCAACAGGTCGCCATGTTCCCACAGGTAGAGCGTGTGCGGCGGCGCAGGGGTCAATGACGCCATGTCGGGAGGCAGCGCCAGGGGATTGTCAATGAACTCCGGCTTCGGCCCATGGCCAGCCGCTCCGGCTTGCGATTCCACGTAGTTCCGCAGACCGGAACCATCCTTGAGCGTAGTCAAGACCAACGGCCCCAGCGGACGGCCTGTAGCGTCGAGGTTGGCGCCCACCGCCACCTCGTCACCGAGATAGCCTCCCAGCGTCCGCAGACGCTGCATCGCCGCATCCATCTCGGCATTGTGTCCGCCGCCGTGCCCGGTTTCTCCCCACCACGCCTGCAGGGCCGGATTCTGTTGAATCTGCTGCTGCACCACGGCATAGGAGTCGCTCAACGAAGCACTCAGGTTCGGCAGCCCGGCGTAGAAGACGGTGCCGGCGGGCATCAGATCCAGCAAGCGCGTGTCGGTGCGCGCGCCGGGCAGCGGCACCTGCTTCACGGCGGCCTCCAAGGAGACGATGGCCGCAAGGCGGGAGAGATAGCGCGGCGCATCCTGGCTCCAAGAGAACTCATCAGCCAGCGCCCCCGGCGTCAGGCTCGACGCCGTGGAAAGCTCATCGCCGGGGTGCAATACGCGGTCTTCACCAGCGCGCTCCACGCGTACCGCCCCTTCCAGGACCGCCACACGCGAACCCTTCACCCCGCTGTCAACCGCGAAGACGGTGCCCACAACGGATACTAAAGCGTCGCCAGTGGCCACGAAGAGATGGCGTCCGGCGCGTTGCTTGGCAGCTTGGACGATCAAGTTGCCGCGATCGAGGTTCAGTGTCGTTCCGCTGGCCCGCTCGGTCAGGGAGAGCTCACTGCGGTCCTTGACCTCGACGCGCGATCCATCCTCCAGCCGCAGCAAGACATGTCCGTTCTTGGCCGTGCGCAACACTGCCCCGCTACCCAGCTTTTCACCGGTCTTGAGAGGTGTCCCGTTGGCGCCTTGAACGCGGTACACGTCACCGCTGGCCGCCAGCACGGTCGCGTGCCAGGCTCCCCAGACCGGCAACAGGCGATCCACCAAGGAATAGGTTACCCAGCCGGCGGTCAGCAGGACCAGCGCGGCTACGGCCCAGCGCACGCCGTGCTGATGACGGGGCAACCATCTGGCCCGTAGCGGTGTCGCGGCGTAGAGCCCGCCGCCCGCGCTCACCTGCATGGGGTCGAGTTGGTTCCGCATCTGCTGCCATGTCTTGCGGCATCGGAGGCACTCCCGCGTGTGATCCGTGAGGAGCAGCAACCGCGAGGCCGCGACTTCGCCGCGTAGCGCGGCGGGCATGAGAGCCTCAAAGTCGGCGCAGGTGGCCAGCGGACCGGCCCCGGCCACGGCGTCACCCGCGGAAGAGGACACCGTTGCGCCCTCGGCCAGACGTGTCCAGACGCGCAGGGCGGCACGGTTCACGCTGGCGGCATCGAGCTGCTCGTCGCGGACCGCCTGGCTCGCCCGGCTCACCAGCGCCTCCAATTCGGCCTTGTTCTGCTTGTTAGCGGAATCCATGACGTCCCTCCAGGTAATGACTTAATTCCTTGCGAACTTGCGTGCGGGCACGGTGCAAAATGACCGCCACCACGGTCGCCGAGGTCTCAAAGAGCGCCGCAATCTCGCGGTTGTCGCAGCCCTCGAAATAGCGCAGGGCGAACATCGCAGCCGGCCGAGGATCTAGCCGTGCCACGGCCAGGCGCACCCGCTCGCGTAGTTCGCTGTCCTCCACCTGTGCTTCCGGGCTCCGCCCCGCGCTGGCCATGGCCTCCGGCGGTAGCGCATCGAGCGGCATGGATTTCGACCGCGGCCGACTCTGCACCAAGTCGAGGGCGGCATGGACAGCTGCCCGCTGCAGGTAGCCGGCCGGCGTGGCAGAGAGGCCGAACGAGCTTCGCCCCTCGGACCGATCCGCCCCGCGCGTCCGGCCTCGCACCAAGCGCAGGAAAACCGTTTGCAGTACGTCTTCAGCGTCGGCCATGCTGCCGGTGATGCGGTACGCGGTGCGGAAGACGCGGGCGTGATGCTCGCGAAACATCTGTTCCAAGCCCGCCGGGGTCTCGCTCGTTGAGGGAGCGTCGGTCAGGCTTTCCTTGGTGACGGGCACGTGCGGCTCCTTGCCTTCCTCGTACACCATGAAGAACGACCTCACCGACGGGATGTGTCGGCTTTATTTGACGGGCCGCCGCCGCCCAGGCGCACCAGCATGGGCGAGTCAGCTCGGATGTTACCGGTTGGGTGCACGGATCAGGGCTGACCTTGAATTTCGCCTCGCCTGACAGATAGCATGCGCCACATGTCGCGCGACGCGCGCTAACAGGCAGAGTAGAGCCATTGCGCCGCCCGCTAGACGGTGGCTGCGCTCAGCTGGAACTCCGCCGGGAGGTGGGCCGGAAGCACATCCCACGCGTCACCCTCATGACGTGAGTAGTACACTTCGCCGCCCGAGGTGCCCAAGTAGATGCCGGCTTTGTCACAGGTGGCCCGGATGCCAGCGATCACGGCTGGCGTGTTGCCACAGTTACCTCCAACCAGTTGCGACCGCCGTCGTCGGAGCGAAATAGCGTGCCGGGATCTGTTTCGCACCAGAGCGTCTCGGGTCGTCCCGCCACGTCCGGAGAGATCTGCCAGATACGCTCAACTTTCTTCCCCGAACCGACCGGGAAGCTGAGCCCGGCTCCTGACGAATGCCGGGTCTTTCCACCGTCATCGCTCGTCTGGAGATCATTCCCCAACCAAGTACTGTTCAGTGCGGCGCACAAGCGACCGGTGCGCGGATCCTGAATGGCATGGTTGACTTCCCAACGGGAGAAATGCGGTCCCGCCGGTTTCCAAGTCCTGCGACGAAAATCGCTGGTACAAATGAACAGCGCCTTGCGGGTGCCGATCAAGAGTCGGAAGGTATGTGATGTCACACGGCGGGGGCGGCGATGTGACTTGGGTGGCCCTGCCTGCGCCCCGCAAATAAACAACTTCAAACCCGACGCTGGCGCCACGGCCCTCCGCCGTGGCTCTGGCCACTAATCGGTTGTGATTAGTGCGTCGGAGCGGACGGGCGGCTATGATCGTCGCGGTTCCGACCCATGTCACCCGCTCCTCCATCCGCATTGCTGCAGGGTTGGCCGTTGCGCGTCCTGCTGGCGACGGTGGCGACCAGCGCCTGGACTTTGACTTTTCCTGCCGCAAGCCTGCTGTACGTAGGCGTGGTCTTTGCTCACGTCATCCTTGGCGTCCTCCTCCTGCCGGCAATCTGGAGAGCAGGACGTTCTGCGTTGCAACGCCGCGGACCGGCCGACAAACTGCTCGTGGTATTGCTGGCAATTAGCGCTCTGACCGGCCTGTATCTGATGGCGCGGGGCAACACCCACGCCCACCGTCCGGCACATTGGATGCACATCGGCAGCGGAGCTCTGGTCGTATTTGCCCTGCTCTGGGCCCTGGGATGGCGCGCTCGCCGTTTGGGATTTGCGCTGACCGCGCTCTGTTTTCTGGTCCCGGCCGGGAGCGTGCTGTACCGCAATCTGCGCCCCGATCCTTATCGCATCAGCAACCCCGCCGAGGGCTTCACCTCGATGCAGGCCGAGACCGGCGGGGAAGGCCCCTTTTTCCCTGCCAGCGCTCACACCATCGCCAACAATTGGTTCGGACGCGGCAAGCCAGATCCGTTGCTGCCGGAACGCTTCTTCGAGGACTCACAGAGCTGCCAGCGCTGTCATGCGGGGATCTACAAGGAGTGGGACTCTTCGATGCACCACTTCGCCTCGTTTAACAACCAGTTTTATCGTGCCTCCATCGAGTACATGCAATCGGTTCAGGGCTCGACGCGTCCCAGCCAGTGGTGCGCCGCCTGCCACGATTCGGCAGTGCTATTCACCGGCAAGTGGAGCACCCCGATCAAGGAACAGATCCACACGCCTGCCGCTCAGACCGGTCTCGGCTGCCTGTCGTGTCACGCCGTCATCCACGTCAAGGACACCATCGGCAACTCCGCCTTCACTATTGAAGACCCCGCGCTGCACGACCTCGTGGAGAGTAAAAACCCCGTATTGAAGCTGTTGCACGACGCGGCGCTTTACCTGCAACCCACGCCGCACGATGCTACTTTTTTGAAGTCCTTTCACACGCAGCAGACCGCCGAGTTCTGCTCCGCCTGTCACAAGGTGCACCTCGACGCCCCGGTGAACCATTACCGCTGGACGCGCGGCTTTGACGAGTACGACAACTGGCAGGGCAGCGGCGTAAGCGGTCAGGGCGCGCGCGCCTTTTACTACCCGCCGCAACCCAAGGACTGCGGCGGGTGTCATATGCCGCTCGAGGCCTCGCACGACCCCGCCGCTGTCAACGGCGAGATTCACTCGCATCGCTTTGCGGCCGCCAATACCGCGGTCGCCTTCGTCAACCGCGATGCCGCGCAGCTTGCTGCCGAGACAGCCTTCCTTGAAGGATCTGTATCAACGGACCTGTTCGCCCTCGTGCGCGAAAGCAAGACGGCGCCGCCCGCTCATGCCTCAGCACCCAAGCGGCGTGTGCCGCTCGACACCACGCTCCAACTCCAGACCACGTTTGCGCAGGGCGAGGAAAGCAGTTCTTTCGGCGCCCTGGCCGCGCTGCCGAAACCCTCGGCGCCTTCCGAGGTGCTGGCGCCCTTGGATCAGCTACGGCCGGCGTTGCAACCGGGCGAGAGTGTGCGGCTAGATGTGGTTGAGCGCACGCTGCGGCTCGGCCATTTCTTCCCCGGCGGGACGGTGGATGCCGAAGAAGCTTGGGTCGAAGTCAAGGCCCTCGACGGCCACGGCAAGGTCTTCTTCCTGAGCGGCGGCCTGCAACCAGACGGTTCGGTGGACCCCGGGGCTCACTTGTACCGATCGCTCCTGGTGGATGCGCACGGCAACCCCATCAACAAGCGCAACGCGTGGGCGGCACATGCCACCGTCTACGTTCGGCTGATTCCGCCCGGCGCGGCCGACACGGTGCATTACCGCCTGCAGATACCGCGCTCCATTGTCGGCCCCGTCACGCTCGACGCCCGCCTGCGCTATCGCAAGTTCTCGCGCGACTTCACTCGTTTTGCCTACGCCGGCGTCAGTCATCCCGGTCCAGTGAGTCTCGACTTCGACGACCGCCGCATGACGTTTGACGGTTCCACTGCGGACGCCTCGGGCGAAATCAAGACCATTCCGGACATTCCGATCGTCACGATCAGCGAAGCACGCGTGGTCCTGCCGGTGGAAGGTCAGACCGCAACCCTGCCCTCTGCGCTGCTGAATCCCACCCCGGTGCGCACGCGCTGGAACGACTATGGCATCGGACTCCTGCTGCAGGGCGATCTCAGCGGCGCACAAAACGCCTTTCAGCACGTCACCGAGCTTGACCCGCAATACGCCGATGGCTGGCTGAATGTGGCCCGCGTGCTGGTTCAGGAAGGCGAGACGGAAGCAGCGCGTCCGTATGTGGCCCACGCTCTCGCCCTGGCGCCCGGGGTGGCGCGCGCACTCTGGTTCCGCGCTCTGATCGAGAAAGCCGCCGGCGATTATGATGCCGCCCTCGTTGATTTTCGAGCCGCGGCGACGCAGTTCCCACGCGACCGCGTGGTACTGGACCAGGTGGGTCGCATCCTGTTTCTGGAACGACGCTATGCCGAGGCCATCACGCCGCTGCTGCAGAGCACGGCCATTGATCCGGAAAATATCGAGGCACACTATAACCTCATGCTCTGTTATCGCGGTCTTGGCAATAACGCGGCGGCGAAGCGCGAGGAGACCATGTACGCCCGCTTCAAGGCGGACGAGTCCTCCCAGGCGTTGGTGGGCGCCTACTTGCGCAGCCATCCGGCGGACAATAATGAGCGCCAACCCGTCCACGAACATGACAGCGAACCATTGAACCCCGCCACACCGGGCGTCGCGGCCGGGGGTGCGGGGCGGTGAACAAACCGCGGAATGCAATCGTCAATTTTGAGCACGTTCGGTGCGGAAGCCGGAAGCAATCTTGAAGAAACTTTTTCTACTCCTCCTGCTCGTGGCCGCAGCGCTGATCATCCTGCTGCCGCGCCTGCATTTCCGTTCGGCCGGCGCCCCTGCCCCGGCTCAGGCGGTCGCGGACAGGCCGGCAGGCCCGCTGCACTTCGAGGACGTCACGGCACGCGCCGGTATTCATTTCGTGCACAACACCGGCGGTTTCGGCCAGATGTACCTGCCGGAAACGATGGGCTCTGGTGCCGCCTTCATTGACTACGACAATGACGGCTATCAGGACATCCTGCTGATGAACGGCAAGGACTGGCCGGGCCACCCCAGCCCTTATACGCAGCAATATGGCAGGTCGACCCTGAAGCTTTACCATAACAATGGGAACGGCACGTTCACCGACGTCACGCATGCCGCCGGCTTGGACACGGAACTCTACGCCATGGGGGTCACGGTCGGCGATTACGACAATGACGGCTTTGACGACTTCTACGTCACGGCGCTGGGCGGCGATCATCTTTTTCACAACAACGGCAACGGCACGTTCACCGATGTCACCGCCAAGTCCGGGTTGACTAACCACGGCTTTGCCACCAGCGCCGCCTGGGTGGACTACGACAAGGACGGGAAGCTGGATCTTTTCGTCGGCAACTACATCGCCTGGACTCCCGCCACCGATATCCGCTGCACACTCGACGGGGTCCACAAGTCGTTTTGCACACCGGAGGCCTATCCCGGCGATAGTCCGCGCCTGTACCACAACAACGGCGATGGCACCTTCACCGACGTCACCGTCAAGGCGGGCATCTTCGACCCCACTTGCAAATCACTGGGCGTCACCGTCTTCGATTACGACGGGGACGGCTGGCCGGACATCTTTGTCGCCAACGACACGCAGCCCAACAAGCTCTACCGCAATAACCATGACGGAACCTTCACCGAACAGGCGGTCTCGGCCGGCATCGCTTTCAGCGAGGACGGCGTGGCGCGGGGCGGCATGGGCACCGACGCCAGTGACTACGACGGCAGCGGGAAATTCAGCGTGCTGGTGGGCAACTTTTCAAACCAGATGGTGGGGCTGTATCACAACGAGGGTAACGGCCTGTTCGTGGACGAGGCGCCACGTTCTGATATCGGACGCGCCAGCCTGCTCTCCCTCTCATTCGGTGCCTTCTTCTTCGATTACGACCTTGATGGACGTCCCGACCTCTTTGTGGCCAATGGCCACCTCGATCCGGAGATCAGCGCGGTGCAACCGCGCGTGGCGTACGCCGAGGCACCGCTTCTCTTCCATAACGAAGGGGATGGCAAGTTCAGCAACGCCCTCGCTCACCAGGGCGGCGATCTGGCGCGGCCCGTCGTGGCTCGCGGCGCGGCCTATGGCGACTTCGATCTGGACGGCTTTCCCGACGTGCTGGTGACCACCAACAACGGACCGGCCTACCTCTACCACAACAGCGGTAACGGGAACCATGCCCTGCGACTCAAACTGGTAGGGCAAAAAAGCAATCGCGACGGCATCGGCGCGCTGATTCGCCTGCGCACCCCGGCCGGCTGGCAACAGCAGTACGTCAAGAGCGGCTCCAGCTACTGTTCCTCCAGCGAGCTGCCGGTGACCTTTGGACTTGGACCGGCCGGCGCGGCCGACCAGGTCGAGATCCACTGGCCGAGTGGACAGATTGAACAGCTCAGCAACGTCCCGGATGGTTTCATTACCGTGACCGAAGGCTCCGGCATCACGTCGCGCCGCGCGTTCACAAAACACTAAACTCCGGGGCGACGCGCACCTCGCACCAGATTCCATGTCTGCGAAGTTGCAGCTGCAACCATCTCCACGCTCGACTCTCTTCCCATGCCTCGTCGCTTTGACCTTGTCCCATTGCTCATCTCACTGGTCGTGTTGGCACCCCTCGGATTTGCCCAGGCAGCGGGGCCTGCACCGACCACGCTCTATGTCGGCGGCCATGTCCTCGCGGCCGATGGCGCGTGGAGACAAGCCATGGCAGTGCGTGACGGCACCATCGTGGCGCTCGGCAGTGAGCCGCAGGTGCGCCGCGCACTTCAGGGCACGTATCAGACCCGCTCCCTCGGCGGCCACTACCTGATTCCAGGATTCATTGACGCCCACATTCATCCCATGTTCGGGGCCATCTTTCAGGAAAGTGGCATTCGTTTGTCGGATGAAGCTGGACATTTTCTTGATGATCCACGCGCGGTGGCCGCTGCCGTGCGTCACTACATCGCGACCACGGCGCTCAACCCGGATGCCTGGGTGGTGGGCTACGGCTGGTCACCCGGGCTGGCCGAGGCGCCCGCATTTGATCGGCAATTGCTCGACAGCGTAAGCGGCGGCCATCCCGTCTATCTGCTGAGCCTCGACGCCCACTTTGCCCTGGTCAACACGGCCGGACTCTCCCGACTGGGCCCGATTTCCTACCCTCCGGGCAGCGGGGCGATCCCGCTTGGCGCAGACCAAAAGCCGCGCGGCCTGCTGCTCGAGACCCCGCAGTTCATCGCCTCGCTGCGGGTCATCAGCCAGATCCCTTTCGCCTTCCGGGCCCGCGCCTTCGAGAATTTCCAGGTCCGCGCGCTGCAGGACGGATTGACCACGATTGGCGATATCCTTTCCGATCGGGACGGTCTCGCGTTTTATCTGCGCCTCGCCCGCGAGCATCGGCTGCTGTTGCGGGTGGCGGTGAGTCCCTATGGTCCGCTGCGCCAGCGACGTGAGATGCAACATCTGCTGGAGGGCTCGCCTCTGCTGCGCGTCATGCTCGGGCCGGACAAGTATCTCCTCGACGGTACCCCCGGCAACCACAACGCCGCTTGGTTTCAGCCCTACAGCGATCGTCCGTTGGCGCTGGGCGGAACCTCGGGCATGTTGACGCTGTCACCTGACGCATTGGCCACGATCGTTCGCACCGCAGTTCGCAATCACACCCCGCTCGCGCTGCACGCCGCCGGCGACCTCTCGGTGCACGAGGCGTTGGACGCGGTGGCCCTCGCCCCCGCCAACGGAACATTGCGTATGCGCATCGAGCACTTCGACAACCTCACCGCTGAAGACCAGAAGCGGCTCGAAGTGCTGGCCCGCCACGGGCTGGTGGCCAGCATTCAGCCCACCCATTTTGCGCCGGTGTATGCCACCGCCCTGCCGGGCTTGCTGGGTGCGGATCGTATGCACCGCGAGTATCCCCTCGCCCGCATCCTGCACGCCGGCGTTCCGGTTGCACTCAACTCCGACTGGCCCGCCGCCCTGACGTTTGATCCGTTACAGAACCTGCAGGCGGCGGAGGAGCATGGCGCGGAGAGCCTCACGCCCCGCGAGGCCCTGCGGGCTGCAACCTATGGCGATGCTTACGCGCTGGGACGGGAGGCCTCGCTCGGATCCCTGGCCGTCGGCCATCGGGCGGATTTCGTGCTTTTGGACGGCGACCCGACCCAGTTGCACCCGGAGCGCCTGCACGTCCTCGCGACGTTCATAAACGGCCAACAGGTGGCGGGCGCGTCCTCGCGGTAAACGGTCTGGGTTCAACCGTCTGGCTTCCAGCTTCTTTTTGGCAACTACAACCCGACTTCCGTACCCTCGCGTCCAAGGGGGGGATGGCCCTCGCAGCTCCTTCCTTACAACCCTCGGCGGCGATGGTTCCCGTGCTGGTGCCTGCGCCGCAACGGCGTTGTGACTGGTCGCCGACGGAATGGGGCTTTCTGCTGTATTTCTCCTGGATGACGGCCTTGGCGCTGATCATGCAGGACGGCTTATTTTTGCGGGAATGGGCTTTCGTCAATGGCCTCGCGTTGCTTTATCTGGGTGGCCTGCGCGCCCTGCGGGGCAACCCGGCGCGTCTTGCGACACGCTGGTCCGGCCAAGTCACGCGCCAGCTCATCGCTCTGCTGGTCTTGATCGGACTCGCGTACCGCGAAGCCGGGACCTTTGGCGACCGCCTGGCACCCAGCATCGAGGCCTGGCTGATCCGCACCGATCTTCGCTGGTTCGGCGTCAATTGGGCCTACCGATTTCCTCCCCAACCGGGTCTGCTGACGGATCTGATGCAGAGCATCTATCTCATCAATTACGTGCTGTTGCTGCTCGGCATCGTGCTGGCCGCCAACTTGAACGGCCGCATCCTGCCGGGACGTCGGCGACCGAACCGCCTCGCGCTCTTACAGGGAGTGAGCGCTGCTCTGTTTCTCGGGTTGCTGCTGTGCTACGTCGCGTTCCCCTTCTTGCCGGCCATCACCCCGCGACTTTACTTTGCGCAGTTGCGACTGGCCTCCAGCGGCGCAGCGCAAGACCTGAACTGGATGTTGCTGGCTCGCTTCTCCACCCCTTCCGGCATTCTGCCCAGCGGTCATGTCGCCGGTCCGGTCGCCTTGGCGTGCGCCTTCTGGGCACAGCGCTACCGGGGTTGGGGAATTTTCTTCCTGATCTCGGCCGTCTTGATTGCGGTCGCCACCGTCTACGGCGACTACCACTTCGTGGCGGACGCATTGGCGGGCGCCGGGGCCGGCGTCGTGGGCTGGGCAGCGGCCCAAGTCGCGGTCCAGCACCGTTCGTGGTTCGTACTTCGTGGTTCGTGGTTCGTGGTTCAGGACAACTCAGCCCTGGTCGTTCCCGCGACCACGAACTGCGAACCAACTTCCATTCGATGGGGCCTCGATCAGCGCTCGCCGGGGCGGGTGGGCTCGATTTGGAACGCATCGTTGAAACGGTTGAAGTAGTTGAAGAGACCGATGACGGCGGCCAGTTCCACCAGTTGCCCCTCGTCATAATGTTCGCGCAGCGCGGTGAAGAGCGGCTCGTCAATGGTATGGGCGTCGTGCGTCATGCGTTCGGCGAAGCGTAGAGCCAGCTTCGTGGGCTCATCCAGATCCAGGCGCTCGAACTCCTCCAGCCCGGTGAGGATCTGCTCCGACCAGCCGTACCGCCTTGCCAAGGCGGTGTGCGAGGCCAGTCAATACTGGCAGCCATTGATCTGCGAAACCCGCACCGTCAGAAGTTCCTTGAGCTTGGTGGGCACGGTGCCGGTCTCCATCACCGTCCGAAAGTGCGCCAACATGGTCTTGAGGTAGTCGGGACGGTGGGCCATGGTACGGAACATGTTGGGCACATTGCCGCGCTGTTGGAACGCGGTTTCCAGCAGCGGCTTGACGTCTGCAGCGGCCTCGTCGGTCTTGATACGGGTGATGCGCATGGGCTCCTCTGCCGTGCTGACTACGGCGCTACTGGAACAAAACTGGCGATCGCCGTCGCTTCGTCGTCCTTGATGTCGAAGACGGTGTAAAGCTTGGTGATCTGCAGCAGGTCATGCACCTTGCGCGTCAGGTGCAACAACTTCAGTTCGCCGCCCCGCGCGCGCACCGCCGTAAAGCCGGCAATCAGTTCCCCCAGACCGGAGCTGTCGATATAGCTGACCTCAGCCAGGTTGAGCAGAATGCGGATCTCGTCCTCGACCAGCAGTTCATGGATGGTGTCGCGCAGCGTGGCGCTGCCGTCGCCCAGCACGATGCGGCCACCGAGATCAACCACGACCACATGGTCCACCTTGCGCCGGGTGACCTTAATCATGCTCCACTCCTGAACTGGACCCGGCATGTCCCGTTTCGGCCGAATGCCGGCGTTTGACCATGCGGATATGGGTCCCAGCGGCCCCGGTGCGCAGCTCGAAATCATCCATAAAGTTGCGGGCCAAAAAGATGCCCCGTCCCGACTGCCGCATCAGGTTGTCCGAGGCCAATGGGTCGGGGACCTGCGTGAGGTCAAATCCCGGACCTTCATCACTCACCTCGATGGTGAGCGAGTCATTGGAAAGCCGCAGATCGAGATGCACCTTCTTTTCGACGGCAAACGCGTTGCCGTGCCGTACCGCATTCACGGTGATCTCGCGCACCGCCATGCTGATGCGATGGCGGTCGGATTCGTCGAAACCGCCGCCGGCAGCCAGCGCGTCGGCCGCGGCCTCGGCACGCTCCACGCTTTCCAGCGAACTGGTCAGCACGATTGCCTGATGCTTGGGGATCAAGGTCACTGAGAACCCGGCTTATTCGAAACAACGGGGAACCCGAACAACATGGCACGCGAGGCCGGAGCTGTCAAATTCGGGCCAGCGCCGACATGCGGCCGATTTCCTGGACTGCCGGCCACTGGCCCCCGGCCCCGCCGCGGCTGCTAGTGGCGAAAGTGGCGCATGCCAGTGAATACCATGGCAAGTCCGAGCCGGTCACAGGTGGCGATCACCTCGCTATCGCGCACCGATCCCCCCGGTTGAATGAGCGCCGTGATGCCATGCGTCGCTGCCTCTTCAACCCCGTCCGGAAAGGGGAAGAACGCATCGCTGGCCACCACGCTCCCGGCGAGTGGCAGTTGCGCCTTCATGGCCGCGAGCTTGACCGAGTCCACACGGCTCATCTGGCCAGCCCCCACCGCCACCGTCTGGCCGTCGCGCGCAAAGACGATGGCGTTGCTCTTGACGTGTTTGCAGACGCGCCATCCAAACTCGAGCGCTTCCATCTCGGCCGCCGAGGGTGAGCGTTGCGTTACCACCTGTACGGTCGCCCCACTCAGTGTGCCGCGATCCGCAGATTGAATGAGAAGGCCGCCGGAAATGGTCCGCATCACCACGTCCATCGTTCCGATGGCCGGATGCACTTCCACCAGACGCAGATTCTTCTTCGGCGCCAGCAGCTCGAGCGCGGCCGCGCTGAAGCTGGGCGCGGCGATGCACTCCACAAAAAGCTTGCTGATTTCGGTCGCCGCCTCGGCATCAAGCGGACGATTCAAGCCGATCACCCCGCCAAAGGCAGAAATCGGATCGCAGGCCAAGGCCTTGCCATAGGCCGCTGCCAACGTCGCACCGGTGGCGCAACCCGCCGGGTTGGTGTGCTTGATGATCGCCACGGCAGGGGCGGCAAACTCCCGGACCAACTCCCAGCAGGCGTCCAGATCCACCAGGTTGTTGTACGAGAGCTGTTTGCCCTGCAGACAGCGGGCGTTCGCCACTCCGCCGCCCGCGCCCGGGGACGCATAGACGGCAGCGGACTGGTGCGGGTTTTCTCCATAGCGCAGGCCGGACAGCTTGCGGTACTCGAGATGCAACGATTCGGGAAGAGCGGCAGGATCAGAGGCGTCGGCCACGTGAAAGGCATCATCGCGCAGGTCCACCCGTGCCAGTGCCTGCGAAATGGCCGTGTCATATGCGGCAGTTCGCGCGAAGGCGGCTCGGGCCAGTTCCCAACGCGTGGCCAACGAGGTGTGCCCCTGCGAAGTCAGTTCTGCCGCAACACGCGCATAGTCGGCCGGCGACGTCACCACCGTCACCGCGGCGAAGTTCTTGCTGGCCGAGCGAATCATGGCCGGCCCGCCGATATCAATGTTTTCGATCAGATCGTGGAACTCGACCCCGTGCCGCGCGGCGGTGGCCTCGAAAGCGTAGAGGTTCACCACCACGAGTTCGATCGGAAGAATTCCATGCTCGGCCATCTGGCGACGATGGGACGGCTCGTCCCGCAGCCCCAAAAGTCCACCGTGCACGCGCGGATGGAGCGTCTTCACTCTGCCGCTCAGCATTTCTGGAAATGCGGTGAGGTCGGAGATGTCCTGCACGGCGAGGCCGGCCTCCCGTATGACGCGGGCCGTGCCCCCAGTGGAGACCAGCTTGAAGCCTGCCTGGGTCAAAATGGAAGCAAACTCCACCAACCCGGTTTTGTCGGTGACAGAGAGAAGTGCGAGGCGTGGTTCAGTCATTTACGTGGAAGGGGAGCTTGCGTGACCACCAAGCGGACATGGCCGGCTTCCAGAAGCACGCGTGCTTCCACGCGCATCTGCCCCGAGGAGGCGGTGAGTGCCTCCGCTTTGGTACGGATGAACTGCCGGAAACGTTCCGCAGTGCCTGCCGGCGGCGGGTTCTCAACCCGCTCGCGCGCCTTCAGGAACGCGGTATAGAGACGGTCAATATTGGCGGCATCCACTTCAGGATCGTAGCCCAGAACGACGGAGCGTTCCTCGCGCGTCAGGGGCTTGGAGAGTTCTCCCGCGCCCGCGACGGTCAAGCAGCGATCCGCTGCCCGGCGCGCCCCCTCCTCCTTGACCGCCATGCGGCGGCGCCAAACCTGGGACAGCGTGCTATAACGTTGCTGCAATTGCGCGACCCGAAAGCGCTGCCCGTAGTTGAGTTGAGATGCCTCATTGAGCTGGCGAAAAAGGTTGTCCACGCGCCACTGCGAATCGGTCGGGGCACGCCGGGCGCCCCCATTGAAAAAGATCTCGTAGTCGGTGCCGAGCTTGCGCAGGCCATCCTCCAGTTGCTCGATCTGCTCGTCGGGCGTCACGGCAAGCACACTAGCACAAGGCACTGCGTCGGCGATGGCGCGGACCACCTGAACGAACCGGGGGACGTGACGTGGACACCGAGTGACATAACATGTCGACTGTCATGGACCGACTCCGCGAACCCGCGATCATGGGCGAGACGCATTGCGTCCAAGACCGTCCTACGGTTTCGGAGATTGGTGCTCCTGATATTCCAAGTAGCTTTGCAACAGGATCACGGCGGAGAGCTGGTCGACGGCGGCCCGGCGCCGTTGCTGGCTGAGCTCGGCGCTGCGCAATACGCGCTCAGCCTGTACGGTGGTCAGACGCTCGTCCCAGTAAACCACGGGTAACCGGGTGTGGCGCTCCAATTGCGTACCCAGCGCCCGTACATACGCGGCTTGGCTACTTTCGGCTCCGCTCATGTGCAAGGGAAGTCCGAGCAGAAGCGTGGTGACGTCATGCTGTCGAGCAACCGAGGCGAGGTGTTCCAAGTCGGCACCATGGCGGGTGCGGTGTAGGGTCGGGAGTCCCTGCGCGGTGATTCCGAGTGGATCGCTGACCGCCAGGCCGATACGGCGCTGTCCGACATCCAAAGCAAGAATTCGCGTCACGCCATCTCCGACTCCCATTATGGCGAGTTTCGTCTGAGCCTCGTCCGCGTTGAGCCAACGGCCGCCCGACGTGGCTCCATCTAACGGCGCCTATGGGGGATGTGATTGCAATCCGGCGGCGACCGGAAAAGCGGCGCCGCCGCGAAGAAGATTACGTCAGAGGCCAGCAAATCCTCGCCAACGCGATCTTTCACTGGAAAAACGACCCGTCCGAAGATGCGCGGGCGGCGGTGAGGTTCCTCTTGCACCATGTTGCGACCTGCTTCCGCGCCGATGACGAGCCCTTGAAACCCGAACGGGCAGGCAGTTCCACCGCCCCTGATCACGAATAAGCCCAGTGCGGGTCGGTGCATCAGAATGCAGAGTCGAGGGGCTCGACGCTGCCTCCATGCTGCTGCCTAAATTAAGTGAGTGGGCTTCGAGCGTCAAACGCGCAACGCATTGGCGATTGCGTTTCTGCGCCCTCCCCCTACCGCCCACGCTCGAAACGCTGGGTGGGAAGCCCCCGCGTGGCCGAGGTGCTAGCGTCTCTCTCCGCCTGCGCCCTCGGATATACTCGGTTGCACCCCCTCCCAGCAGGAGGCGGGCGTGCGACGTCGGGGAGATATCCGTGAAGGACTCCATCATCATCCGCCTGGCCTTCGTGTGCGTCTTGGGCGGGGTGGCGGTACGCCTGCACCCCTTTGGGCTGAGCTTGGCGCCGGCGGCGGCCCTCGGCGTCCTGTTGGCGCTGGCCATAATCGGGTGCGAGATCCGCCTCAATCGCGCCAGCCTGAAGCGGCTGATTGGCGCTTCGGTGGGGGCCCTGACCGGGATCCTCACCGCCTACATCGTAACGGCGCAGCTCCGCAACTCGGCTTTCGACCCGCACACCAGCGCCTTCGTGTGCCTGGGCGCCACCGTCGTCTTCGCCTACATCGGCCTCAAAGTGGGCGCCGACAAGGGCGAATTGTTGAACCTCTCAGCCTTGGGCGGCCTATTCGGCAACGAGCGCGCCCGCCACGCCGCCAAGGTGCTCGATACCAGCGTCATCATTGACGGCCGGATTGCCGATATCGTCGAAACGGGTTTCGTTGACGGCGAACTCCTCGTTCCTCAGTTCGTATTGCGCGAACTGCAGTACATCGCCGATTCCGGCGAGGCCGCCAAACGCAATCGAGGCCGTCGCGGGCTCGAGGTGCTGCAGCGGCTGCAGAAACGACCCGACGTCAATGTCAGGATCGTCGCCGAGGACTTTCCGCAACTGCGCGAGGTGGATCACAAACTGATCGAGCTCTGCAAGCTCTACGAATGCAAGCTGGTCACCAACGATTGCAATCTTGCCAAGCTCGCTGAATTGCAGCAGGTGGTCATCCTCAACATCAACCAACTTGCCAGCGCACTCAAACCCGCCGTGCTACCCGGTGAGAGCATGCGGGTGTTCATCTTGAAGGAAGGCAAAGAGTTCAACCAGGGTGTGGCCTATCTTGACGACGGCACCATGGTGGTTGTGGACAATGCCCGGAAGATGATCTCCAAGACCGTGGATATCATTGTCACCTCGGTCCTGCAAACCACGGCCGGCAAGATGATTTTCGGACGCTGGGACGAGCGTCATGGCCCCTTGCTTTCCGCGCGCCCTCCCGCAGCTCATCGCAGAGCCGAGGCCGAAGCCGGCGCGCCCGCGGCTGAATCCGACCCTGCCCCTTCTCACCATCTATGAGCGAGCCGAAGGTCTGTGCCATTATCCCCGCCGCCGGGCTCAGTACCCGGATGGGTTCGACCACCGCCGGAACCGCCCGCAAACAACTGCTGGAGTTCCGTGGCGCACCCTTGCTGCTGCACACGCTGCGCAAGTTCGACCGCTGCCCCGGCATTCAATCCATGCTGGTTCCGGTGCGGCCGGAGGACCGGGCTCGGGTTGCCGAACGCATTCTCGCCGAACCGTTCCGCTGTCCGGTGCGAGTCCTGGAAGGTGGGGAAAGTCGTCAGCAGTCCGTCTGGAACGCGTTGCAGTTGGTGGATCCCGATACCGAGTTGGTGGCCGTACACGACGCGGTGCGGCCATTCGTTACGCCGGAATTAATTACCCGCGCGCTTGAGGGCGCTCTGCGTCACGGGGCCGTCATTCTCGGCGTTCCCGCCGTCGATACACTGAAACAAGTCGCTCGCAGCGGTAACGATATTCACCGCGTCGAGTCCACCGTACCGCGCGAACGCATCGTGCTCGCCCAAACCCCGCAGGTCTTCCGTTACGAACTACTCTGTCGCGCCTTCGCGCACGCCCAGGCGGACGGCTTCTACGGCACCGACGAGTCGGCCTTGGTCGAACACTTCGGCCATGATGTCTTTGTCGTGCCCGGTTCGACGCGTAATTGGAAGATCACCGCCCCCTCCGACCTCGCCCTGGCCGAAGTCTGTTTCGGCATGGAAGAGGAGGAGGCCGAAGGCCGCTTGTAACGTTACGCCATCAGCGGCAACGTTGCGCTCGCGAGGCTGGCGCGTCGGCCACACTCCCGCGCCCCACCATGGGCGCTTGGAAGCGACTGGAACGTCCCGAGCGGGAAACCCTCTCTCGACCGCAACACCACACCCGTTCTGGTATGGTGCAGTCAGCGATCTCCTATGCTTGGGATGACGGGAAGACGAGTGCGCGGGCTGCTGATCAGCACCGTCATGGCGTTGCTGCCGGCTTGGGGAGCGCTTGGTATATCCCTCCCCGTGCTGCGTACCCTCGGCGCCGTCCGCGATCTGACCCCGACGCAGGCGGGACTCCAATATCAGGTGCGCGTTCGCGGCACCGTGACTTACTCCGACACCGATCCCACCGTCATGCCTCGCCGTGACTTTTATCTGCAAGGCACTCGGGACGGACTCTACGTGGAGGGGCCTGCGGGAACGCATTTCAAGTCTGGCGATCAGGTGGAAGTGACAGGCAGGAGTGCGCCCGGAGACTTTGCGCCCGTGATCTTGGCGACCCGTGTCCGGATTCTGGGACATGCCCGCTTTCCGGCCCCCGCTCCCACCGGCGGCGCCGCTCTCACCTCGGGAGCCGAAGACGCGCAATGGGTTCAGTTGCAAGGCGTGGTCCACCATGTCGCGGCCACAGGACAGCGCACGGAACTCAAATTGGAAGCAGGCAACACGCCCGTTCATGTCTTCGTGGCCCAGCCGCGGGCCGCCTTTCAGCAGCATTTTCCCGCCCTGCTCGGAAGTCGCGTGTCGGTCACCGGCGTGGTTAAGACCCTCTACAACGCCCAGCGACAAAATTTGGGCTTCGAAATCTGGGTTCCTTCCCTCGCGCAATTTCATGTCGAGCGGGCCGGGCCCCCCGAGCCCTTCCTGCTGCCGCGCGACGACATCGGCAGCTTGTTGCGCTTCGACCCGCGCGGGGTCTCACGGCGGTTGTGGCACGTGCAGGGCGTGGTCACATTGCAAAGCCTGGCGCAACGGGATGTGTTTTTGCAGAGCGGCTCCGGCGGACTCTATCTCCCGTTTCCGCATGCGCCAACCCTGCGCCCGGGCGACAGGATTGACGTCGTCGGCTTTCCAGTGGCGGCGACCGGCAAACCCATTCTGGAAGACGCGGAGGTGCGACGGCTGGGCTGGGTCAATCCGCCCGCCCCGCTGCAGGTCAGTCCGGAAGAAGCCCTCCAGCACGATGCGCAGCTGATTCAAATGAACGGCCAGGTATTGCGCCGTGCCTTGGGCGGCCCCGGGCTTCCGGAATTGGAACTGCAAACCAAGTCCGGGACCTTCCTTGTCAGCTATGCGGAGATGGGTAACCGCGACCCGATTGGGGACCTCCCGGAAGTCGGCTCCCAGCTGCTCATCGTCGGTGTCTGCACCGTGGGAACAAACGAGGCGGGCACTCCCCTTCTGTTTCGCATCCTTCTGCGCGACCGGCAGGACGTGACCGTCTTGAAACGTGCACCTTGGTGGACTGTGCCGCGCTTGCGAGCCCTGCTCGGCACACTTTTGATCGTCGTTCTGATCGTTTTTGCCTGGAGCGCCACGCTAGGCCGACGCGTTGCCCGACAGCGTGAAGCCATTTTGCAACACCAAGAGCGGCAAAGAAGCTTGGAGGAGCAGTTGCAGCGCGCCCAGAAGTTGGAAGCCATTGGCCGACTGGCAGGAGGAGTCGCCCATGATTTCAATAACTTACTAACCATTGTGAAAGGGCAAGCCGAACTATTGCGCTACCAGGTACCCACCAACAGTCCCATGGCTGAGCGCCTGCGGCGCATTGAAGAAGCATCACAGCGGGGAGCCACCCTCACCCGCCAGCTTCTCGCCTTCGGCCGCCAGCAGCAGCTTCAACCCCGGAGCATTGACTTGAACCAACTGCTTCCAGAATTGAAATCCATGCTGCACAGCTTACTTGGGGATGAGATTGAGGTGCGATTACAACTGCGCAGTCGCTTGCCACCCATTTGGGCCGACCCTATGCAGCTTGAGCAGGTCATCCTGAACCTGGCCGTAAACGCCCGCGATGCCATGCCGCAGGGTGGGCATTTGACGATTGTCACCGATATGCGCTCGCTGCCTTCAAGGTTGCCGAATGGCAACTTGCCGCAAGCCGTTCCGTGGGTAGAGCTACGGGTCAGCGATACGGGCCATGGCATGGATGAAGCGACCTTGGCACGCATCTTCGAACCCTTTTTCACCACCAAAGATCCGCTTAAAGGCACCGGACTCGGGTTGGCTACGGCTTACGGTATCGTGGAGCAGTGCGGCGGAAAGATTGACGTCATCAGCAAGCCGAACCAAGGGGCGAGCTTCTCGCTGTTTTTCCCGCCCTATTCCCCAGACGAGATGGGAAGTGACGGCCGGGCGGCGTCTTCGAGCGTATCCTGAGCCGACGCCGCCCCACCATCTGTGCCATCATTTCTCCCGTGTCAGTGCCTGCTCCAACCACCCCGCATACCGTCCTGATCGTAGGCACCGGGTTGGTGGGTGGTTCGCTTGGACGCGCCTTAAGAAGCATCGGATTTTCCGGTACCCTGCGCGGCCTCGACCATCCCGACGTGCTCGCGCAGGCGCTCGCGGTGGGAGCCATTGATGAGGCCGCCACCGATCTGGAGAGCGGAGTACGCGACACCGATCTGATCGTGCTCGCCACCCCGGTGAGCGCAGTCCTTGATCTGCTGCCGCGCGTGGTGCACATGGCGCCGCCGCAAGCGCTCATTACCGATACGGGTAGCACCAAGGTGCAGGTGGTGGAGCGCGCCACCGCGCTGCTGCCGGGTCGTCAGCGCGACCGTTTTCTGGGCGGGCATCCCATGGCGGGCAGCGCAGCCGGAGGCATTGCCGCCAGCGACCCACAATTGTTTCGTGGACGGCGTTGGCTGTTCTGTCCCTCACAAGGGCTTGGCATTCCTCCAGCCTTTGGTTGGTTCCTGGATTTACTTCCCACCATCGGTGCGCAACCCCTGACTCTCTCCGCCCTTGAGCATGATCGCGCCATTGCGGCGCTCAGTCACGTGCCCCAGCTTCTGGCGACGGCGCTGGCGGCGATGCTGCACGACCAGTTCCTCGGTCCCCGGCATGAGTTCCCCCCAGAGCTGTTGCAAGCGGCCGGACCGGGCGCGGCCGACATGACTCGACTTGCCTCCAGTCCCTATGGCGTGTGGCGCGACATTTTGCTCACCAACAGCAGCCCGATTGAGGGGGCACTGGAACTGTTACAGCGGGAATTGGATCATCTTCGCCTGCACCTGCGGAGCCGCGAGACGGAAGCCCGCTTCCGCGATGCAGCCGCCCTGCAGCGTCAATTGGCCGCCGCCCTCTCCAGGGAACCGTCATGAACAAGGTCTACGACGACTTCGACCGTGCCGTGGCCGACATCCACGATGGCGCCATCGTCATGATCGGCGGTTTCGGTCTCTGCGGAAACCCGGAGAACCTGATTGCCGCCCTGCATCGCCGTGCCGCGCGCCAGCTCACCGTCATCAGCAACAACGCCGGCATTGACGACACGGGGATCGGCATTCTCCTGGCTGCCGGCCAGATCAAGAAGATGATCGCCACCTATGTCGGTGAGAACAAGACGTTCGAAAATCTGGTGCGCACCGGCCAGTTGGAAACCGATCTCATTCCGCAGGGGACCTTCGCGGAACGCATCCGCGCCGGCGGTGCCGGCATCCCCGCCTTTTTTACCCCCACCGGGGTCGGGACCTTGGTGGCCGAGGGCAAGGAGGTCCGGGAATTCGAGGGTCGGACCTATCTCATGGAGCGCGGGCTCAGGGCTGATTTTGCGCTCATCAAGGGTTTCCGTGGCGACCGCAGCGGCAATCTCACATATCGCAAAACCGCCCGCAATTTCAACCCGGTGATGGCCACCGCCGCCCGTGTCACCATTGCCGAGGTCGAAGAGCTGGTGGCGCCGGGGGAACTGGACGGCGACATCGTCGTCACCCCGGCGATCTACGTGCACCGCATTTTGCGCGGCGCGCATTATCAGAAACGGATCGAGCGGCGTACGGTTCGCCCGTCCGGCTGAACGCCGCCCCGACCATCCGGGAAGAAGACGTCATGGCTGACATTCGCTACGCCATCGCCCGCCGCATCGCACGAGAGTTGCGTGACGGCTACTACGTCAACCTTGGCATCGGCCTGCCCACGTTGGTCGCGAACGTCGTCCCGCCTGGCATTGATGTCACCCTGCAGTCCGAGAACGGCATGCTCGGGGTGGGACCCTACCCGGTAGCGGGGGAGGAGGATCCCGACCTCATCAACGCCGGCAAGGAAACGGTGAGCGAATTGCCCGGCACCGCTTACTTCTCCAGCGCCGAGTCCTTCGCCATGATCCGCGGAGGACACATCAACATGTCGGTTCTGGGCGCCATGGAAGTCGATGAAACCGGAAGCCTCGCCAACTGGATGATCCCCGGCAAGATCATCAAAGGTATGGGTGGCGCCATGGACCTCGTTGCCGGCGCACGCTGTGTGTACGTCGCCATGGAGCACACGACGAGGGATGGAACCCCTAAGATTTTAAAGCGTTGTCGCCTGCCGCTGACCGGCGTCGGCGTCGTACATTTTGTCGTGACCGAAAGAGCCTTCATCCGCGTCAAGCCGGATGGACTGTGGCTGGAAGAGATTGCGCCCGGATACGCAGTGGCCGACATTCAGGCCGCCACGGAAGCCACCCTGCACGTCGCCCCGGATCTGCGCACCATGCCGGCATAGACGTGGCCGGGAGCGCGCGGGACGAGAACCGTCCTCCACGCATCTGATGCTCCACGCGCCCGCCGCGCCGCGAGGTACCCCATGCACACTCACTCGATCGTTCTCGTCACGCTGGCCAACCCGCGTCAGAAGCAATGGGGCCAGCTTCTGGCCATCAACCCCGGTGGGGTCACTGTGCGCGCCGTGGAATTAAACTCCTTCGAGGACTTCCTCTCGCAGATCACAGAAAGCGCCGCCGGCACGGTTCCCTTTCCCACCAGCTTCTTCCCCATGCACCGCGTCGAGCGCATCGCCCTGGATGAACGCATCGGCGAGATTCCCGCCCTCGCCGAACGCTTCCACCAGCGCCTCGGTATCACGATTGAGAAATATCTCGCCCGTTTCGATCCGGCCGGGACTGACAATCAAGAATGAGCGGCGCCCCCTGCTCATCCAGCACGGGCATCTAGGGCTTGACCGGCACCATGCGAATCGTGCTTTGTACCCGGAAGCGCTGGTAATCGCGGAATCGCACCGTCTCTTTCACCTGCACCGCGCCGTTGGAGAAATCGAGCCAATCCTTGCCCTCGGTGTACGCCGGGAACCAGTAACGACCGTCCACGCGGACGCGGTCGGTGGTGAAACGGCCGAACAGGTTGTCGACCTCCACGCCGTGGTGGCGGTCGCGGATATCCGGCACGGCGCGCCCGGAAATCCGCACCACGCCGGCGGTGATGGGATCAATCCAGATGCGACCCTCGAAGTAGCGTTGCCCGGTGTAAATCTGCCGCGGGCTGACGCTGAAGGTCTCGACCGCCAGACGTTCGCCGGGGCGGCCGGCGGCATCGCGCAGTTGCAGCATGTCCCGACCTTGGTACCGGCAGTCATAGACCTGCAACTGATCGGGCGTCAGAGCAAACGGCACCACGTCGCGCAGGTCCCGAAAATCATCGTCGGACAACCGAAGAAACACGAGGGCGTTGCTGGTCGCCGCCGCCGCACGTTCAAAGCGTTTACCGTCAGGCGTCAGCGTCACCTCGGTGTGGGAGGCATACATTCCTCCGCGGCGATGCTGCAGATCGCTGAGTTCCTCAAACTGGAAATCCTGACGATAAGTGTACTCATCGCGCAGGCGCACCATGGCGGCTTCTTGGCGGGTCGCGGCACGGAGCAGGTGCTGCATCGCCGGCGGCGCGTTGATCTGGGCAGCCAGCCAGCCCGTCAGTGAAATCCCCGCCATCAGGGCCTGGCGGCCACGCATGCTCCGATCATAGTGCGAGCTGGGACAGGCGTCCACGGCCGCCAGGGGACCCGTGCCTGCCCCTAGGGCGAAATGATGGTCGTCGTCGACCGGGAGCTCTCATTCCCACTCTCGTCGACTGCGGTAACCGAGTAAGCGACAGACTGCGTGGGCATGTCCGGATCATGGAAGACGGGGGTCAGCAACAGTGTCGTATTGCGCTTCTCCCATTCAGCGCCGACCCGGCGGTAGACGTTGTAGCCCGCCAAGTCGGGCGCGGGGACGGCATCCCAGGTCAGATCCACCCCCGACGAGCCACCCGGGAGACGCAGCGCCTGCAGTCCGGAAGGAACATTAGGGGGGAAAATGTCGCGATAGACGAGTTGAAGTGGCGGCGTCGCTTCACTCTCGACACCCTCCGGCGATGCGCTCCCCAACTCCCGGTAACTGCGCAGGGTGTAGGTATAAGCCTGTTTGCGCTCGACCGAGCCGTCGAGGAAGTTGGTTTGCACGGCCGGCAACTCTGCCAGCATCACCGGCTCTGCCGACGGTCGAGACTTCATGTCGCCAGCCACCGTGCGGCGATACACCCGCACGGTAACGCCGGGATCGGTGCTCGCCTCCCGCCAAGCCAGTCTGATTCCAACCGGAGACAGCGCGGCGGTGACGTCGGTTGGAACCGGCGCGGCCGGGGCCAGGGGCGCCGTCACCGCCCTGGACCAGCCAAGGCTGCGCCCTCTCTCATTCACGTAACGAACGGCAAGAGCGGCCTCGGTGCCGGGGACCCGTTGCCTCACGGCAGATATGGGCAGCTCCAACGTCGCCGGCAGGGCCGCCCAAGTTGCCCCGCTCTTCTGGAGCAGGGGCTGTGAGCAGGCGCCGTCCGGGGTGAAGGCGACGCCCGTCGGCCACGCGCACACTTCCAGCGCTGCCGCTCCGCGCGGGGCGGTCCCATCGCTGTTGTGAAGGGGAGCGGTCCACGCCAGATGCAGCGTTTCACCGCGGCGCTCCGCGCTCAGGTCGGTCACCGCGGCCAGCAGATTGGGACTGGGCGGCAGCGGCGGCCCGACCTGGCCACAGCCCAGGCTGAGCACAGCCCACCCGCACGCGATCATGAGGAAAGCTGTGCGCCTGCCGCCGCTCCCTGCGGCGAGCCGGACGCAGCGCTGAAGGGGCCGCAGCATGGCCTACAGAATATAGCGCGAGAGATCCTGATCCTTGACGATGTGCTCGAGCTGCGCCTTCACGTAGGCGGCGTCGATGGTGATGCTCTTCTCCTTGGATTCCGCCCCCTCGAAGGAGATTTGCTCGAGCACCTTCTCCATGATCGTGTGCAGGCGACGCGCGCCGATGTTCTCCGTTGCCTCGTTGACCTGCGCGGAGAAATGGGCGATCTCTTGCAAGGAATCCTCGGTGAAGATGAGGCCGATCCCTTCCGTCTCGAGCAGCGCGGTGTATTGCTTGATCAGCGCGCTCTTGGGTTCTTTCAGGATCTTGACGAAGTCGTCCACGGTGAGCGAGTCCAGCTCAACGCGGATCGGAAACCGCCCCTGCAGCTCAGGAATCAGGTCGCTGGGTTTGGAGACGTGGAAGGCGCCGGCGGCGAAAAACAGGATGTGATCGGTCCGCACCATGCCATAGCGCGTGTTGACGGTCGTGCCCTCCACGATGGGCAGAATATCGCGCTGCACGCCTTCCCGGCTGACGTCGGGACCGTGGCTTCCTTCCCGCCCCGCGATCTTGTCAATTTCGTCGAGGAAAATGATGCCGCCCTGCTCGACCCGCTCGACCGCAGTGCGCGTCACCTGATCCATGTCCACCAGGCGCTGCTCCTCTTCCTGCACCAGGTAGTCAATCGCCTCGACGACCCGCATCTTGCGCTTCTTCGTCTTCTGGCCGAAGAGGCTGGGCAACATGTCCTTGATGTTGATATCCATCTCCTCGATGCCCTGGTTGGAGATGATCTCGAAGGACGGGAAATTGCGCTCGCGCGTCTCGATCTCGACGATCTTTTCGTCCAGTTTGCCTTCCCGCAGCTGCTGACGCAGCTTCTCGCGCGTCTTTTTGCTGGTGTCACGCGGCCCGATGTCCCTGTTCTCGGCTTTGGACTCTCCAGCCTGGCCGGCGCGCCCGCCTTCCTGTCCGTTTTCCGCCGCACCCGCTGCCACCACCAGCGTGGGACCGCCCGCGGCGGGTACGGGGGTGGGCAGAGCCGGGAGCAACAGGTCGAGAATTCGGTCTTCGGCGTTCTGCTCGGCCTTTTCGCCGATCTCCTCGAGCTTTTCCTCGCGCACCATGTCGATGGCGATCTCGACAAGGTCGCGGATCATGCTCTCCACGTCGCGCCCGACATAGCCCACTTCGGTGAACTTCGAGGCCTCCACCTTGAGAAAAGGCGAGTTGGCCAGGCGCGCCAGCCGGCGTGCAATCTCCGTTTTCCCGACGCCGGTGGGCCCGATCATCAGGATGTTTTTCGGCATGATCTCTTCCGCGAGTTCGGGCGAGAGCTTCTGCCGGCGGATGCGATTGCGCAGTGCTACGGCGACGGCGCGTTTCGCCGCCGGTTGTCCCACCACGTACTTGTCGAGCTCGGAGACAATTTCGCGCGGCGCGAGCTCGTCCAAGGCGGGGGTCTGTTCGTCAGCGGGAACTGGCAGGTAAAGGGCCATGGCGTTAAGAGCGGTCGACGGCTCCGCTGGACGCCGCGGCTTGGCGCGTCGAGACCAGTTCTTCGACCGTCAGGTCGTCGTTGGTGTAAATACAAATCCGGGATGCCTGCTTCATGGATTCGATGGCGATGGCGCGCGCGTCCATCTGCGTGTGTTGCAACAGCACCCGCGCGGCTGCCAACGCGTAGGGGCCACCGGAACCGATCGCGCACACCCCATCGTCAGGCTCGATGACGTCCCCTTGCCCGCTGAGCATGAACGTGTCTTGTTCATCGGCGACAATCAAAAGGGCTTCCAGATGACGCAAGGCCCGGTCGGTTCGCCAGTCCTTGGCCAACTCGACTGCCGAGCGGCTCAAATTGCCATGAAACTGCTCAAGCTTGGTCTCAAAACGCCCGAAGAGCGAGAACGCATCCGCGGTCGAGCCGGCGAACCCCGCCATGACGCGGTCGTGGTACAGGCGCCGAATTTTGCGGGCGTGGTGCTTGATCACGCCATCGCCGAGGGTCACCTGTCCATCCCCGGCCAGAACCACTTTCGCCTGGGACCGGACGCACAGCACGGTAGTCGAGCGTATGAGTCGCGCCATTCTGTTAAGCGCAATTATAGTACGGGGATGCCGCCCACCCCGGAAAGGGCTTGAAACGTCTGCCGCGGCATGCCTCTGCCACCCATCGCGTCGCGCGGAATGCGGCAGTCTCGAGGTGCGTTTGCGGGTTCAGGCCGGCCGCGATCAGGCCAGCAGGGCAGCCGCATTCAAGGCGCGGCGAATGGAATCGAGCGAACACTTCGACATGCCGAACTCAAGCGCGGCCATGCGCGCCGACTCAGGGGAGATGCCGTAACCGTGGTCGCTCGTAAAGGCTCGGATCACTTCGCTGGCTCCGGCGTAGTCGGCGCCGAGCTGGACCAAGTGGGAACGCAAGGACCGCAAGTCATCGGAGCTGAATTTTTCGCCCATGGCTTCCTCCTGTTCCTGCCGTGATCCCTTCTCGCATTCACCTGATTAGATTCCGCTGGAGGGGGAAACGTTTCGAAGTTCTCTTGGGTTCCCCGTCCCCGGGTTGCCTCCGGCAGTCCCTATAAATACAAAACGGCTCCGCCCCCGGTTTGGATGCCGGAATCGGCGGAGCCGCGGACAACCCGGGAGAGCTATTCGCTCTCGCGCCGTGCCTTTTTGCGGTTGCGCTTACGGGCGAGCGCCTGTTTCAAGCGCATCTTTTCACCCGGCTTGAGGTAAAAGGAATGTTTCTTGACTTCCTTGATGATGTCCTCGGTCTGGACCTTGCGCTTGAAGCGGCGCAGAGCATTTTCGAGCGACTCACCTTCTTGCAGTCGTACTTCCGCCATTCTCTGTTCACCTCCAGTCGGTTCCGGTGGGCCGGCAATGCTGCCGTGACGTCGTTCCCACGCGGTAGGGATGCGAATCCCTATCTTACCCCGAAGCGATGCGCCGGCATCGACCCCGGCTCCATCACGACGAACGCCCGGCTTTGCCGGCGGCGCAGGCCTGCCAGCGCCGGTACACCTCGCTCTTGGCGATGGACCACTCCCGCGCCACCAACTTGAGGGCACTACGCTCGTCCATTCCGGGCTGGGCCAGGAGCGCTGTCATGCGCGCCACCAGGTCCTGTTCCGTGGTTGCTGCCGGAGCCTGTCCCTCAGCCCAGCCCCCCACCACCAACGTGAACTCGCCCCGCGGTTCCTGCAACGCGAAGTGGGCCTGCGCGCTGGCGACCGTACCGCGCACGAACTCCTCATGCAGCTTGGTCAGTTCGCGCGCCACCACCACCGGCCGATCCGGGCCCAGCACGGCGGCCATGTCGGCAAGGCTGGCACACAGGCGGTGCGGCGATTCAAACCACACCAAGGTGTCCGTTTGCCGTGCAACGCGCTCGAGAGCGCGGCGACGTTCCGATGTCCGAGGCGGCAGAAAGCCACGAAAACAGAAGCTCTCAACCGCCAGGCCGCTCGCCGTCAGGGCGAGCACTATGGCGCTGGCGCCGGGTACGGGAACCACTGGGACGCCGGCTGCAATCGCTGCCTGCACCAGCACCAGCCCGGGGTCCGATAGGGTGGGAACGCCCGCATCCGAGACCAGCGCCACGCACTCTCCCGCCTGCAGCCGGGGCAGGAGTTCTGCCGTGCGCTCCCGCTCGTTATGCTCGTGGTAGCTGATGGTGGGGCGCTGGATCTCGAAGTGATTCAGCAGCTTTCGTGTCTGCCGCGTATCCTCGCAGGCGATGACGTCCGCCTCGCGCAGCAGCCGCAGGCCGCGCAGCGTCATGTCTTCCAAGTTGCCGACCGGGGTGGCAACCAGGTAAAGCGTACCGGGGGTGGACGGCGGAATCGTCATGGTCGGCTTTTGGGGCCCGCGCGTCATTCCGCGTCGTGGCGGCGAATACTGACCCGCGTTCCCTCGGGCCAGGGCGGCGCCACGGGAGTCACTATCCGCCCGTCGCGGACCACGCCCATCAACAACGTCGGCGTGGCCGCAGGCGGGGAGGAAGCGACATGGGACCCTGCCGGCGGTGCGGCGCGCCCTTCATGCCGCGCCCCATCCATGGCGAGGTTCGCCAGTTCGTCCGCCAACTTGTTTTTTTCGCGACGCACGTGTTCAATCGTGAATTGCGCGAAGCCGCGCACCAGACTGCGCGCTTCGTCATACAGCGGCCGCAGGCTCTCGCTCCGCACCTGGTACTCGCCCCGCATCTGCCGCACCATCAGTTCGGAATCGGCGCGCACCTTGACCTGGCGCGCGCGCAGCTCCGCGGCGCGCCGCAATCCCGCCACCAACCCCGAGTACTCGGCGAAGTTATTGGTCTGGCGCCCAAGAAAGCAGTGCAGCTTCTCCAGCACCGCGCCCGATTCGTCCTCGATCACCACGCCATACGCGGCCGGGCCGGGATTGCCGCGCGAGCCCCCATCCACATAGATCACGACGGTCGAATCCATGGGGAAAGACTGACAGGCGCAGGCAGGAAGCGCAAGACCGCCAACCGCGCCGACGTGGCACGTCCCGGTTGGAGGGCGGCGGGGGCGGGCGATCGGGTGAACTGAGGCAGGCGCCACGGACATGGCCGACGCGCGGGATCTTAGGAACGTGCCGTCTGCGCGTCCACCGTGAGGCTGGCCTCGCTCGACTGGGGCGGCAGGAAGAGCAGACGGCCGCAGGATTCGCAGACAAAGATCTCGTGCGGGCGCGCCAAAATCTCCTGCAGCATCTGCGGACGCAGGCGCACGCGACAACTGCCGCAAGCTTCAAGATCAATCGGGGCCAGTCCCTGGCCGCGCAGCTTGCTGACCCGTTCATAACGCCGCAGGACGTCGCTACCCACCTGCACCCGCAAGGCTTCCCGGGTGGCATTGACGCGGTCGCGTTCGGCGCGGTCGGCGGTCGTACGCGCCTCCAACGACGCGCGGGCGGCATCCACCTGCGCTTGTTCAGCGGCCAAGGCTTCCTGCGCGCGGGCCAGGGCGCCGTCCTGCGCCTCGCCGTTCTCCATCAGTTGCAGCAGCCGTTCCTCGCACTTCGAGATCTCGGCCTCCGCGAAGGCGACCTCGTCCATCACGGCGCGGTACTCCTGGTTCGTCTTCACCTCGGACGAGTGGCCGCGCGACTTGCTGACCTTGGCGCGAAAATCCTGAACCGAGAGCTCCGTCTTGCGACGTTCGGCGGCCAGCGTGATCTGCTCGCTTTTGATGCGCTCCACCGTCTGACGGTGTGTCACCAAGGCGGTCTCCAGCGTGGCGATGCGTCGCGGCAGGCTGGCGATCTCCGAGTCCAACTCCTTCAGGCGCTGATCCAGCGTCTGAATCTCACGTAAGAACTCCAGATCCTTGTGCATGGGCTACGAAAATCATAGCACGCACGCGAGGCTGGAGCGTCTGCCGCGCGGGCTTCGCCCCCGGTGCTCCCGTGGGGTCGCTGCTCCCGTGGCCGGGATCTGGCGGCGATCCTGATCGGTGGTGCATCCGGAGCGTTGGGCGAGATCCGTGTGGAAGCGAGACAAGGTACCCGGGAGCACGCGTCACAGGTTAAGATAGCGGCTTGCAATTGGGCATCTGGCTCGACGATGACTTCTCGGACTCCTCCCTCTCAACGTGTGTGGCTGCCGCTGGCGCTGGGGAACGCTCTGACGCCGCTCCTGCGCGAACTGGCGGAGGGCTGGGGTGACCGTGCGCCTCTGCTGCTCTGGCCGCTGGCCGCCGGTGCAAGTTTGGCGGCGCGGGCGCGGGCCGTGCGCGTCGAACAGAACGTCCTCTGCATCGAGGTGGACGACCCCGACTGGCTCCGTCAGTTCATCAGCCTGCGCGGCGAGCTGCTGCAGCGCGTCAACACCCATCTTGTTTCCCATCGGCTGCGAGACCTGAGATTTTTCCTCGCCCCGCCCCGCCGTGCACCCCAGGCATGAAGATCACTGCGCAAGACGTTCGTTACATCGCCGATCTGGCGCACCTCGAGCTGACGCCCGAGGAGATCGTCGCCATGGAACGCGATTTGGGGGCGATTCTCGAGTACGTCGCCCAGCTGGATCAGTTGGAGATGCCCGGCCTGGCTCCGTCTCCCCTGCATCCGGCAGCGGCGGCACTTGCCGCGCTCGGTTCCGCGGCATCCAACTCCACGTTGCGCCCTGATGCACAACGTGCCTGGTTCACCCCCGCCGAAGCGCTTGCCAACGCCCCCTCCGCGGGGGCCGGACATTTCAAGGTCCCGCGCATCATCAGCGTCAGCGAGGGCACGCCGGAAGCCGAGTAGGCCCCGGTGAGGAAGACGAACTCATGTTGGCCGACTCCGAACTGCGCACACTCGACCTGGACGCCAGCCGCGCTTTGCTCACCGGGCGGCGCGCCACGGCGGTCGAGTTGGTGGAAGCCTTCCAGCGCTTCATTCCCGCGGCCGACGCCGAGGTGCATGGCTATCTCGCCCTCAGCCCGGAGCGCGCCCTGCAGCAGGCCCGCCGTCTGGATGCGCTGGTCGCCGCCGGCCAGCCGCTGCCGCCCTTGGCCGGGCTTCCCATGGCCATCAAGGACGCCATCTCGACGCGCGGCGTGCCCACCACCTGCGGCTCCCGCATTCTGGCCTCCTACGTCCCGCCCTATGACGCCACCGTGGTGACGCGGCTGGAGGAGGCCGGGGCGCTCCTGCTCGGCAAGGCCAACTGCGACGAGTTTGCCATGGGATCGTCCAATGAGAATTCCGCCTACGGCGCGGTGCGGAATCCGCATGATTTGACGCGCGTCCCCGGGGGCTCAAGCGGGGGCTCGGCCGCCGTCGTCGCCGCGGGAACGGCCGTGGCGGCGCTGGGCTCCGATACCGGCGGCAGCATTCGCCAGCCCGCCGCCTTCTGTGGCGTGGTCGGCATGATGCCCTCCTATGGCCGCGTCTCACGTTTCGGTCTGATCGCGTTCGCGTCCTCTCTGGACCATATCGGACCGCTCGCCCGCACCGTCAAGGACGCGGCCGCCGTCCTGCAGGTCATTGCCGGTCATGATCCACTCGACGCCACCAGCGCCGCGCTGCCCGTGCCGGACTACGTGGCGGGACTCGAAGCTCCGATCACCGGACTGCGCGTCGGCGTCCCCCGCGAGGCCTTCGGCGCCGGTCTCGACGCCGACGTGGAGCGCGCCGTGCGCGCCGCCATCGAGGACCTCGCGCGCGCCGGCTGCGAGATCGTGGACGTCTCGCTGCCGCACAACAATTACGCCATCGCGACCTACTACATCATCGCCACCGCCGAGGCGAGTTCCAACCTGGCGCGCTTCGACGGCGTGCGCTACGGCTACCGCGAGCCCGACAGCCGGACGCTGGCCGAGATGTACCGCCGCACCCGCGACCACGGCTTCGGCCCCGAGGTCAAACGGCGCATCATGCTGGGCACCTACGTGCTCAGCGCCGGCTACTACGACGCCTTCTACCGCAAGGCGCTGCAGGCCCGCGCCCTGCTCACCGAGGACTACCGCAAAGCCTTCACCCAGGCCGACGTCATCCTCACCCCCACCACCCCCACGCCCGCCTTCCGCCTCGGCGAGAAGACGGAAAATCCGCTGGAGATGTACCTGGCGGACATCTACACTGTTACCGCGGACTTGGTCGGCATCCCGGGTCTGTCGCTGCCCTGCGGCGCCACCCCGGCGGGCTTGCCGATCGGCCTGCAATTGCTCGGCCGGCACTTTGAGGAAGCGACCCTGCTCCGCTTGGCGCATCGCTACGAACGGCGCCGCGGCGCTGCCACCGCCGATTAGAAAGCTGCACCCATGTACGAAGACTTCTCCGTCACCGACCCGCTCACGCAGGAGAACCATCACTGCGTCTACCAGTGTTTGATCGTCGGCATCGCCACGCGGCACAGCGATACGGTGGACATCAAGTTTGAGGTCAACGGCAAACCCCTCTGGCTGGGCCTGCCGCACCCCGCCTGGATCGAGTTCAAGGAGCGCACCGGCCGTCCGCTGACCGACCGCATGGCGGTGGACCTTGCCGGCGCCTACCTGAAGCGGACGCTCGCGAGCGGCGAGGGCGCCGACCGCAACCACTGGAACGACATCACCGTGGACGATGTCCTCGATCTGGCCCGGGAGCTGGGCTGGATGACGCCCCGCAAACAACGTGCGGGGTGACGCCGGCGCGTCGGCTCGGCGGGGGCTGAGCACGGTCTTTGACCGCCGCCCCTCCAGGCCCGGCCCGGTGAAAGAATAAGAAATATCAAGGATGGGGATTGACGCATGACAATGGTCCGCGTGCAGCATCCCCGTTCTCCCTCCCCGCAACGCGCGCCCCTCTTCCGCGCCATCCTGATTGCCAATCGCGGGGAGATTGCCGTGCGGCTGGCACGCGGATGCCGCGATCTCGGCATCCGCAGCGTGGCCGTCTTTTCCGACGTGGACCGCGCCTCCCTGCACGTCCTCCATGCCGACGCCGCTTACCCGATCGGTCCCGCTGCGCCGCAGTTCAGCTATCTTGCGATGGAGCGCATTCTGGATGTCGCGCGGCGCGCGCAAGTGGACGCCATTCACCCCGGCTACGGGTTTCTCTCCGAAAATCCCGCCTTCGCCGCCGCCTGTCGGGACGCCGGCTTTGTCTTCATCGGCCCCAGCCCGGAGAGCATGCGGCAACTGGGCAGCAAGACCGCGGCGCGCGATATCGCGCGCGCCTGTGGCGTGCCCCTGGTTCCGGGCAGCACCGCACCCCTCACCTCGCTCGCGGTGGCGCAGCGCGAGGCGGCGGCGCTGGCCGCCACGGCCGGCTATCCGCTGATGCTCAAGGCCGCGGCGGGCGGCGGCGGGAAGGGGATGCGCCTGATCGCATCGGCCGCCGAGTTCGCCTCCGCTTACTCCCTGGCGCGTACCGAGGCTCGCAACGCTTTTGGCGACGATACCGTTTACCTCGAGAAGGCCTTGTTGCAGCCCCGCCACATCGAGGTGCAGATCCTGGGTGACCAGCACGGCAACCTCGTCTACCTCGGGGAACGCGAGTGTTCCCTGCAACGCCGGCATCAGAAGATCCTCGAAGAAACGCCCGCCCCGCTCCTGACACCCGAGTTGCGACGCCGGATGGGCGAGGCGGCCGTCGCCATCGCCCGCGCCGCCGATTACACCAGTGCCGGCACGGTCGAGTTCCTCGTTGACGCGCAGCAGAACTTCTACTTCCTGGAAATGAACACCCGCCTGCAGGTCGAGCACCCCATCACGGAGATGGTGACCGGCCTCGATTTGGTGGAGCAGCAGATCCGCATCGCCGCCGGCCGGCCGCTGGCCTTGCAACAGGAGCAGCTCGCCCCGCGCGGCCATGCCATCGAATGCCGCATCTACGCCGAGGACCCAACGCAGAATTTCATGCCGTCGCCGGGGCGCATTGAACACCTGGTGGTGCCGGCCGGGCCCGGCATCCGCGAAGACTCCGGCATCTACGAGGGCTGGACGGTGCCGCTCGAGTACGACCCTCTGCTGTCCAAGCTGATTGCCTGGGGTGGCGACCGGCCCCAGGCCATCGCCCGCATGGCGCGCGCGCTTTCGGAATACCACCTCGGCGGCATCCGGCACAACCTCGCCTTCTTCCGCCAGATCCTCGCCCGCCCGGACTTCCAGCAGGGGGACTTCGACACCGGCTACCTGCAACGCGTCCTCGCGGACTCGTCCGCCGAACCCGGGGAACCGGGCTGGACGGAACGCGTCGCCGCGGCAGCCGTCAGCGCCGCCACGGAATCGTCGCGCCTGGCCACGCCGGCCACCGTGAGCGACGAGACAGCCAGCCTATGGCGTCGCACCGGACGCCAGACGGGACTGCAGTGAAGTTCCTCGTACGCATCGGGGCGCGGGAATGCACGCTCGAAATCAACGACGCGCGCGACAGCATCGCCGTGGACGGCGTCGCGCATGCCCTCGACGCCCGCCTCATCAATCACCGAACCTTGTCCCTGCTGCTCGATGGCGCGTCCTTCACCGTTTACCTGGCCGAGACGCGCGCCGACGACAGCATCCGCGAGATCGGGCTGGCGGGACGGGAAGCGACCGTAGAAATCGTGGACCCGCGCCGCCTCGCCCGCCACCGCAGCGGCCTGCAGCAGGATGGCGTCGTTTCCCTCCTCTCGCCCATGGCGGGACGCGTGGCGGACCTGCTGGTTGCCATGAACGATGCCGTCAACGCCGGCCAGCCCTTGCTCGTGCTCGAGGCGATGAAGATGCAGAACGAGATTCGCAGCCCCAAAGCCGGCCGCGTCCGCCAGCTCCATGTCGAGGCGGGTGCGGTCGTCAGCGCCGGCCAGGTGCTGGCGGAGATCGAGTAGAGGGTAGGGGGTAGGGGGTCGGAGGCAGGGGGTCGAAGACCCCAGGCGGAAGGCCATATCGGTTAGAAGCCGATGGCCCCCGGCCACGGCCTTCAACCCCCTACCCCCTACCTACTTCCCGCCGCTGCGCACGATCTCGTCGGCCAGGTAGTTGTCCACCTTGGCGTGGTTGCGCACGCTGATGATGAAGGCGGTCTTCAGCAGGTCGGTGCGCGAGGAGGTCAGCGCGGCGCGGATGGACTGCTGTACCTGCGGGTCGTTGAGGGCGCGCTGCCCAGCCGGCTCTTTCGCAATCAGCTTCAGGATGAGGAACCCGGTCGGGGTGGGCAGCACCGGCGAGATCTCACCCGGCCGCAGCGCGGTCACCGCCTGACGGAGCGCCTGCGGGGTCTGGTTCAGCAGCGCCGACTCCGGAATCAAGCCGAGGTCGCCTCCGCTGGCCGCCGTGTTGGGGTCTTCGGAGTACTGTTGCGCCAGGGCTCCGAAGTCCTCGCCCTGCGCCAGCCGCTTGAGCAGCATCTGTGCCTTCTTGCCCGCTTGCGCGCGGTCCTGCGCCTTGTCGTGGGCGAGATTGGTGGCGGGCGCCGCCTGGTTCGTCACCGCGATCTGCTGCAGATGGTACTGCGGCTCGGCCACGTTGAACGCCGCGCGATTGTGGTCGTAGAAGTCGGTCACTTCGGCGTCGGTCACGTTGACGCGCGAGGTCACCTCGCGCCGCAGCAGCTCGGCGAGCACGAGCTTGGCCACCACCTCTTTGCGAATGTCGTCCGCGCTGCCTTCGCCGGGCTTGGCCGCCGCCACTTCCCGTTTCACCTCGTCCTCGTTGGCCGCGATGCCGAGGTGGGCGGCGTACTGCAGCATGGTCTCGCGGTCAATCATCTGCGTCAGCAAGCTCAGTTTCAGCCGCGCCGTCTGCTCCGGCGCGATGGGCTGCGGCGACCCCGCGGTCTGCGCGGCAAAAAGCCGATCGAGGTCCGCACGCTGGATCGGGGTGGAATTCACCTCGGCCACCACGTCCGGGCCAGGACGGTGATTGAGCCACCGGCAGCCTCCGGCCATCAGCAACAACGGCAAGCCCAGCATGAGAACGAGGCGGCGCGACAGAACGGACAACGAGAAGAGTGGGTTCATGAGCAACCCATCCATTCTAAGGGGAGACTGGGACGGAATGGGATTCGCGGAATAAAACCGTTGTTGGATTTTGGTTGTTGGATTTTGGAACGCCGGGCACGTCGCAAGTGTTTTCGTTCGCCCCGGTAGGGGCGCGGGAATGTAGCCGGGGGCGCGCCGCGCCAGCGGCGCCCGCCGCCCCTGGCGGGGCGATACGCCTCCCAACAACCAACAACCAAAATCCAACAACCCTCTCCCCGCGTTACACTGAAACCCATGCCCCCGACACCCGTATTCGCGACCATCGTCGAGGCCCTGGACGACATCCGGGCGGGCCGCATGGTGGTGGTGGTGGATGATGCCGATCGTGAAAACGAGGGCGATCTGACGATTGCCGCCGAGAGCGTCACCCCGGAAGTCATCAACTTCATGGCACGCTTCGGACGCGGCTTGGTCTGTCTGGCCCTGACCGAGGAGCGGCTGGATCATCTCAAGATCCCGCTGATGACCTCGGAGAACACCTCGAACTTCGGCACCGCGTTCTGCGAATCGGTGGACGCCCGCGAGGGGGTCAGCACGGGCATCTCGGCCGCCGACCGCGCGCTCACCATCCAGGTGGCGATTGCGCCGGGCACGCGTCCCAGCGACTTGGCGCGGCCCGGCCATATCTTCCCCTTACGGGCCCGCAAGGGCGGCGTGCTGGCGCGCGCCGGGCAGACGGAAGCGGCCGTGGACCTGGCCCGCATGGCGGGCCTGATCCCCGCCGGCGTCATCTGCGAAATCATGAACGAGGACGGCAGCATGGCGCGCGTCCCCGAGCTGACCGAGTTCTGCCGCCTGCATGGGCTGAAGATGATCACGGTGGCCGATCTGATCCGCCACCGGCTGCAGCACGAGCGCTACGTCCACCGCCTGGCGGAGTCCACGCTGCGCGTCCGCAACCTCACGGCGCGCCTGCTCGCCTACCGCAGCGATCTGGACGACGCGCTGCACTCGGCGCTGATCTTCGGCGCCCCCGACCCGGCGCGGCCGGTCCTGGTCCGCGTGCACACCCACTGCCTGCCGGGCGCCTTGGGGGCGGGCGACTGCGACTGCGCCGCCGCGCTGGCCGGCGCACTCGACCGGATTGCCGCGGAGGGCGCCGGCATCCTGGTCTACCTGCACCAGAATGCCCCCGGCCTGGTGCTGGATGAGCGCGCCGGCACCATCGCCCACGGCCACCGCGGCACCGAACCGCCCAGCCACGACCACGAACGCGTGGTGCAGCGCCAGACCGGCGTGGGGGCGCAGATTCTGGCCGACCTCGGGATGCACCAGATCCGCCTGCTCACCAACCACCCCCGCCGCGTCGCCGGCCTGGAAGGCTACGGCCTCTCCATCGTGGAACAGGTGGCAGTCGCCCCCGTCCCTGTCGCCAAATAATTCACACGGCGATCCGTGACGTTCGCCCCACCGGGGCCGGGGTTTTCCAACTGCGGAAACGAGGATGCTGAGTGCCTCCACTGACTTCGTCAGCGAGCTTCAATGGGGCCGCGGTTTTTCAACCGCGGAAACTGCTGGCCGAGATCGAGAAGAGGGAGAAGAAATGAGGCTTCAATGGGGCCGCGGTTTTTCAACCGCGGAAACCGGCTCCACTCGGCTGCGTTCCCTGATTCACGGTCAGGCTTCAATGGGGCCGCGGTTTTTCAACCGCGGAAACACGCCGGCGGCGGAATGGAAGCGCAGCAACGAGGTGCTTCAATGGGGCCGCGGTTTTTCAACCGCGGAAACGACCGGCGGAGCGCCGGGGGCTGGGCAGTACTCCCTGCTTCAATGGGGCCGCGGTTTTTCAACCGCGGAAACTTCCAGCCCTTCCCGACTCTCGACGTACCCCATACCGGCTTCAATGGGGCCGCGGTTTTTCAACCGCGGAAACTTGCCCCCGCGAACGTATCGGCGTGGCACGTGAAGGCTTCAATGGGGCCGCGGTTTTTCAACCGCGGAAACTCGCCCAACGTCGACACCCAGGTGAACGGCGGCAACGGGCTTCAATGGGGCCGCGGTTTTTCAACCGCGGAAACTCGCCCAACGTCGACACCCAGGTGAACGGCGGCAACGGGCTTCAATGGGGCCGCGGTTTTTCAACCGCGGAAACGATGGTGCGCCGCGAGGTGTTCGCCGGCCTGTTCACGCTTCAATGGGGCCGCGGTTTTTCAACCGCGGAAACCAGGAGCTGACCAGCGAGACCGAAGCCGAGTCGTAGCTTCAATGGGGCCGCGGTTTTTCAACCGCGGAAACACCGCAGCGGAGAGCGACCTCGCGACGCTCGATTCGCTTCAATGGGGCCGCGGTTTTTCAACCGCGGAAACGTGGTCGAGCAGGACGTGTTCAACGTGCCTTTGATGCTTCAATGGGGCCGCGGTTTTTCAACCGCGGAAACGGCAACGATTGCGGCGGCCACCACTACGACCGTTGTGCTTCAATGGGGCCGCGGTTTTTCAACCGCGGAAACGGTCACGTCCTGGTTGGAGGTCGCTTTAGACTTCGAGCTTCAATGGGGCCGCGGTTTTTCAACCGCGGAAACGGCACGGTCTGGTACACCTACGGGGCATAAGACAAGCTTCAATGGGGCCGCGGTTTTTCAACCGCGGAAACGATGGGAAAGCAAGTAAATCACGATGGCGGTAATAGTGCTTCAATGGGGCCGCGGTTTTTCAACCGCGGAAACGGGGCGATCCATCGCGGCATTGCGCATCAAGACGTAGCTTCAATGGGGCCGCGGTTTTTCAACCGCGGAAACGCCAACGAGTGGAACGCGGGCGACATCGGCGCGGCCGGCTTCAATGGGGCCGCGGTTTTTCAACCGCGGAAACGGCATGGGCGAACGCGAGTTCGCCGACGACATCAAGGCTTCAATGGGGCCGCGGTTTTTCAACCGCGGAAACGGCAGTTGACGGTTACCGGGTGGGGAAACATCTCGGTGCTTCAATGGGGCCGCGGTTTTTCAACCGCGGAAACGACCTTCGTGAAGATGGGTGACGCGCTCAGGATCGAGGCTTCAATGGGGCCGCGGTTTTTCAACCGCGGAAACCGCCGTAGCGGGAAGGGTCCGCTTTACTTCTACCCCGCTTCAATGGGGCCGCGGTTTTTCAACCGCGGAAACGACGCCGCCCGAAAATGCGTCCGCGCGAATTCCTCGCTTCAATGGGGCCGCGGTTTTTCAACCGCGGAAACGGTGGTCCGACCCTACCTATCGGGAAGAGACGAGACTGCTTCAATGGGGCCGCGGTTTTTCAACCGCGGAAACGCAGCAGTGGCGCGCCCGACACCTCGGCTTCATGAAGCTTCAATGGGGCCGCGGTTTTTCAACCGCGGAAACGTAGGGTTTTTGTTTTGTAGTGAGAAATGTCTAGATGCTTCAATGGGGCCGCGGTTTTTCAACCGCGGAAACGTGACCGGCGCGCGTCGCCTGCACAAGTCCGAGCCGCTTCAATGGGGCCGCGGTTTTTCAACCGCGGAAACCCCGGGCCCGTACTCGAGGTCGGCAGCTACAACGTGCTTCAATGGGGCCGCGGTTTTTCAACCGCGGAAACCTCGACGCCTGGGTGCGGCAGGAACTCGGCGCGCCGGCTTCAATGGGGCCGCGGTTTTTCAACCGCGGAAACGCGGAGACCGGCGGAGCCACCTGCTCGCCGTTGCGGCTTCAATGGGGCCGCGGTTTTTCAACCGCGGAAACCCGGATCAGGTTGCCGGTGTTGAGCGTCGTGATCGGGCTTCAATGGGGCCGCGGTTTTTCAACCGCGGAAACGATTTTTTACGTCGCGCTTACGCTGGGGGGAGAACTGGCTTCAATGGGGCCGCGGTTTTTCAACCGCGGAAACCGCTCCATTCTAAACCCT